>CAUJHJ010000054.1 GCA_963204835.1 Pseudomonadota bacterium
GAGGTCGACATCAAGACGCCGGATGGCACCGCGGACGCATATTTCGTGCATCCTGTGCAGGGCGCGCACCCCGGCGTGCTCATCTGGCCCGACATCTTCGGCCTGCGCCCCGCCTTCCGGCAGATGGGCCGCAGGCTCGCCGAGTCCGGCTATTCGGTGCTGGTCGTGAATCCCTTCTACCGCAAGCAGCGCGCGCCGACGGCACCCGAGAGACCGGATTTCGAGGATCCGGCGACGCGCAGCGCGCTGATGGCGCTCGCGGGTTCGCTGTCGTCCGAAACGGCCGTGACCGATGCGCGCGCCTTCGCGGGCTGGCTCGATGCACAGGCGTCGGTCGACAAGGCCCGCAAGCTCGGGACCACCGGCTATTGCATGGGCGGGCCGCTCGTCATGCGCACTGCGGCCGCCTTGCCCGATCGCATCGGCGCGGGCGCTTCATTCCACGGCGGCGGCCTCGTCACCGACAAGCCCGACAGCCCTCACCTGCTCATCCCGAAGATGAAGGCGCAGTTCCTGATCGCGATCGCCGCGAACGACGACGAGCGCCAGCCCCTGGTGAAAGACCGCCTGCGCGAAGCGTTTGCCGCCGCACACCTGCTCGCCGAGATCGAGGTTTACGCGGGCACCAGGCACGGCTGGTGCCCGCCCGATTCGCGCGTCTACGACCAGACCCAAGCCGAGAAGGCCTGGAGCCAGATGCTCGCACTCTTCAGGCGCGCACTCGCGTAGCCCGCCCGTTGCGCTGCCCATGGCAGCGACGGCGTCAGGCCATCGCGTCCGGCGGGTACGGATGAATGGGCGGCAGCGTTCCCGCCTCGGTCCTGACCCGCTCCACCCAGCGTAGGAAGGATGGGCGCGCAGCCGGATCGAAGCTCGCGTCCGCCGCGAGATGGCCGTACGCGAACACGGCGATGTCGGCAATCGAGTAGCGGTCGTTTGCGAGGAACGGATGCCGGCCGAGGTGCCGCTCGAGGGCGTCCAGCGCGCGCTCGCCCGCCGCGCGCTTCGCGGCGGCTTCGGCCTGCCTCGTCCCGAGCCGGTGGGTGAGCATCCAGAACCGCAGCGTGCCGATGGTCGGTTCGATGTTGTACTGCTCGACGAAGAGCCACTGCAGGACGCGCGCCCGCGCGAGTCGATCGGCCGGAAGGTAAGGCGTGCCCTCCGCGAGGTAGCACAGGATCGCGTTGGACTCGGCAATGTAGACGCCGGGCTCGGGCTCGAGCACCGGGATCGCGCCAAGGGGATTTTTCCCGAGGAACGCGGCCGTGCGCGATTCGCCCTGGAAAATCGCCACCGGCACGTGCTCGTACGGCAGGCGCAGGTGTTGCAGCAGCATGCGGACCTTGAAGCCGTTCTGAGACGGCAGGTAGTCGTGCAGTTTCAGCATGGGGCGCATGTTGCGCGCCCTCGGGCAGCAAGGCACTCCGGTGCTTGCGGCCGAATCCCCGTGGCGAGAACTCAGCTGCTCGGGCGTGTGGCCTGATCGATGCTGCGCGCGGGCCACAGCGCCGCCGCCGCGCAGGCGACGATGCCGGCGCAGGACAGGTTGATGAGGAGCCCGTAGTCGTCGCCGCGCAGGAACAGCGCGCCGAGCAATGGCCCCGAAGCGAGGCCCATTTTCGACGCAAAGCCACCGAGTGCGGCTGCGCGACCCGTGCTGTCGAAGGCCGAGGCGAGCCCGAGCAGGTAGGGCATCACGAGCGACCAGGTGATGCCGGTCATGCAGTTGGCGAGCACGAAGACGAGCCGGTCGCCGGAATAGTGCAGCACCCAGATGCCGGCGAGCGTTGCCACGAGGCCGATCGCGAGCGGCAAGCTGCGCCCGAAGCGCGTGGCGAGTGCGATTACGAGCAGGCAGCCGGCGACGCCCACCCACGTGGCGATACCCACCGAAGTGGAAATGAACTCCCTCGGCAGTCCCGCCGCGCTGCCGAGTTCGATGATGTAAGCGAAGAGCCCCATGTTGGAGGCCTGGAAGAGGAAGATCGCAAGCAGCGCGAGCACGAAGCGCGGTCGCGACGCGGAGCCGTTTTCCGTGGCCCGCGTGGCGGCCGCGGGGCGCGGTGGATAGGGCCCGAGGAAGGGCAGCATGGCGAGCGTCACCGCACTGAAGGCGATCAGGGCCAGGAACAGGACACCGGTGCCGTAGAGCGGCACGAGGCGGGGCAAGGTCATGACGCCGAGCCCGCCGAGCCCGAACTGCACGAACAGCAGCACGCCGAAGACGCGGTCGGGCGACTTCGTGCGCGCGATCACCGCAAACGCGACGCCGACCAGCATGCCACCGATGAAGCCGTGCAGTGCGCGCAGCGGAATCATCACCCACGGCGCTTGCACGGCCATGGAGAGTGCGTCGATCGCCATGAGCCCGGCGAGCAGCGCAACCGACGCCTTGCGCCACGCGACGCGCGCGATGAGCAGCACGATGGTGAGCGCGCCGGCGGCGGCGCCGTAGAGGTTCGCCGAGCCGACGAAGCCGGCTTCCCGTTGGCTGAAGCCGAGCCCCGAGATGAGCCCCGAGACGAGCGCCGGCATGATGTTGACGTAGAAGATGCCGGCCGTGGCGAGGAAGGAGAGGAACAGGGCGGCCACGAGGCCGTCAGGCTCGCGGCGCGCATGGCTTGCCGCTTGCGCCAGCGCTACGGTGCTCAATCTGACTCCCCCTTGCAGTACGGACGGATCCGGCTTGACTCAACCGCCGCACCCGCCCAGCGGAACGCTTCGCCGTCGCTGAAATAGTAATAGACCGTGCCGTTCGGCAGCAGCAGCACGTTGATGCCGCCGAAGCCCGCCATGTAGGGCACCCACACCGGCTGCGGGCAGCCGATGTAGCGCGCGACGTCGTGCGCCCAGAAGCCGCGTGCGTAGCGGAAACTGTCGTCGATGGCGCGCAGGCCGCGGTCCCGCGGGTCGCGTTGCAGGGCGATGCGCATCTGCGCCTCATCGAACGGGGAGGCGCCCCCGATGCGCGGTCCGCCCGGTGCGGCGAGCCATTGTCCGATGCGGGCGATGTCGTCCCGGTGCAGCGTCAGGCCCCAGCCCGTGAAGGCCTGCGCGGCCTGGTCGCGCGTGCGCCGGGTTTCGCGCAGCACCGGGCTCAAACCGAGCGGTCCCCAAAGCCTTGCCACGAGGATGTCGCGGTAGAAGTCATGGCCCCGGCCGAGCTTGCGCTTCACGAAGGATTCGAGCGCCGTGCCGAGGATGTAGGTGTCGATCGTGTGGTAGACCCACTGCGTACCGGGCGCTGCGCGCCGAGGAAAGTGGCGGCAGGCGAATTCGATTTTCGCGAGATGGTCCTCGGGAATGAAGAACCGCAGCATCGCGGACGATTTCTCGTCCTCGTCGTAGAGCGGGGAGTCGTAGTGGCCCGTCGCCATGTCGAGCGCGTCGCGGAAGCGCACGTCGTCCCAGCCGCCCGCGCTTTTGCACGCGGGAACATGGTCGACGATGCGTTCGTCGAGCACGCCCGGAAACTCGCGCGCCAGCGCCAGGCTGCCGAGTCCCGCGACGAGGCTCTTGGCAAGGGAATAGGAGGGCAGGTCGAGTACGTCGCAGAAGGGGTAGGGCCCTGCGCGCGTGCCGCAGCCGCCCACATAGTGCACGCCGTCGATCACGAAGCCGAAGGCGGTCATGTCCTCGCGCGGCACTTCCCCGGGACTGCCGAAGGCTGCGGGATCCGCGCCGGGGTGGTCGGTTGCGAGCGCCTCGATGGGCCGGGTCGGCAGCCGGGCCGCGACCTCGCGCGCGTAGGCGGACACGATATCCGCCGACCGCGCGACCTTCGCAATGCGATAGCGGGCCGGCAGTACGCCCCACAGGTCGAGCTTGAGGTAGGCGCAGGTTTCGCTGCTGACCTGGTAGGCGACCCGCGAGACCTGGCCGTTCGCGTCGAACAGGAAGGTCATGACGCCGTTGTGCAGGCAGTTGGCGTTGCGCTCCTCGAGAGAGAAGGGCAGCGCGGCGCGCGTGAGGCCGCCATCCGCCGGGTCGGTCCACAGGCGGCCGGGCTCGAGCACGTACTCCCATTGGGGGTGCTGCGACGGAATACTGCCGCGCCGGACCGGGACCAGCGCGTCGCCGCTCGTGACGAACTCGAAATCGAAGGGCGGCAGGTGGCGCAGGATGTCGGGAGCGGACTTCGACGTGCCGTAGTCGTCCCTGTGCACCTGCATCGCACCGAGCAGCCTTTCGCGCGAGAGCACGAGGCGCCCCTCGAAGGCGTGCAGCGGCGCGCGGGCGCCTGCGGGTGGCGTGAACTCGCTCATCGGCAGCGGTGCCGCCGGCTGCGCGGCGCCGAACAGGAAGGCGCGATCGAGCGTGCCGGCGGTGGTGGCGGC
>CAUJHJ010000055.1 GCA_963204835.1 Pseudomonadota bacterium
CCTACTGCGCCGTCCATCCCCCGTCGATCGCGATCGCCTGGGCGGTCACGTTGCGGGCCGCATCCGACAGCAGGTACTCGGTGAGCGCGGCGATCTCGGCCACCGTGACGAAGGCCTTCTTCGGCATCGGCCGCAGCATGATGTCGCTGACCACGCGCTCGGGCGAAATGCCGTGTTCGCGCGCCTGCGCCTCGATCTGCTTCTCGACGAGTGGCGTTCGCACGTACACCGGGCAGATCGTGTTCACCGTGACGTCGACGTCGCCGTTTTCGAGCGCCAGGGTTTTCGACAGTCCGATCAGCCCGTGCTTGGCGGCGATGTAGGCGCTCTTGTACGGTGAGGCGACCAGCGAATGGATCGAGCCGATATTGACGATCCGGCCGAAGTTGCGAGCGCGCATGCCGGGCAGCACGGCGCGCGCCATGTTGGCGGCGCCCGTGAGCATCACTGCGATGAGGAAGGCCCAGCGGTCCGCGGGAAACTCCTCGAGGCGCGCCACGTGCTGCAGCCCGGCGTTGTTCACGAGGACGTCGACGCGCCCGGCGGCGCGCACGGCCGTCTCGATCGCCGAGGGCTGTGTCACGTCAAGGCCGTAGCCGCTCGCGGTTCCACCACGCTCCACGATGTCGTCGGCCACCCGCAGGGCCGCCGCGCGATCGATGTCGGTGGCGACGATTTCGTGGCCGGCGGCGGCGAGCAGTACCGCGAGCTCGGCACCGATGCCGCTGCCGGCGCCGGTGATCAGGATGCGTCGTGCAGGCATGGCGACACGCTAGCCCAGCCGCGTGCCGGAAGGCCCTGATACTTTAGTATCATTCTGCCCCCGCGCGGATCGGGTTGAACTGGCGCCATGAACACGCAATCGCCTCGATACCTCGCCGCGACGCTCGGTGTCGTCCTGTTGTCCGGATGCGCCGCCACGGCTCCAGTACCCGCATTGCACGCCGAGCGCATCGGTGAGCCGATCCGCTACGAGCTCGACGGGACCAGCGACGACCTGCTGACGGCGGGCCTCGGCGCGGCCGGGCTGCTCGGTGCGCCACCGGGGTTCGTCGATCCGTCGCATCCCACCGCGCGCGAGCTGCGCCGGCGCGCCATCTACATGAACTACCGTGGCCTTGCCGACCTCGCCGCGGCGCCGGGTGGCGGGCCTGCAGTCGCGGGCGTCGAGCTGCTGGTCGGCCTGCGATCGGCGGCAGGCCCCTCGACGGCGATGTTGCAGGTTCCGCACAACTTCGATCCCGCGAGGCCCTGCCTCGTCGCGGTGGCGAGTTCGGGATCGCGCGGCATCTACGGTGCACTGCCGACGGCTGGAGGCTGGGGGCTGCGCCACGGCTGCGCCGTCGTCCACACCGACAAGGGCACCGGCAGTGGGGCCTTCGACGTGGCGAGCGGCCGCGGGCTGCGCATCGACGGCACGGTGGGCATGGCCGGTGATCCGCTGCTTTCGTTCTCGCCCGATGCGGCGGCGGTCGCCCGGCTCAAGGCGAAGCGGCCCGATGCGGTGCTCTTCCGCCACGCGAACTCCGGCCTGAATGTCGAGGCGCACTGGGGCGAGTACCTGTTGCAGGCCGTCGATGTCGCTTTCGATCTCCTGAATCGCGAGTACCCGGGTCGCGCCGCGCCGCTTGCGCCGGCCAATACGCTCGTGATCGCCGCCGGCATTTCGAACGGTGGCGGGACGGTGTTGCATGCGATGGAACTCGACCGCGCGGGCTGGATCGACGGCGCGGTGGTCTCCGAACCGAACATCACGGTGCCGGGTTTTCGGCTGTTCGGTTATCAGGCGAGGCCCCTGTACGACCTCGCGGTGGCGCAGCTGTTGCTGCAGCCCTGCGCCGTGCTCGCGGACGACGACCCGACCGCGCCTTTCCTGGCTGCGACCACGGCCGCACGGCCGGTACTCGAGCAATGGTGTCGCGACCTCGCGGCGCGCGGCGAGATCGCGGCGAACGGCCCGGGCGTGGCCGCGCTCGCTTCCGCCGCGCGCGAGCGCATCCTCGCACTCGGCATCCTGCCCGAGGCGCTACGGCTCGGGCACGTGAACGTGCATGCTTCGCTCTGGAGCGCAGTGGCGGTGTCGTACGCGGCGGCCTTCGCCCGAATGGCGCCCGATGAGCTGCCTTGCGGCGTGAGCTTTGGCGCGACCGACGCGAAGGGTGCGCCGCGCGCGCTCACCGGCGAGGAGTTCGCGCGACTGTTCGCCGACAGCAGCGGCATCGCGCCGACGGCGGGGATCAATCTCGTGATGCCGGATGCCACTGGCGCCCAGCGGGTCGCCAATTTCGGCAGCATCGACCTGGCGTCGTGCCTGCGCGGCCTGGGTGCCGCCGTGGCGCCGGGCACGGCCGCCGTCGCGGCGCATCCGCGCGCCGACGCGCGTCCGCTGATCGTGATGCATGGCCGTGGCGACGGCCTCATCCCCGTGAATCACACGTCGCGACCGTACTTCGCGGCGAGCGTCGCCGCCGGCAGCGCGGGTATCCGCTACTACGAGGTCGAGCGCGGCCAGCATTTCGATGCCTTCCTGCCGCTGCCGGGCTTCGCCGGCCACTATGTCGCGATGCAGCCGGTCCTCGATGCCGCGATGGACCTGATGGCCGCGCGCCTGCGGGGCGAACTCGGCCAGCTGCCGCCGAGCCAGGTCGTCCGCCAGGAGATCCTGGCGGCTCCGGGCGCGGATGCGATCATCACCGCGGGACGGGAGCTCCGCATTCCGAAGTGAAGATGAATAACCGAACAACCGAAAACCCGGCACCAACGCGAAGGCCGCGGCAGGTTCCCCCGCCGCGGCCTCTTCGTTCTGGCTGTCAGCCGTCAGCCGTTCGCTTCAATCCTCTTCTCAGTACTGGTACCTCACGCTGAAGGTGAGCGTGCGCGGCGGGCCGTAGTAGCCGATCTGGCTCACGTTCGCGAAGGTGCCGGTGGTGCCGAAGTCGTAGCCGGCCGTGCGATAGGCCTTGTCGGTGACGTTCTTCGCATCGACCGCGAGGCGCCAGTGCGAATCGGCCGTCAGGTAGGACAGGCCGAGGTCCAGCAGTCCGTAAGCCGGCTGGTCGGTCGGGCTCGTCTTCGTGAACGGCGGCGGGGCGATCGAGGTGTCGTCACGCCACTGGTAGCCAAGTCGCGCCACCGCCTTGCCGGCGCCGACGTCGAAGCGGTACTGCGCGTCGAGCGAGGCGGTCCAGTCCGGCGCGTTGATGACCGGCGTCACCGAGGCGAAATTCTGGATCGTGCCCGGGCTCGCCGGGTTCGAGGCGTAGAACTCCTTGAACTCGGCATCGAGGTAGCCGATCGAAGCCGAGAGCGTGAACGCATCGAGCGGCTGCCAGGTCGACTCGATCTCCACGCCCTGGTTCACCTGCTTGCCGGCGTTCAGCACGGCCGTCGCGTTCGTCGGCACGCCCATCACGGTGACGAACTGCTGCGTCGTGATCTGCACGTCGGTGTAGTCGGCGTAGAAGACCGTCGCATTGAAGCGCAGGCGGCCGTCGAGCACCGTGGAGCGCAGGCCGAGCTCGTAGTTGTCGACCGATTCGGGCTTGTAGCCGTCGACCGTGCCGGGGAACACCGTGGCGTTGCCGCGCATGTCGAAGCCGCCGCTCTTGAAGCCGGCGCTGTACTGCGCGTAGACCATGATGTCGTCGTTGACCTTGAAGTCGGCGCCGAGCTTCGGCGAGAGCTCGCTGTCGGTGCGCTTGCTCGTGTAGTTGCTTTGCGGCGCGCCGAGCGGGAAGACGCCCGTTGGCAGGTGCGCCGGGTCGAACATGCCCGTGTTGGCCGGGATCTGGCCGCCGAACTGCGCGACGAACACGCGGGCATCCTTCTTGTCCTCGTTGTAGCGCGCACCGAAGTTGATGTCCCAGCGATCCGTCAGCGAGAACGTGCCGTCGAAGTAAGCCGCGACGCTCTCGGTCGAGACGGCGCCCTGCGTGAGGCCGATCAGGCCGCCGAACAGCGGGAAGGTGCCGAGCACCGCATCGAACGAGCCCGCCGCCGTGCCATCGAAGTAGTAGACGCCGCCGACGCCCTTGATGCGCCCGCCCGTGTAGTTCACCTGCAGCTCGCCGCTGCCCTGGTGGTCGGAGTACTTCGCCGGCACGTTGAACTGGTTGACGTTGCGGGTCTCGAAGTCGAGGAAGGTGGTGCCGTCGCCCTCGCGATAGGCGCCGACCGCCTTCAGCGCCCACGCGTCGTTGAGCGACACCGTGTAGGTCGCAGCCAGGCCCTTGTTCTCGAAGTTCTCCTCGTTGACGGGCATGTCGTTGCGCACGTCGTAGCGGCTGTCGAGCCTTGGGCCGAACACGTCGTTCAGGCGCTGGCCGCCGCGCACGTTCGAGGTGTCCTTGACGAAGTCGCCCATGATGCGCAGGCGGCTCGAATCGCCCCACAGGAAGTTCACTTCGCCGCGGCCGGCCAGGATGTTCTTGTCGCTGACGTCCTCGCCGACGTGGTTGAACTGGTAGGGGCTCGCATCCGCCACGACTTCGCCGTAGCCGTTTCGCGTGAGCTTGGCGAGCGAGGCGCCCACGTAGACGTGTTCGCCGAGCGCGTGCGAGCCCGCGAGCTTCAGGTCGAGCTGGCCGTAGCTGCCGGCCGCCACCGTCGCATCGAACGAGGGCTCCCCGACGATGTCGCGCGTCACGTACTTGATGGCGCCCGCGAGCGTGTTCTTGCCGTAGAGGGTGCCCTGCGGGCCGCGCAGGATCTCGATGCGCTGCACGTCGTAGACGTCGAGCAGCGCGCCCTGCGGGCGGGCGATGTACACGTCGTCCATGTAGATGCCGACGCCCGGCTCGAAGCCCCACAGCGGGTCGTTCTGGCCGACGCCGCGGATGTAGGCGTTGATCGTGTTGCTCGTGGCGCGACCGGGATTGACCTTGATGTTCGGGGCGAGGGAGTTGATGTCCTCGAGGTTGGTGATCGCGAGTTCGCGCAGCTGGTCGGCCGAGAAGGCCGAGACTGCCGCAGGCACGTCCTGCAGGCTTTCCTCGCGCCGCCGCGTCGTCACGACGACTTCCTCGAGCACGGGTCCAGCATTCGCGGCCGACTCCTGGGCGCGCGCCGGTGTCGCAACCACGCCACTCGCCGCGAGGCTCGCCAGCGCCGCAATGGCGAACGGCGTCGTTTCTCTGATCGTCATGGAACTCCCCTCCTGCTGGATGACCGGCAAGCTACGCCGCCACCCCCGGGTCCGCATTGGTACCTTAGTACTATGGAGCCCACGGCCCCGAAGCGGGCACCTTGCGTGCCCTATGCTGAGTTTTTTCGGACTGCTGCTCGGGCTCGCGCTGCTCATCTGGCTGACGATGCGCGGCACCGACCTGCTTATCGCGGCGCCACTCTGCGCGCTGCTGGTAGCCGCCACGTCGGGCTTCGCGATCTTCCCGCAGCTTGCGGCCGAGGGTGCGCCGAGCTTCACCGCGAGCTACATGAGCGGTTTCGTGGGCTACGTGCAGGACTGGTTCTTCATGTTCCTGCTCGGCTCGCTCTTCGGCAAGATGATGGAATGCACCGGGGCGGCCGACAGCGTCGCCCACTGGATCGTCGGCCGGCTCGGCGCGAAGCACGCGGTCGCCGCGGTGGTGCTCGCCTGCGCCGTGCTCACCTATGGCGGGGTGAGCCTCTTCGTGGTCGCGTTCTCCGTGTATCCGATGGCCGTGAGCCTCTTTCGCCGCGCCGACCTGCCGCGCCGCTTCATTCCATCGACCATCGCCTTCGGCTCGGTCACCTTCACGATGACCTCCGCCGGCTCGCCCGAAATCCAGAACTGGATCCCGACCCGTTTCCTCGGCACCACGGCCTATGCGGGCTGGGAGGTCAGCCTCGTCGTCGCGCTCTTCATGCTCGCACTCGGCCAGTGGTGGCTGATGCGCATGGTGCGTGCGGCGAGCGCGGGTGGCGAGCGCTTCGAGGCGCGCGGCAACGATCCCGAGCCGCACGATCGCAACCTGCCCGCCGTCTGGCGCGGCCTCCTGCCGCTTGTCGTGGTGCTCGGGGTGTCATGGCTGCTGCATGGGCGACTGGCGCAGTCGGCGCTGATCGTCGCGCTCGGCGCGGGCGTGCTCAGCGCGCTGGCGCTCAACTTCCGCTATGCGCAGCGCATCGGCGCCGCCGCGGCGGCCGGCGCGCTCGGTGCGCTGGTCGCGATCGCCAACACGTCCGCCGTGGTCGGCTTCGGCGGCGTCGCCAAGCTCACCGCCGGTTTCCAGGCGGCGGTCGAGGCGATGACGAGCCTGCCCGGCAGCCCGCTGATCGGCGCGGCCATCGCGGTCAGCGTGATCGCGGGCCTCACCGGCTCGGCCTCCGGCGGGCAGACCATCGCGCTGCCGCTGATCGCGCCGCACTACCTCGACCAGGGTGTCGATCCCGAGGCGCTGCACCGGGTGGTTGCAATCTCCTCCGGCGGGCTCGACTCGCTGCCGCACAACGGTTACGTCGTGACCACGATCCGCGCAATCTGCGGCGAGTCGTACGCCGGGGCCTATCCGTCCCTTGCCGCGCTGACCATCATCGTTCCCGTGCTCGGCACGATACTCGCGGTGGTGCTCTTCAGCCTGTGAGACCATGACGGTGGCATGTTGACACCGTGGCTGATCGCGCTCCTCGGGCTCGCCTACGTGGGCGTGCTGTTCGTGGTCGCGCATCTCGGCGATCGCATGGCGGCGGAGGGCCGCGGGCTCGCCCTGCGTCCCTGGGTCTATAGCCTGTCGCTTGCGGTGTACTGCACCTCGTGGGCGTTTTACGGCACGGGCGGCCAGTCCTCGAAGCTGGGTTGGTGGCTGCCGCCGACCTACGCCGGCACGATCCTGCTGTTCCTGCTCGGTTCGCGCTTCCTCGGCAAGATGATCCGGCTCGGGCGCAAGCAGAAGATCACCTCGATCGCCGACTTCCTCGCCGCGCGCTACGGGCGCGATCCGCGGGTGGCGGTGCTCGTCACGATCGTCGCCGTGTGCGGGCTCACGCCCTACATCGCGCTGCAGCTGAAGGCGATCGACATCAGCTTCGTTGCGCTCGCGGGCATCGATGGCAATGCGGGCCGCGCCTTCTTCGATACCGCCATCGTCGTCGCGATCGCGCTCGCGGCCTTCGCTATCCTCTTCGGCACGCGCCACGCCGACGCGACCGAGCACCATCCCGGCATGATGCTCGCGCTCGCCTTCGAGTCGCTCGTCAAGCTCGGCGCCTTGCTCGCCGTCGGCGCCTTCGTCACCTTCGGCCTCTTCGACGGCCCGGCGGAGCTTGCCGCGCGCGTCGCCGCCGATCCGCAGGTGCGCGCATTGCGGGAGGCGGCGCGCCCCGCCGGCCACTACCTCGCGCTCACCGTGCTCGGCGTGCTTGCGATCTTCTGCCTGCCGCGCCAGTTCCATGTCGCGGTGGTCGAGAATGCGGGTCCGCGCGACCTGCAAATCGCGCGCTGGCTCTTCCCCCTGTATCTCGTCGCGATCAGCCTGTTCGTGCTGCCCGTCGCCAATGCGGGCCTCGTGACCTTCGGCGCGAACGCGCTCGACCCCGACCTGTTCGTGCTGAACCTGCCGCTCGCGGCAGGGCAGCCGGCACTCGCGCTCCTCACTTTCATCGGCGGCCTTTCCGCCGCGACCGGCATGGTGATCGTCGCCTGCATCGCGCTGTCGACGATGGTCTGCAACGAAATCGCGATGCCCGCGCTGCTGCATCTGTTCCCGGCCCTGCGCCGCCGTGCCGACCTCACGGGCCTGCTGCTGCGCGTGCGACGGGTCGCGATCGTGTTGCTGCTCGCGGCAGCCTATGTGTACTACCGCTCCATCGCGTACCTCGGCGCGCTCGCGGAAATCGGCGAGATCGCGATGGCGGCGGCCGCGCTCTTCGGGCCGCTCGTGTTCGCGGCGCTCTACTGGAAGCGGGCGAATGCGGCCGGCGCGCTCACCGGGCTCGCTTGCGGCTTCGCCGTGTGGCTCTACACGCTGATCGTGCCGGTGTTCGCCTCGGCGGGCTACCTGCCGGCCTCGCTCGTGGCGACGGGGCCCTTCGGCCTCGCCTGGCTGCGGCCGACCGCGCTGCTCGGCATCGAGGGCGTCAACCCGCTCGCGCACGGGCTCGCAGCGAGCCTGCTGGCGACGGCCGCGGGCCTCGTCGCGGGATCGCTTGCCACGCGCCGCACGCTGGTGGACCGCATCCAGGCGGTGGCGTTCGTCGACGCGGCCGATGGCGGGCATTCCGAGCACCCGGGCGCACGGCCCGGCGCGCTGACGCTGCGCGAACTGCGCGCGCTCGTCGCACAGTTCGTCGGCAGCCATCGCACGGCGGAGCATTTCGCCCAGTTCCACGGCGGGGAGGACGCGGCGGGCGGTGCTGCCGCGCGGCGCGCGAGCGCGGCGCAGCTCGAGTCGGCGCAACGCCTGCTCGGCTCCGTGATCGGCGCGGCGTCCGCGCGCCGCGTGATCGATGCCGCGGTGTCCGGCAAGGAACTCGTGCTCGAGGACGTCGTCTCGATCGTGGATCGCGCCTCGCGCGCGCTCGAGTTCAACCGGGACCTGCTGCAAGCGACCATGGAGAACGTCAGCCAGGGCATCAGCGTGGTGGACGACGAGCTGCGGCTCGTCGCGTGGAACCAGCGCTACCTAAAGCTGTTCGACTATCCGCCGGACCTGCTCTACATCGGCAAGCCGATCCTGGAGGTGCTCGAGTTCAATGCGGCGCGTGGCGAGCTCGGCGCCGGCGATGCGGCCCTGCTCGTGGCGCGGCGCATGGCACACCTGCGTCGCGGCACCGACTACGTCTACCAGCGCGTCGGGCCGGACGGCACGGTGCTCGAGATCCGCGGCAACCGCATGCCGGGCGGCGGCTTCGTGACCAGCTACACCGACGTCACCGAGTACAAGCGCACCGAGGCCGCGCTCGAGCAGCGCGTCACCGAGCGTACCCGCGCCCTGTCGGCCATGAACGAGGAGCTCGCCGTCGCGAAGGCCGCCGCCGAGCGCGCCAACCTCGGCAAGACCCGCTTCCTCGCCGCCGCGAGCCACGACGTGCTGCAGCCCCTCAATGCGGCGGGCCTGTTTGCCGGCGCGCTGCTGCAGAAGCTCGAGCGGCCCGAGCACAAAGGACTCGTCGGCGACATCGAGAACTGCCTGCGCACGGCGGAGGGCGTGCTGACGGACCTGCTCGACATCTCGAAGCTCGACGCGGGCGTCGTGCAGGCGCAGGAGAGCGACGTGCCGGTCCGGGAACTGTTCGGCGCGCTCGAGGCGGAGTTTGCGCTGAGCGCGCGCGCCCGGGGGCTCGAGCTGCGCATGCGATCGGGTGATGCGATCGCGCGCAGCGATGCGAAGCTGCTGCGCAGGGTGCTGCAGAATTTCGTCGCGAACGCCATCCGCTACACCGCCGCGGGCGGCGTCCTCGTGGCATGCCGGCGGCGGGGCGGGTTGCTGCGCATCGAGGTGCGCGATACCGGTCCCGGCATCGCAAGCGACCAGCTCGGGCGCATCTTCGAGGAGTTCTACCGGGCGCCTACGGCGCGCACCGGCGACGCCGCCGCGGGCAAGGGCTTTGGCCTCGGGCTCGCCATCGCGGACCGCATCGCGCGGCGGCTCGGGCACCGGCTCATCGTGCGCTCCACGCCCGGGCGCGGCTCGCTGTTCGCGGTCGAGGTGCCGCGCGGCACGGCGGCGCCGGTGCTCGCGCGGCCCGCCCGACGAGCGCCGGCCACGGGCTCGCTGGATGGAGTGCGCGCGCTCGTGATCGACAACGATGCCGCAGTGCTGCGTGCGATGGTCGCGTTGCTCGAATCATGGCGCTGCGAGGTGCGTGCGGCAGGCGCGGAACGGGAGCTGCCGCCGCTCGAGGGCTGGTGCCCCGACGTGCTGATCGTCGACTATCACCTCGACGACGGCGTCACGGGCCTCGCGGTGGCGGCGCGGATCCGTGCCGCGATCGGCGCCGACCTGCCGCTGGTCGTGATCACTGCCGACGCAGCCGACGCCATCCGCGACGAAGTCGAGGCCGCGGGCGGCGCCTGCCTGCGCAAGCCGGTGCGGCCGCTCGCACTGCATAGCGTGCTGCGCCGGGCGGTGCTGCACGCGGCCGATCAGCCGTCGAGGGACAGCGGCTCCGCGTCCTGAATCTCGAGCGAGCGGAACGCGAGTGTCGCCTGCGTGCGGTTGCGCGCGCCGAGCTTGGCGAGCGTCGCGGAGACGTGCGCCTTGGTGGTCTGCTCGGTGATGCCGAGCTCGGCCGCGATCTGCTTGTTGGGCTTGCCGAGCGCGAGCAACTCGAGCACGCGGAACTGCTGTGGAGTCAGGCTCGCGAGGCGCGCTGCGATCGCGACCTGGCCCGCGGCCGCGTTGCCGCCCGCCTCGAGCGCAGCCGCCGGAAACCACTGGCCGCAGTCGAGCACCGCGCGGATCGCGGCGATGAGATCGCCGAGCGGCGCCGATTTCGGCACGTAACCGGCGGCGCCGAAGGCGAGCGCGGCGCGGGCGGCGTCGGCGCCCTCGTTGGCCGATACCACGATCACGGCCATGCCGGGATGCTGGCTGCGCAGCCAGGCGAGCGGCGCAAAGCTGCGGCTGCCCGGCATCATCAGGTCGAGCAGCACGAGGTCGGCATCGGGCGCGCCGGCGGCGGCGGCGCGCAGCGCCACGGCGTCGGCCACCTCGATCACCACGGCTCCACCCATGGCTTCCTCGACCGCGCGGCGCAGCGCCGCGCGAAAGAGCGGATGGTCGTCCGCGATCAGCACCGTGCGACGGGCGGGTTCGTGCATGCTTGCGCATTGTCGCAGGACGGCGGGCCGGCCGCATTCTGCCGCCCGTGCTACCCTGCACTGCCCGGTCGCCGCGCAAGGCCCATGGTTTCCGCCGAAATCCTCGTCATCCTGGTCCTCGTCCTGCTGAACGGCTTCTTCGCGCTGGCCGAAATGGCGCTCGTGTCCTCGCGGCGCGCACGCCTGCAGGTCCGGGCGGAGCAGGGCAGCCGCGGTGCTCGCGTCGCGCTCGCGCTGCTCGAGGACTCGACCAGCTTCCTCTCCGCCGTGCAGATCGGCATCACGCTGATCGGCATCGTGACGGGCGTGTATAGCGGCGCGACGCTTGCGGCGCAGCTCGACGACGTGATCGCGGCTTGGGGCGTCCCGATGGCGTACGCCGAGGAGATCGCGTTCTCGGCGATCGTCGTCGCGGTCACGTTCGTGACGCTGATCCTCGGCGAGCTCGTGCCGAAGCGCATCGCCCTCGAGAATGCCGAGGGACTCGCGATCCTGGTCGCGCCGTTGATGCGCGGATTCTCGGTCGCGATGACACCCTTCGTGTGGCTGCTGCGCGGCACGGTCGATGTGCTGCTGAAGATCGTGCCGGTGCCGGCGGCCTCGCAGAAGTCGGTGACCGAGGACGACGTGCGCGCGATGATCGCCGAGGGCACGCGCTCCGGCGTCTTCCTCGCGAGCGAAAAGCGGCTGATCGAAGGCGTGCTCGCGCTCGCCGACCAGCGCGTCGGCGCGGTGATGGTGCCGCGCCAGGACATCGTCTGGCTCGATCTCGACGAGCCGCTGGCGAAGCTGTGGCAGGAAGCCAAGGAGAGCGGCCATGCGCGCTTCCTCGCGGCCCACGGTTCGCTCGAGCAGCTCGCGGGCGTGCTGACGCTCGCCAACCTGAGTGAAGCCCTGCGCCGCGGCAGCCTCGACCCGGATCACGACCTGATGCCGGCGCTGCACGTGCCGGAGAGCATCACCGTCATGCAGATGCTGGACCAGTTCCGCCGCTCGAGCACGCATCTCGCCGTGGTGATCGACGAGTACGGCGCGGTGGAAGGGGTGGCGACGCCGATCGACATCCTGAAGGCGATCGCCGGCGAGCTGCCGGACGTCGGCAGCCGCGAGCGGCCGGAGATCGTTGCGCGCGAGGACGGTTCGCTGCTGATCGACGGCCACCTGCCGATCGACGAGCTGCAACGTGCGCTCGGGCGGCGGGACATGGCATCGGTCGACTACCACACGGCCGCGGGCTTCGTGCTCGCTCGCCTCGGCCGCATCCCGCAGGCGGGCGACGTCGTCACCTGGCGTGGCCTGCGATTCGAGGTGATCGACATGGACGGCAAGCGGATCGACAAGTTGCTCGCGGTGCGCGCGGGCTGAGCGTCGGGCTGCGGGCGGGCGCCGCGCGCTTCAGCGGGCCGTCACGTTGCCGTCGTCCTCGAGCACGAGCGCGCCGTCCGGGAACGCCTCCGCGGTCAGCGAGCGCATGAGCAGGAGTGCCCGGCCTTCCGGATCGATCGACGGGCCGTCCGGCCGCAACTGGACCGTGGAGTCGATATGGCCGCCGCGGAAGCGGCCCTCGGCGTCGAGGCGCGCGGTGAGGATCGGCGCGATGCCGCGGTTGCCTTCGACGCGTATCCCGTAATAGGTCGCGAAATTGCCGAGGCTGTAGGCGATCAGGCGATCGCGATACAGCTCCATCGCACGCGGGACATGCGGGCCGTGGCCGATGAGCAGGTCGGCGCCGGCGTCGACCATGGCGTGCGCGAACATCACGACGTCGCCGCGATCCTCGCCGGCGTAGAACTCGCGCGCGAACGGCAGCCTCTCCGCGCCGTCGCCCTCGGCGCCCGCGTGGAACGACACGATCACGATGTCGTTGGCCGCGGCGAGCGCCCGCACGCGCTCCACGGCGATTTCATGGTCGTTGAGGGAGTTCGCGCCGACGTTCGGCGCAAACGCGATCATCGCGACGCGGACGCCCTTCACGACCATCTCCGCCCACGTGCCCTCGCGGCCGGAGTGGCGGATGCCGACCGCGTCGAGCGCCGCCATGCTCGAGTCGCGGCCCGCCTCGCCGAAGTCGCGTGCGTGGTTGTTCGCGAGGCTGAGTGCGTCGAAGCCCGCGGCGGCGAGATACGCCGCGTAGCGGGTCGGCGTGCGAAAAAGGAAGCAGCGCGTCGAGCTGCCGCACTGCTTGGCGGGCTCGCCCCCGTCCATCAGCACGCCCTCGAGGTTGCCGAAGGCGATGTCCGCCGCCGACAGGATCGGCGCGACGTGGCGCAGGAAGCCGGCGCCGTCGTCGTCCGGCAGGATGTCCCTCGGGTAGTCGGTACCGAGCATGATGTCGCCGACCGACGCGATCGATACCAGGGTCGGCGGCGGTGGCGCGACGGCTTCGGCGGGAGGCGGCGCCGGTGCGGCGGGTGGCGCGGATGCGCAGCCGGCGAGTGCCGTCGCCGCGACGGCCAGGATCGTGGCGGCCCGCCATGCGAAGCGACCGGGCGGCCTGCCCGACGGCTGCGGCCCCATGCTCAATCCCCGACGCGGATCACGAGCGCGTCGATGTCAGCGGCCCGCAGCCGGTCGCGCACGCGGTTGAGTTCCCTGAGATCGGAGATCGGCCCGATGCGCACGCGATGCCACACGTCGGCATCGACCGCGACCCGCTGCACCACCGCCTGGATGCCCTGCAGCGCGAGCTGCGAGCGCACGCGCTCGGCATCGGGCTGGTTGCGATAGGACCCGGCCTGCAGCACGTAGACGCCGGGCCGCTCGACCGTCGATGCGGGCGCGTCCGGCTTCACGTCACGGTCCTTCTCCGGCACCACGACTTCGAACTTCGGCAGCATCTCGTAGAAATCGTACTGCGCGCCACCCGCCTCATCGCCCGCCGGCGCGGCCTCGGCCGGCGCGGCCGCGCGCGGCTCGGGGCGGGGTTGCGCGGCGGCGGGTTGCAATGCGCGCTGGTTCATCACGACGAACACGAGCAGCGCGACGGCTAGCCCGCAGGCAAGGCCGTAGCCGAACTGGCGATAGCGGCCGGCGTCGAAGCCGCTGCCCTTGACCGACTTGTAGTCGCGCGCGGTCGGCCTCACATCGATTCCGGTGCGGACACGCCGAGGAGGCCGAGGCCGTTGCGCACCACCTGTTGCACGCCGAGCGCGAGCGCGAGGCGCGCATTGCGCAGCGCCGGGTCCTCGACGATGAAGGTCGCGGCGTTGTACCAGGTGTGGAAGGTGTTCGCGAGTTCGCGCAGGTAGTGCACGACCGTGTGCGGCGTGCGGTTGGCCGCGGCCTGGCGCACGGTCTCGGGATAGCGCACGAGCGCGGTGAGCACGGCCTGCTCGTGCTCGTCGGTGAGCAGGCCGAGGTTCGCGCGGGCCGCCGCCTCGTCGTAGCGATAGCCCTTGGCGGCGAGCTGCTTCATCACGCTCGCGACGCGCGCGTGCGCGTACTGGATGTAGTAGACCGGGTTTTCGTTCGAGCGCGACTTCGCGAGCTCGAGGTCGAAGTCGAGCGGCTGGTCGTGGCTGCGCATCAGGTAAAAGAAGCGGCAGGCGTCGGTGCCGACCTCCTCGCGCAACTGGCGCAGCGTGACGAACTGCGCGTCGCGCTTGCCCATCGGGATCTTTTCCTTGCCGCGCCACAGGCTCACGAACTGGATCAGGATCGCCTCGAGGCAGTCGGCCGGTTGGCCCATTGCGACGAGCCCGCCGCGCACGCGCGCCACGTAACCGTGGTGGTCGGCGCCGAGCACGTCGACGAGCAGCTCGAAGCCCCGCTCGCGCTTCTCGAGGTGGTAGGCGATGTCGGAGGCGAAATAGGTCTTCTCGCCGTTGGCGCGCACGACGACGCGGTCCTCGTCGTCGCCGAATTCCGTGGCGCGAAACCAGGTGGCGCCGTCCTTTTCGTAGAGGCGGCCCTGGCCACGCAATACCTCCAGCGCGTGGTCGATCGCGCCGCTCGTCGTGAGCGTCCGCTCGGAGTACCAGCGGTCGAAGCCGACGCCGAAGTCCGCGAGGTCGCCCTTGATGTCGGCGAGCATCGCCTCGAGCGAGAAATCGAGCACGCGGCGGAAGTCGACGTCGCCGAGCAGGGCGCGCATGCGCTCGATGATCGCGTCGACGTACTTGTCCTTGTCGCCGCCCGCGGGCGCATCGGGCGGGAGTGCCTCGAGCACCGCGGCGGCGGGGCGGCGGAAGGCGTCGGCCGCGACCGCCTGCAGCGCGCGGGCGAGCGCTCGCACATAGTCGCCGCGATAGCCGTTCGACGGGAACTCGAGCGCTTCGCCGCAGGTCTCGAGGTAGCGCAGCCACACGCTCGCCGTGAGGATGTCCATCTGCCGGCCGGCGTCGTTGATGTAGTACTCGCGATGCACGGCGTAGCCGGTCGCCTCGAGCAGGTTGCCGAGCGTGGCCCCGAAGGCCGCCTGCCGGCCCGTGCCGACGTGCACCGGCCCGGTGGGGTTCGCCGACACGAACTCGAGCAGCACCTTGCGTCCGCCGCCCGGCTCGGCGCTGCGGCCGTACTTCGCGCCCGACTCGAGCACCTGCCACAGCTCATCGAGGTTGGCCGCGGCGTTCAGGTGGAAGTTGATGAAGCCCGCGCCCGCGATTTCCGCGCGCGCCACGAGCGGGCTTGCCGGCAGGGCCGCAATGATCCCGGCCGCGAGTTCGCGCGGATTGAGGCCGGCGCCCTTCGCGAGGCGCAGCGCCACGTTCGAGGCGAAGTCGCCATGCCTGGGGTCGCGGGTGCGCTCGACCACGATCAGGGCGGGGTCGGTGGGCGGCAGCCGGCCTGTGCCGCCGAGGCGATCGAGGGCCGCGGCGAGCAGTTTTTCGAGTTCGGTTTTCAAGCGGCCATTTTAGCGGAACCGGGCGGTCAACCGGCAGGGTCCGCTTGCGTTATAAATGCGGAAGACGACGGAGAAAGACGATGAAACCGACCCTGACGATCCTCGCACTGCTGGCCGCGCCGCTCGCCGCCCTGGCGGACGAGCCGCAACCGGACCCCGGTCGCCCGATGGCGGACGAGGCATCGCTGATCCGGCATTTCGACCGGGACGGCGACGGCCGCGTCTCGCGCAAGGAGTCGGTCGATGCGGCGGTCGAGCGCGCGAACCGGCGCTTCGATGAGCTCGACACCAACAAGGACGGCTACCTGACGCAGGATGAAGTCAACGCCGCCCGCCAGTCCATGCGCGAGCGCGTCAAGGATCGCGTGGTCGAGCACTGGAAGGCCGCCGACAAGGACGGCGACGGCGCGATTTCGCGCAGCGAGGCGGAGGCCTCCATGCCGATGCTGGCGAGGCGCTTCGACCAGCTCGACAAGAACAAGGATGGCAAGATCACGCGCGACGAAATGCCGCAGGGCAAGCGCATGGACAACCGCGGGGCGCCGCAGCGGCCGTCAGAATAGTTCGAGCGGATCCACGTCGAGCGCCCAGCGCACGCGCCGGGCGCCCGGCAGGCCCTCGGCCTGCGGCAGCCAGGCATCGAGGAAGCGGTGCAGGGCCGTGCGATCGATGCTCTCGACCAGCAACTGCGCGTGGAACCGGTCGGCGCGCCGCGCCATCGCGGCAGGCGCCGGCCCGAGCAGCCTGATCGCAGGCGGCGGTGCCAGCAGGCGCCGCGCTTCCGCAAGGAACTCCACCGCCTCATGCAGGCTGGCCGCGGACGCGCGCAGCGCGGCGAGCCGCCCGAAGGGCGGCCAACCCGCCTCGCGCCGCTCGGCGAGTGCGGTCCCGGCGAAGCCGTCGTAGCCCCGTTCGAGCAGGCTCGTGAGCAGCGGGTGGCCGGGATACTCGGTCTGGATCAGCACCTCGCCCGGCCGCGAGCCCCGGCCGGCGCGGCCGGCGACCTGCACGATCGTCTGCGCGAGGCGCTCGGCCGCGCGAAAGTCCGTGCTGAAGAGCCCATGGTCGGCATTCAGCACGACCGCGAGGGTCACGTCCGGGAAATCGTGGCCCTTCGTCACCATCTGCGTGCCGACGAGGATGCGCGCCTCGCCCGAGGCGACGCGCGCGAGGACGGCCGCGAGCTCCTCGTCGCGGCGTACGACGTCCCGGTCGAGGCGCGCGAGCGGCACCTGCGGGAACAGCATCGCGAGGGTCTCCTCGACGCGCTCGGTGCCTTGGCCGACGGCACGCACTTCGTAACCGCAGGTGGGGCAGCGGGTCGGCAGGGCGGCGTCGGCGCCGCAGTGATGGCACTTGAGGCGCGCGGCGCGCGCATGGACGGTGAGCCGCGCGTCGCAGGACGTGCAGCCCGCGATCCAGCCGCAGGCCGTGCAGGCGAGCGTCGGCGCGTAGCCGCGGCGATTGAGGAACACGAGCACCTGGCCGTGCCCTTCGAGATGGCGGCGCATCGTCTCGACGACATGGGTCGAGAGGCCGTTGCGCAGCGCCTCGGCGCGCAGGTCGACGAGCGCGAGGCGCGGCGGCAGCGCCTCGCCGGCACGGCGCGGCAGCTCGAGTCGCGCATAGCGTCCTTGCTGCGCATTGTGCAGGCTCTCGAGCGACGGGGTCGCCGAACCGAGCACGATCGGCACGCCGGCGCGCTGCGCTCGCATCACCGCGATGTCGCGGGCCGAGTAGCGAAAGCCGCCCTCGTGCTGCTTGAACGAGGCGTCGTGCTCCTCGTCGATCACGATGATCCCGAGCCCCGCCATCGGCGCGAACACCGCCGAGCGTGTGCCGAGCACGATGCGCGCGCGTCCCGACAGCGCATCGCGCCAGGCGGTGAGCCGCGCGGTGCCGGTGAGCGCCGAGTGCAACGTCGCGATCGGTGTCGCAAAGCGGGCCGCGAAGCGGCCGACGAGCTGCGGCGTGAGCCCGATCTCGGGCACGAGGATCAGCGCGCGCTCCCCGCGCGCCAGCACCTGCTCGACGAGCCGCAGGTACACCTCGGTCTTGCCGCTGCCGGTGATGCCATGCAGGAGAAATGCACCGAAGCGATCATGCGCGGCCGCGATCGCATCGACAGCCGCCTGCTGTTCCGGCGTGAGTGCGAAAGGCGAGGCGCGGGCCCGCCCGCCCGCTTCGCCTTCGCCGACGGACCCCGCGCCGGTCGCCGCGGCAGGATCGGGATCGGGCGCCTCACGTGCCACCGCCCAGCCGCGCTTCACGAGGGCATGCGCGGCCTCGCGGGCATTGGTGCCTAGCGCCGCGATCGCGCCGGCGTCGAGGCGGTCGCCCTGCACGAGCGCGGACAGCACCTCTCGCTGGCGCGGGGCCCGCTTGAGGGCGCTCGCCGCGAGGGCTGCCGCGCCGTCCGCGGTCGCCGCCCACAGCGTGCGTCCCGCGCGTGCAGGCGCGCCCTCGCGCG
Organism: Pseudomonadota bacterium; assembly: GCA_963204835.1. GTDB lineage: Bacteria > Pseudomonadota > Gammaproteobacteria > Steroidobacterales > Steroidobacteraceae > CADEFQ01. The sequence continues at coordinate 18,055 of CAUJHJ010000055.1, forward strand.
CGAGCTTCGGCAGCGCGGCGAACAGCACCTCGCCGATGGGGTGGTGGTAGTACTCTGCGGCCCATCGCAGCAGGGCGAGCAGTTCCGCGTCGAGCACGGGCTCCGCGTCGAGGACGCTCCCGATGGACTTCAGCTTTCCGCGTGGCACCCCGGAATCGGCCCCGAGCTCGAGCACGATGCCGACCAGCTGGCGGCGCCCGAACGGGACGCGCACGCGCGCGCCCGGCTGCGGCACCGCGCCGCCGGCGAGGTAGTCGAAGGTCCTGCGCAGCGGCGTATCCACCGCGACGCGTACTATGGGGGTCTCGGCCAATGAAAACCCGTGGCTTGTCAGGAACTTGCAATCGCCGTCAACGCATCGCCCGCGGGCGCGTTATCTTGCTGCATGGACGCAGTTGCGGCCTTGCCGCGCGCTTATAGCATGACCTTTGCCCGAGGCGACGGCCACGACATGCAGGACGCCACCCGCGCGCGCCGCGCTGCCTTCGACCAGTTTTTCATTGCGGTCGAGCGCAGGGCGTTTCGCATCGCGCAGCTCGCGCTGCGCCACGAGGACGATGCCCTCGACGCCGTGCAGGACTCGATGCTGCAGCTGGTGCGCGCCTACTCGACGCGGCCGCCTGCAGAATGGAAGCCGCTCTTCTACCGGATCCTCGAAAATCGCATCCGCGACCTGCAGCGGCGGCGGGTGGTGCGCGGGCGGGTTTTCGCCTGGTGGCCGGTCCGCGGAAGCGGTGACGACGGGGAAGATGAGTTCGACCCCGCCGCCAATGCGCCGAGCCCCGAGGCCGGGCCGCTGGCGCGGCTCGAGACGGAGCAGTCGATGACGCTGCTCGGCGAACTGCTGGCGCAACTGCCGGCCCGGCAGCGGCAGGCGTTCCTGCTGCGCAACTTCGAGGAACTCGACGTCGCGGGCACCGCGCTTGCGATGGGCTGCTCGGAAGGCAGCGTCAAGACGCATTACTCCCGCGCCGTGCACACGCTGCGTGCGCGGCTCGGCGCGGCGGAACGGGAGGCTGCATCGTGAGCGAATTCGAAGGCCGTGCGCGCGCCGCGCTCGACGCGGGCATCGAGCATCTCGACGGACGCGTGCGCTCGCGCCTCACGCGTGCACGCCATGCCGCCCTCGATGAATTGCAGCGTGCCCACCGGCGCCGCGCGGCCTGGTGGACGCTCGTGCCGGTGGCGACGGTCGGCGCCGCGGCGATACTCGCGATCGCGCTTTGGCCGCGGCAGCAGGTGATCGCGCCGCGGGCCGGGGTGCCGGTGGCGCAGACGAACGCGGCGTCAGCCGCCGTCGCGCAGGTTCAACAGGGTCCGGGCCTGCAGCTCGCCGCGCTGTCGGGCGAGGAAGTCGATTTCCTGCTGGGCGAGGACCTTTTCGACGCGGCGCTGCGGGTGGAGCCGGCCGGATAAGACTGGCGTCGGTCCCCCGCTCGCGGCTCGCCGCCCCGGCGCCGCCGGGCCATATCAAGAACGCATGGCTTGATACTGGTTTTCCATCATATTGCATTGCCGGCTCTCCCCGGTACGCTCCGCTCGACCTACAACGCCGCATCACCGGGGAGTCGAGTCCATGCCATCCACGAACCATCGCGTCGGCGTAGCCGTTCGCTCGTCCATTTCGCTGGCATGGCTGCTGGCCGCCGGGGTGGCCATCGGCCAGTCGCAGGAGGACGCGCCAGCCGACGACGGTTCGGTGCAGGAAGTAGTGGTGACGGGATCGCGCATCCAGCGCTCCGACACGAGTTCGGTGGGCCCGCTGCAGACGCTGACATCGGAGGATATCGTGGCCGCCGCGCCGACCTCGGTGGGCGACCTGCTGCAGGCGTTGCCGAGCGTCGGCATGAGCCTCAATTCGAACGGCACGCAGGGCACCTCGTTCGGCGTGTCGTCGATCAACCTGCGCTACCTGGGGTCTGCCGAAGGTTCTGGCAATCGCACGCTGGTGCTCGTCGACGGGCACCGCTGGGTCAATGCCGTGGGCGGCCGCGGCTTCCGTGACTTCGTCGACCTGAATACGATTCCGCTCGGCATCATCGACCGCATCGAAGTGCTCAAGGACGGCGCTTCGGCCATCTACGGCGCGGACGCGATCGCCGGCGTCGTCAATATCCACACCAAGCAGCGCCTCGACGGCTTCGAGGCGGCGGCTCGCTACGGCCTCACCGATCGGGGCGACAACGAGAACGTCAGCGGTTTCGTGAACTGGGGCATGCAGGGCGAACGCGCCTCGGCATTGCTCTCGTTGAGCTACAACGATACGAAGCCCCTGCTCACCATGGATCGTGCGCTCACGGCGCGCGCGATCGTGCCGCTGACGGCGCCGCCGACTTCGCCGCGCGGCCTGTACGTGCTGCCGGGCCTCTCGAACAACGCCTTCTTCGGCACCCCCGCGGGATTCGCCGCGAACGCGCAGGGCGCGATCACCCGCCTGCCGGGGGGAGGCCCCGTGGGCGCCGGCGCCGCGGCGGACAACTCGTTCCGCGTGGCGAGCCTGCCGGCGGACGATTTCAATACCCAGTCGCAGGGCATTTACGCGATTGGCCCGAGCGAGCGCTACGGCGCGTTCGCGCGCTTCGGCTGGCGCTGGAGTGACGACCTCGAATTGCACGCCGAAGCCCTCTACAACCGGCGCGAGTCGAACCAGCTGTTCTCGCCGGTGGGCCTCGATGTCCGCGGATCGCGGGGATTTGCGATCTCGAATGACCAGGCCTTCAATCCCTTCGGCACGGCCAACGGCGTGCCGCTGGCGAATGCCCGGGCGTTCTCGGGCAATACCTTCCGCATCCAGCGTGTCGCCGAGGAAGTCGGCAACCGCAACAACGTGCAGCGGATCGACACGGCGCGCCTTGCGCTCGGCCTCGACGGGCGGTTGCAACTCGCGGGCGAGTGGCGGTGGGACGCCTTCCTGTCCTGGTCACGCAACGAAGCCACATTCGATGCGTTCAACCAGGTGAACTACGACCACGTCTACCAGGCACTGCGCTCTCCGGCCGTCTGCGCCGCCGCGACCGGCTGCACGCCGCTCGACCTTTTCGGCACCATGACGCCGCAGATGGCCGACTACATCCGCTACAACGGGCACGACGAGCAGGTCGCCACGCAGGTCGATTTCGCCGTCAATGCCTCGCGCGAGCTGTTCGCCTTGCCGGCCGGCGCGGTCGGATTCGCCATGGGCTACGAATACCGCCGCGAGAAGGCCGATGACCGTCCCGATGCCTTCGCGGCGTCGCTGTCCACGGTACAGCCGCTATCGGGCGGCGCACCGCAGCCACCCACCACGGCGCAGGCGCGCGAGCCGACGGCAGGCTCCTACGACCTGCACGAGATCTACGCCGAGCTCAACCTGCCGCTGTTGCGCGACCTGCCGTTTGCCTATCGGCTCGATGTCGACGCAGCCGCGCGCTACTCCGAGTACTCGACGGTCGGTGGCGAGGCGACTGCGAAGTTCGGCCTCGCCTGGCGCCCGGTTCAGGACCTGCTGCTTCGTGGCACCTATTCGCAGGGCTTTCGCGCGCCCTCGATCCTCGAGTTGTACCAGGGAAGGCGACTCACTAACTTCCAGGCGGTCGACCCCTGCAATGGTGGCGGCGCAGGCCTGCCGGGTTGCGCCGGTGTGCCATCGACCTACAACCAGAACCAGTTCGGTGGCGGCACCATCAATGGCGTGGTCTCGGGCAACGAGAACCTCGAGCCGGAGACGGCCGACACGTTCTCGGCGGGGCTCGCCTTCACCCCGGGCTTCCTGCCGGGCGCGTCGCTGACCTTCGACTGGTTCCGCATCGATGTCGACAACGCAATCGCGGCACAGACGGCGACGCAGCTGCTGCAGGCCTGCGCGATTCGCCAGGTCAATTGCGATCTCATTGACCGGGCTTCCTCGGGCGAAGTGCTCGAATTGCGCCAGGCCGTCGTCAACCTCTCGAGCATCCATGTGAGCGGCTTCGACACGACCCTCGGTTACGCTTTCGACACGCGCATCGGTGATTTCACCGCCTCGGTCGACGCGAGCTACCTCGATTCCTTCCGTACCACGATCGTGCAACCCGACGGGTCGACCGAGATCGACGAACGTGCCGGCAAGTCCGACCAGCCCCGCTCGACGTTTCCGCGCTGGAAGGGCCAGGCCAGCCTGCGCTACTCAAGAGGCGACTTCGACGCCGGCTACAAGGCGCGCTACATTGGCAGCAGCTACGATGTGGCGGGCAACCCGGTCAATGGCGGCGAGATCGACGCGATCACCTATCATGACCTGCAGTTGGCATACTCTTTCGGCGATTCAAAGTATCGAGTCGCGCTCGGCATCGACAATTTCACGGATCGCCAGCCGCCGGCCTCGTGGGCCAACAACCCGATCAACTTCGACATCTATACCTATGACATCCGCGGTCGCTACATGTACGCCACGTTCCGTGCCACCTTCTGAAGCCTGACCGCGGCGTCATGGCGAAGGTGCTGGATCGCATCGAGCGTCTGGGCAATGCGCTCCCCGATCCGGTCGTCATCTTCCTGTGGCTGATCGCGGCGTTGATCGCCGCGTCGGTACTGGCGGCTGCGCTGGGTGCCTCGGCCGTGCATCCGCTCACGGGTGCGCCGGTCGTCGCCGAGAGCCTGCTGTCCGAGGCCAACGTGCGGCGCCTGCTGGCCGAGATGCCGCTGACCTTCGTGCACTTCCCGCCGCTTGGCCTGGTGGTGGTCGTCATGCTCGGAGCCGCGGTTGCCGAACGCTCGGGTCTCCTCGCGGTGCTGGTCGGGCGCGCCGTGCGCGCAGCGCCGCGTACCTGGCTGACGCCCGCCACTTTCCTCGTCGCGCTCCTGTCGCACCATGCCTCGGATGCCGCCTACGTCGTGCTGATTCCACTCGCGGCGATCGTCTACCGGGAAGCGGGCCGGCACCCGCTGCTCGGCATGGCGGTGGCCTACGCGGGCATCTCGGGCGCCTTTGCCGGCAACCTGCTGCCGGGGCAGTTCGACGCACTGATGCTCGGGATCACGCAGGCCGCGGCGCAGTTGCTGGAGCCGGCACGTCCGCTCAATCCGCTCGGCAACTGGTGGTTCACGGCGGCGCTCGGTGTCCTGTTGCTCTGCGTGGCCTGGCCGGTCGCCGAGCGCTGGGTCGCGCCGCGCCTCGCGACAGTCGTCGTGGACGGGGAGGCGCTCGAATCCGTGGGTGCCGGCGAGGCGCCGGTCCAGTTGAGCGACCTGCAACGGCGCGGCCTGCGTCGGGCGGGTGTGGCCGCGCTCCTGATCGTTGCGCTGTTCGCCGCGCTTCGCTACTGGCCCGGCTACACGCCGCTGCTCGATCCCGCGGCGGAAGGTTATGCCCGCGAGGCGCCTTTCTATCGCGCCCTGATCGCCGGCTTCATGCTCCTGTTCCTGGGTTGTGGCTGGGCCTACGGGCGTGCGGTGGGCAGCATCCGGACGCATCGTGACGTCGTGAAGATGATGGTCGAGGGCCTGCGCGACATCGCCCCCTATCTCGTCATCGCGTTCGTCGCCGCGCATTTCATCGCCCTGTTCGCGTGGTCGAACCTCGGCCCCATACTCGCGATCCGCGGCGCGCAATGGTTGCGTGGCCTCGAGTTGACTCCCGCGGCGATGCTCGTGCCGCTGCTGGTCATCTCGTCGGTGTTCGACCTGCTGATCGGGTCGGCGTCCGCGAAATGGAGCGCCATGGCGCCGGTGGTCGTTCCGATGCTGATGTTGCTTGGAATATCGCCGGAGATGACGACCGCGGCCTATCGCGTCGGCGATTCGATCTTCAATATCGTCACGCCCATCGCCTCGAACTTCGTGCTGGTGCTCGTGTTTTGCCAGCGCTGGGTGCGTGGCTTCGGCGTGGGGTCGCTGATCGCGATGATGCTGCCGTTCAGCGTGGCTTTCGGCATCGCGGGCTTGCTGCTCGTGGCCATCTGGGCGGCGCTCGGCCTGCCTGTCGGGCCCGGCGCGCCATGAACGCCGCGCAGGCGGAGCACCGGATCAGCGCTCGCATCGAGATGCGCGACGGCGTGCATCTCGCCACGGATATCTACCTGCCGGCCGGCGAGGGCCCGTGGCCAGCGCTGCTCGAACGCACGCCGTACGGGCGGCGCGGCACGAACCACGCCGACCGCAGCCTGCTCGATCCGGTGCCGCAGCCGAAGCCGCAGATCGCCGCGCGCTTCGCCGCAGCGGGTTATGCCTATGTGTTGCAGGATTGCCGCGGCCGCTTCGACTCCGAGGGCAAGTTCGCCAAGTACCTGAACGAGCAGCCGGATGGGGTCGACACGCTGGCCTGGATCCTCGCGCAGCCCTGGTGCAGCGGCCGCGTGGCGACACTCGGCTTCTCGTATGGCGCTCATGTCCAGACGGCGCTCGCGGCCGCGGGCCCCGCGGGGCTCGGCGCGATGTTCGTCGATTCGGGCGGCTTCTCGAGCGCTTTCCACAGCGGCATCCGCCAGGGCGGCGCCTTCGAGCTGAAGCAGCTCACCTGGGCGCTGAAGCACGCCCGCCTCTCGCCCGCCACGGCGGCCGACCCGCAACGCCGCGCGGCGCTCGAAGCGGCGGATATCCGCGAATGGGCGCGCGTGATGCCCTGGACGAGGGGGCATTCGGCGGTGAGCGCCGCGCCGGAGTACGAGGCATACGTCGTAGAACAATGGTCGAAGGAGTGCTTCGGCCCATACTGGCAGCGGCCCGAGCTGTACGCGCGCGGCTACTACGATCGATTCCCCGACGTGCCGATGGTGCACATGTCGAGCTGGTACGACCCGTACGCGCTGACGGCGACGGAAAATTTCGCGGCGCTGTCGAAAGCGAAGCGTGGCCCGGTGCGGCTCGTGATGGGTCCCTGGACCCATGGCCAGCGCTCCGTGACCCACGCCGGCGGCGTCGATTTCGGTCCCGCCGCGACGCTTGACGGCAACCTTGCTCCCGACTACGTGACGTTGCGCCGTGATTTCTTCGATCGCCACCTGCGGGGACTCGATGCGCCCGACTGGCTGGTCGCGCCGGTGACATTGTTCGTGATGGGTGGCGGGTCGGGCGCCCGTACGGGCGAAGGGCGGCTGTTGCACGGCGGCAGCTGGCTGCGCACGACCGATTGGCCGCCGCGGGAAGCGCAGCCGACCCCGTGGTACCTCCGGGAAGGCGGAAGGCTCGACAGGGCTGCGCCGACGAGCGATGCGCAAGTCACCTGGCGCTTCGATCCGCTCGATCCAGTGCCCACCATCGGTGGCGCGATTGCGTCGGGTGCGCCGCTGATGGAAGGTGGCGCGTTCGACCAGCGCGAAACCCGGGACACTTATGGCGCGCGCCATCCGGGGCGCGCGCTGGCTGCGCGCGAGGACGTGCAGGTGTTCGAGACCCCGCCGCTCGCCGCGGACGTGGTCGTGGTGGGGCCGGTCGTGGCGCGCTTGTGGGTATCCACGAGCGGGCGCGACACCGACTTCACGGTGAAGCTCCTCGACGTGCATCCTCCGACCCCCGACTGGCCCGATGGTTTTGCGATGAACCTGACCAGCGGGATCCAGAGGCTGCGATTTCACGCGGGCTACGAGCAGGCCCGGCCCGTCGAGCCGGATCGTGTCTACTGCATTGAAGTCACGCTGTTCCCGACGGCCAACAGGTTCATGGCGGGGCATCGGCTCCGGGTAGACGTGTCGAGCAGCAATTTCCCGCATTTCGATGTCAATCCGAACACGGGTGCGGCGGCCGCAGTCCCGGCCGATCCCGTGACAGCGGTCAATCGCCTCCATTTCGGCCGCGATCGCCCCTCGGGCATCGTCCTGCACCTGCTGCCGGCGCCGCGCACATGAAGTGGAATGCCGACTTGCGCGCCTTGCGGGTGTTCCGCGCGATCGTGAGAACGGGCACCGTGACTGCCGCCGGCCGCGAACTCGGACTCACGCAGCCGGCCACGAGCCGGCTGCTGGCGCGGCTCGAGCGCAGCCTCGGTTTCGAGCTCTTCCATCGCGACCGCGGGCGGCTCGTGCCGACGAGCGATGCGCTGCTGCTGCTCGAGGACGTCGAGCTGGCGTTGGGCGGGGTGGATCGCGTCCAGGGGCTCGCCGAGGATATCGCGGCCTTCCGGGTCGGGCGCCTGCGGCTCGTGGCGCCACCGAGCTTCACCGAAGGCGTGCTGCCGGAGATTGCCGCGGCTTTCCTCAAGCGATTCCCCGATGTGTACCTGAGCATCGATTCGCGCAGCGTCGAGACCGCGCGCAAGATGATCGCCACGCGGGACGTGGACGCCGGCTTCGTCCGCCTGCCCATTGATCGAACCGACCTCGTCGCCGAAACCGTCGTCGCCAGCGCCAGCATCTGCGTGCTTCCCCAGGGGCATCGCCTCGCGCGCGAGCGCGCCCTCGACCCGGTGCGCCTGCGCGCCGAACCCCTGATCCTGCTCGGCGCCGGCCGGCAGTCCCGCATGCAGATCGAGGCTGCCTTTGCGCAGGCCGGCGTCACGCCGCGCGTCCGCATCGATACGCACACGATCGGCTCGGCATGCGGGCTCGCCGCGCGCGGCGTCGGCATCACCATCGTCAATGGGCTGCTCGCGCGCCCCTATCTGCGGGATGGCCTCGTGGCGCGGCCGTTCATCCCGCAGATGCGCCATGAATATGCCTTCGTGACGGCTGCGGTGCCGGGCGCGACCCGCCTCGCACGCGAGTTCCTGCAGGAAACGCGCGCCTGGTTTGCCCGCGCGAACTATGCGGCATCGAGGGTCGCCCGCTCCCCGTCGAGGCGCAAGCGGTAGCCGAGTCGCTGCGACAGCGCCGCCACATTGCCAAGCGTGCTGCGCGCCCCGGCGGCGGTTGCCGGCGAAGGCCGGCCACGCGTGGCGTAGTCTTCAGGGCCGTCGATGCCCGCGGGGGCGAGGGCAACCGGCGTGAGCAGGGCGCCCGCGAAGCGGCCTCGCTCGAAGCGGCATTCGACCACCAGGCTCTCCCAGTTGCGCTCGCCATAGTCGGCGGCGGCCTTGCGTGTCTGGAAGATGAAGCTGCCGAGGCCGTGGAACAGCGGTGCGCCGCGATGAAACTCGATTCCCTGCAGCAAGGGCGCGCCGTGTGCAACGAAAGCGCCCGCGCCGGCATCGATGCAGCGACGCGCGAACTCACGCTGCCACTCCGGGGTCATGGAAATGTCCGTCTCCCAGAGGTGGTTGTGCAGGTAGGCGATCACCAGGTCGGCCTCTCGCGCGGCGCGGCGCAGCGAATCGAGCATGTGCCCGACATCGTCCTGGTCGAGTCCCGCCCTCGAGGCGCGCAGCTCGTGGACGCCCGCCCTCGTGCCGGTCGCGGCGCCACCGTCGCGAATCATGCCGGAGGCCGCGGCGACCACGGCCAGCCGGCCCGATGGCGTCTGCTGGAATCCCGGTGCCGATGCCTCGGCCAGGCTGCGCCCGCTGCCCGCGTAGGCAAGGCCACGTGCGCGCAGCGCGTCGATCGTGTCGAGGATGCCGCCCGTGCCGATGTCGAATGCATGATTGTTCGAAGTCGCGAGGAAACTCAGGCCGAAATCGCGCAGGCAATCGAGCACGACGGGGGCCGCCGTATGGAGCGTCGCGGGCGCACGGGTCGGCGCGCCAGCGCGCGGTCCGCGCAGCGCGACTTCAAGGTCTGAAAAACAGGCGTCGTTCGCGCGCAGCCGCCGCGCGAGCGGCTCGAAGCCCGGCCAGGGACGCGCGCGCAGGTCGTGGCTGATCAGGCACTGGCCGAGCAGCGCGAGGGAAAAGCGTGCAGCGGACGCACCGACCGGCAGGGCACCCGCGAATGGCAACGAGGCGGCGCCCAGCAGCAGGCGGCGTCGCAGCCTGCCGTGGGCGGGGAGCATCCCGGGGGAGATGGGCAGCATCCATCGACGATGCGGGGCTGTCGCTATCTCGTCAAGGTCATGGCGTGGATGCATCGGAGCATGCGTGGCACGCCGAATGCTACCCGCCGCTCCCTGCCAGATCGCTCCCCGCCCGCACCACGTCCGCGAGGGTGCGGCAGCCGAGCTTCTCCATCATGCGGGCCTTGTAGACCTCGACCGTGCGCGGGCTGATCTCGAGCTGCTGCGCGATCTCGCGCAGTTGCTGGCCCTGCGCGAGGAGGCGCAGCACGTCGCGCTCGCGCGGCGTGAGGCGCGCGAGCCGCTCCGCGGACTCGGCGCGCGCATGCGCGGCGTCGTGCCGCTCGGCGTCGAGGCGGATCGCATTGCCGAGCACGTCCATCAGCACGGCATCGTCGACGGGCTTCTCGAGGAAGTCGACCGCGCCGTTCTTGAGCGCGGCGCGCGCCGTGGCGACGTCCCCGTGGGCCGTCAGCACGATCACCGGCAGCGCGATGCCGCGGCCCTTCAGCTCGGCCTGCAAGTCGAGCCCGGACATGCCGGGCATCTGCAGGTCGGCGAGCAGGCAGCCGCGCCACTCGCTGCGATAGGTGTCGAGGAAGTGTTCCGCGGACGCAAACACCTGGGCGCGCAGGCCGCGCAGCGAGATCAGCAGGCTCAGTGCATCGCGGATCGCGGCGTCATCGTCGACGACGAATACGGTGGCCTCACCCACGCTGCGGCTCTCCCGCCAGTGGCAGTCGCAATACGAAGCGCGCGCCGCCCGCGCCATCCGCTTGCCGGTACTCGAGCTCGCCGCCTTGTGCCCGCAGCAGCGAGCGGCTGATCGCGAGCCCGAGTCCCATGCCGCCGGGCTTGGTCGTGACGAAGGGTTCGAACACGCGCGCCGCGACGTCCGCGGCCACGCCGGGGCCGCAGTCCGCGACCGTGAGCTGCACATGGTCGCCTTGCCGCCGCGCCGAGACTTCGATGCGTTTCGGCGCGATGTCCGCTGCGGCGAGGGCGTCGATCGCGTTGGCGACGAGGTTGTGCAGCACGATCTCGAGTTGCGTCGGGTCGGCGGCGATGGCGGGCAGGTCGGCGCCGACATTGCAGGCGAGCTGCACGCCGGCGCGGCGCAGGCGTTCCTGGAAGGCGGCCGTCACGGAGCCGCACAGTGCGGCGAGCGACAGCGGCGCGCGTGCCGCCTGGCCGGTACTGTAGAAGTCGCGCAGCCGCCGCAGTACGGCCGATGCGCGGATGGCCTCGCTCGCCGCCTTGCCGAGTGTCTCGGGCAGGCGGGCGTCGCGGGATTCTCCCGGGGACGCGAGGATCTCGGCCGCGCGCAGGTAGGACACGAGCGCCGTGATCGGCTGGTTCAGTTCGTGGGTGAGCGCCGAGGCCATCTCGCCGGCTGTCGCGAAGCGCATTGCGCGCGCCAGCGCTTCGTCGCGCTCGCGCAGTTGCGCCTGGGCCCGCTGCCGCTCGCTCACCGTGGCTCCGAGGATCAGCGCCGTCAGGTTGAGCGTCAGCATCAGGAACTGCAGTTCGAAGAGCGGCGGCGCGGTACCGACGTCCTTCACCATGAAGGCGAGCCCGACCTGGATCGCGAGTGCGCCGACCACAGCGCCCACGACGCCCCAGCGCAGCGCGATCCATATCATCGGCACGAAGAGCGGGTAGAAGAACCGCAGGGCCTGGTCTGCCAGCACGACGAAAATGATCCACATCGAGAAGGCGAGCACCGCGAACTGCAGCAGGGCCTCGCGCCAGCGCATGCGCAGCGCGCTGCGACCCTTGCGCCACGACGGCGCCCAGAGCAGCAGCGGCGTGAGGGTGAGCACGCCGTTGAAATCACCGACCCAGTAGCGCGCCACGCCACCGAGGGCCACGTTCTCGGGCAGCGCGCCCATCGCCAGCATGATCGCGATGAAGCCGGCGCCGACGAACAGCGTCGCGCCGAGGCAGGCGCCGACGAAGCGCGCGGCATCACCGGGGGTCGCGACCAGCGCCGCGGGGCCCCTGCGCCGCAAGATCGCGGCGAGCGCCGTGTAGGCGATCGCGATCCAGATCGACGTGGCGATCGCGGCGACGCTGCCGGCAGGGACGTCCCGCACGATCACTTCCGACAGCAGCGCGGCCAGGGCCACGGCGGCCGCGCCGCGCGCGCCCTGCCAGACGAGGAAGGCGAGGGCGAGCCCGGTCTGCGGGTTCCAGGGCGTGATGCCGAGTTGCAGCACGGGCTGCAGGTAGCTCAGCCAGTCGACGAGGATGTAGGCGACGATGAAGAGGGCGGCGCGAAGGAGATCGCCAGCGCCGGGCAGGGGGTGCGCCCGGCGCTGACTGGAACCCGTGTTTTCCGGCACGTCCCGGGACTCCGGTTCCCCACTCTCTCGACTTGGGAGGCTAGGCAGCCGGGCTTCCGGCCGCAATTCGGCGGCCCCCGTACGGGCTTGCCCGTATGTGTCCGCCGTGTGGGGGTCCGCCATGCTCAGGGTGGGGCCAGCGCATCGGCCCGCTCCGACGCCTCCTGGGCCTCGACGTTGCGCCCCCGCGCGCGCAAGGCGTCGGCGACCAGCCGCCAGGCGCCGGACTGTTCACGTGGGGCGCCGGCTGCGAGCGAGAGCGCGCGCCGCCCCATGTTCTCCGCCTGCCGCGCATCGCCGCTTGCAAGCCGCATGCGCCCCATTTCGATCCAGACGAGAGGGTTATCCGGTTCGATGCGCAGGGCGCGTTCGAGGGTCGCCGCGGCGGCGTCGAAATCTCCCTTGGCCGTGGCGCTGCGCGCCTGCGTGACGAGCGCGCTCGTCGCCGCGCTCAAGCGGTAAGACTTCGGTGAAGGCGGTGGCACGGGCGACGGGGCGGGCGCTGGCACGGGCAGTGCCGCGCCGGCTCCCGGCTGGCCCGCGCCCGTCGCTTCCCCGCCTGCGGTCCCCGACGTCGGCACCGGCCCCGGCGCATAGGGCGGCGTCGCGCAGGCCGCGAGCGCGAGCGCCAGGACGAGGGACAGGCAGCCACCGGCACGGTGCATCATCAGCGGATGATGCCACGGACCCAATCGACGATGCCCGAGGGCGGCGCGCAGCCGGCCATGAACGGCGTGTCCGTGCCCCGTGGCACCGCGACGATGACCTCATCCTGCGAGCAGCCGGTCGTCACCCGCAGGCCCGAGGCGTAGTCGATCGGCATGTCCTCGAGCGACTCGGGCATGGGTGGCTGCCACGAGGTCGTGTCGAGCGCGGACAGGATCCTCTGCCACACGTGCAGCGAACCGCCCGAGCCGGTGACCCCCGTGGGCCGGTTGTCGTCGTAGCCGATCCACACGACGGCGAGGTGGCTGCCCGAGAAGCCCGCGAACCAGCTGTCGCGCAGGTCCGAGGAGCTGCCGGTCTTGCCCGCGACGATGAGCCCGCGGGGCAGGCGCGCAGCGGCCGCGCGCCCGGTGCCGCGCGCGATCACGTAGGTCATCATGCGATCGAGCTGGTAGACCGCGTCGGGCGCCGCCACGGGCGCGATTTCCACGGGGTAGGCGCCGATGCGCTCGCCGCGCTCGTCGATGACCGCGCGCACGGCGCGCAACGGCACATGGAAGCCGCCGTTCGCGAGGCCGTTGTAGAGCTGCGCGACGTCGATCGGAGGCAGGTCGACGGCGCCGAGCAGCAGCGAGGGCAGGGGCCTTGGCGCCTGTTCGAGCCCGAAGCGCGTGAACATCTGCGCCACTTTCGGCACGCCGACCTCGAGGCCGAGGTGCACCGTGGCGAGGTTCAGCGATTCGCTGAGCGCGCGCACCATCGACACCGGCCCGTTCGCATTGCGCGAGAAATTCTGCGGGCGCCAGACCTTGCCCTTCGACAGCGCCACTTCGATCGGGGTGTCATCGAGCATGCTGGTGGCATTCCAGCGCCCCGTCTCGAGGGCCGCGAGGTACACGAAGGGCTTGATCAGCGAGCCGATCGGGCGCGCGCCCGCGAGCGCACGGTTGAAGCCGTCGAAGTTGACGTTGCGACCGCCGACCATCGCGATGACTTCACCGCTTTGCGGCAGCGTGACGATCGCGGCGCCCTCGAGCCCTGCCTGGCCGGCCGGCGGCTTGCGTGCGCCGTCGAGGCGGGTGAGCTCGCCCTCGATCGCCTGTTCGGCGGCGAGCTGTGCGCGCGGGTCGAAGCTCGTGAAGACGCTGAGCCCGGATTCGGTGAGGTCCGCTTCCTTGTAATCCCGCCGCAGGGTCTGGCGCACGAAATCGAGGTAGGCGGGGTAGTAGCCGCCCGACGGGCGCGCGGCGATGCCGAGCGGCTTCTTCGCGGCGGCTTGCGCCTGTTCTTCGGTGACGATGTGTTGCTGCGCGAGGATGCGCAGCACGAGGTTGCGCCGCTCGAGCGCGCGCGCCGGGTGGCGGCGTGCATCGTAGTACGGCGGCCCGCGCACGATCGCGACGAGCAGCGCGAGCTCGGACAGGTCGACCTCGTCGAGCGGCTTGCCGAACCAGAACTGGCTCGCGAGCCCGAAGCCGTGGATCGCGCGATCGCCCTGCTGGCCGAGGTAGATCTCATTGATGTACGCGGTCATCAGGTCGCGCTTGTCGTAGCGCGCCTCGAGCGCGAGCGCCATCATCGCTTCCTCGAGCTTGCGGCCGAGGGTGCGCCGGCCGTCGAGGAAATAGCTCTTGACGAGCTGCTGGGTGAGCGTGCTGCCGCCCTGTTCGACCCGGCCGGCGCGCAGGTTGACCCACATGGCGCGGGCGATCGCCTGGAAGTCGACGCCGTGGTGCGAGTCGAACTTGCGATCCTCCACCGCCTTGATCGCCGCGGGCAGCAGCGGTGGCACTTCCTCCGGCGTCAGCACGATCCGGTCCTCGCCGTGGATCGGGAAGATGCTGCCGATGAGTTGCGGGTCGAGGCGGAAGACCGGGATGTCCTGGTTGCGCGCATCGCGCACACTCGTGACCGCGCCGCCTTCGATCGTGACGGCGACGACCTGCGCGGGGCGCTGCTCGTCCGCGAAGCGCACCGCGCGCACGGCGACCTCGAATCGCCCGCGGCGACGGCGATACGTGCCGGGGCGGGTGAGCTCGGCGGCCTCGCGATAGTGCAGGCGCGAGAGCTCGGCGAGGAGGTCCGCCGACGAAAATGGCAGGCCCGCGTACAGCTCGAGCGGCGCGGCGTAGACCTTCGCCGGCAGGGTCCAGCGCCGGCCCTCGAATTGCTGCGCGACTTCACGGTCGTAATAGAACAGGGCTGCCACGAACACGAGCGCCGCGGCGGCCACGAGCGCTGCGGCCGCGACCGCGCACCGCCGCAGCCACTTCTTCGTGCGTGCCTTCATCCGCGCCAGTTTAATGAAAGCCGGGGCGCACGTAGGAACCGAACGTGAGATAGAACGAGCGGTCGCCGGTATCGGCGTAACCGAAGCCGAAGCGCAGGGGACCGAGCGGCAGTGACACGCCGACGAACACGCTGCCCGCCTTGATCAGGTCGTCTCCCGCGATGTCCTCGAAGTCCTCCCACACGTTGCCCGCTTCCGCGCTCACGCCCACGTAGAGCGGCATCTGGACCAGCGACTCCGTCGCGCCGAAGCGGCGGTAGTACATGAGGCGCGCGAACACCATCTGGCTGCCGATCAGTTCGTTCTCGCCGAAGCCGGAAAGATAGGCGAGGCCGCCGAGATTGGCGTCGGTGCTGTAGGAGTCGACATTGTCGGTCGACACCGACGCGCGTGCGCCGATCGTGAAGGTATTGCGCCCGAAGCTCGCGGCCTGGTCCCACGAGAGGCGGGCCAGGTCGCCGCGCTCGTGCGCGCCGAGGGCGTCGCGGTAGAGGCCGTAACTCGCCTCGAGCCGGCCGCCGCGGGTCGGGAAGGCGACACTGTCGAGGCCGTCGTAGAGGAATTGCAGCCGCAGGCCCGCGATGTCCGCGCGGATGCCGTCCGGCAGCAGCGGATCGCCGACCAGGCGCTTGGCGCGATCGTGCATGCGCGAGGCGACCAGCGCGAGGCGGGTGTTCTCGCCGAAGTCCCGGCCGAAGCGCAGCTCGCCGCCGGCGCTCTCGACGCGATAGCGCGCCACCTCGTCGTCGCCCAGGCGGACCGGCTGGTTGAGCGCGAGGTACTGCAGCTGCGGGGCGACGAACCAGCGGCCGAGCCGGCCGAAAGGCGCGTAGAACTCCGACGTGAGGCCGCCCTGGCGCCCGAGCTGCAGCAGGTTGCGCCACTCGGCGCCTGTCGAGCTGAGCCCGGTCATGCGCAGTTCGGCGTTAAGCTGGTAGTCGTCGTGGCCCTTGAAGTTGTCCTCGAACTGCAGGCCGAAGCGCAGGTAGTTCGGGCCCCAGGCCTTGTCGACGGGGCGCACGATCAGGCCGTATTCGCCCTCGTGCTCCTCGAGGCGGTAGTCGATGCGCTGGTAGGTGCCGGCGCCGAAGGCCCGGTCGATCTGTTCGCTGACCGCATCGAAATTGAACGGCTTGTCCTCCTGCATGCCGAGCCGGTCGCGCACGAGCCCGGCGGTGCGGCTCTGGTCGCTGCGCACGTCGACGAAGGCGATGCGCGGATTGCCGATGGGCTTTCGCAGGTGCGCGCTGCGCCACGCCGCGAACTCCCCGGGGCCCACGGCGAGGTGGCGCAGCGCGCCGATCTGCGCGAGGGCGGCGGCTTCGCCCGCGCGCACGGCCACGTCGACCTTGTCGAAGTCGAGCGAGGCGATGCCCGGCATGTCGGGCCTCACGATCACGTCGTCCGGCGTGAGCGTCGCGAGCACGCGCGCGCTCTCGCGGTCGACGAGGCCCGACAGCGACTGCATCAGGATCGACACCGGCGAACCGAGTTCCTCCTCCGGCAGCAGCGGCTCGCTCACGTTGACGACGATCAGCCGGTCTGCGCCCATCCTGCGGGCGACTGCGACGGGGATGTTGTTGGTCACCATGCCGTCGACGAGCAGGCGGCCGTCGTAGCGCACGGGCGCGAATGCGCCGGGAATCGCCGCGCTCGCGAGCACGGCGATCGTGAGGTCGCCGTCGCCGAACACGACTTCCTCGCCCTTGCCGATGTCGGTGGCGACGCAGCGAAACGGGATCGGCAGGTCGTCGAAGCTGATGTACTCGCGGCTCTGCACCAGCAGGCGGCGCAGCTCGAGGTTGAGCTTCTGGCCGTTCACGATGCTCGGCGGGAGTTTCAGGCCGTGCCGGCCGACACCGACCTCCTGCGGGATCAGCTGCGCGCGGTCGAGCTCCTTCTCGCGCATCGGCAGCGCGTTGCGCGAGGCGCCGTCGCGGAACACGTCGCCCCAGTCCATCCCGTCGAGGATCTTCTGGATTTCGTCGACCGTGTATCCCGAGGCGTAGAGCGCGCCGATGATGGCGCCCATGCTGGTGCCGGCGATGTAGTCGATCGGGATGTGCTCGCGTTCGATCGCGCGCAGCACGCCGATATGCGCCGCGCCGCGCGCGCCGCCGCCGCCGAGTACGAGGCCTATCTTCTCGCGCGCTTCGGCGAGCGGGACGAGGGGCAGGATGGCGAGCGTGGCGGCGGCCAGCAGCCGGCGCCACGGGATTCGATGCCGCATGGTTCACCTCTGCCGCAAGCCTAGCGTATCGTGCGCAGGCGGAGGGGATGATGGCCGATCAACGGATCGAGATGCTCGAGATGAAGGTGGCGCACCTCGAGCAGGCGTTGCAGCAGTTGAGCGATGAACTCGCACGCCAGCAGCGCGAGCTGGGCGACGTGCGCGCGCGCAGCCAGCAACTCGCGCAGCAGCTTGCCGCCGCGCACGACTCGACCGCGGCGTCGGCCACCGCGATCGAAGTGCCGCCGCACTACTGAGGCGTGCCGAGCTTCGCGTCGATGGCGCGCACCCGCGCGACGGAAGGCCGTTCGTTCCAGCGCCCGATGTAGCCCGTGAAGGGCTCTTCGGCGGGCAGCAGCCCAAAGGAGATCATCCAGGTGAGCGCGGTGCCCCACAGCACGTCGGCAGCCGTGAAGCGTTCGCCGAGGATCCACGGGCCGCGGGCGAGCTGCCCCTTCAGGGTCGCAATCGTCGTTTCGACGTCCCCGTAGGGCATCGTCCCGGCCCGTCCCGGCTCGCGCTTGAGCGCGCGATCGACCATCGCCGGCTCGAAAGAGGAGCCGTAGAACACGATCCAGCGCAGGTAGGGGCCGCGCAGCGGATCGCCGATCGGCGGCGCGAGCCCCGCCTGCGGCCACAGGTCCGCGAGGTAGAGGTAGATCGCGCCCTGTTCGGTGACCACCGCCTCGCCGTGGCGGATCGCCGGCACCTTGCCCATCGGGTTCACCGCGAGGTAGGGCGGCTGGCGCTGCTCGCCGGCCTTCATGTCGAGTACTTTCAGCTCGTACGGCATGCCGAGCTCTTCCAGCAGGGTGAGCGTGCCCGACGAGCGGGTGTTCGGCGAATGGTAGAGCGTCACGGCGGCGGTCGGCATCCAGGTCTCCGGAAGGGTGGCGGGTAATGTCGTGATAATGCGTCCTGGGGCAGGCTAGCGCCATGCGAGCACTTGCCTGGGTCCTCCTGTACTGCTGCCCGATGGTCGCCGCCGCCGCGGCGGCTGAGGCGACCGGGCGCGTCACGCCCTATCCGGCGGCATTCTTCGCGCGCGTGCAGCCGTATTCGGCATTCGACATGCTCGCCGCGCTGCCTGGCTTCACCTTCAGCGAAGGCGACGCCGAGGTGCGTGGCTTCGCCGGCGCTGGCGGCAATGTGCTGATCGACGGCGGCAGGCCCGCGAGCAAGCAGGAGACCCTCGAAGTGGTCCTGCGGCGCATCCCGGCGAGCACGGTCGATCGAATCGAGGTGATCCGGGCCGGCGCCCCCGGCATCGACATGCAGGGCGAGGCCGTGCTCGCCAATGTGGTGCGGGTGCGTGGCGCGCAGGCCCACGGCTCGGCGGAGGCCGGCCTGGGCGCCTTCGAGCGCGGCTACTTCGCGCCGCGCATGGCCGGTGAGTATTCGCGCGACAGCGGCGATCGGCGCGTCGAGCTATCCGGCGCGCTCTATCGCACCTGGGACGACGAGCACGGCGTCGGCGACCGCCCGCGCGTGGCGCCGGACGGCAGCGTGCTGCGCGACCCGGCCTATCGGCAGTACGAGGGCTCGAAGATCGCCGAGCTGGCGGGCGCGCTCGACGCGCCGCTCGCCGGCGGCGCGCTGCGCTCGAATGCCGCCTGGCAGCGCGAGCGCTTCGCGGCGGACATCCGCAGCCTCGACATCGGCGCGGAGTTCAAGGACGAGCGGCGCACCGAGCTCGGCCTGCGCTACGACCGCCGCCTCGGCCCGAACCTCGAGCTCGAGTCCTATGCCATCCGGCGCGACACTGACGACGACGAGGGCGAGAGCGAGCGCGACGTGGCGAGCGGTGACTCCGAGCTCTTTCGCAACCTCGAACGCTCGAGCGAAACGATTCTGCGCGGCACGCTGCGCCGCGCCCGCGGGCGCTGGACGCTCGAGGGCGGCCTCGAGGGCGCGTTGAACGTGCTCGACAGCCACACGTCGCTCACGGAGAACGGCCTCGCCGTGCCGCTGCCGACCGCCGACGTGCGTGTCGAGGAGCGGCGCGTCGAAGCCTCGGTGCTGGCGATCTGGCGGCCCGCGCCGGCCTGGACGCTCGAAGCCGGTTCGCGCTTCGAACGCTCGCGGCTCGAGCAGCGCGGCGATCACTCGCTCACGAAGGACTTCTTCTATCCGAAGCCGCGCGTGCTGCTGTCCTGGGCCCCGAACGCGGCCGATCGATGGCGCCTGTTGCTGGAGCGTGACGCGGGTCAGCTCGACTTCGGCGATTTCGCGAGCTCGGCCTCCCTGTCGGCCGGCACGGTGACCGCCGGCAATCCCGATCTCGAGCCCGACCGCACCTGGCGGCTCGAACTCGCTTGGGAGCGCCATTTCATGGACGGCGCGGGCGCGCTCGTGCTCGCCGCGCGCCACGAGGCCATCGACGATCTCATCGACCGGCTGCCGGTGACCGGGCCGGACGGCACTTTTGATGCCGTCGGCAACATCGGCACGGGCCGGCGCGACGAACTCGAGCTCGGGCTCGACGTGCCGCTCGACCGGTTCCGCATCTGCGGCGGCCTGCTGAAGCTGCAGGGCACCTGGAGAAGGAGCCGTACCCGCGATCCCGCGACGGGCCGGATGCGCGGGATATCCGAGGACGAGCCGCTCGAGGCCTCGGCGCACTTCTCGCAGCAGCTCCCGGCCTGGAGGAGCCGCTGGGGCATCGACCTGCGATTCGCGAGCCGCGAGACCGAGTACCAGTTCGACCAGGTGCAGACCGATCGCCTCGGTGCGCGCCTCGATGTCTTCGCGGAGCTGCGTCCGGCCGGAGGCTGGTTCCTGCGCCTCTACGCGCGCAATCTCACCGACCGGGCCGCCACGCGCCGGCGCGAGATCTTCTCGGGCATGCGCGGCAGCGCGCCGCTCGAGTATGTCGAGACACGCACGCTGCACATCGGGCCGTACGTCGAGCTGACGCTGCGCAAGTCCTTCGGCGACTGACGCACGCCCTGTGCCAGAATCGCAGCCCACCTGCGATGGAGTGCCCGCGATGCGCCGAGTCCTGCCAGCCTGGTGCGCCCTCGGCGTGCTGCTCGCCTGTGGCCTGCGGGGCGCACGCGCGGAAGACTATCCGCGCGGCCCGCTGCCGGACGGCGTCGTGCCGCAGCGCTACGAGCTCACGCTCAATATCGACCCGCGCGAGGAGGCCTTCAGCGGCAACGCGCGCATCGAGGTGACGATCGCCGCCCCGACACGGCGCATCTGGCTGCACGGCCAGGGGTTGCGCGTGACCTCGGCGACCCTGCGCACGGCGGGCCGCACCGTGCCGCTCGGTTACTCCGAAGTGGACGCGCTGCGCGGGGTGGCGCGCCTCGACGCCGCGGAGCCGATCCCGGCGGGCGCGGCGACGCTGCGCATCGTCTATGCCGCCGACTTCCAGCGCGTCGCTTCCGGCCTCGGGCGTCTCGAGCGCGGCGGTGCATCCTATGCCTTCACGCAGATGCAGCCGCTCAACGCGCGCCGCGTCTTCCCCGGCTTCGACGACCCGCGCTTCAAGACGCCGTTCACGCTGATCGTGGTGGCTCGCGACGGCGATCGGGTGATCGCCAACGCCCCGCTCTCGGGCCAACGCGTGATTGGCAGCGGCCTCGTGCGCCACGAATTCGCGCCGACCCCGCCCCTGCCGACCTACCTGCTCGCGCTCGCGGTCGGACCCCTCGATGTCGTCGAAGGCAAGGCAATCCCCGCGCAGGCCGTGCGGCGCGCGCCGGTTCCGCTGCGCGGCGTAGCGACTGACGGCCAGGGACCGAAGCTTGCGTACGCGCTCGAGCACACGCCACGGATCCTGCTCGCCCTCGAGGAGTACTTCGGTAGCCCGTATCCCTTCGGCAAGCTCGACCAGGTTGCGACGCCCACCATCCGCGGCGCGATCGAGAATGCCGGCGCGGTCTTCTACGGCGACAGCCTGCTGTTGCTCGGTGCGGATGCGCCGCCCGCCCAACTTCGCGACTACTTCGTGGTCGTCGCGCACGAGCTCGCGCACCAGTGGTTCGGCGATCTCGTCACGCCGGCGTGGTGGGACGACCTGTGGCTCAACGAGGCCTTCGCGCAGTGGCTCGGCATCCGGACCGCGCGCGGCCTGCGGCCGGATCTCGTGGCGGAGACTTCGCTCACCGAGGAAATGCTGGCGGCGATGGTCACCGATGCGCGCGCCGTCGGCCGGCCGGTCCGCCAGCCGATCGATGACGACACCCGTGTCGCAAGCGCCTTCGACGGCATCACCTACAGCAAGGGCGCCGCCGTGCTGACGATGATGGAGTCCTACATGGGAGCCGAGCGCTTCCAGCGCGGCGTGCGCGCGCACCTGGCGGCGCATGCCTTCGGCACCGCGACGGCCGACGACTTCTTCGCGGCGATGGCGCGGGCGGCGGGCGATCCGGCGCTCATCGACGCCTTCCGCTCCTTCGTCGAGCAGCCGGGCCTGCCGCTGGTGACGGTGGGGCGGCGCGCGGAAGGAACGCTCGCCCTCACGCAATCGCGCTTTGCGCCGGTCGGGTCCGCGATCGAACAGGGCCAGCGCTGGAAGATCCCGCTGTGCATCCGTTTCTACGGCGAACGGGGCGAGCGCAAGCGCTGCAGGCTGGTGCAGGATGCGCAGGCGGAGTTCGCGCTGCCCGGCGACATCGGCGCGATCGAGGCGGTCATGCCGAATGCCGACGGCGCTGGCTACTACCGGTTCGCGCTCGACGCCGCCGACGCCGCGGCACTGCTCGCGCGCGGCACACGGCTGCCCGATCGCGAGGCGCTCGTGCTTGCCGACAGCATCAAGGGGGGCTTCGCCTCCGGCCGTGTGACGCTCGCGGCCTACCTCGACGCAATGACCGCGCTCGCCGCGCACCCGAACCGCCAGGCCTCGACCCTGCTCGGCGTCGAGCTCGTCGACCTCATGAACCGCCTGGCCGACGATCCGCAGCGCGCGGCATTGCGCCGCCGTCTCGGCGAAGTCTATGCCCCGCGGCTGGCGGCGATCGGCGCGCCGCTCGAGGCAGCAAGCAACTCCCGCGACAGCGCGGACGTGCAGCAGCTGCGGCGGACGCTGCTGGACCTCGTGGCACTCGGAGCCCGCGACCCGCAGTTGCGCGCGCGCATGGCCGAGGCCGCAGTCCGCTCGCTGCGGGAACCGGCCGCGATCGACAGCGGATTGCGCGATCGCATCTGGGCGGTGGGCGTGCAGGAGCAGGCGCCGGGGGTGGCCGCTGCGATGGTCGCGGCCCTGCGTGGCGAGGATGCGCTCGCGCGCAGCCAGGCCGCATTCGCGCTCGGCTCGGCCGGTGACCCGCAGGCAGTCTCCGCCGTTCAGCGGGCCGCGCTCGATCCGGCAGTGCCGCTCGGCGAGGTCTTCGCGATGCTCTCGCTCGAAGTGCAGCAGCCCGCGCTGCGGCGCGTCGCCTGGGACTGGGTGCGCCAGAACTTCGACGCCCTTGCTGCACGCGCCTCCGTGTTCGCCCGGCCCTTCCTGTTGCAGCTCGGCGGACAGTCCTGCGACGTCGCCGCGCAGGCGGAAATGCAGGCGTTTGGCGCAGCCCGGGTGCGCGAGATGGGCTCCGGCGAGCTCGAAGTCGGCCGCACCGTCGAGTCGATCGGCCTGTGCGCGGCGCTGAGGGCCGCGCACGCCGCGGAGTTCGGGGAGCTCGTCGCGACGACCGGGCGGTGAAGGCGGCGGCAGCGGCGCGCTGGCCGCGTCACGCGCCCAACAGCTCTCCGACGGCCCGGTGCGCCTGGTCGATAGCGGCGTGCGCGTAAGCGGCCCATTCCGAGTCGGAGTTCGCGAACGCGATATTGCCGAATCGGGTGCGCGCTATCTCGTACGGCTCCGCGCCTTTGCGCGGCGAGTCGTAGAGCGGGTTGTCACCGCCCGAATAGCCGTGGCCCCAACGGTTCACGGTGATCGCGGCGATGTCGCGATCGGCGTCGAAGCCGCCCGCGCCCAAGATGCGCGTCAGCTCGTCGCGTGCCTCCTGCTCGAAGCGCTCGAAGGGCGTCGAAAGAAGCTGGCCGCGCGCGGCGCGCAGGCCCGCGCGCGGATCGACGCCGGGCGTGAACGGCACGGTCGGCACGTGCACGAGATGAAGCAGCATCGGCTCATCGGGTGAGCGCGGGCAGCGGTAGTCGCCAAGGCTCACCGGGTAGTCGAGCTTGATGCGCGAGTAAAAGCCGATCGCGTTCGTGACCTCGTGCACGCCGCGCTTGACCCACGGCCGCCAGTTGCGGACGGCAACGTTCACGTACACGAGCGGCATCTTGACGTTCAGCTCGAGCGCCTCGCGCTGCGCGACGGGCAGGCCGGGCAGCAGGTACGGGTCCATCGAGTGATAGCACGCCATGACGACGTGCCGCGCGCGCGCGCCGCGCATGGCGCCATCCTGCGCGTAAGCCACATCGACGGCCTGCGCATCGTGTTGGCGGACCTGCACCGCGGTGCCCTTGAGACGCAGGCGCACGAGCGCGCCCCCGGAGTCGAGGCGCGAATAGTCGAATGGCGCGAGCACGATGTCTTCCATGCCGCGCCCCGGCGCGACGCCCGCGACCAGCGAACGCGTCAGCAGGCGTGCGATCGAAGCGTTGCCGTCGGGGAAGTGGTGGATGTAGGGATCGTCCATCTCGGCGTTGTCGGCGCCATCGCCGAGGCCGAGCCCCGCGAAACCCGGATACCCGGTTTCACGGGCCCAGCCGGCGGGCACGGCATCGATGCCGCTTGCGAAGAAATCGTGCGACCGGTCCTGGAAAGTGTCCGCGACCTGGGGCTCGAAGCCCCATACCTTCGTGATCCAGTCGCGGTAGCTCGTGTGCTCGAGCGCGTCTTCTTTCTGCGCGCGCGACTTCCCGGCGAGCGGGTCGCGCTTCGAGGTGTAGAGTTCGACGAGCTGGCGCTTCGCGAGGTCCGAAACGGGGAAGTCGGCGACGAACGCGGCAATCGGCCGCGCGTTCATGCGATCGGGCGGGATGTCGTCGGCGACCATGCGCGTCGGGTCGCCAGTGACGAGCCGATCGACGCCGAAGCTCTCGCGCTTGAAGAGGATGCCGCGCGACAGGCCGAGCCCCGGATAGAGCGCGCGATCGAAGGCCGTCTCGAAGCGATCGATGTCGACGCCGAGCGCGCGCAGCAGGCCGAGCGCCTCCTTGCTGTAGAGGGAGTGGGGCGATTGCAGCGCCTCGCTGCCGCCGTAGCCGATCAGTCGGCGGCCGTCGACCTCGAACTCGTTGCGCTGCGCGTGGCCGCCGAAGTCGTCGTTCGCCTCGAGCAGCAGGATGCGCGCATTCGGCCTCTCGCGCCGATAGAACCAGGCCGCTGCGAGCCCGCTGATGCCGGCACCGACGACGATCAGGTCGTAGCGTTCGTCGAACGACACCCCTCCCGTATCGAAGGAGCGGCCGTCGCGCAGCGCGTGCGCGACATCGAAGCTGCCGGGCGCGGAGCCGCGAAAGCCGCTGCCCGCGGGCGGGTAGGGCGCGCCGCCGCGCGCGGCGGCCAGGAGATCGATCGGCGAGAGGCCCGCGACGATCGCGAGCGCG
Organism: Pseudomonadota bacterium; assembly: GCA_963204835.1. Classification (GTDB taxonomy): domain Bacteria; phylum Pseudomonadota; class Gammaproteobacteria; order Steroidobacterales; family Steroidobacteraceae; genus CADEFQ01. The sequence goes on from CAUJHJ010000055.1 coordinate 42,914, forward strand.
GTGCCATTGAGGAAGTCCCGGCGGGTGATGTCAGGCGGCATGGCGATGGCTCCCTCGGCGGATGGCGCTCAGGCGGCAAGTACCGTGAAACCCTCCCGGCGCGCGGCGGCGGCCAGGCGCTCGTCGAGGCAGACGAAATCGAGCGTGCGGGCGTCGTGGTCCGCCGCGACGAGCGCCGCCGCAAGCTGCAGGCTGTCGGCCGCGCGCAGTGCGTGGGTACGGAGCAGTCTCTCCGCTGTGCGCCGCACGGCGTCGCTCGGAACCACTTCATGCCAGCCCGCGGAAATGCCGCGCAACGCATCGTGCGCCGCGGTTGCCGCGTCTGCGGCGAGCTGCTTCTCGCGCTCAAGCCGGGCGAGTGCCGACACAATTTCGGCGGGCGTACCCCACCACACCAGCAGGTCACCGTCGTCCTCGATCAGGCGGAACAAGGACGCGCGGCGCGGCTCGTCCGCGATTGGCGGTACGATCGCCGAGGCGTCCCAGAAGCGCATCGGTGCCGCCTCAGCGATCCGCGTCGCGATCGCGGAGCATTGCGTCGAGCAGGCGTGTGCCTTGCGGCACAGGCGCCTCGCGCGAAGCCAGCTTGTGCAGATCCGCGCGACCCGCCGATGGGCGCACGAGGCCCTGCGCGCGCAGCAGAGCGAGCCGCTCCGCGCCGCGCCCAGCGGCCTCGATGCGCTCGATGCGGGCGATCGGCAGGTCGCGGTCGTAGATCACGACGGGGTGACCGGCACGCACCTTGCACAGGTAGGCGCTCAGGTTGTTCTTGTGTCGCGAGACGGTCGCTTTTTCCATATGGCCGTTATAGCCATATTGGGACCTGGCGTCGAACACGGCCCTGCGCAGTGCTAGCATCGCCGCAAAGTGCCCCGCCCACGGGGCCTGCAGGGGGAAAGACCATGACGGACGCCAAATGGGGTCGCGGCCTCGTCCTGGCTGCGCTGTCGCTATTGGCCGCCTTTCGGTCCAGCGCATCGGTGGAAGAACCGCCGACTGCCGGGACCGCCCTCGACAGGGCATTTGCAGCAGCGAGCAAGGTGGCCGTGCGCGGGCCCGCGCAGGTGCCGTGGATCGAACAGGCCACCCTCAGGCTGCCGGAGGGCTACGTCTACGTGCCACGCCCGGCGGCCGACCAGATCATGGATGCCTGGGGCAACAGCCATGACGAGCGTTTCCTCGGGCTCATCTTCCCGGCGGGCGACGCGAACTGGTTCGTTGCCGCCGAATATGAGGCGTCGGGCTACATCAAGGACGATGATGCGAAGGACTGGAACGTCGAGGAACTGCTTGCGGGCATCAAGGAAGGCACGAAGGCGCAGAACGAGCGGCGCCGCGAGATGGGCATCGGCGAGCTCGAGATCATCGGCTGGGCCGAGAAGCCGGCCTACGACGCGACGACCCATCGCCTCGTGTGGTCGCTCGCAGCGCGCGACAAGGGCAGCGCGCCGGGCGATGCACAGACCATCAACTACAACACCTACATGCTCGGTCGCGAGGGCTACATCACGATGAACCTCGTCACGGGCAGCGACGCCATCGCGACCGACAAGGCCGTAGCGCATGCTTTGCTGGGGGCGCTGTCGTTCAATCCCGGCAAGACCTACGCGGATTTCAATGAAGAGACCGACAAGGTCGCGGCCTACGGCCTCGCGGCGCTCGTCGCCGGCGTCGCCGCGAAGAAACTCGGGCTGTTCGCCGTCATCGCGGCCTTCCTTGCGAAGTTCGCCAAGGTCTTCCTGGTGGCAGGCGCGGCGGGCGGCGCGGCGCTGTGGAAGAAGTTGCGCGGCAAGGCAGCCTGATGCGCCCGCGGCCGCGGCACACGAGCCTGCTCGAGAACCTGTTCGAGTTGGTGAGCCGCCTGCCGTGGTGGGTGAGCGTCGCGTGCGCGGCCGGCTCGTACTTCGCGCTGAGTGCGATCGAAGGGGCACAGCCGCTGCGTACGGCTGCGCGCCTCGGCCGGATCATCGTGCCGCTGCTGTTTCTCGCCGGGGCGAGGATCGGGCTGATCCGCAGGCGCTGACCCGCGGCGCAGGGGCATGCGCCATAATGGGCGCATGCAATGGCTCTGGCTGTCGATCGCCATCGTCGCGACGGTGGGCTATCACGTCGTGCTCAAGGTCACGCCCGCGGGCGTGAACCCCTTCCTCTCGCTCGCGATCACCTATGCGGGCGTCACCACGATCTTCGCGCTCGTCTATCTGCTGACCCCCGCTGCGGTGCCGCTGCGCACCGCGTTGCCGCAGGTCAACTGGACGGCGCTGGTACTTGCCGTGACGATCGCGGGCCTCGATGTCGGCTTCCTGCTGCTCTATCGCAGCGGCTTCGACGTGAGCCTCGGCCAGATCGTCACGCAGTCGGCGGCGGCGCTCGCGCTGCTGCTGCTCGGCGTCGCGCTCTTCAGCGAGAAGATTTCGCTCGTGAACGCGGGCGGGATCCTGCTCTGCGTCGTGGGGCTGTGGATGATGTTCCGGCGGTGAACCCCGCAGGCTGAGGGACTACTTCGAACCCGCCTTCTGTGTCTCGCCGCTGATGAGCAGCAGTGGACGAATGTCGTCGACGAGTGCATCGGGCACACCGCTGACTCGTTTCAGGTCGTCGACGTTCAAATACGGCCGATGTTCGATGATCAATCGCGCGCGAGCCGGGCCGATCCCGGGCAGGGTTTCCAGTTGCTCCACCGACGCCGTGTTGATGTTGACCAGCAGCGAGCCCTCGCTCGGCGGGTCGCGGCCGAAAAGCGGCATGGCATCGCGCGCGAGCCAAACGGCGCCCGATAGCACCGCAATGGCAGACGCGGCGATGGGCAGGACGGTGCCCCACTTGATCCGCTGCCACCAGGGGCGCGGAGTCATTTCGGGGAACGCCAGCCGTCGAGCATGGCCGTCCGGCGCGCTCCGCCGCACATAGTCCCTGTCTTGCAGTCCCATGGGATATCTACCTTGTGGTGCGCTTCCTGAGCACGTTCTCGCGATGATATTCGAGGTAGCGGCGTTGGCCCTCGGAGAAGGCGCCGACATCGGGCGGGTCACCGGGGTCTATTCCCATCCGCCTGAGTGACATCTCATCTGCCACTGGAGACACGATCAGTCTTCCCCTGTCCTCGAATGAAATGAAACCCTTGTCGAACAGGTGATCGACTGTCGGGGTCAACAGCAGGCCGTTCTCGGCGTCGAGCCGTTCACCGTTGGCACAGTCCCTCCAGGGCTTCGTATGGCTGGCAATCAGGTGCTCCGGACGATCGACTCGCGTCACGCGACAGGCACGCTCCACGCCCATGACCCGCTCCCGGAACAAGCCCTGGCCGCGCCGCGCCGTGATCAACGCGCTTCGTTCGGTTTCATCGAGCACCGGGTCCGCTTCGATCCGGGCTATCTCGCGCCGCTCCCACTCCACGATCAATGGCTGGGGCGCAGCTGTTTCGCGCCCGCCTCCGCCTGCGCGGGTGGCGGCGTCGGCAATGCCGAGGGCTTCACGCCCGATAAGGCCCTGCAGCGCCAGGGCGAGGGCTACGGGAATCTCCGCCAGGTACACACCCTGTAGCCCGTGCCCATTCGGGCGCAGGGGCGCGTATCTCCTGGGCAGCAACGGCGCGAGCACAGCCATGTGGTCCATGGGGCGAATCCGGTTCCGCAGCTCGTGGAATTGCACATCCGCGCGCCAGCCGATCCGGTCCCAATACGCGCCGGCGGTGCCGAACTCCATGGGCTTCGGACTTTCGTAGCAATAGGATCTGGCGATCCCCACTGCCGCGATGCGCGTATCGCAGTACGAAAAGATGACGTCACAGGGCGCGAGTTCACGCATGGACTCATAGAAGGCATTGCGCCGCCCATCACGATTGCGCTTGGGTGACCAGACGTAGCCGCCGCCCACTTCGTGGCGGTAGGTCTGATTCTGGTTTACCCACCAATAGCGCACGCAGCGGCCCTGGGTCGCCTCACGCCTCGAGCTGATAGGCGACGTTCGTCCCGCTGACCTGCACGACCCCACGACGTTGCAGCGCTTCAATGAGCGCCTGCACTTCGCGATCGCCGCCGCCCTTCGCGAAGCGTGCCTTGAGCGTGCTCGCGAGCGTCTTCAATTTGCGCGGCCGCGAGTTCTTCAGGTTGCGCAGATGCGCGATCACGGTTGTCAGCGGGTCCGGTTCGGCACGCGTTACCGGCACGGCCTTCGGCGGAGCCGCCGGCTTGAGCGCCGCGATGTCGTCGAGTGAGCCGGAACGTCGGCAGCGCACGCCGGTCGCATTCAGGTGCTTGATGAGGATGTCGTAGTCGCGGTCCTTCGAGAGGATATGGAACTGCGCGTCCGGGTGTTGCGCGGCAAGACGGCCGATGTAGTAGGCGATGTGCAGGTCGAGCGCGTTGCGGCCCGTGCCCGCGATCTGCACGTACTCGGCCTGGGTGCCGAGGGACTGCACGGTCTGCGCGAGTTCGAACGGCAGCTTCGATTGCTGGCTGCCGACGAACACCCGCAGGTGCACTGGCCGTCCGCGCAGCGCGGCGAGGCCTTTTGGCTGTAGATTCTCGAAGTCGATGAGGATGTAGGTGTTGGCCATGCCACCGACAGTAGCAGATCAGCACGACGGCGGTTGTCGCTGCGGCGGTATCCGGTATCGCGTGGGCGGCGCGGTGCGCGAGCGCTTCTTCTGCCACTGCGAGAGTTGCCGGCGCTGCGCGGGCGCGTCGCCGGTGCCGTGGGTCACCGTGGCGACTTCCGCCTTCACGGTCCTGCGCGGCGAGATTTCCTGGTTCGCGTCCTCGCCGGAAGTGCGGCGCGGCTTTTGCGCGGGCTGCGGCACGCCGCTGGCCTACCTCCATGCGTCGACACCGCGGGAGATGGACGTCGTCACGCTGTCCTTTGACGACCCGGGGCCGCTTGCGCCCCAATATCACTTGTGGGTGGGCGACCAGCTGCCGTGGATCGTGATCGCCGACGCGCTGCCGCGCTACGCCGCGACGCGCGAGCAGGCGCAGCCTCGCTGACGCGGGTGCGCGTCGCTCAGAGATCCGTGTACTTGCGCGCGTTGCCGCGCGCCTTGTCGACCGGGTACTTCCTGGCATTGAGCGCGATCTTGTCGCGCGCCGCGGCGGCCAGGTCGATGTCGAGCTTGTCGGCGAGGCGGATGAGATAGAGCAGCACGTCGGCGACCTCTTCGCGCACCCGGGCGGGATCCGCTGCCGTCTCGCTCCACTGGTAGTGCTCGAGCAACTCCGCGGCTTCGACCGAGAGCGCCGCGGCGAGGTTTTTCGGCGAATGGAACGGATCCCAGTCGCGCGCAGCGGCGAATTCGCGCAGCGCGTCGCGCAGGGAGAGGAGCGGGTCCGCGGTGGGGGTCGTCATGCGGCGCATATTCTGCGCCATCGCAGCCGGAATGCGACCTTTCCCCGGCGTGCGGGTGTCGGCCGCCGCCCGGGGCGGCGGCCGACGCTGCCCCTTCAATCGTGGACGCTGACCTTGAGCACCTCCCCGCCGCCGGGGAAGATGCCGAAGTTCGTCAGGTAGAGCGTGCCGTCGTGCGCGATCGCGATGCCGGCCGGGAACACGAGGCCCTGGTCGAGCACCACCTCGACGGGATGTCCCTTGCGCTTGCGCAGCAGCCTGCCGACGCCGACGCCCGGATCGGCGCCCGGTCCCGGCACGAGTCCGCTTGCAATCTCGACGATGTAGAGCGTGCCGCGCCGGTCGAAGGCCATGTCGACGACGGCCGTCAGGCCCGTGACATAGGGTTGCGGCGTGCCGCCGAACGGCGGGATGCGATAGATCGTCGCAGCGCCCCGGAAGAACGGTGCGCCGGTGAGTTGCCCGGCATAGATGTAGCCGTCAGGGCCTTCCGTCACGGTCGTCGCGACGGCGTCGAGGTCGGCCGCCGTGCGCGGCAGCACGGCGAAGGTGCGCGTGGGGTGGCCGGTGAAGATCCAGTCGAGCAGGCCGCTCGAGACGATCGAGTTGCCGCCGGCATCCGCCACCAGCCGCCGCCCGGGCTGCGCGAGGATGCCGTAGGGGTTCGAGTCGACGTGGGTACCGTCGGGATTCTCGCGCGCTTCGTGGGCGGAAATGTCACCCGCCGGGTAGTACCTGCCATTCGGCAGCGCCCACAGCACCTGGCCAAAGAGCTTGCCCTTCGGGCCGGCGCTGGCGCGCAGCGCCGGATCCCCGCCCCAACCCATGACGACGTAGGCATTCATGCCGAAGAAGTCGACATCGACGGGGCCCGTCGCGGCAAATCCGCCCGGGACCGCCATCGAAGGCAGTCCGGTGACCACGCGCCTCATCGGCGCGATGCCGTCCGGATCGATGCGCGTCAGTGCGCCGCTCTCGCCGTAGCAGCGCGGGGGCTGCCCCGGCTCGGGATTGGGCTGGCAGCCCCCATCGCCACCGGTGCCGGTTTCGGCGACATACAGCCAGCCGTTCGGCGCGAGGGCGATGCCTCGCGGATTGTTGAGGCCTTGCGCAATCACCTGGACGTCGGCCGCGGCGAGTGCGCTGGCGCCGGCGAAAACAGCTGCCACCGTCGCGATGCAACGCGACAGCATTCCCTGGCGTTTCATGTGGACATCCCCTGTAGTTGGTGGTTCTGGGTGCCAACACTCGGGTGTGCCGGGCTGGCACGGTGGATGGGGGACGCTACGCCTGGCGCCGCGCCCCGGCAAGTGGCGCGCCGTCAGTTGACCAGCCGGACCTGCATCTCCCGGCGCCGGTAGTCGAGGACCAGCGTATCGAGCACGCCGAGCACGTCCATGCCGAGCATGATCGCGGGCTCATGGGTGAGCCGCCAGTGCTTGAATATGTAAAGATCGATGAAGGTGATGTGCGCATTGCTCACGCGCACATTGCCGAGATAGATCGGTGGAACCCGGCTCGTCGGGCCTTCCTGGATGTCGCCGGTCACCCCGATCAGCTTGTCCTGCTTCTCTTCGACGCGGCGGCGCGCGATCAACGCCTCGCGCAGCGCGAGGTTGCCGGTCGTCTGCTGCGCGCCGGTGTCGATGATCGCCTTGACCTCGATATTGCCGACGACGGCGCGCACCGTCGGCACGTGGCCGCGTATCAGCCGGATCGGCAGCGTCGTGAAGCCGGTGGGTGCGCGCTGGTTCTTCGAGCGCACGATCTCGATATGGTCCTTGCGAAACTCGATGAGGATGCGCCGGTCCTTCAGGCCGCGCGCGGCGAGAACTCCCTCGGCCCCGCCGAACGCGTCCTGCACCACGAGCAGCTTCGAGGGCTCGACGGTGAGATCGCCGATCTCGATGCTCTCGACGTCGATCAGCGGCACCATGGCCTCGCCCGTCATGCCCCTGAGCAGGACCTTCGGCGCATCAGCCGTTGGCAGGTCGAGGCGCGCAGCCGCCTCCGCGGTCACGGCCGAGCGCGTCGCGCCCGTGTCGAGCACGAGGCGCAGCGGTCCCTTGCCGTTAACGTACACCGGCGCCCAGACCCGCCCGATCCGGTCGCGCAAGGTCGGCGCGACATAGCGCGGCTCGGGCGCGGTGACGATGACTTCTTCGATCGGCTGCGCGGGCGTGGAGCCGGCGGCGCCGAGCAAGGTTGCGGACAGGACAAGCGCGCAAATCATGTGCGTAGCATAGGTGGCGGCACCGACGCGAAACGCGTCGCGGCGGTCGGTTCGCAGCGCCGCCGCCACCACTTGCCGCATGCCCCGCCAACCCGGCCGCCCATGGTGTACGCCTCCGCCGGCCAGTATAAAGGTGCACATGGCGTGGCTCACCAAGTCCCGCTTCATGGCGGGCCGGCAATGTGCGAAGCGCCTGTGGTTCGAGGTCAACGAGCCGCTCGAGGCGCACGCCGCCGACAGCATGCCCCTGCGTCAGGGTCGCGCGTTCGACGAGTTCGTGCGCGCGCTCTGGCCCGGCAGGGTCATCGCGCGCGGGCGCGGCATGCCGGCGGCGATCGCCGAAACCTCGCGCGTGTTCGCCGCGGGCGGCGCGCCCGTGCTGCACCAGGCGGCGGTGCGCCACGGCGATTTCGCCGTGATCGCCGATGTGCTTCGCCGCGACCGGGGCGAGTCGCAGCTCATCGAGGTCAAGGCGTCGACCAGCGTGAAGCCCGAGCACCTGCCGGATGCCGCATTCCAGGCGCTCGTGATGCGCAGCGCGCAAGTGGCTGTCGATCGCGTGCTCCTCGGGCACGTGAACAACCAGTTCACGCTCGAGCGGGCCGGCGAGTTCGACGGCCTGCTGGTCGAGGCGGACCTCACGCCGCAGGTCGAGGCCCTGCTGCCGACGCTCGGCGAGCAGGCGGTGGCGCTGCATCGGGTGATGGCGTTGCGCGCGGCGCCCGATGTCGCGATGGGCCCGCAGTGCCACTTGCCCTACGACTGCCCCTTCATCGAACGCTGCGCGCGGGGTGCGGCGCCGGCCGACCTGTCGACCCACCGTGACGAACGCGTGCGCGCCGGGGCCGTTTTCCTCGATCGCGGCGCGGCTGCCGAACTGCGCGAAGCGCCGTATCCGCACAGCTTCCTCGACTTCGAGACGATCGCCCTTGCCGTACCCGAAGTCGTCGGCACCCGCCCCTACGAGCAGCTGCCGTTCCAGTGGTCGTTGCACGTCGAGCAGGCGAGCGGGGAGGTGAGCCATGGCGAGTATCTCGCGATCGAGGCCTTCGGCGATTTCGATGCCCTGGCAAGCGCCTTGCTCGAGGTCGTGCCGGCGCAAGGCTCCGTGTTCGCGTACAACGCGGGCTTCGAGGCACGGGCGCTCGCGTTGCTGGCGCGGCTCTGTCCCGCACACGCCACGCGCCTGCACGCGCTGGCTGCGCGCCTGATCGACCTGCTGCCGATCACGCGGCGTGCGTACTACCACCCGCGGATGCAGGGCTCGTGGTCGCTCAAGGCCGTGATCCCGACGATCGCGCCCGACCTGGCCTATGGCGAACTCGCCGACGTGCGGGATGGCGAGGGCGCGCAACTGGCGTTCCTCGACCTGCGCGAGGGACGGGTCGACGGGAGCCGGCGGGCGGCGCTCACGAAGGCGATGCTCGATTACTGCCGTCAGGATACCTGGTCGCTCGTGCAGCTCGCCCGCTTCCTTTCGGCCGCCGCCTAGCGCCAACAAACTTCGACGGCATCGCCCACGCGCAAGCTGCCCGGCCGCAGCACAGTCGCGTTCTCACCGAAGGTTACGCCCTTGAGTTCGCCGTTCCAGCGCTCTTTCTTGAGCGTGGGTAGAGGTTCGATGCCGCGCACGCCCGATTCCTGGTCGGTCGTCGTGACCACGCAGCGTGTGCTCGGCTTCACGAAGCGCAGTTCCGCGTCGCCGATGCGCAGCCGGTCGATGCGATCCTCGTCGAAGGGCGCAAGGCCCGCGAGCACGATGTTCGGCCGGAAGCGGGTCATGGGCAGGGGCGCTTCGCCGGGCGCCGCGCCGGACGCGACGATTGCCGCATTGAGGGCGGCCAGCGAGGCGCTTTGGGTGACGAGCACGGGGTAGGCGTCCGGGAACTTCACGGGCGCGTGATCCTCGCCCGCGAACTCCCGGTTGGCGTGCCGCACGCCGTCGTCCGGGAATCGCACGAGGCGCAACGGTCGGCCGACGATTTCCGAGAACCAGGCCGCCGCTTCGTCGCCCTGGTCTTCTGCCTCGCAGGTGTCGCTCCAGACGCGCACCAGGCGTCGCTCGCCCCGGCCGGCGAGCGGCACGCGCAAGGGTGCACGGCCGGTGGCGGCGACTGTCAGCAGGCGCTCGCCGGCGTCGAAGGCGGGTGACAGGGTCGCGAGCACAGCGTCTGTGCGCTGCGTGATGAACATGCCATTGGGCTGCACGAGCATCCACTCGCGATCGTGTCGCAGGCCGGATGGCAGCAGCTCCGCGCTCTGGCACTCGACCCGGTGGCAGCCCTTGATGGGGTAAAAGGCGAGCGACTCGATGCGAACGGTCAAAACTGCCACACTCCGCGCCACTTTCCATCTTCATCGTAGCCCAAAAACATGAAGCTCATCGGCATGTTCGACTCGCCATTCGTGCGGCGCGTGGCAATCGCGCTGAAGTTGTACGGGATGCCCTTCGAGCATCTCGATTGGTCGGTCGGTCGCGATTTCGTGCGCATCCGCGAGTACAGCCCGCTCGGGCGGGTGCCCACGCTCGTGCTCGACGACGGCGAGGTGCTGGCTGAATCTTCCGCGATACTCGACAGCCTCGATGACATGGCCGGCGGGGCGCGCGCGCTGATGCCCCGCGCCGGTGCGGAGCGGCGCCGCACGCTGCAGTTGATCGCGCTGGCGGTCGGGGCCGCCGAGAAGGGCCGCGAGCAGATCTACGAAGGTGCGTTCCGTCCGCCCGAGAAGCGCCACGTTCCGTGGGTGGAGCGTTGCCGCTCGCAGATGCTGGGCGCCGTGGCGCTGCTCGAGGAGTCCTGCGCCGCCCGTGGTTCGGGCGCGTGGCTCGTGGGCGATCGCATGACCCACGCCGACATCGCAGCGGCGGTTGTCATGACGTTCCTCGCCGAAATGCCCGCGGTGGCGCTCGACACCGCCGCCTGGCCGGCGCTGCGCGCGTTCGTCGGCCGCTGTGAAGCCCTGCCGGAATTTCGCGCGACGTATGCGCCGGCGTCCCCTCCCAAGTCTGGCGCGGGGGCCGGTTAGCCGCCGCGCTTCAGTTCCTCGACCTCGGCGCGCAGCGCGCGCACTTCGGCCTCGAGCCGGGCAAGGCGATCGTCCGACGCCGGGACCAACGCGGGACCCGGCTCCGGCGAGGGTGCTGCCGCAAGTGGTGCGGGCGCCGCCGCGGCTGGCGCGTCCTCACCCGCTTCCACCGGGCCGGTGAACAACTGCGCCCAGCAGGCGTCGCGCCGGCCGGGCTCGCGCGCGAGGCGCACGACCATCGCGCCCGCTGCGCGCGTTGCAAGCGCCTGCAACGCCGCTTCGATGTCGCCGGGATCGGCGAGCGCGGCCATGCGCGGCACGCGGCCGCGCAGTTCGCCTGGCGTCTGCGGCCCGCGCAGCAGCAGCTCGCAGACAATGGCAAGTTCCACCGGCGTGAACTTCAGCGACCCGTACTCCGTGTTGCAGAAATTCTGCTGGTATTTCTGCACGCGGCTGCCGAAGCCCGAGCGCTCGATCACGAAATGCTTGCGCGACAGCGCGTCGAGCGTGCGCTGCACCTCGCCCTCGTCGAGGTCGAGCACGGGCTCGCGGTTGCTCTTCTGGTTGCAGGCGTTCGTCAGCGCATTCAGCGACAAAGGGTACTGGTCGGGCGTGGTGACCTGTTTCTCGAGCAGGCAGCCGATGACGCGGGCTTCGGTGGGCGTGAGTTCGATCTTCATGTCAGGTACTGCTTCAGGGCGAACAGTATATAGAGGCTGCCGCCGACGAACATCGCAAGGCCAAGGCGCGAGCGCCACTTCACGCGGCGCGAGACTTCGGCTTCGGTGCGGCTCGAAACGAGCAGCGGGCGATCGTCGGGTGGTTGCCGCAGCTGGTAACCGATGTGCGCGTCGGGCGCCGCGGCGGCATCCGCCGTGGCCTGCTCGAGGGCCGCGCGCCGCGCGCGCTCCCATTCGGCGGCATCGATGCGGCCGTCGCGATTGGCGTCGAAGTGCTCGAGCAATCGTGCCTGGTCGCGCTTCCAGACGTGCAAGAGCCCCGCCGGCGCCGCGTCCGCCATGGCCACGCGGCGCTCGAGGAAGCCGAGCGCGTAGAGCGGGTCGCCATCGTGGATGCGCCAGAGCTTGTGGCGCCGCCGCGGCCCATCCTTGACGACGATGTCGGGATCCTGTTCTTCGTCGATCTTCGCCTCGCCCGGCACGATCAGGCAGGAGCCCGTTCCGTCCTCGAGCGCAAGCGGCTCGGTGCTCGCCACGCGACGCTCTACCTCCCATTGCTGGCTGCGGCTCAGGAGGCTGCGTTTCTCCGTCACGAGCTTGAACCAGAGGCATTCCCTGAACTGCACCGGGTCCCGTACCGGTGGGCCGCCGGCGGCGCGCGCCGTGCCGATCAATTCCACATAGCCCTTCGCGGCGGAAGCGAGCCGCGACGTGGCCGTGCCGTCCATCAGGTTCGCCGCGCGCATGTTCCGGCGCCACATCAGGTAGCCGCTCACCGCCCCGATCACGGCGAAAGCGAACAGCTCAACCTCGTCAGTCATCGGCGAACGTCAGCGGCTCGGCCGCGCGGAAGGCGAACCAGCCGGCGAGCACGCTCGCCGGAAAGCTCTCGATGGCCACGTTGTTGATCTGCACGCTTTCGTTGTAGAACTCGCGTCGCTCGGCGATGGCCGTTTCGAGTCCCGAGATGCGCGCCTGCAGGCCGCGAAACTGCGGATTGGCCCTGAGATCCGGGTAAGCCTCGGCGATCACGGCGATCTGAGCGAGGTCGGCGCGCAATGCGCCCTCGGCGATGCCGACCGCGCGTGCGCTGGCGCCCTGTTGCGCGGCGACGGCCGCCGCCCGCGCGCTCGCCAGATGCGCCAGCAGGCCGGCCTCGAATTGCGCGTAGGTGCGGCAGGCGTCGACCAGTTTGGGGATCTCGTCGTTGCGCTGCTTCAGCAATACGTCGATGTTGGCCCAGGCCTTGCCCACGTTGTGCTTGACGAGTACGAGCTGGTTGTAGAGCGCCACGGCGTAGACGCCCGCCACGAAGAGCAGCAGGAGGAGCGTGAAGCCGATCATGCGCGTCAGGCGTTGAAGAGCGCCTTCACGCTGACATCGGCCTTCTCGGCGTCGGTGAACTCGAGGAGCTTCGCCGGCTTGAAGGCGAACAGGCCGGCGATGATCGACGCCGGGAACTGCTCGATCGTGGCGTTGTTGATGTTGACGCTCTCGTTGTAGAGCTCGCGGCGATCGGCAATGCCGGTCTCGAGCTCGCTGATGCGCGACTGCAGCTGCTGGAAGGAGGCGTTGGCCTTGAGGTCTGGATAGGCTTCGGCGACCGCGAAGAGCCTGCCGAGTTGCGCGCGCAGCCCGCCCTCCGCGGCACTCAACCCGGCGACGTCGCCCGACTCGCGCGCGGCATGCACGGCGCTGCGCGCCTGCATCACTTTTTCGAGCGTTTCCTGCTCGTACTGCATGTACTGTCGGCAGGTATCGACGAGCTTCGGCAGCTCGTCGTGCCGCTGCTTCAGCAGTACGTCGATGTTGGACCAGGCGGTCGCGACGCGGTGCTTCAATGCGACCAGGCGGTTGTAGAGGCCGACACCGCCGAAGGCCACTGCCGCGATGATCCCGACGAAGACGAGTGTTCCGAGCATGTCCGCTACTCCCTTGTCATGGTGACGAGGCTCAGTCGGCGATCGCCTGGTAGACGAGCCCGCGCAGCGTTTCGAAATCCTTGATGCCGCCCGGCGGGATCACCTGCGTGTGGTAGACGACCAGCAGGTCTTCCTTTGGATCGACCCAATAATAGGTGTTGTAGGCGCCGCCCCAGCCGTAGTCGCCCTTGCTGCCCGGCAGGCCGCGCAGGCCGAGGTCGGTGGCGATCTCGAAGCCGAGGCCCCAGCCGCGGCCGGGGCGGTCGGAGATCTTGCCGATCGCGTCGGTCGTCATCAGCTCGACCGTCTTGCGCGACAGCAGGCGCCTGCCGTCGAGCGTGCCGCCGTTCAGCATCATTTGCAGGAAGCGCGCGTAGTCGCCCGCGGTCGACAGCAGGCCGCCGCCGCCCGAGAACACCTTGCGCGGGCCGTCGACATAGAGGCCCTGGCCGATACCGGCCCCCGGATCCGGCGCGAGTTCGAGGCCGCCGCCCTTCTTCGGCGACCAGACCTTCGCGAGCCGCGCGCGCTTTTCCGGTGGCAGGTAGAAATACGTGTCGCTCATGCCGAGCGGCTCGAACAGCCGCTCGTGCAGGAAGCGGTCGAGCGACTGGCCGGTGACGCGCTCGATCACGACGCCCAGCACGTCGATCGAATAGCCGTACACCCACTTCTCGCCGGGCTGCGATTCGAGCGGCAGCGCGCCCATGCGCGCGACGATGTCGCCCATCGTCTCGTCGCGATCGGCGAAGTACCATTTCTGGATACCGGCGGCCTTCCAGCGGTCCGCCGCGATGTCGACCCCGTAACCGAGGCCCGAGGTGTGCGTGAGCAGGTCGCGGATCGTGATCTCGCGCTTCGCCGGCACGATGCGGTAGCCCTCGCCGTCGCGCTCGGCGACCACGGGCTTGGCGAACTCCGGGATGAACTTGCCGAGCGGGTCGGACAGCGCGATCCGCCCTTCCTCCACCAGCAGCATGATGCCGGTGCTCGTGATCGCCTTCGACTGCGAGGCGATGCGGAAGATCGTATCCGCGTGCGACTCGCCGAAGGCGAGCTCGTAGGCGAGCTTGCCGTGCCGGGCAATCAGGATGACGCCGCCGGGCAGTTCATGGCGGTCGACATAGCCCTGCATCGCCGTCGTGATGCGGCCGAGCCGGGCCGGATCGAGGCCGACGGATTGCGGTGCCGCCCTGGGGAGGACGTCGCCGCGGGCGACAGCTGCGGGCGACGCGCACAACAGCGCCGCCGCCAGCGCGGCACCAGCGCCCAGGGCGAAGCGCCGGGAGAAACCTGTCGACTTGCCGGACATCATGCGGATGGACTCCCCCGTCGCTGGATGCGGGAATGATACGGCAGCTGCCGGCCGAAGCGCCTCATGCGGACGGTTGCAGCGAGCGCTGCATCAGCACCACATCGAGCCAGCGGCCGAACTTGAACCCCACGTTGCGGAAGGTGCCGACGTGGACGAAGCCGAGCGTCCGGTGCAGGCCGATCGAACCGTGGTTCTCCGAGTCGCCGATCACGGCGAGCATCTCGCGCAGGCCGCGCGCCTCGCAGCCGGCGATCAGCTCACGCATGAGCGCGAGCCCGGCGCCGCGCCTCTGTGCCGCGGGCGCGATGTACACCGAATTCTCGCAGGTGCAGCGGTAGGCGGGGCGGGCGCGGAACTCGCTGGCGTAGGCGAACCCGAGCACGTCGGTGCCGTCCCGGGCGACGAGGAAAGGGTAACGTGCCTCGTCGGTCACGTGCGCGAAACGGCTGGTGATCTCCGCGAGCGACGGCGCCTCGAGCTCGAAGCTCGCGGTGCCGGTCAGCACATGGTGGCCATAGATCGCCTGCACGGCCGGCAAGTCTGCCAGCGTGCAGGCGCGCACCTGCATCAGCCGACGGCCTTCACCGCGCCGATCAGCTCGGCTGCCGCCTTCTGCCCGTCGCCGTAAAGCATTCGGGTGTTGTCGAGGTAGAAGAGGGCGTTCTCGATGCCCGAGAAGCCGGCGCCCTGGCCGCGCTTCACCACGATGCAGTTCTTCGCCTTGTCGGCGTTCAGGATCGGCATGCCGTAAATCGGGCTCGACTTGTCGTTGCGCGCGACCGGGTTCACGACGTCGTTGGCACCGATGATCAGCGCCACGTCGGCGGTGTCGAACTCGGCGTTGATTTCGTCGAGGTCGGCGATCAGGTCGTAGGGCACGCCGGCCTCGGCGAGCAGCACGTTCATGTGGCCGGGCATGCGGCCCGCGACCGGGTGGATCGCGAACTTGACGGTGACGCCGCGATCGATCAGCAGTTGAGTCAGCTCCCAGACCTTGTGTTGCGCCTGGGCGACTGCCATGCCGTAGCCCGGCACGATGATCACCTTGCTCGCGAACGCCATCATCACGCCGACGTCCGTGGCCTCGATCGGCTTCATGCTGCCGGTGACTTCGCCGCTCGCGGTGCCGCCGCTGTCGCCAAAGCCCGAGAACAGCACGTTGCCGAGCGAACGGTTCATCGCCTTCGCCATCAGCTGCGTGAGCAGCGTGCCGGCCGAGCCGACCACCGTGCCCGCGATGATCATCGCGGCATTGCCGAGCACGAAGCCCTCGAAAGCGACCGCGAGGCCCGTGAGCGCGTTGTAGAGCGAGATCACCACCGGCATGTCGGCGCCGCCGATCGGCAGGGTCATGGTGAGGCCGAGCACCAGGGCCACGACAAAGAACGCGGTGATGATCGCTGGCGAGGCATTGATCCCGAGCGCGATCAGGCCACCGAGCACCAGCGCGCCGACGAGCAGCGCGAGGTTGAACACCTGCTGGCCGCCGAAGCGGAACGAGCGCTTGATGAGGCCCTGCAGCTTGCCGAACGCGATCGCGCTGCCGCTGAACGACACCGCGCCGATCAGGCCGCCGATCACCGCGAGCACCATCGTCACGAGGCCATGCGCGTCGCCCTTGTAGAGCTCGACCGCGGCGATCGCCGCCGCCGCGCCGCCACCCATGCCGTTGTAAAGCGCGATCATCTGCGGCATGTCGGTCATCGCGACGCGCCTGCCGCTCCACCACGCTACGGCCGAGCCGACCACGATCGCCGCGATGATCAGCGGGTAGTTGGTCATCCCCGGATAGAGGAAGGTGACGAGCACCGCGAGCAGCATGCCGGCGCCGGCCCACAGGATGCCGCTGCGCGCGCTCACCGGCGAGCTCATGCGCTTGAGGCCCATGATGAAAAGGAAGGCGGTCAGCAGGTAGCTGCCCTGGATCAGCGCCTCGGCGGTAAACAGCTCCTGCATGTCAGTGCGCTCCCTGCGAGCCGCCGGCCTTCTTCGCGCCGCTTGACTTGAACATCTCGAGCATGCGCTCGGTCACGACGTAGCCGCCGACCGCATTGCCGGCCGCGAGCAGCACGCCGACGAAGCCGATCGCTTTTTCGAGCGGCGTGACCGCGTTGCCGAGCGCCACCATGGCGCCGACGAGCACGATGCCGTGCACGAAGTTCGAGCCCGACATCAGCGGCGTGTGCAGGATGACGGGCACGCGGGCGATGACTTCGTAACCCGTGAAGGCCGCCAGCATGAAGATGTAAAGCGCCACGATTCCGGTCATTGCCTTCAGCTCTCCAGGTTCTTCCGGGTTGCCTCGTGCTTCACGGCCCCGTCGTGCGTGAGGCAGGACTGCGCGAAGACCTCGTCGGTCCAGTCGATCTTCAGCTCGCCGCCCTTGAGCGCCGGCGAGAGGAAGTTGTAGAGGTTGCGCGCGTACATCTCGCTCGCGTTGTACGCGAGCTGCGCGGGCAGGTTCACCGGGCCGATCACCTTGACGCCCTGGTGCACGACCGTCTCGCCCGCGCGGGTCAGCTCGCAGTTGCCGCCCTGTTCGGCGGCGATGTCCACGACGACCGAGCCTGCGCGCATGCGCTCGACGGCCGCGCGCGATACGATCTTCGGTGCCGGCCGGCCCGGCACCGAGGCCGTGGTCACGACGGCGTCGGCCGCGGCGATGCGCGCATCGAGCACTTCCTGCTGCTTCGCCTTCTCCTCGGCGGTGAGTTCCCGGGCATAGCCGCCGCTGCCCTCGGCCGAAACGCCGACATCGACGAACTTCGCGCCGAGCGATTTCACCTGCTCCTTCGTGGCGCTGCGCACGTCGTAGGCTTCGACCACCGCGCCGAGGCGGCGCGCGGTCGCGATCGCCTGCAGCCCCGCGACGCCCGCGCCGATCACCAGCACCTGCGACGGGCGGATCGTACCCGCGGCGGTGGTGAGCATCGGCATGAACTTCTGCAGGTTGTCGGCCGCGATCAGCACCGCCTTGTAGCCGGCGATCGCCGCCTGGGACGACAGCGCGTCCATCGACTGGGCACGCGAGATGCGCGGCACGAATTCCATCGCAAAATGGGTGATGCGCCCATCGCGCAGCGCCTTCACCTCGGCGAGCTTCGCGTGCGCCTGCGCGTAGCCGGCGACCACCGTGCCGGCCTTGAGCGCGCCGATCTGTGCGAGCGTCAGCGGTTGTACCGTCAGCAGGATGTCGGCGGCCCCGAGCACCGCACCGGCCGAATCGGCCCATTCGACCTGCTTGTAGAGCGGATCGGGGAACTGGGCCGCTGCGCCCGCGCCGCGCTCGATGAGCACGCGCGCGCCGAGCGACGCGAACTTCGCGGCTACCTCGGGGACGAGGCTTACGCGCGCTTCCTGGGGGGCGCTTTCACGAAGCACCCCGATCGTGACCGGCATATCCGAAGGCTCCCTGTGGCGGGCGCGCCGTGGCGTCCGGGCCGCAGCGCGCGAAATGTCCCGCAAAATTAGCGTCTTGCGACGTTGAATTGTGACATGAACCTGCCTAATCTAACAATGCAATGGAAGGCATCGATCTCGACAGCGCGGATCGGGGATCCCTCCACGATCTGCGCATCGTCGCGAGCCCGGCTGGCAGCTCGCTCTCCCAGCTCGTCCTGCGCACGGACGTATCGGGCATGCCGCTCGAGTGGATCGACTACAAGGAAGCCGCCCGGCTCTATCACCAGGAACAGGTCGCCTACACCTGCGGCCGCTCGATCTTCCGCCTGTGCGGCGGCACCAATGCCCGCACTGGCGAGCGCACCATCCTCGACGTGAACTCGATCGTCGCGACGGTCGGCCACACCGGCAACCCGGGCAATACGCGCCACGACGACGTGCCGCCGCTCAACAACCAGACGCTGTTTCGCCGCGACGCGTTCCTCTGCATGTACTGCGCGCAGCGCTTCCCAACGCGCGAGCTCTCGCGCGACCACATCCGGCCATTCAGCCAGGGCGGCAAGGATGTCTGGACGAACGTGGTCACGGCCTGCCGCCGCTGCAACAACCTGAAGGCGTCGCGCACGCCCGAGCAGGCCCGCATGCAGCTGGTCGCGGTCCCGTTCACGCCGACCTATGCCGAGTACATATTCCTCAAGGGCCGGCGCGTGCTCGCCGACCAGATGGAATACCTGCTGGCGCACTTCCCGCGCCATTCGCCGCTGCACGACCGGATCAGGAAGCTCCGGGCCTAGCTTTCGCGGCGCAGCGAGGCGCGCGGGCGCGCTCGATCCGGCCGGGCGGAGAGTTCCGGCTATAGAATCGCCCCATGCTGTTCCTCGTCGACGCTTCCGTGTATGTCTTCCGCGCCTACTACTCGATGCCGCCCGACATGGCGGACGGCGACGGCAACCCGACGCACGCGGCCTTCGGCTTCGCGCGCTTCCTCGGCGACCTGATCGAACGGGCGAAGCCCGAATACCTAGCGGTCGCCTTCGACGAGAGCCTCACGTCCTCGTTCCGCAACCGGCTGTACCCCGCCTACAAGGCGAATCGCGACCCGGCCCCGCCCGACCTGCTGTGGCAGTTCGCGCGCTGCCGCGAATTCTGCGAGCTCGCGGGCATCCGCCATTTTTCGAGCAACGAATACGAGGCCGATGACATCATCGGCACGCTCGCCGCGCGCGGGCGAGCGGCCGGGCTGCCGGTCACCGTGGTCACGCGCGACAAGGACATGGCGCAACTCGTGCGCGACGGCGACGTTTACTGGGACTACGCGGCGAACGAGCGCTACCGCCACCACGAGATCGAGGCACGGTTTGGCTGTGCGCCCGAGCGCTTCGTCGACTACCTCGCGCTCACCGGCGACAGCGTCGACAACATCCCGGGCGTACCCGGCGTCGGTCCCAAGACCGCGGCGGCCATCATGCGGGAGTTCGCCTCGCTCGATGCGCTATACGCCAACCTCGAGCGGGCGCGCGGCCTGCCGATCCGTGGCGCGGCGAAGCTGCCGGAAAAACTGCTGCAGCACCGCGATGCCGCGTATCTCGCGCGCCAGCTCACCGCCATCGCCTGCGACATGCCGCTCGAGGTCGATCACGCGGCGCTGCGCCCGCGCGCCCCCGACATGGGCGCGCTCACCGCGTACTTCGACCGGCTCGGCTTCGGCCCGATGCTGCGCCGGCAGGCGGAGCGGCTCGCGGCGCTCGCGCCGGCCACGGCCGCGGCTACGGTTCGCTGACCTTGCCGGCGATATTCACTTTCACGACTTCGCCACTGCCGTCGTTGCCGAGCGTGAAGTCACCGCGCACGTCCTTGACGAAGATGCCGCCGGAGCCGTCGGCACCGATCAGCACATTGCCCTGCACGCGCTGGATGCGGATTTCGCCCGAGCCATCGCTGCCGACTTCGACATTGCCCCCGACATCGTCGATCGAGATGTCCCCGGAGCTGTCGAAGGTCACCGTGACGTCGCCGGTCGCACCGTCCACGATGATGTCGCCCGAGCTGTCCTTGATTTCGGCGGTGCCGACCTGGCGGATGCGGATATCCCCCGAGCTGTCGTCGAGCGACAGGCGTTCGGCGCCCTGGATTTCCGTGTCGCCGCTCGAGTCGCGCACTTCGAGCGGCAACCTCGGCGGCAGCGCGATGCCCACATCGAGGCTCGCGTAGGCGTTGCCGATCACGACGATCGGGTCGCCGCCCCGCTTGCCCGCGTCGATGTGCACGGTGTCGCCTTCGCGCCGCACCTCGAGCAGCAGGCTGTCGAGCAGCGACTGCGTGGACGCGCAGGCCTTGCCCTTGGCAACGATCCGCTGCGCCTTCGCGTCGGCGACGATGTTCAGGTCGCCGGGCCCCGCGTTGACGACCACCCGCGTGACGCCGGCGAGGTCGATCGAGCCCGCCCGCTGCGCGCTGAATGCGCAGTCGGCGCGCGCCACGCCCACGCCGGCCGCCGCCGCCGCGAGGGCCACCAGTCCGATGATCCGCATGTTTCTCTCCCTGTGTACGCCCGCGGGCGTGCCCTTGCCGGATTGGATGCGCAGGGCGCCCCGAGGGTTGCTACGCTATGGGGGACCGACCGAGGGGTAACGCCGTGAGTGACAAGAATATCCGGTCCGTTCTCACCGAGGAACGCCTGTTCGAGCCACCCGCCGGCTTCGCCGCGCGCGCGCGCGTCAAGCCCGCCGACCTTGCGCGGCTGCGCGCAAGTGCCGCGGCGGATCCCGAGGCCTTCTGGGCCGACCAGGCGCGTCGTGAGCTTGCCTGGGACCGTCCGTTCACGCAGGTGCTGGACTCCTCGCGCGCCCCGCACTACCGCTGGTTCGCCGACGGGCAACTCAATGTGTCGGCCAACTGCCTCGACCGTCACCTCGAGGCCCGGGGCCACAAGACGGCGCTGATATTCGAGGGCGAGCCGGGTGACACGCGCCGCCTGTCGTACCGCGAGCTGCACGCCGAGGTGTGCCGACTCGCCAATGCCCTGAAGAAGCTCGGGATCGGCCACGGGGATCGCGTGGTGATCTACATGCCGCTGATTCCCGAGTCGATTGTCGCGATGCACGCCTGCGCGCGCCTCGGCGCGATCCATTCGGTGGTGTTCGGCGGCTTTTCGTCGGTCGCGCTGAAGGACCGCATCGAGGACGCCGGCGCGAAGCTCGTGATCACCGCCGACGGCGGCCATCGCGGCGGCCACGTCATCGCGCTGAAGGAAGCGACCGACAAGGCGCTCGCCGCGGGTTGTCCCTCGATCGAACATGTGATCGTCTGCCGGCGCGTCGGCCAGCCGATCGGGATGCGCATGGGGCGCGACCTGTGGTGGCACGAGCTCGTGGAGGGCGAATCGCCGGTCTGCGATCCCGTGCCGGTCGACGCCGAGCATCCGCTCTTCCTGCTCTATACCTCCGGTTCCACCGGCAAGCCGAAGGGCATCCAGCATTCGAGCGCCGGCTACCTGCTCGGCGCCAAGGTCACCGCGCAGTGGGTGTTCGACCTGCGCGACGACGATGTGTTCTGGTGCACCGCCGATGTCGGCTGGGTCACCGGCCACAGCTACAACGCCTACGGGCCGCTCGCGGCGGGCGCCACGATCGTGATGTACGAGGGCGCGCCGACCATCCCCGACGGCGGGCGATTCTGGAGCATCTGCGAGCGCCATGGTGTCACCATCTTCTACACCGCGCCGACCGCGATCCGCGCGCTGATGAAGCTCGGCGACGGGATTCCCGCGCGCTACGACCTGTCGAAGGTGCGCCTGATCGGCACCGTGGGCGAGCCGATCAATCCGGAGGCCTGGATGTGGTACCACCGGGTGATCGGCCGTGAGCGCTGCCCGATCATCGATACCTGGTGGCAGACCGAGACCGGCGCGACCATGATCAGCCCGCTGCCGGGCGTCACGGCCACCAAGCCCGGCTCCTGCACACAGCCGCTGCCCGGCATCGAGGCGGACATCGTGGACGACGAGGGCCGCCCGGTCACGCAGCCCGATGCGGGTGGTTATCTCGTGATCAAGCGGCCGTGGCCGTTCATGCTGCGCACGATCTGGGGCGACGATGCGCGCTATCGCTCGACCTACTGGGCGAAGTTCAAGGACCGCTTCTACGTCGCCGGCGACAGTGCGCATCGCGATGCCGACGGCTACTACTGGATCATGGGGCGCATCGACGACGTGCTGAACGTCGCGGGGCACCGGCTCGGCACGATGGAGATCGAATCCGCGCTCGTTGCACATCCGCGCATCGCCGAGGCGGCGGTCGTCGGCCGCCCGCACGAGATCAAGGGCGAGTCGGTGTTCGCCTTCGTGGTCTGTCGTGGCGCGCGGCCCAAGGGCGATGTGGGCCGCGTCGTCGCGGAACTGCGCGACTGGGTCACGCAGCAGCTCGGCGCGATCGCGCGCCCCGACGACATCCGTTTCGCCGACAACCTGCCGAAAACGCGCTCGGGCAAGATCATGCGCCGCCTGCTGCGGGCCATCGCGCGCGGCGAGGAAATCACGCAGGACATTTCGACGCTCGAGAATCCCGGCATCGTCGACCAGTTGCGCGGGGTGGAGCAGGCGCCGAAGGGCAGGGCGCGGGCCAAGGCCCGGAAGAAGCCCGCGCGCAGGAAGCCGGCGCCGCGCAAGAAGAAGGCTGCGCCCGGGAAAAAGGCCGCGATCAAGAAGCGCCTCGTTCGCCGTGCGCGTCCGGCGCCCGGCAAGCGCAAAGGCAAAGTCAAAGCCAAGGGCGGGGCAGGGCGGCGGAGTCGGCGCTGATCCTGGGTGGGCCGCTTGACATGCAAATGAGAATTATTAGCATGGAAAAATGCCGGTCCAGGAGGGGGTTTCCCGATTTACGCGCGTTGTGCTGGCCGAAGGGCCCTGCTGCGAGCTGGTTTGCCTGGAGCGCGTGGCCGAACGCATCGCGGCTGCGCTCGGGGATTTTCCGCCACGGGAACGCCAGCAACTGACCGGTGCGCTGCTCGCCCTGGCGGTCGCCTATATTGGCGGGCATGACCCTGCAACCGTTCCACCTTGCGATCCCGGTGCATGACCTTGCCGCAGCGCGTGCATTCTACGGCGCGCTGTTCGGCTGCGCCGAAGGCCGCAGTTCGCGGCAATGGGTCGACTTCGATTTCTTCGGCCACCAGCTCGTCGCGCACCTCGATCCATCGGCCGGCGCGAAGCGCGTGCATCACAACGAAGTCGACGGCCACGATGTACCGGTGCCGCACTTCGGCGTGGTACTCGAATGGCAGTCCTGGGAGGCACTCGCCGAACGGCTGCGCGCGGCAGGCACGCGCTTCGTGATCGAGCCCGGCATCCGCTTCCGCGGCCAGGTGGGCGAGCAGGCGACAATGTTCCTCCTCGATCCTTCGGGCAACGCGCTCGAGTTCAAGGCTTTCCGCGATCCCGCGAAACTGTTCGCAAGCTGACGGCGCCCGCGAGCGCGGCGACGACCGAGCCGAACAGGATGCCCACCTTCGCGCCATTGAACAGCCCGGGCGCGGCGCTCTCGTAGGCAAGCGACGCGACGAAAATGCTCATCGTGAAGCCGATGCCGGCGAGCATCGCCACGGCCACGACCTGCGGCCAAGTCGCCTGCGACGGCAGGCGCGCGCCGCCGAACCGCGTGCCGAGCCAGGTGCCGAGCGACACGCCGAGCGTCTTGCCCGCAACGAGGCCGAGCCCGATGCCGAGCGGGACCGGGCCGAGCAGCTCGCGCGGCGAGCCGCCGCCGAGCGTGACGCCAGCGTTCAACAGCGCGAACAGCGGCAGCACGCCGAAGTTGACCCACGGATCGAGCGCACGCTCGGTGCGCTCCGCCGGGCTGTCGTGGCGCGCGCGCGAGACGGGCAGCGCGAAGGCGGTGACCACCCCGGCGAGTGTCGCGTGCACGCCGCTTTTCAGCACGCAGAACCAGAGCATGAGTCCCGCGACGACATAGGGGGCGACGCTCTCGACGCGCATCCGGTTCAGCGCGACGAGGGCCGCAAGCGGTGCGAACGCGGCCAGCAGCATGGCCGGCGACAGTTGCTCCGTATAGAAGACGGCGATGATGAGGATCGAGCCGAGATCGTCGATGACCGCCACCGCGGCGAGGAACACGACGAGGGCGGGAGGTGCTCGCGGCGCGGCGAGCTTCAGCACCACGAGCGAGAATGCGATGTCGGTGGCGCAGGGGATCGCCCAGCCGCGCAGCGCGAGGGGGTTGCCGTCCGCCGCGATCCCGATCGTCGCGGCAAAGATCAGCGCGGGCAGCGCCATGCCGCCGGCGGCCGCGAAGGCCGGCAGCAGGGCCTGCCGCAGGCTGGCGAGCGAACCGTGCGCGAGTTCGCGCTTGATCTCGACGCCGACCAGCAGGAAGAAGACGGCCATCAGGCCGTCGTTGACGAACAGGACGAGCGGCTTCTCGACGCCGATCGGTCCGACCCGAAGCGCCGTCGGCAGCGCGGCGAGCTGGCGATAGGCGTCGGCCCAAGGCGAGTTCGCCCACGCGACCGCAACGGCCGCCATCGCGAGCATCAGCAGCCCCGAGGGCAGGCCCTGGTCGCGCGGCCCGAGCGCCCCGTCCGCGTGCGCGCCGGTCAGGGTGCATTCTCCCGCAAGGCGAGGGCCACGAGCCGGCGGGCGAGACGCTCGCGCCAGCCCTTCGGCGCGGCAAGGCCCATGCGTGCGAGCGCCTCCTGTACATCGTCGCCTGCCGCATGGCGCAGCGCCGCCGCGAGGGTGCGCAACCGGCCGCTGCGCGTCGCGCTGCGTGCGGCGAGGGCGCCGAGCGCATTCGCGAGCCGGACCTCGAGTTGCGTCAGGTCGGTGCCGAAAGGGTAGTCGCTGAAGAGGCCGCTGCGGCGCGCGTCCGCGAGGGCACCGGCCACTCGTTCAGGGGTGTTCGCGCGGCGCGCGTCCGGTATCCGGTAGTCGGGCGCGATCTTGCCGGCGGCCTGCGCGCGGGCGAGCAGTCCGGGCTGGAAGCGGGAGTCGGCGATGCCGAGCAGCCGCGCGATCGCCTCGGCATCCGTGGCGCTGCGCAGGTCCGCGACGCCATACTCGGTGACGACGATGTCGCGCAGGTGGCGCGGCACGGTCGCCTGGGCGTAGTTCCACACGAGGTTCGAGGTCACGCGGCCGGCCTTCTCGCGCGTGGCGCGCAGGCAGATCACGGCCCGCGCGCCGGGCAGGGCGTGCGCCATCGAAACGAAGTTGTACTGGCCGCCGACGCCGCCCACGACGCGACCGTCCTCGAGCGTGTCGGAGACCGCGGCGCCGAGCAGCGTCACCATCATGGCGGTGTTGACGAAGCGCGCATCGCGGCGCTGCAGGCAGCGCAGTTCGAAGTCGGCACCGTAGAGCTGGTTGACGAAGCCGACACCGCACATGTCGATCCGGCGTCGCTCGCGCTCCGGCATCTCGCGCAGCTTGGCGTAGAAGCCGCGCGGGCCGAGGAAGAACGCCGCGTGCGCGACGACGCCGCCCTGCAGTTCGCGGCCGAGGCAATGCGCAGCCAGCGCGCGGCGCGCGTCCGCGTCGGCGAGGTTGGCCGGGATCCAGCCGCCTTCGGGCCCGCGGATCCGGCCGTCCCGATAGCGGGTGTCGGCGCGAAACACGCCGCAGCGGCGCAGCTCCCCGAAGGTCGCTTCATCGAGAAGCGGCGCGATGCCCGCCTCGGGCAGGGCCTCGAGGATTCCGGCGTCGAAGCGCTCGCCGATGCGCCCCTGCGCGAGCAGGCGCGTCACGGGCAGCGACGGATACACCTGCCGCCGCAGGATGCCCGCGCGCATGAGGTCGAGCATCTGGTCGACGAGCATCTCGCTGCAGGCGTACAGGCCGTGGCGGAATTCGGCCGTGTCGGGGCCGTCGCCGCCGAGCGCCGCGAGCGTCGCGCGCCACGGGGCATTCTGCTGGTGCCGCAACAGCAGCGCATAGACGAGCGCGTCGCCGAGCTCGCCGATGCCGATCTGCAGCGTGCCACCGTCGGGTACGAGCGCGCTGACGTGCATCGCGATCGCATGGTCGACGGTGCGCAGCGGCAGGTTCGGCGGGCAGAAGAGTTCGTAGTCGTAGCGCGGGTGGTCGATCAGGTAATCGAAATGCCGCGGGTCGACGCAGGCGCCGCCGAACATGAAGGGCATGCGCGGATGGACCGCGCCGATCATCACGATGTCACGGCCGGCAGTCCGCGCGGCCTCGACCTGCGGCAGCAGGTCGACCGTGACGTCGGGGTTCGAACCGAAGGAAAGCTCCGCCTCGCCCGCAACGGTGCGCTTCGCGACGAGCTGGGCGATGACATTCGCGCCGCGCGCGAGGAAGTCGCGGGCAACATGCGTGTAGTTGGCCGACAGGTAGTGCTGCTGCGCCTCATCGACGCCGAGCCAGGCGCCGGGCTCGAAGAAGAACTCGATCACCTCGATGTTCGGCGGCAGCTTGCCCGCCTTCGCCGCGACGGCGTAGTCGAGTTCCGGGTAGTCGGCGAACACGCGCTCGACGATGGGTTCGAGCAGGCGACGCTCGAGGTCGCCGCGCGCGCGCGGCCGCGACAGCGACAGCGCCGTCAGGATGGTCAGCCGCAGCGTGGGGTCGCGCGCGGCGCGCCGGTAAAACTCGTTGGCGACCAGGTTCGGCTTGCCGATGCCGAGCGGCAGGCCGAGCACGACGTGGCGGCCGACGCGCGCGAGCGTCGCATCCACGCATTCATCGATGGTGGTGAAGTATTGCGGCAACTCAGCGTGCGGGCGACAGCAGGACGGACCAGGAGACGGTGACGGCGTCGTCGACCATTTCGGTCGAGCGCCACTCGCCCTGGCCCACGCCGTAATCGAGGCGCTTGATCGGCAGCTCACCCGCGATCTGCCATCCCGCGGCGTTGGCGGCGGGAGCGGTCAGCAAGAAAGGCAGGGTCACCGCGTGCGCCTGGTCGCGGATCGTCAGCGTGCCGGATGCCTCGTAGTGCCCGTCGGCGGTGTGCTTGATGCGGCTTGCTTCGAAAACGGCCCGCGGGAACTTGCCCGTGTCGAACAGGTCCGCGGAGCGCAGCAGTCCATCGCGGTCCTTGTCCTTCGTGCCGATCGAAGCGGTATCGACCGCGACTGCGAGTCGCACCGGGGCGCCGTCCGCCGCCGTCACGAGCGTCACCGTGAACTGGCCGAACGCGCCCGATGTGGCCGCGCCCGCCTGCCGGAACTGGAACTCCAGCCGGCCGCTCGCGGCATTGCCGGTCCAGGTGCCCGCGACGGGCGCGGCCGCGAGCGTATCGCCCGCGAAGAAACCGCTGGCAGCCAGCAAGCCGAGTACGACCGGCACCCGCGCGAACGGCAGCATCCGCCGCAGCACCGTGTCGCGATTGACGAAGTGATGCTTGAGGGCAGCAAGCAGGTGCAGGGTCGCGACGCCGCCCAGCGTGAAGGCGAGGACCTCGTGCGCCTCCTTCGCGATGTCGAAGGTGGCTTCGCTCGGCGCGACGAGGTCGGGAAGCTGGAAGAGGCCGAACCAGGACACGGGGAAATTCTTCGCCGAGGACATGATCCATCCGGCGAGCGGCACCGCAAACAGCAGCGCATAGAGGAGCGCGTGGGCGGCCCGCGCACCGAGCCTCTCCCAGCCCGCCATCGCGGCCGGCAACTGCGGGTTGCGATTGGCGGCGCGCCACAGCAGGCGCAGGGTCGCGAGCGCGAGGATCGTGATGCCGACCGACTTGTGGCGCGCAAGCACGGCCAGCTTCTGCATGCCGAGCGGCAGGTCTTCCGCGATGAAGGCGAGCACGAACTGCGTGACCACGAGCACGACGATCGCCCAATGGAAGAACTTGGCGACCGAGCCCCAGCGTTCCAGGGTATTGCGGATCGGCATATGCTCGGCTCCGTGGCAGGGCGGAACGGGCAGTTTAGCAAGGTGGCCTTCGGGGCGGCGATGATCGCCGCGCTGGGCCTCGCGGGCTGCCCCTCGGTGCGCCGCGCGCCGCCTTCGCCGGCCGAAGCGCCACCTGCGGGCGTGACGCCGCTCGCGGCCGGCGTCACGCGTTACCGGGTGATCGGCGAGGAGTCGCTGCTGGCCGTGCTCGCCTACCGCGGTGGGGCGCTCGCGACGCTCGGGCACAACCATGTGATCGCGTCGCGGGCCCTGTCGGGCGTGATCGACCTGCGCGAGCCGCTCGCGGCGAGCCGCTTCGAACTGCGCCTGCCGGTCGGCAGCTTCGAGGTCGACGAGCCGCGGCTGCGCAGCGGGCGCGGCGAGTCATTCGCGGCGCCCGTGCCGGACTCGGCGCGCGACGGGACGCGCCGCAACCTGCTCGGCGAGGACGTGCTCGACGCCGCGCACTTCCCCGACCTCGTCGCGCGCGCCGTCGCGCTCAGCGGCGGGCCGCGCGACTTCGTGGCGCGGGTCGAGTTCGAGGTGCGTGGCGCGCGCCACGCGGTCGACGTGCCGGTGCAGGTCGATCGGCCGGCGGCCGATCGCCTGCATGTCAGCGCGCGCTTCCCGCTGGAGCAGCGCGCGCTCGGGCTCACGCCCTTCAGCGTGATGCTCGGCGCGCTGCGGGTCGAGGACCGGCTCGACGTCGAGCTCGACCTCAGCGCGCGCCGAGTTCCCTGAGCACCGAGTCGGCGTGGTACACCTTCTGCAGGGCCTCGCGGATGATCGCGGGATGCACGGCAATGCCGCGGTTCTTGGCGCTGTCGAACCAGTAATTGCCCGAGATCGAGTGGATGTTGCCGTCGAACATCAGGCCGACGATGCGCCCCTGCGCGTCGATCAGCGCACTGCCCGAGTTGCCGCCGACGATGTCGCTGGTCGTCGAGATGCAGAACGGTGTCTGCATGTCGAGCGAGTCGCGCACCTTCTGCCAGCTCGCGGGAATCAGGAAGGGCGAGCTGCCCGTGGCGCGCTCGAAGGCCGTCGCGAGGCGCGTGAACGGCGCGACTTCCTTGCCGGCCTCGTTCCAGCCCGCGACCGTGCCGTAGTTGAGGCGCAGCGTGAAGGTAGCGTCCGGATACACGTTCGTGCCGTAGGCCTTGAAGCGGGCCGCGGCGATCTTCTCCGACGCCGCCGCGATCGGCGCCTCGACCTCGTCCTCGAAGCGCTTGCGCAGCGCCCGCGACGGTTCGTCGATCGCGATCGCGAGCCGGATCATCGGGTCGCTCGATGCGGCGATCGCCGCCGCGCCGCCGTCCCAGAGCTGCTTGCGCAGCGCCGGGTCCGCGAGCTGCGTACCGGCGACCAGGCTCGCGGCGAGGTGGTCCGGCGAGTCCTTCGCGAGGAGCTGCCGCACGACCGGATGATCGGGGCCAAGCCACTCGCGCATACGCTCGAGCGAGAACGACAGCGTCAGGTTCTCGAGTTCGGGATAGACCGGCACGGCGGCGAGCACCTGCTGCCCGAGGCGCGGCAGCGCGCTGTCCGTGTACTCCCGCAGCCGCTCGGTGTTCGGTTTGCCGCGCTCGGCCGCGGCGCGCACCAGTGCGCGTGCGTAGCGGAAGGTGGCGCTGTTGAAGCCGCCCGCTCCCTCGAGGAAGAGGTACGGCAGGTAGAGGCCGCGTTCGATGCCCGTGGCCTTCGCGATATCGGCCCAGGGATCGCCGAAGCCCGTGTCGCCCGCCATCTTCGCGCGCAAGGCCGCCTCGGCCGCACCCTTGCCCTCTAGCAGCGAGTCCTCGTGCAGGGCGTCCTGCAGCTTGCGCCTGACCTTGATGCCGTTCTCGAGCGAATTGAGCGGCGCTTCGACGATCCGCGCCGCGGCTTCGCCCGTCTTGCCGAACTCGATGTAGCGGCCGCGCAGCTCGGAGTAGCGCAGCAGCCAGATCGGCAGCGCGAGATCGCGCTCGAACTCGAGTTCGGCGCGCGTTTCGAGGCGCGCCGTGGATCCGGGGTGGCCCGACACGAACACGAGCTGGCCCGCCGCAGGGCCGGCGAAGCTGATCGGCAGGTGGTCCGGCGTCTTCGCCGGCTTGCCGTTCTCGTAGGCGCGCAGCATCGAGAAATCGAGCGACCAGCGCGGGAACTGGAAGTTGTCCGGATCGCCGCCGAAGGAGGCGATATCGGCCTCGGGCGCAAGCACGAGGCGCACGTCGTCGTAGCGCTTGTACTTGTAGAGGAAGTACTGGCCGCCCTGGTAGAGCGTGACGCTCTCGCACTTCTGCTTCGAGTCCTTCTCGCAGGCCTGCTCGAGCCGCGTGAGCGCCTGCTTGCGCGCCTCGTTCGCGGCGGCCTCGCCGAGGCCGGCGGCGGCCTGAGTCACCTTGCCGGTGATGTCTTCCATCGATTGCAGGACATCGGCGACCTGCGTTGCACAGCGCATTTCCTCCTTGCGGTTGCGCGACACGTAGCCCGTCTGCACATAGCTCGCATCCTTCGACGACAGCTCGGCGAGGCAGGATTCGACGCAGTGGTGGTTCGTGAGGATGAGCCCGTCGGGCGAGACGAAGCTCGCGGTGCAGTTCGACAGCCGGATCGTGCTGCGGCGGACCCGGTCGAGCCAGGCGCCGTCGATGTTCGCGCCGTATTTTTCCTTGACGGTCGCGGCGGGGAAGTTGTCGAACGTCCACATGCCCTCGTCGGCGAGGGCCGGCAACACGGTGGCGAACGACAGGGCGAGCAGGATCTTGCGCATGATGGCCTCGCAGCACAGTGAGGCCGGCGATTCTAGCGGGCGCGCTGGCCCGCGTGCGCGGCGGACACAGCGGACACGGCGGGGCGACGGGCCTGCGACGAAGCGAGCCGCCCGCTAGCCAGGCGCCAGCAGGATCGCAAGTCCCTCGGGGCTTTCCACGAGATCATGCACGGCTGGGTCGAGCCCGACCGGGAGGCGGGGCGCGAACGCGACGTCGAGCCCTGCGAGGCGCGCCCTCCGCTGCGCGTGATCCGCGGCCGTGAACACGAGCAGCGGCTGCGCGTGGAACGAGGGCGCGTGCAGGGCGAGGTCGAGGTGATCGCTCGTGAGCGACAGCCGGCGCCAGGGCGGCGGTCCCGCATCCGGGGATTGCGCGTCGTCGAGCGCGACGAAGCCGAAGCTCTCCCATTGCCGGCGCGCCGTCGCGGCGTCGCGCGCGGGCAGGCTGTACTCGGAAAAATCGCCGCACAGCGAGGGCTGGTCGCGATCGCGGCTGGCCGGGGAATAGGTGCGCGCCTCGAGCACGGTGACCATGTGGCCGGAGGGGTCGCGAAAGCCGATCTCGTTGAAGACATCTTCGCCCGTGCGGCGAAACTCGAGCTGCGCACCCGTGGCCTCGATCGCCGCGACGTGCCGCGCGATGCCCGCGCGCACGAAGGTCAGCGACGGGGAGGCGAAGCGGTACTGGTGCAGGCCGATCACCAGGCGCCCGTCGGTCAGTACGCCGTAGGGATGCGGCCAGTGGTCGCCCGCGACGCATTGCGTGAAGCCGAGGCGCTCGTAGAACTCCACCGAGGCCCGGATGTCGGTCGTGGCGACCGACAGTTCGAGGAAACGGCCGAGCATGCGGAGCGGCGCCGGTCAGCTGCCCGACACGATGCGCGGGAAGCCGCCCGCCGCGCGGGCCGCCGCGGCGCCGATCCAGCCGCGCGCGTGCGCGACGACGAGGCGGCCGAGCGCCTCGACCTGCTCGGGCCTCGCGTTGAGTGCCGGCACGTAATCGAGCCGCGTGCCGCCGACGCGCAGGAAGCGCGCGCGATCCTCGACGGCGATCTCGTCGAGCGTCTCGAGGCAATCGACCGCAAAGCCGGGGCAGGCGACCGTGACCGAGTGCACGCCGCGCGCCGGCAGCGACTCGAGCACTTCCTCGGTGTAGGGCCGCAGCCAGCGGCCGCCGCCAAAGCGCGACTGGAAGGCGACGCTCCATTCGCCGTCGTGCAGTTGCAGCGCCTCGGCGAGCCGCCGCGCGGTGGCGTGGCAGCGCTCGCGGTACGGGTCGCCCTTCTCGCAGTAAGCGCTCGGCACGCCGTGCCACGACAGCAGCAGGTGGCTGGTGCGGCCATGGGTCGCCCAGTGCGCGGCGATGCTCGCGCGCAGCGCCTCGATGTGGTCCGCATCGTCGTGGTAGTCGGTCACGTAGCGCAGCTCGGGCACCCAGCGCAGGCGGCCGAGCACCTTGCCCACGCGGTCGATGACGGCGCCGGTCGTCACGCCGCAGTACTGCGGGAAAAGCGGCAGCACGAGCATGCGCCGCGCGCCGCCGTCGAGCAGCCCCTGCATCGCGGCCTCGACCGAGGGACTCGAGTAGAGCATGCCGATCGCGACGCTCACCGGCGCTGCGAGCCGCTGCGCGAGTTCATCCTCGAGGCCGGCGCGCAGCGCTTCCGACAGCAGCAGCAGCGGCGAGCGGCCGGCGTCGAACATCTCGCGGTAGCGCTGCCGGCTGCGCAGTGGCCGGATCGGCAGGATGATCCCGTGCAGGATCGGCAGCCACAGCCAGCGCGGCAGCTCGACCACCCGCGGATCGGACAGCAGGCCGCGCAGGAAGCGGCGGACGTCGCGCGCGGAGGCCGAGTCGGGCGAGCCGGAATTGACCAGCAGCACGCCGATCCGCTCGCCGCCATCCCGCGGCAGGTCCCGTGAACCGAGGTAGTGCGGCATGGCGGGCCCTTGTCAGGCGACGCCGCCGACGCAGACGTACTTCAGTTCGGTGTAATCGAGGATGCCGTAGCGCGAGCCTTCGCGGCCGAAGCCCGATTCCTTGATGCCGCCGAAGGGCGCCACCTCGGTCGAGATGATGCCGGTGTTGACGCCGACGATGCCGTACTCGAGCCCCTCCTGCACGCGCCAGGAGCGCGCGAGGTCGCGCGTGTAGAAGTAGGCGGCGAGCCCGAACTCCGTGTCGTTCGCCATCGCGAGTGCCTCGGCCTCGGTCCGGAAGCGAAAGAGCGGCGCTATGGGGCCGAAGGTCTCCTCGCGCGCGACCATCATCTTCGGCGTCACGTTCGTCAGGATCGTCGGCTGGAAGAAGGTGCCGCCGAGCGCGTGCCGCTTGCCGCCGTAGGCGACCTGCGCGCCGTTCGCGACCGCGTCGTTGATGTGCTCCTCGACCTTGGCGAGCGCCTTGGCGTCGATCAGCGGCCCCTGGTCGGTGACGCCCTTCAGGCCGTCGCCGACCCGCAGGCGCGCCACGGCCTCGGTGAGCTTCGCGGTGAAGGCCTCGTAGACGCCGTCCTGCACGAGCAGCCGATTGGCGCACACGCAGGTCTGGCCGGTGTTGCGGTACTTGCTCGCGATCGCGCCCTGCACGGCGGCGTCGAGGTCGGCGTCGTCGAACACGATGAAGGGTGCGTTGCCGCCGAGCTCGAGCGAGAGCTTCTTCAGCGTGGCCGCGCTCTGCGCCATCAGCTTCTTGCCGATCTCGGTGGAACCCGTGAAGGTGATCTTGCGCACGATCGGGTTCGACGTCATCTCGCCGCCGATGGCCGTGGCGCTGCCGGTCACGATGTTGAGCACGCCGGCCGGCACGCCCGCGCGCGCGGCAAGCTCCGCCATGGCGAGCGCCGAATAGGGCGTCTGCGTCGCGGGCTTGCACACGAAAGTGCAGCCGGCGGCGAGCGCCGGGCCGGCCTTGCGCGTGATCATCGCCGACGGGAAGTTCCACGGCGTGATGGCGGCCACGACGCCGACCGGCTGGCGCAGCACGAGCAGGCGCTTGTCGGGCTGGTGGCCCGGGATCAGATCGCCGTAGATCCGCTTGCCCTCTTCGCCGAACCATTCGAGGAACGAGGCGGCGTAGGCGATCTCGCCCTTCGATTCCGCGAGCGGCTTGCCCTGCTCGGCGGTCATCAGCGCCGCGAGGTCGTCCTGGTTCGCGAGCATCAGGTCGCTCCAGCGCCGCAGGACCTGGCCGCGGTCCTTCGCGGTGCGCGCGGCCCAGGCCGGGAAGGCGCGCGCCGCCGCCTCGATGGCGCGGCGCGTTTCCGCGGCGCCCGCATTCGGCACCGTGCCGAGTTTTTCACCGGATGCCGGATTGGCGACATCGAGGCTGCCGCCCGAGTCCGCGCCGGTCCACTGGCCGTCGATATAGCACTGCTGCCGGAGCAGCGACGCGTCTTTCAGTAGCATGGCTTGATCCCCGAAGCTCAGCCGACGTGGCCGGCGAAGAAGGCGAGCGTGCGCTCGAGCGCGAGTTGCGCGCTCGGCGCATGGAATTGCGGGCGGTCGGCGTTGGCAAAGGCGTGATCGGCCGGATAAACGTGGAACACGCCCGCCGGATGCGCCGCGCGGATGCTCTCGACGGTGGCAGGCGGGATGCTGGGGTCCTGCCCGCCGAAGTGGTAGAGCACGGGGCAGCGCGGCGCCTCGTCGAGGAACTTCGGGATGCTCGATCCGTAGTAACTCGCCGCGGCCGCGACCGGCAGCCGGCAGGCGGCGACATACGCGATGGTCCCGCCCCAGCAGAAGCCCACGACGCCGACCTTGCCCGAGCCCTTCACGGCATTCACCGCGGCGCCGGTGTCGGCGAGGAATTGCTCCTTGCCGACCTGCATCATGTAGCCGAGGCCCTCCTGTACCGTCTCGGCGGTGTAGCCGAGCTCGATGCCGCGGCGCACGCGATCGAAGAGGGCGGGCGCGATGGCGGTGTAGCCCTCCGCGGCATAGCGATCGGCAACCGCGCGGATGCTGCGGTTCACGCCGAAGATTTCCTGGAGCACCACGACGGCGCCGCGCGGCTTGCCCGAAGGGGCGGCGACATAGGCCTGGAATTCGTGGCCGTCGCGGGCCATCAGCGTCGTGAAATCACCCATGGTCGCCAAGGATATCGCGGTCAGTCGGCCCGGGCCACGCGCTGGTCGATGGCCCCGAACAGGCTGCTCCCTGCCGCGTCGAACATCTCGATGCGCACGCGATCGCCGAATCGCAGGAAGGGCGTCTGCGGCTTGCCGCCGGCCAGCAGTTCGAGCGTGCGCTTCTCGGCGAGGCAGCTCGAGCCGCGGCTACGGTCGTAGTTCGACACCGTGCCGGAGCCGACGATGGCGCCCGCGCCGAGCCGCCGGGTGCGCGCTGCATGGGCGATGAGCTGCGGGAAGCTGAAGGTCATGTCGACGCCCGCGTCGGGTGCACCGAACGGCGCGTCGTTGATGCGGCTCACGAGCGGCAGGTGGACCTTGCCGTCGCGCCAGGCGTCGCCCAGCTCGTCGGGCGTGACGGCGAGCGGGGAGAACGCCGTCGCGGGCTTCGACTGGTAGAAGCCGAAACCTTTCGCGAGCTCGCCGGGAATCAGGTTGCGCAGCGACCAGTCGTTGACGAGCACAAGCAGGCGGATGCGATTCGCCGCGGCCTGGGGCGTGGCGCCCATCGGCACGTCATCGACGATCACCGCCACCTCGGCCTCGAGGTCGATGCCGAAATCCTCGCTCGCGAAGCGCGCCTCGTCGGTCGGGCCGAGCAGGTCGTCGGAGCCGCCCTGGTAGACGAGCGGGTCGGTCCAGAAGGTGTCGGGCATGGCGGCACCGCGCGCCTTGCGCACGAGCTCCACGTGGTTCACGTAGGCGCTGCCGTCGACCCAATGGTGGGCGCGCGGCAGCGGCGCGGCGCAGGCCCGCGGATCGAAAGGCTGCGCCGCCGCGACACTGCCCGCCTCGAGACGGGCGGCAAGCGCAGCGAGGAGCGGTGCGGTCGTGGCCCAGTCGTCGAGCGCCGCCTGCATCGTCGGCGCGATGCCCTCGGCGGCGGCGCAGCGCGTGAGATCGCGGCTCACGACGACGAGGCGGCCGTCGCGGCCGTGTTTCAGGCTCGCAAGCTTCATGCTGTCGGCCGCTCGAGGATGGCGGTCACGCCCATGCCGCCGGCGGTGCAGATCGAGATCAGGCCGCGTCCTGAACCTTTTTGTTTGAGCAGCTTGGCGAGCGTAGCCACGATGCGTCCGCCGGTGGCGGCAAAAGGATGGCCCAGGGCCAAGGACGAGCCCATCACGTTGAACTTGGCCGGATCGATTTTCCCCATCGGCGCGTTGAGGCCCAGTCGATCGCGGCAGTAGGTCTCCGATTCCCAAGCCTTGAGCGTGCACAACACCTGCGCGGCAAAGGCTTCGTGGATTTCGTAGAAATCAAAATCCTGCAAGCTGAGGCCGTGACGGGCCAGCATGCGCGGCACTGCGATGGTCGGTGCCATCAACAGGCCTTCACCATGGACGAAGTCCACGCCCGCCACTTCGTAATCGACGATGCGGGCCAGTATCTCGTGCCCATGCGACTTGGCCCAGTCCTCATTGGCCAACAACACGGCCGAGGCACCATCGCTCAGTGGGGTGGAGTTGCCGGCGGTGAGTGAGCCTTGGCCCGAGGTCTTGTCGAATGCGGGTTTGAGCGTGGCGAGCTTTTCCGGCGAGGTATCCGGGCGCAGGATGTTGTCGCGCTCGATGCCACGGAACGGCACCACCAGATCGGCGAAGAAGCCGGCGTCGTACGCGGCCGCCGCCTTGCGGTGGGATTCATAGGCCAGAAGATCTTGCTCGACCCGCGTCACGCCCCATTCGCGTGCCATCAGTTCGCAATGGTCGCCCATGCTCTTGCCGGTGCGCGGCTCACCCACGCCGGGAAACTCCGGCTTCAACTCACCGAAGGAAAATCCCTTGAATGCGGCCAGGCGTTGCCCGAATGAACGCGCACGGTTGAGGTCGAGCAAACGCCGGCGCAAGCGCTTGTTGACCGCGATGGGTACGTCCGAGGTGGTGTCCGAACCGCCACCGATGCCCACTTGAATCTGTCCCAGCGCGATCTTGTTGGCGACCGTCATGATGGTG
>CAUJHJ010000056.1 GCA_963204835.1 Pseudomonadota bacterium
CTCGCCAACTACCTGACGCGCGAGATCCAGGACGTCTATCGCCTGCAGGGCGTGAAGATCAACGACAAGCACATCGAAGTGATCGTGCGCCAGATGCTGCGCAAGGCCGAGGTGGCCTCGGCGGGTGATGCGCCGCTGCTGAAGGGCGAGCAACTCGATCGCGCCCGGGCGCTCGAGATCAACGATCGCGTGACCCAGGACGGCAAGGTGGCGGCGACGCTGTCGCCGGTGCTGCTCGGCATCACCAAGGCGTCGCTCGCGACCGAGTCGTTCATCTCGGCGGCCTCGTTCCAGGAAACGACCCGCGTGCTGACCGAGGCCGCGGTGCGTGGCCTGAAGGACGACCTGCGCGGCCTGAAGGAAAACGTCATCGTCGGCCGGCTCATCCCGGCGGGCACGGGCTTCGCGGCCCACGCCCATCGCCGCCGCAAGACGACGGCCGAGCGTCGCAGCTTCATGGACGTGGGCGGCGGCGTTGCGGACATCGACGAGGCGAGCGTCGGCGAGGAGGAGAGCGCCGCGGGCTGAGGTCCCAGGGCTGGAAATGGGGCGCCGCGGTTCGAGAGGGCCGCGGCGCCTTTTCCTTTCAGGGGCGACTCAGGGTCGGACAGCCATGCGCAACTTCTGCACGATCGCCGCGGCCATGATCGCCGCGGCCTGCACGGCCCAGCCGGTCCTGCAGGACACGCGGCACGTCGACCGGTTTGCATTGGCCGCCGGCGGCACGCTCGAGGTGTACAGCGAGCAGGGCATCGGCTCGTTCGTGCTCGCGCCCGCGGCGAGGCCACCGGCGCGGATCTGCTTCTTCCATGGCGCCGCGCGGCCCTTCGGCCGGCTCGAGGGTTTCGGGATGGAAGGCGCCGCGTTCGAGGTCGACGGCGCCTGCGTGCGGGTCACGGCGCTGCATGCGCACGGCCCGCACCGCGCGTGGTTCGTCGACTACTATCGCTAGCGCGCGCCGGCGCTCAGTCCTCGAGGAAGAACTGGACCGTCGTCACGACGCGGATGGCCTTCGATTCGGGTGAGAACGCATCGCGGTCCTCGATCGAAAAATAGCCCTGCTGGGCATTCCTGATCGAACCGACCTTGCTGCCGGAATCCTTGGCGAATTGCTCGGCGGCCTGGCGCGCGTCGCGGGTCGCCTCCGCGATCATCTCCGGCTTGACCTTGTCGAGGCCGGTATAGGAATACTGCGTGCGGCTCTCGTAGTTCTGCACGAGCGCGACGCCCGCCTTGACCAGCTCGCCCAGCAGCTCGTTCGACTTGCGCACCTCGTCGATGCGCTGCGTGCGCAGGGTGACGGTCACTTCCGCGACAAAGCGTTGCAGGTTGCCGCCCCGGTCCGACATGCCCTGCGCGTTGCGGTCCTGGATCTGCGGCGCCGACACGCTGACGTCGTCGCCGGGGAAGCGCTGGCCGAGGAAGGCGCGCAGCTTGGCTTCGCTGTCGTCGGAAAGGCGCTGCAAGGTCGCGAGGTCGTCGGCGGTGACGGCGTAGCGCAGCGGCCAGATCACGAGGTCGGCCTTCACGTTGCGCTCGGCGAGGCCCTTCACCGTGACATAACGATCCGCGGAACGCGCCTCGAGCAGGCCGTGCCCGATGAAGTACCCGCCGGCGGCCAACCCGCATGCGACGAGCAGCGCCGAAAGCGGCTGCAGGAGGGCTTTTGCTTCGTTCATGGCCCCTGTAGTCTACCGCGCTCGCACAACAATGCTGGATGAACGCATGAAAGCTTCGACTGGACTCCTGGCCCTCGGAATGAGCCTCGTACTCGGCGCCTGCGCCAGCGCACCGCCGGCCACGGGCGCCAAGCCGGCGTCGCCTGCCGCTGCGGCGCCCGCCGCCGGCACGGCCGCAAAGCAGCGGGAAACGGCGCGGCTCGATCCGAACGAGACCGTGTGCCGCCGCCAGGTCGTCACGGGCAGCCGCTTTCCTGAAACGCGTTGCCAGACCCGCTACCAGTGGGAACTGGAGCAACGCGACGCGCGCAAGCAGACGCAGGAACACCAGGGCAGCGTCGGTACGCCGCAAACCTGAAGAATCGGTTGGCGGCCAGGGTGATATTGCGGCGCAACATGCATTGACAGGCCCCTGACGGCTACCTAGAATCCCCGGCCTTTTCGCCCCTGCCCTCAACGGCACCGGGCTGAAATGCGACTCAAACGAAACCGGGCCGCCTTGCTCGTTGAGGTGGCCCGGTGTTGCTTCACATTCCTGGAGATTGCATGGCCACTACGGGTCAGTTGATCCGGCAACCGCGCCGGTCCCGTTCGGAAAAGACCAAGGTGCCGGCCCTCGGGGCGGCGCCGCAGAAGCGTGGCGTGTGTACCCGCGTGTACACCACGACGCCGAAGAAGCCGAACTCCGCATTGCGCAAGGTGTGCCGCGTGCGCCTCGTGAACGGCTTCGAGGTCAGCTCCTACATCGGCGGCGAAGGCCACAACCTGCAGGAGCACTCGGTGGTGCTGATCCGCGGCGGCCGCGTCAAGGACCTGCCGGGTGTCCGCTACCACACGGTGCGTGGCACGCTCGACTGCGCGGGCGTCGGCGAGCGCAAGCAGAGCCGCTCCAAGTACGGCGCCAAGCGCCCCAAGAAGTAATCCAGGTAATTCAACATGTCACGTCGAGCCCAGGCCCCCCATCGCGAGATCCTCCCGGACCCGAAATTCCACAGCGACATGCTGGCGAAGTTCATGAACGTCGTGATGGAGAGCGGCAAGAAATCGGCGGCCGAGCGCATCATCTACGGTGCGATCGACCGGATCGGCGAGAAGACCGGCAAGCAGGGCGCGGATGCGCTCGCCGTGCTGTCACAGGCGCTCGACAACGTGAAGCCCGTCGTCGAGGTGAAGTCGCGCCGCGTCGGCGGCGCCACCTACCAGGTGCCGGTGGAAGTGCGCGCCACGCGCCGCCAGACGCTGGCGATGCGCTGGGTCATCGAGGCCGCGCGCGGCCGCAGCGAGAAGTCGATGGCCGCGCGCCTCGCGCACGAGCTGATGGAAGCCGCGGAGAACCGTGGCGCCGCCGTGCGCAAGCGCGAGGACACCCATCGCATGGCCGAGGCCAACAAGGCCTTCGCGCACTATCGCTGGTAACCGGCCATGCCCCGTACAACCCCCATCGAACGCTACCGCAACATCGGCATCTCGGCGCACATCGACGCCGGCAAGACGACGACGACCGAGCGCATCCTGTTCTACACCGGCGTCTCGCACAAGATCGGCGAGGTCCACGACGGCGCGGCCGTCATGGACTACATGGAGCAGGAGCAGGAGCGCGGCATCACGATCACGTCGGCGGCCACGACGTGTTTCTGGAAGGGCATGGACAAGACCTTCCCCGAGCACCGCATCAACATCATCGACACCCCGGGCCACGTCGACTTCACCATCGAAGTGGAGCGCAGCCTGCGCGTGCTCGACAGCGCCGTGGCGCTGTTCGACTCGGTTGCCGGCGTGCAGCCGCAGTCCGAGACCGTGTGGCGGCAGATGAACCGCTACAACGTGCCGCGCATCGCGTTCGTCAACAAGATGGACCGCGCCGGCGCGAACTTCCTGCGCTGCGTCGACATGATCCGCACCCGCCTGCGCGGCAATCCGGTGCCGATCCAGTTGCCGATCGGCGCCGAGGACCATTTCGAGGGCGTCGTCGACCTCGTGCGCATGAAGGCGATCTACTGGGACATGGAAACCCAGGGGATGAAGTTCGAGTATCGCGACATCCCCGCCGCGATGCAGGCGCAGTGCGACGAGTACCACGCCAAGATGGTCGAGGCCGCGGCCGAGGGCAACGAGGCGCTGCTCAACAAGTACCTCGAGGAAGGCACCCTCGACGAGGAAGAGATCCGCAAGGGCCTGCGCGAGCGCTCCCTGCGCAGCGAGATCGTGCTGTGCATGTGCGGCACCGCGTTCAAGAACAAGGGCGTGCAGGCGCTGCTCGATGCGGTCATCGAGTACATGCCGTCGCCGATCGAAATGCCCGACGTCAAGGGCCAGAACGAGGCCGGCGAGCCGGACACGCGCCCGGCGAGCGACGAGGCGCCGTTCTCCGCGCTCGCGTTCAAGATCCTGAACGATCCCTTTGTCGGCAACCTGACCTTCTTCCGCGTGTACTCGGGCACCCTCAATTCGGGTGACACCGTCTACGTGCCGACCAAGGGCAAGAAGGAACGCATCGGCCGCCTGCTGCAGATGCATGCGAGCGACCGCACCGAGATCAAGGAAGTGCGCGCGGGCGACATCGCCGCCGCCGTCGGCCTCAAGGACGTGATCACGGGCGATACGCTCTGCGACCTCGAGAAGGTGATCACCCTCGAGAAGATGGTGTTCCCCGAGCCCGTCATCTCGGTCGCGATCGAGCCCAAGACCAAGGCCGACCAGGAGAAGATGGGCCTCGCGCTGCAGCGCCTCGCCAAGGAAGACCCGTCGTTCCGCGTCAGCACCGACCAGGAGTCGGGCCAGACGATCATCGCGGGCATGGGCGAGCTGCACCTCGAGATCATCGTCGATCGCATGAAGCGCGAGTTCAAGGTCGAGGCGAACGTCGGCAAGCCG
>CAUJHJ010000057.1 GCA_963204835.1 Pseudomonadota bacterium
AGTGGTGGACGGTGCAGGGATTGAACCTGCGACCCCTGCCGTGTGAAAGCAGTGCTCTACCGCTGAGCTAACCGTCCGCCGGGGGCGAGAGGGCGGGGATTCTAAGGGCCCCGCCGGGGCGAATCAATCGGCCGGCCGCGCCGCGAGCCAGGCCGCTATGGCCGGTGGCACGGTATCGCGCGCTTGCGCGCTCACGTACATGCCGATATGGCCGGTGTCGACCGGCATCGCGGTGTAGTCCCGCGTGCCGAGGTACTGCGCCAGGGGAACGCTCGCGCTCGGTGGCACGATGTGGTCCTGCGTCGCATAGATGTTGAGCACCGGCTGGCCGATGTCGCGCAGCGAAACCTTGCGACCGCCGATCTCGAGCGTGCCCGCGACCAGGCGGTTTTCCTGGTAGAACCCTTTCACGAACTGGCGGAAGAGCTCGGCGGGCATGTCGGGGCTGTCGAAGATCCAGCGCTCCATGCGCACGAACTCCGCGAGCTTCGCGGCGGATGCGCCCGAGCGCACGAGATCGACGTATTTCTGCTGCATCAGGCGAAAAGGGCGCAGTGCGAGATAGGCGTTGTTGAGCAGCTGCCCCGGGATGTTGCCGTTCGCCGCCATCAGGTCGATGTCGATCCCGGCGACCCAGCGTGACAGCAGGTCTTCAGGCGTCCTGAAGTCGACCGGCGTGACCATGGCGATGAGATTGCGCACCTGCGGGGCATGCAGCGCCGTGTAGCAGAGGCTGAAGGTGCCGCCCTGGCAGACGCCGAGCAGGTTGAGCGCCCCGATTCCCTGCGTCGCGAGGATCTCCTGCACGGCGCCGTCGAGGTACCTCTCCACGTAGTCCTCGAGCGCGAGGAAGCGATCGCCGCCGTCCGGACGGCCCCAGTCGACCAGGTAGACGTCGAGCCCGGCGTCCAGCAGGCCCCGGATGAGCGAGCGGTCGGGTGCCAGGTCGAGGATGTACGGTCGATTGACGAGCGCGAACACCACAAGCACCGGCGGCAGTCCCGCGGGACGCGCGATGGCGCGGTAGCGATACAGCGTGACCTTGTCCTGTTTCCACACCGCATCGCGCGCCGAGGCGCCATCGCCTGATTCGCTCGAGGCCAGCAGTGCCTGCTGCATGGCCGCGGCGCGCTGCGCAAACTCCGCGAGGTCCGCGGCCGCCCGGGACGGGTCGAAGGCGCGCTCGCTCATCGTTTGCGCGGCGCACGCGGCTTCTTCGGCCGCGGCGCCGGCCGGCCCGTCTTCGCCCCGCGTGAAGGCTGCGACGCCGCCTGGGCGACCTCGAGTGCCACGATACGGCGGATCAGGGCATTGACCTCATCGCGCGTCGGCAGGTCGAGCACGCGCGCCCAGTCCTCGACCTGCGAACGCTGCTCGCGCCGCAGTTCATTCAGCGCGTTGATCAGCTCGGCCTGCGTCTGGCAGTAGTCCGCGCGATGGGCGCGGTCCGCATAGGCCGATTCCGCGCATTCGATCCAGGCGGAATAGAGCGACGCGGGGTCGGGCGAAGCCTGCTGCGATCGCGCGGCGAAGCGCTGCAACGCTTCGCGCGCGATGTCGGCGCCGTGCACGAGCATGCGCGCGTGCAGCTCGAGGGCGCGCGATTGCAGCGACGGAATGCGGTCGGACCCGCTGAGCGGTCCCTGTGTCGCGCTCGCGCCGAATGCGCCGGCATTGCGCAGCACGCCGAACGGGTCGGTGCGCCCCGACTCGACCGTCCGTAGCCAGGCG
Organism: Pseudomonadota bacterium; assembly: GCA_963204835.1. Classification (GTDB taxonomy): domain Bacteria; phylum Pseudomonadota; class Gammaproteobacteria; order Steroidobacterales; family Steroidobacteraceae; genus CADEFQ01. Next base: position 1,732 of record CAUJHJ010000057.1, read on the forward strand.
CCGAGGCGTTCGAACAGTGGCGGCCCGCCATCTTCCGCCCCCTTGCCGATCTCCGCGGCGAGCGCCTGCATCAGCGCGATGTGCTGCTCGCAGGCGGCAATGAACTGCTGCAGCGATGCACCGCCGGGCATGGAGCCCGGGGTGGCGCCCCCAAAGGGCGCGCGCGCGAAGAGCGTCCACCAGTCCGGAATGCTGCCGAATGACGCCGTCATGCCATGCGCCCGGCACCGCACCCGGTGCCGACCCCCGTGATTTGCATCGCAAAATGCGCCAATGGTTCGTTCCGCACCTCGGTCAACAGCCCATGAAGTTCATTAACCATATGAATTATTTGGTACTTTTATGGATTGCAGCCCAGTGGCGGAGCGGATTTTCCCCATGTTACATTGCGGTGCAAAGCAACCTTGTGCGTGGCGGGGCAAGCATGGCCGAAGCGCGTGTCATCAAGAAATACTCCAACCGTCGTCTCTATGACGCCACGGCGAGCCGCCATGTCACCCTCGAGGACCTGCGCAAGCTGATCATCGGCGGCGCGAAGATCAAGGTTGTCGACGACAAGTCCGGCGAAGATCTCACGCGGCAGATCCTGCTGCAGATCATCGCCGAACAGGAGCAGTTTGGCACGCCGGTGCTGTCCACCGAGCTGCTCGAGGCGATCGTGCGCTTCTACGGCAACCCCGTGCAGGAAGTCTTCACCCGTTACCTCGAACAGAGCCTCGGCGGCATCATGCAGCAGCAGCGCGTGATGCAGCACGAGATGGCGCGCGCGCTCGAATCACCGATGGCACCGCTCGCCGAGCTCGCCCGGCAGAACATGGAACTGTGGGCGCAGATGCAGGCGTCGATGCTGTCGAGCGTCACGCCGGCGCCACCCGCGGACCCCGCGAAACCCGATCATCCACGCAAGCGCTGAGCCTTGCTGAAAGTACTCGCATGCAGCTGACAGGTTGTACCACGGTCGTCACGGGCGCGGCGCGCGGCATCGGTCGCGCGATGGCGCTGCGCTTTGCCAGGGAAGGGTCGAACCTCGCGCTGATCGACCTGCGGCTCGAGGACCTCGCGGCAACGGCTTCGCTCGTGCAGGACCTCGGTGTCGAGGTGCGCGGCTACGCGGCCAATGTCGCGGACGAGCAGGCGGTGTGCGGCGTGATGGAGGAGATCGTCGCGGATTTCGGCCGCATCGACGTGCTCGTCAACAACGCCGGCATCGTGAAGGACGCGCTCCTGATCAAGGTGCGCGACGGCGAGGTCGTCGACAAGCTGTCGCTGTCGAACTGGCAGTCCGTCATCGACGTGAACCTGACCGGCGTGTTCCTCTGCGGCCGCGAGGCGGCGACCCACATGGTGAAGCGGGGGCAGGGCGGGGTGATCATCAACATCTCGAGCGTCTCGCGCCATGGCAACACGGGACAGACGAACTACAGCGCGGCGAAAGCCGGCGTCGAATCGATGGCGGTCGTGTGGGCCAAGGAGCTCGCGCGCTATGGCATTCGCGCCGGCGCCATCGCGCCAGGCTATTCGCGCACCGACATCCTCTCGTCCATGAAGCCGGAACTGCTCGAGCGCATCGTTGCGCCGGTGCCGGCCGGTCGCCTCGGTGAGCCGGAGGAGATCGCGGAGGCGGCGCTGTTCATCGCCCGCAACGATTTCTTCACCGGGCGCTGCCTCGATCTCGACGGCGGGCTCCGGATCTAGGCGAAATTCGAATGCACCGCGTTAAAATATTTCTGCATAAGGGTTCATATAGCTAACAATATATAAGAAAAACAATATGATATAGAAAATGCCGTCTCTGTGAACGGGTATTGTGCAGCGCATACAAATGCGCTAGGATGCGCCCATCGATTCGCTGACACCCCCGTTGCACTGGAGTACCGACATGACCGAGAAGTTTGACGTGAACAGCTGGCTCAAGACCTACCGCGACGCCTTCGCCCCCGCGCAGCGCGCGCAGGCCGAAGCCCTCAAGGCCTTCGAGCGCTTTGCCCGCCACCAGTACGCCGTCGCCGGCGACTGCCTCGAGTTTTCGCTGAACGCCGCCAAGGCCGCGTTCGCCGCGAAGCCGGGTGACGACTTCGCCGCCGCGCAGCGTGAGCTGGGCAGCGAGATCAGCACCCGCCTGCAGAAGCGTGCCGAGGAACTTGCGACGATTGCCACCGAGGCGCAGAGCTCGCTCTCGGGCGCGTTCGCCGACGCGGCCGAGTCGGTGGTGGCACCGGCCCGCAAGAAGGCTGCCTGATCGAGCCCGGCATCGCCGCATCGATCGAGTAACATGGGCCGGGGCGGTGAAGCCGCTCCGGCCCATTTCATTTCGGAGTTCTCCCGCTTGAACAAAGACCGGTCGAAACGCAGCGACTCGACACGATCGAAGCCCGCTGCAGACGCCGTCCAGGGCGAAGCAGCGCAAGACCTGCAGCGCGAGTTCCGTGTCCGCCTCGCGGCGTTGACCGGCGGCCTGGCGCCCGAAGACTACGGGCAGGCGTGGTGGGACTGGCTGTTCGGCCTCGCCAAGGCGCCCGACCGCGGCGCGGCGCTCGCGGCCAGCGCGGCCGGGAAGGCACTCGACAACTGGAACTATGCGATGCGCGCCGCCTCCGCCGGCGAGCCGCCGACGACCCATCCGCAATTCTCGGGCGAGGCCTGGAACACCTGGCCGTTCAACATCTACGCGCGCGCCTACTCGAACTGGGACTCGTGGTGGCGCGAAGCGCTCGCGGCGCCGCCCGACATGCCCACCCGAAGCCGCCAGTTGATGGAATTTGCGGGTCGCCAGGCGTCGACGGCGGCTTCGCCCGCGAACTACCTCGCGACGAACCCCGAATTGATCGAGGCGACGCGCGCCGAGGCGGGCCAGAACCTGGTGAGGGGGTTCGGGAACTTCGTCGACGACCTGACGCGGCTCGTGGAGGACCGCCCGCCGGCGGGTACCGAGCAGTACGCAGTCGGTGAAAAAGTGGCGGTCACCCCGGGCCAGGTGATCCTGCGCAATCGCCTGATCGAGCTGATCCAGTACTCGCCGCAGACGCAGGAGGTGCAGGCCGAGCCGGTCCTGATCACCCCCGCCTGGATCATGAAGTACTACGTGCTCGACCTGTCGCCGCACAATTCGCTGGTGCGCTACCTCGTCGAGCGCGGGCATACCGTTTTCCTGATCTCGTGGAAGAACCCGACCGAGGCGGACCGCGACCTCGGCATGGACGACTACGTCCGCGAGGGCATCTTCGCGGCGCTCGACGCGGTCAACTCGGTGGTGCCGGCGCGCAAGGTGCATGCGCTCGGCTACTGCATCGGCGGCACTTTGCTGACCATCGCGGCGGCCGCGCTGGCGCAGGCCGGCGACCAGCGGCTCGCCTCGATGACGCTGCTGGCCGCGCAGGCGGATTTCTCGGAACCGGGCGAATTGTCGCTGTTCATCAGCCCGCGGCAGATCGACATGCTGGAGGCTGTGATGCACCGGGCCGGCGTGCTCGACAGCAAGCGCATGGGCGCCGCCTTCGCCTTGTTGCGATCGCAGGACCTCCTGTGGTCGCCGACCGTGAAGAAGTACCTGCGTGGCGAGGCCGAACGGCCGAACGACCTGATGTCCTGGAACGCGGATGGCACCCGCATGCCCTGGCGCATGCACACGGAATACCTGACACGCCTCTACCTCGAGAACGAGCTCGCCCGGGGCGCGTTCACTTTCGCGGGCGAAAAGCTCGACCTCGCACGCATCACGCTGCCGACCTTCGTGGTCGGTACCGAGACGGATCACGTCGCGCCGTGGCGATCCGTGTACAAGCTGCGCTCGCTGATCCGCTCGGCGGACTACACTTTCCTGCTGACGAGCGGTGGGCACAATGCCGGCATCGTCACGGGACCCGAGCATCCAAAGCGCCGCTATCGCGTGCGGGCCTGGCAGGACGCCACGACGACGCTGCCCGCCGACGAGTGGGAAAAGTCCGCGCCGATCGTGCCGGGCGCGTGGTGGCCCGAATGGGACCGGTGGCTCACCGCGCATTCGGGCGCAAGGCGCGTGCCGCCGCCGCCGATGGGCAATGTGGCCGCGGGACTGGCGCCGCTCGCGGCCGCACCCGGAGAGTATGTGCGAGCGCGCTGAGTCGCGCCAGAGTTTACGATCGGTCCCGCAGGGCGCACTCTCGATGCAAAAGAGGAGAACCCCATGGGAGCAGGCAATCGTCGGGTCGCGTACGTCACGGGTGGCATGGGCGGGATCGGGTCCGCGATCTGCCGGAGGCTTTGCGAGAGCGGCCACGTGGTCGTTGCCGGATGCGGACCGGGGTCGCAGCGCAAGGACCGCTGGATCTCCGACATGCGCGCAGCCGGCTTCGATGTCCATGCCTCCGAAGGCAATGTCGCCGACTGGGAATCGACGCGCGCCGCATTCCAGAAGGTCAATGCGGAAATCGGCCCCATCGACGTGCTGGTCAACAACGCGGGCATCACGCGCGACGGCACTTTCCGCAGGATGTCGTACCAGGACTGGCACGACGTCATCGAGACCAACCTCAACAGCCTGTTCCATGTCACCAAGCAGGTGATCGACGGCATGATCGACCGCGGCTGGGGCCGCATCGTGAACATTTCATCGGTCAACGGCCAGAAGGGGCAGTTCGGCCAGACGAACTACTCGACCGCGAAGGCCGGCATCCACGGATTCACGATGGCGCTCGCGCAGGAAGTGGCCGCGCGCGGCGTGACCGTCAACACGGTTTCGCCGGGCTATGTCGGCACCGACATGGTGCGCGCCATCCGTCCGGACGTGCTCGAGAAGATCGTCGCATCGATTCCGATCCGGCGGCTCGGCGAGCCGGAGGAAATCGCGAGCATCGTCGCCTGGCTCTCGTCGGACCAGGCAGGATTTGCGACGGGCGCCGACTTCTCGCTGAACGGCGGCCTGCACATGGGCTGATGGTGCGCGGGAAGCCCGGGCGCACTCTGCTAACATGCGCCGCCCCATGAGCATCGTCACACGTTTTGCCCCGAGCCCCACCGGCCTGCTGCACATCGGCGGGGTGCGCACCGCGCTCTTCTCCTGGCTGCAGGCACGCCGCCACGGCGGGAAGTTCATCCTGCGCGTCGAAGACACCGACCGCGAGCGCTCGACCGACGAGGCCGTGCGGGTGATCGTCGAGGGCATGCATTGGCTCGGGCTCGACCACGACCTCGGGCCTTACTACCAGACGCAGCGCTTCGACCGCTACGGGGAAGTGATCGGGCAGATGCTCGCGGCAGGCACGGCGTACCGCTGCTATTGCTCGAAGGAAGACCTCGAGCAGATGCGTGCGGAGCAGGCGGCCCGCAAGGAAAAGCCGCGCTACGACGGCCGCTGCCGCGACCGCAAGGACCCGGCGGCCGGCATCACTCCGGTGGTGCGCTTTCGCAATCCGGAGGCTGGCGACGTGGTCGTCAGGGACCTCGTGCACGGCGACATCGTGTTCCGCAACGCCGAACTCGACGATCTCATCATCGCGCGCTCGGACGGCACGCCGACCTACAATTTCTGCGTGGTGGTCGACGACTCCGACATGGGCATCACGCACGTGATCCGCGGCGACGACCACATCAACAACACGCCGCGGCAGATGAACATGATCGCCGCGCTCGGGCACACGCCGCCGGCCTACGCGCACGTGCCCATGATCCTCGGGCCCGATGGCGCGAAGCTCTCGAAGCGCCATGGCGCGGTGAGCGTGCTGCAATACGAGGAGGAGGGCTACTTGCCGGACGCGCTCCTCAACTACCTCGTGCGGCTCGGCTGGTCGCACGGCGACCAGGAGATTTTCACGCGCGAGGAAATGATCGCGCTGTTCGACATCGGCGACGTCAACAAGGCGGCGTCGGCCTTCAATCCCGAGAAGCTCCTGTGGCTGAACCAGCAGCACCTGATGCGCACGCCGCCCGCGAAGGTCGCGTGCTACCTGAAGCCGCATCTCGCGCGGCTCGGACTGCCGGCCGACGATGAGCCATTGATCGAAGGGGTGATCCTGGCGCAGCGCGAGCGCACGAAGACGCTGAAGGAAATGGCGCTGGCGAGCCGCTTCTTTTTCACCGACGCCTTCGAGCCCGATGCGAAGGCGGTGGCAAAGCACCTCACGGCCGATGCGCTCGCGATGCTCGCGAAGTTGCGGGAACGCCTCGCGGCGCTCGCCGCATGGGACGCGCCTGAGATCCATGCGGCCATCGAGGCTCTCGCGGCGGAGTTCGGCGTGGGCCTCGGCAAGATCGCCCAGCCGGTGCGCGTCGCGGTGAGCGGCGGCACGGTGTCGCCGCCGATCGACCAGACGCTCGCGCTGCTGGGTCGCGAGCGGACGCTGGCGCGACTCGCGGGCGCGGGCCGCTAGCTGTTCGCTGTCAGCTATTGGATTGTCTTGCTCACGACATTCGTGGGCGCGCTCTCGAGCCCGGCACTGGTGTAGGACTTCATCGAGAAATACCAGGTGCCCTGTGCGAGGTTGTCGATCACGTAGGTCGTGAGGCCCGGGTTCGCGACCTGCACGGTCTGCGTGAGCGCCGTGGCGCTCGTGCCGTACTGGATGCGGTAGCCCGCGAGATTGGTCAATGCGCTGCCGTCGTCGTTCTCGGTGGGCGCGGTCCAGGTCAGCGTTGCCGACCCGGTGGTCGTGCCTGCCACCGTGATCGAGAAGGCGGGCAGGGTGGCGTTGCCGCCCTTGCCGTCGCTCACGCTGATGACGACGTTCGCCGTCGTGCCGACATCGCCCGCGGCGGGTGTACCCGAGAGGCGGCCCGTCGCGGTGTCGAAGGTCGCCCATGCGGGTCTGTTGGCGATGCCAAACGCGAGTGTGTCGCTGTCCGGGTCGGAGGCGGCGGGCGTGAAGCTGTAGGCCGCGCCGACATTCACGGAAGTCGCCGGCGTGCCCGAGATCGTGGGCGTGCGGTTCGTGGCGTTCACGGTCAGCGAGAAGGCCGGCAGGGTGGCGTTTCCGCCCTTGCCGTCGCTCACGCTGATGACGATGTTCGCCGTCGTGCCGGCGTCGCTGGCGGCCGGCGTGCCCGAGAGGCGGCCCGTCGCCGTGTCGAAGCTCGCCCACGCCGGCCGGTTCGCGATGCCGAAGGCGAGCGCGTCATTGTCAGGGTCCGACGCCGTCGGCGTGAAGCTGTAGGCGGTGCCGGAATTGACCGACGTGGAAGGCGTGCCCGAAATCGTGGGCGTGCGGTTCGGTGCCGCCGAAACGGTTACGGTGAAGGCCGGCAGGGATGCCCCGCCGCCCTTGCCGTCGCTCACGCTGATGACGATGCCGCTGTGGGTGCCCGCGGCGGTGGGCGTGCCCGTGAGCCGGCCCGTGCTGCTCGAGAAGCTCGCCCAGGCCGGGCGGTTCGCGATGCTGAAGCTGAGGGTGTCGCCGTCGGGATCGCTCGCCGTCGGCTGGAACGACCAGGCCGCGCTGACCGTTGCCGTCGTCGGAGGCGCGCCGCTGATGGTGGGCGCTCGGTTCGCCGGCGGCGGCGGGGGCTGAACCTGGATCGAAAAGGCAGGCAGCGCGGCGCTGCCGCCCTTGCCGTCGCTCACGCTGATCGTGATGTTGGCGAAGGTTCCGACATGGCCGGCACCCGGCGTACCGGACAGCCGGCCGGTGTTGGTCGCGAACGTGGCCCAGGCGGGCATGCCCGCGATCGAGAAGGAGAGGGCATCGCCATTGGCGTCCGCGGCGGTCGGCTGGAAGCTGTAGGCCTGTCCCACCATCACGCTCGCCGCAGGCACGCCTGAAATGGTCGGCGCGCTGTTGCCGGGCGGGGGCGTGGTCCTTGCGGTGACCGAGATGCGGAAGGACGCCAGCGTTGCGCTCGCCTTGCCGTCGCTGACCGACAGCGTGATATCGCCCGAGGTGCCGACGTGGGCGTCGCCGGGAGTCCCGCCGATGCGGCCCGTCGCAGCGTCCACGCTCGCCCAGGCGGGCATCCCGATGGCGGAGAAGGTCAGCGGATCGCCATCGGCGTCGCTCGCGGCGGGCGTGAAGCTGTAAGCGGTTCCCGCTTGCACGGTCGTCGCCGGGCTGCCCGAGATTTCGGGCGCGCGGTTGACGGTCGGTGCCGGGTCCTGCGGATCGGCATTCGACGTGTCCTTTTCTTCGTCGATGCACGCGGCGAGCGAAAGCGTCGACGCCACGACCATGAGTGCGAGCAGGTTTTTCATCATTCCGCGTCCTCGATTCCCCGCATCGACTGCGGCCTCGAGGAAAGCGGAAGCGAAATAGCATGGGCTTGACGACTGCGCCCGCTTGCGATCGGGCCGGCCGGCAACCCCGCTATCTCGAGTCTGTCAGGTCTCGAGACCGGAGGCTTTGCGTCCCCGCCTTGCGACGGGTATGCCTTTGACTGGCGCCATTTTTAGCACGCTGGAATCGCGCGCATAATGTCTCAGGGCGACGACATCAGGTTTTGTCTTATCGGTGCGGCAGGCGGTGCGATTTGCGCGGATGCGGGCCGCCTTGACAGCGCGGCGGCGCTTGCGTAGTTTCGCGCACCTTTCGTGGGGCTATAGCTCAGCTGGGAGAGCGCTTGCATGGCATGCAAGAGGTCGGCGGTTCGATCCCGCCTAGCTCCACCAAACTTTTCTTACGGCGTCCCCATCGTCTAGAGGCCCAGGACACTGCCCTTTCACGGCGGCGACAGGGGTTCGAATCCCCTTGGGGACGCCAACTTCTCCCGATCGCGGGCCGCGATCAGCCGATGGTCTTGGAAACGGGATTCGTGCGCGCGCTCTCGAGGCCCGCGCCGTCGACGGCCGTCATCACGAAATACCAGGTGCCATTCGCGAGGTTCTCGATCACATAGCTCGTGAGCCCGGGGTTGGTCACGTTGGCGGTGTTGGTATAGCTGCCCTGGCTCGTGCCGTAATAGATGCGATAGCCCGACAGGCTCGACAGCGTGGAGCCGTCGGTCCGCTCGGTCGGCGGCTGCCAGGTGAGGGTGGCGCTGCCGCTCGCGGGCGGCGGCGTGGTGCTGGCGCTTACTGCGATGCTGAACGCCGCGAGGCTCGTGGAGTTCGAGCCGTCGGTCACGCTGATGACGATGCCCGAGGTCGTGCCGACGTTGCCGGCGGCCGGTGTGCCCGTGAGGCTGCCGGTGGACGAGCTGAACGTAGCCCAAGCCGGCTTGTTCGAAATCGAGAATGTGAGCGTGGCGCCCTCGGGATCCGCAGCGGTCGGCGAGAAGGAATAGGCCTGGCCGGCGACAACTTGCGTCGCGGGGCTGCCGGAGATCGTCGGCGCGCGATTCGAAGCGGGTGGGGGCGGCGTGGCGTTCGAGGTGTCGGCTTCGCCGGAGCCGCCGCAGGCCTGCAGTCCGAGGGACAGCATCGCAACCACCAAGGCACTGGAAATCGCTCTCATCGCTCGCTTGCTCCATCCAGCAACATTCAAGGAAGTCGAGCCGCACAATAGGTGCAGATGCGGGCCCCATCAATATGAGTAAGCGTCTGTATTCGGAGACATTTTCAGTAGCGTGATCGGGGTCGCGCAGGGATAATCACAACGCGCGGCAATGACTTGAGTGACGTTGTTCACGCGATGCCTTGCGAAGCTGCGGCAATGTGCGTGACGCCCATCACCATTTTGTCGCCATTCACGGACTAGACTGCGCCGCGTCATGCGGAGCAAGGGGACAACCGGTCGCGGTCGCAGATGAAATTACGCCTGTTCCGACATTACGTTCACCTGCCGACGGCATTGCTCGCGCTCATCGAGTTGCTGGTCCTCGTGAGCGCTCCGGTCATCGTCGACGGACTGAACGGTCGTTCGCCCGACCTGGCGAGGATCCTGGTTTTTTCGGCGAGCGGATTCATCGCCTTGCTGGCGATGGGTCTTTACAGCGTCCGCCAGCGGGCGCGCCTCAAGGGCGTCGTGTTGCGCGCGGGACTGGCCCACCTCCTCGCCATGGCGGCCGTCGTCCTGGTGACCTTCTTCCTGCAGGACTGGCGGCCGGCGCCGCTGCAACTCATCGAATGGGGCGGGCTGTCGCTGTTCCTGATCGCCATCGTGCGCCTGATCAGCGAACGCCTCCTCGATGAGGACGCGTTCAAGCGCGTCGTGCTGGTGTTCGGGGCGGGGCAGCGCGCCCAGAGCCTGTCGCAGTTGCGCCGCCGCTCGGACCAGCGCGGCTTCCGGGTGGCGGGTTATATCGCGGCGCCAGGCGAGGCCGCGATGGTGGGCCGCGACCTGATGACACTCGGCCCGGGCGAGCGCCTGCGCGACCTGGCGCAGAGCGCGGGGGTCGACGAGATCGTGGTCGCGATGGACGACCGCCGTCGCGAGTTTCCCGTGCGCGAGTTGCTCGACTGCCGCCTCGCCGGCATCGAAGTGATCGACCTCGTCAGCTTCCTCGAGCGCGAGACGGGACGCGTACGGCTCGACGTGCTGAATCCGAGCTGGATCATTTTCGGCGAAGGCTTCCGGCGCGATCCCGTCCGCCAGTTCACCAAGCGTGCGTTCGATGTGGCCGCGGCGCTGTTGCTCCTGGTCGTGACGCTCCCGTTCATCGTGCTGACGGGGATCGCCATTGCGCTCGAGGACGGGCTGCGCGGCCCCTATTTCTATCGCCAGCGCCGCGTGGGCCTCGACGGCAAGGTGTTTGATGTCCTGAAGTTCCGCAGCATGACGGTGGACGCCGAGTCCGATGGCCGGCCGCGCTGGGCGACATCTGGCGATTCCCGCGTCACACGGGTCGGCCGCTTCATCAGGAAGGTGCGCATCGACGAGCTGCCGCAGGTCTTCAACGTCCTGCGCGGCGACATGAGCTTCGTCGGGCCGAGGCCGGAACGGCCGGAATTCGTGAGCCAGTTCGGGGATTCCGTGCCGTATTACGACGAGCGGCATTGCGCGAAGCCCGGCATCACCGGCTGGGCGCAGCTTTGCTACCCCTATGGCGCTTCCGAAAAGGATGCCATCGAGAAGCTTCAGTACGACCTCTACTACGTGAAGAACCACACCCTGCTGTTCGACTTGATGATCCTGTTGCAGACGGTCGAAGTGGTGGTGTTCGGCAAGGGCGGCAGGTAGCTGTCGGATTCGTTTACATCGAGCTTCGGCATGAGATGTCAAATGCGGCGTAAGTCATTGACGAAACTGATGACGCTACGGGCAGGCCGGGCTCTTGCATGCTGTCGGTATCGGTGGGATGCTTTCTCTTGGAATTGCAGAGGTCGTGCGGATGAGTGCTGAGCAGAAGGAATCGTCGGTGCCTGCGAAGATCGGTCGTCGTGCGCTGCTGCGCGGCGCCACCACCGCCGTGCCTGCGATCCTCACCCTGCAGAGCGGTGCGGCACTCGCACGCAGCAGCAACCTGATTGGCGCGAATCCCTACAGCGGCGCGGGCAACGGCAAGTACAACTGCCTCGATTTCGACGGCATCGATCGCACCGACAAGCCGAACGTGTTCGACCTCGGCAGCCCGCCGATGGGGCATGTCACGCGAATCGACGCCGATTCCCGCTATTACAAGACCGATCCGAACCATGACGGTGGCGGCTGGTATGGCGGCTCGACCGAGGTTTCCAAGTCCAAGATGTGCGCCGACGGTGGCACCTATTACCGCAAGGACCGCTGGCGCTCCACCCGGGTGAACGTCAAGCGGGGCATGCTGGTCTCCGCCACCGCGCTGAACTCCTTCAGCAGTGGCATCAACTACACCGACGTCTGAACCGGCGTGGCGGCGCGCCGACGCCGCGCAATGTGTGTGGGCCGACTGGGACGACGAGCCCAGCGTGATTTACCACCGTCCTTCCGGCAAGACGCATTTCGTCAACGCGTCCACGGCGTTCCTGCTCGAGCAGTTCTTCGAGGGTTCGGCGACGCTCGGCTCCGCGACCCGGGCGCTTGCTGAGGCGCTTGGCCGCGCCGCCGACGAGGACCTGCGACACGACGTGGCTGGCACCCTGTTTCGACTCGAGGAACTCGGCCTGATCGAGCGCGCGTGAACAGGCGCGTCGGGGACCTTGCGGCCCAGGAGTTCGCGGCTCGCCTCGCGCGGGGGCGGCTCGAGGTGCGCATCGGGCCCTTTGACCTGCGCGTCACGGGCCGCGCGCGGGGTCTCGCGGAACCGCTGCACGTGCTCTACCGCGACTATCCGCTGCTGGAAGGCGAACGGGTCCTGCACGGTCACGTCGAGGTGCGCGATGTGCTGCGCTGGCTGCCGCGACCGCGGCGCGCGATCCGTTTCGAGGTCGACGGGCGGGCGCCACACGAGGACATGCCGGCGGGGCAGGCGCTGCCCGTGCTCGAGTGGGGCATCAACCTCGTCATTGCCCTGCGCTATCACTGTTTCCTGATGCTGCACGCGGCGGTGCTCGAGCGCGGCGGCCGCGCGTTGTTGTTGCCGGCATGGCCTGGCCACGGCAAGACGACGCTTTGCGCCGCGCTCGCACACCGAGGCTGGCGGCTGCTGTCTGATGAGTTCGGCCTCGTGCGCCCCGGCACGCGCGATCTCGTGCCGGTGCCGAGGCCGATGCCGCTCAAGAATGCGTCGATCGAGGTGATCCGCCAATTCGCGCCGCAGGCCTTCATCGGGCCGGCGATTCCCGGCACGCGCAAGGGGACGATCGCGCACGTGCGCCCGCCCGCGGGCAGCGTTGCGCGCGCCGGGGAGCCCGCGCCGGCCGGCTGGATCGTGTTTCCCCGCTGGCAGGCGGGCGCTGCGCTCACGCTCGAGGCGATGTCCCGATCCGAGGGCTACATGCAGCTCGCGACCAATGCATTCAACTACGAGATGCTCGGCGAGGCGGGGTTCGACACCGTGCGCGACCTGGTCGGTGGCGCACGTTGCCACCGACTCGTCTACTCCGATCTCGATGAGGCCGTCCGCGCGCTCGATGCGCTGGCAGGCGAGGGGCCCGCTTGAAGGCGCATCGCGAACGCCGGTTGCTCGTCGCCGCGCTCGCACGGCCGGACGACTTCGTGTCATGGCCGGCTGCGGACATCGATCTCGCGCTGCGTGTGCTGCGCCGGGGGCGCCTGCTCGGCCGTCTCGCGCAGGCGCTCGCGGATCGCGGGATGCTGGGCGCACTGCCGCTGCCCGCGCGCGATGCACTCGACAGTGCGCTGACGGCGGCCCAGGCGAGGGCCCGCGTCGCGCTCTGGGAGCTCGATCGCATTGCGGCGGCGCTCGAAGACCTGCCTGACGTGCGCATCGCGGCGATGAAGGGCTGCGCCTACCTCCTCGCAGGCCTGCCGCATGCGCGCGGGCGGATGTTCGCCGACGTCGACCTGCTTGTGCCCGAGGCGCGCCTTCCCGACGTCGAGCGTTGCCTGTCCGGGCAGGGCTGGCAGGCGGCGGAGCTGTCCCCCTACGACGAACGCTACTACCGTGAGTGGACGCATGAGCTGCCGCCGCTGACGCATGCGGAGCGGGAAGTGGAGGTGGACTTGCACCACAACGTCCAGATGCGTACCTCGCGCCTCAAGCCGGATGCCGCGCTCCTGCTGGCCGCGGCCCGACCGGCCCCGGCAGCCCACCCTGCGGCGGCCGGGTCGTGCGGCTCCCGGTTGTCCCGTTTCGGGGTGCTCGCGCCCATCGACATGACCCTGCACGCGATGACCCACCTTTTCTACGGCGGGGAGATGGACGATGCGCTGCGCGAGCTCGCCGACATCGACGCGCTGCTGCGGCATTTCGGGGAGCGGGAGTGCGCCTTCTGGGAGCAGTTCTGGCCGCGCGCGCAGGCGCTCGACCTCGCGCGCCCGGCATACTACGGCCTGCGCTACGCGAGCCGGATCCTCGGCACGCCGGTTCCGGGGGCCGTGCTCGCCGCGTCATGCGCCGGCGCGCCCGCTCGCGTCGTGGTCGCGGCGATGGACCGGCTCGTGCCCGAAGCACTGTTTCCTGCGCACCCGGACCACCCTCGCAGCTGGAGCGCGTTCGCGCGCCTGCTGCTGTACGTTCGTGCGCACTGGGTCCGGATGCCGCCGTGGAGGCTCATCCGGCACCTGGCGCACAAGGCCCGCGTCAGGCACGGCTGAGAATCGACGGGCGCCTCGCCTGTCGCTGCGTCGCCTGCTAACGTGGCGCCGGTCCGTTGGCAGGGGTGGCAGGTGGCCGTGGAGGACCTTACCGGTAATGTCGTCGTCGGCGCCGCGGGCTATGCGGCGGCAGCGACGGCGTTCCTTGTCCTGACCCTCCTGCTCGCGGCGAGCTGGCGCGGCCGTGCGCAGGGCGTGCGCCTCATCACCGCCAGTGCAATGACCGCGCTATGGGCCGCGGCGCTCGCGCTGCATGCATGGCGGGGCGGCATGCCGGCCATCGTCATCTACACGCTCGAAGTGCTGCGCGGTGCCGCCTGGATCTTCGCGCTGCTCGCCCTGGCCCACGGCGTCCTGCCGCGCTTCATGGCGATCGCGGCCCATGCGGCCTGGGCGGGGCTGCTCGCCGCGCCGTGGCTCCTCGCCGCACCCGCCGCACGGCTGCTGCCGGCCGCGGGTATTTCGCTGGCGCTCGTCGTGCTCGTATTGATCGAGCAGAACTACCGCAATGCCAACGCCGGCGGCCGCGAGGACTTCAAGTTCCTCGCGATAGGCCTCGGCGGCGTGTTCGTGTTCGACCTGTTCCTTTTCTCGCAGTCGGAGCTGATGCGCGGCATTCCCGCCGACGTGTGGAATGCCCGCGGCTTCGTGAATGCATTGCTCGTGCCGCTGATCGCGATCGCCGCGCGCCGCAATCCACAGTGGTCGCTCGAGGTGTTCGTCTCGCGCCAGGCGGTCGTCTTCACGACCACCATCCTTGCCGTCGGGGTGTACCTGTTGCTCATGGCCGGCGGCGGCTACTGGCTGCGCGAGGTCGGCGGGCACTGGGGCATCGCCGCCAACCTGATCTTCTTCACCGGGGCGCTGGCGGTGCTGGCCGTGACGCTGCTGTCCGGAACGGCACGGCGGCGATTGCGCGTTTTCGTCGCCAAGCACTTCTACCGCAACAAGTACGACTATCGGGTCGAATGGCTGCGCTTCATCGAGACGCTGTCGTCCGGCGGCGGCGAGGACATCCGCCGCACCAGCCTGCGCGCGATCGCCGAGATCTTCGAAAGCCCCGGTGCGCTGATGTACACGCGCAGCGAGACGGCGGCGGAGTATGTCGTCGCAGCCGCCTGGCCGATGCAGCCCGAGGACCTGCGGGACCAGCTGGCCGTGCCGGCCACGCACGATCTCGTGCGTTTTCTCGCGGCGCGCCAGTGGGTCATCGACCTCGAGGAGTACGACGCCGCGCCCGATCTCTACCAGAATGTGTCGCTGCCGGCCGGGCTGCGCACCTCGCCTGCGATGCGCGTCCTGCTGCCGCTGCTGCGGCCGGAGGGTCTCGCGGGATTCGCGCTGCTCTACGCGCCGCCGCCGCCCTTCGACCTGACCTACGAGGACCGCGACCTCCTGAAGACCGTCGGCCGGCATGTCGCCACGATGGTCGAACAGCACGCCGCCGACCGGCGGCTCGCCGAGAGCCGCCAGTTCGAGGCGTACCACCGGCTCACCGCGTTCATGATGCACGACCTCAAGAACTCCGTGGCGCAGCTGCAGCTGATCCTGAGCAATGCCGAGAAGCACCGGCAGAACCCGGAATTCTTCGACGACGTGATCGAGACCATCCGCAACACCGCCGATCGCATGTCGCGCCTGATCCAGCAGTTGAGCGATCGCAATCGCGCGCCGAGGGCCGAGCCGGTCGAACTCGGCGCGCTGGTCAAGTGCGTTGCGGCACGGTGCGCGGATCGCCAGCCCGTCGCGGCCGTCGAGGCGCCCGCCGCGGCCGTGACGGTGCGCGCCGATGCCGACCGGCTGTCGTCCGCGCTGGAGCACGTGATCCGCAACGCGCAGGACGCCTGTGAGCAGACGGATCGCATCGACCTGCGGCTGGGACTCGAGGCGGCGACCGTGCGCCTCACGGTCGCGGACACCGGCCGGGGCATGACGCCGGAGTTCGTGCGCGCGCGGCTCTTCCGTCCCTTCGACAGCACCAAGGGGTCGAAGGGCATGGGGATCGGCGCTTTCCAGGTGCGCGAATATGTCCGCGGCCTCGGCGGAGACGTGGAAGTGCAAAGCAGTCCCGGTTCAGGGACGCGTTTCGACATTATCCTGCCCGTTTCAGATCACTGACATGCCCGAAGAGAAGAAGAAACTGCTGATCGTCGAGGACGACACGGGGCTACAGAAGCAGCTCAAGTGGACCTTCGACGACTTCGAGGTGCTGCAGGCGACGAACCGCCAGGAGGCGCTTGCGCACCTGCGGCGCAGCGAGCCCGCGGTCGTATTGCAGGACCTCGGCCTGCCGCCGGACGCCGAGGGCGTCACGGAAGGCATGGCGACGCTCAAGGAGATCCTGGGGCTTGCGCCACGCACGAAAGTCATCGTGGTGACCGGCAACGCGGATCGTGACAACGCCGTCCGGGCCGTGGGCTTCGGCGCCTGCGACTTCTACCAGAAGCCGCTCGATACGGACGTGCTGCGCCTGATCGTCGACCGCGCGTACCACATCCACGCGCTCGAGGAGCAGAACCGCGCCCTGCAGGCAGGCCAGGCGAGTTCGCCCTTGCAGGGCATCATCGCGACCGACGCCGGCATGCTGCGTGCCTGCCGCATGGTGGAGAAGGTGGCTCCGACCGGCGTGTCGGTGCTGGTCCTCGGCGAAAGCGGCACCGGCAAGGAGCTGATCGCGCGCGCGGTGCACGACCTCGGTGAACGCCGCAAGGCGCGCTTCGTCGCCATCAACTGCGCGGCGATCCCCGAGCAACTGCTCGAGAGCGAACTGTTCGGGCACGAGAAGGGTGCCTTCACCGGCGCTATCAAGACGACGCCTGGCAAGATCGAAGTGGCCGACGGCGGTACGCTGTTCCTCGACGAGATCGGCGACATGCCGCTGCCGCTGCAGGCGAAGTTGCTGCGCTTCCTGCAGGCGCGGGTGATCGAGCGGGTGGGCGGGCGCGAAGAGATTGCGGTCGACGTGCGCATCGTCTGCGCGACCCACCAGGACCTGAAGGCGCTCATCGCGAGCCAGCGCTTCCGCGAGGACCTCTACTACCGGCTGAGTGAAGTCACGATCAGCCTGCCACCGCTGCGCGAGCGCCCGGGCGACGCCGTCGTGCTCGCGCACGCGTTCCTCAGCCGTTTCGGTGCCGCGCAGGGCACGCCCCGCCGCGGCTTCACGCCGCCGGCCATCGCGGCGATCCAGGCCCATGGCTGGCCCGGCAACGTGCGCGAGCTCGAAAACAAGGTCAAGACCGCCGTGATCATGGCGGACGGTGCGCTCGTGACGCCCGAAGACCTGGGCCTTGCCGAAGCCCAGGGTAGCGAGTTGCTGTTCAACCTCAAGGAGGTGCGTTCGCGTGCCGAGCGGCAGGCGATCCTGCAGGCGATGGCACTCTCCGACGGCAAGATCTCACGGGCTGCGGAACTGCTGGGCGTCAGCCGGCCGACCCTTTACGACCTGATGGACCGGTATGGAATCCGGCGTGAAGAACGCGATTCCGAGCCATGAGGCGCAGGGGCGCGCGGGGCTGTTCGTCGCGGCGCTCGCCGTGGCGGCCCTGCTTTCACTCTGGCCGAGCGCGCTGTCCGTCTTCAGGACCTGGATCTCGATCCACGACTACGAGCACGGCCTGCTGATTGCGGTCATCAGCGCGGCCTGGTTCGGCATCGGGGCGCGCAAGCTGTCGCGTGCCGATATCCGGCCCGATGCGCCCGGCTGCGTGCTGCTGCTGGCGGTGCTTGCGGCTTGGCTCATCGCCTACCGCGCCAACAGCCTGATCGCCCACCAGATGCTCTGGCCGCTGGCGCTCCTCGCCACGGTGTACGCCGGGGCAGGCCGCCGGGCCGCGCGACAGCTCGCCGCGCCGATCGGCTTCCTCTACTTCGCGGTGCCCATCTGGGATTACCTGGTGCCACTGCTGCAGCGCGTGTGCGTGGCGGTCACCGAATCGACCCTTGCGATTCTCGGCATTCCGACGACGGTCACCGACAACATCGTCACGATCCCGGAAGGCAGCTTCCAGATCGTCGAGGGGTGCAGCGGCATGCGCTTCTTCGTGGTCGCGCTGGCGGTCGCGGTGCTGGCTGTGCGCATGTTCCATCTGGCGCCCCGTCGTGCCGTGTTCCTGGTCGCACTGGGTGGCTTGCTCGCGCTGTTCGCCAACTGGCTGCGCATCCTGATCGTCGTCTTGGCAGGCCATCTCAGCGACATGCAGCACTATTTCGTCGCGGTGGAGCACCTGTCGCTCGGCAACGCGATATTCGCCCTGCTGCTGGTCGCGATCCTGTTGGCGGCACGCCGACTGTCGACGGCGCAGGCATCGCCCCGGCCCGCATTGGTCGCGCCAGCGCCGCCCGCTGCGCGCCGCTGGCCGGCGGTCCTCGCCGTCGCGCTGCTCGGGAGCACTTTCGCGGCGGCCCGGCCGGCGGCGGATGAGCGGAGCGGATGGCCGGTGCTCGGCCAATGGCCGCTCGCCACCGGGCGTTGGCAGGGCCCGCTGCCGGCCACGCCGGCCTGGGTGCCGAGCTTCGTGGGATCGGCCGACGAGCGCAGGGCGGCCTATGTATCGAGCGCCGGCACCGTGGAAATCTATGTGAATGTCTATGGCGCGCAGCGTCAGGGGCGTGAACTCGTGCAATACGCCAACACGCTGCTCGCGCCTGGCGCCTGGCATCGACCGTGGTCGCAGGATTCGCAGCCCCTTTCGTCCGGCGCAGGGCGGCTTGCGAGCTTCGAAGCGCTTGGCAGCGACGGCCAGTCCTGGCTGTTCGCCTATGTGTTCGACGTGGGCGGCTGGCGCACGGGCCGTGAGTCGCTCGCCCAGCTGGCCTACGGATTGCGGTCCATCCGCGCACCCGCTCCCGCGGGCGTGGTGGCGCTTGCCGTGCGCTGCGGGCGTGACTGCCGTTCCGCGCGCGCGCTCGCCAGCGCTTTCTGGGACGATATGTCGGAAACCATCCTCGGCATGCTGCCGCAAGCGGGACGCGACCGATGAAACAGACGACTGCGATAGTCCTTACGGTGTTCCTTGCCGCCACTTTCCTCGCGGGCTGCGATCGGCTGATGAGCGTCGAGCAGCGCCTCGAGCGTGCGCAGGCCGCATACGATGCGGGGCGCGATGCCGCCGCGATGTCGGACGTCAAGGCGGTGCTCGAGCGGGATTCCGCGAACGTCGCGGGGCGCCTGCTGCTCGCGCGCCTGTCGCTGCGGCTCGGCGATCCGGCCACGGCCCGCAAGGAACTCGACCGCGCCGTCCAGGCGGGTGCCGCGCCCGCCGCGGTGGGTGAGCTCGACCAGGCGATCTTGCTGGCTCAGGGACGGTATGGCGATGCGCTCGCGGCGGCGACCAGGGCCACGGACGACCGTTCGGCCCGCAGGCAGGTCGTCATCGTCGATGCGCTGATGGGACTTGGGCGCACGGACGAGGCGCGCAAGACGCTCGATGCGGCGCTCCTCGCCGCGCCGGACGATCGGGACCTCCTGCTCGCGGATGCCCGCTGGTCGTGGGCCTCGGGACGCAGCCGCGAAGCCGGCGAGGCTCTCGACAGGTTGCTGGCGAAGTACCCGGATTTCGCTCGCGCCGCGTACTTTCGCGGGCGCATTGCGATGTCGGCCGGGGATCCGCGGCGCGCGCTGCAGTCGTTCGAGGCGGCTCGCGCCCACATGGGCGCACAACTCGGCCTGCCGGAGCAGTACGGCGTGATCGTCGGTGTCGTCGAAAGCCACCTGGCCCTCAATGATCTCGACGCCGCCGACAAGGCGCTCGGCGAGCTCTCGCGACGCGCGCCGGGTGCGTTTGGAACCCATTACCTCAAGGCGCGGGTGGCGTTTGCGCGCCGTGACTACGACGCCGCGACCACGGCACTGCGCGAGGCGCTCGCCGTGGATCCGGGCAGCGTGCCCGGGCGATTGCTGCTCGGAGCCGCCCTCACCGAGAAGGGCTCCCTCGAGCAGGCCGGCGCCGACCTGTCGAGCCTGCTGGCCGATCATCCCGAGAACATCGAGGTGCGCAAGCAGCTCGCGCGGGTACTGCTCGCGCGTGGCGATGCGGCCGGGGCGCGCCGCGTGCTGGCGGAGGCGCCGGCGGCTTCCGCCGACGCGGGCACGGACTGGATGAGCGGCTCGATCCTCATGATGAGCGGCGAGACGGGGGAAGCCATCGCCAAGCTCGAGCAGGGCGTTGCGGCGGCGCCGGACAATGCCGCGATCCGCCTCGATCTCGCGAGCGCCTACCTGACTGCCGGTCGCCGCGAGGATGCGCTGGCGGTCCTGCAAGCCCTGTCGCCCGAAGCGGGTGGGTTGCGCCGCAGCCAGTTGCTCGTGCTGGCTGGCGCTTCGGGCAAGGATCGCGCCGGGGCGCGCCAGGCGATCGTCGACCTGCTGAAGGCCAACCCGCAGGACGCGGGCCTCGCGGTCGTCGGCGGCTACTACCTGCTCTCCACGGGCGACCTCGCCACGGCGGACAGGGTTTTCGGCGATGTCCTGCGGTCGAGTCCGCGCAACGTGGGGGCGCAGCTCGGGCAGGGAGCCACGGCCCTTCAGGCCGCACGCTTCGACGATGCCGCGAAAGGCTTCGAGCGGGCGCTGGCCCTGGAACCCACGGACGAGCGCGCCTACATCGGCCTCGCGGCGGTCGCCCTGGCGAAGGCGGACTCGCCGGCTGCCGTTCAATGGCTCGAGAAGGCAATCAGCGCCAAGCCCTCCGCGGTGGAATCTCGCCTGCAGCTGGCTGACATCCTCTTCAGGCAGGGCGAGACCGCCAAGGCCAAGGCGCTGATCGACCAGGCTCTTGCCGCTACGCACTCGCGGGCGGCGACGCTCGATCGGGCCGGGCAGGTATTGCTGCGCGCCTCGCAGTTCGACGCGGCGCTGCAGCGCTTCACCGAAGCGATGGAGCTCGGCGACGATCGGGCCGGGGTCAGTGCCGCCAGGGCCATGCTGGCCCTGGGAAGGGTGGATGATGCACGTGCCCGGCTCGAGGCGGCCGCGCGCACCCGGCCGGACTGGGTAGCGCCGGCCGCGCTGCTCGTTCGCCTCGACATCGGTCAGAAGCAATACGATCGGGCGCTCGAACGGCTGGACGCGCTGGAGAAGGCCGGAGGCCCGGCGCCCGCCGTCGACGAATTGCGCGGTGACGCGCTGTTTGCCGCGAACCGGCTGGCCCAGGCCGCGCAGGCCTACGGACGCGCGGCGCGCGTGCGCCCGGGCCCGGCGCTGGCCATCAAGATTTACCGGACGGCGCGCGCGAGCGCCGCGCCGCATCCGGAGGCGGGTCTCGTCGAGTGGCTGAATGACCACCCCTCGGATGCGCTGGTCCGTGTTGCGCTGGCCGAGCACTACCAGTTTGCGGGCAACCGTTCGCAGGCCATCGCGCAATACGAGCAGGCGCTCAAGGTTTCGAAGGCCCCGGCGCTTCTCAACAACCTCGCCTGGCTCTACCAGGAGGTGGACGACCCGCGGGCGCTGGACCTGGCCCGGGAAGCCTACAAGGCTGCGCCAGAAAACCATGGAATTGCAGATACTTACGGATGGATCCTGCTCAAATCAGGTAATATCGCGGACAGCCTGCCCGTGCTTGAAGGCGCGGCCCGGGGCGAGCCGGGTTCGGCGGAGGTCCAGTACCACTACGCGGCGGCGCTGGCCAAGGCCGGCCAAAAGGAGGCAGCCGCCACAGTGTTGCGCAAGCTGATGGATCAGAATGAACGCTTTCCGTCCCGCAGTGCAGCGCAGGCGCTGCTCGATTCGCTTGAACGATAAGGAACCCTCGCACGCATGAACGGATGGCGAAAGTACCTGGGAGTCCTCCTGGCTTGCTGCCCGGCGGCGGTCCTTGCGTTGCCGGACCAGGCGACGGCCCAGGCCCCCGCGATTTCGGCAGCGCCCGCGCAGGAGGCACCGCCCGCGGCAACGACAGGGCCCGACTATCTCATCGGCCCTGGCGATACGATCCAGGTGTTCGTGTGGCGCAACCCCGAGCTGTCGGTCTCGGTGCCCGTCAGGCCGGACGGCAAGGTTTCGACCCCGCTCATCGAAGACATGGTCGCAGTCGGCAAGACGCCGTCCGAACTCGCGCGCGACATGGAAGCGAAGCTCGCCGAGTACATCCGCAGCCCGCAGGTCAATGTCATTGTCACGAACCCGCAGAGTTCGTTCAGCAAGATCACTGTCGTCGGGCAGGTGACGAATCCCGGCGCGGTGCCGTACCGGGAGGGCATGACCGCGCTCGATGTCGTGCTCGCGGTCGGCGGCCTCGCGGAATTCGCGGCGGGCAATCGCGCCAAGCTGGTGCGCAAGGACGCGAACGGCAAGGCGGTGGAGCGGCGCCTGCGGCTCGATGACCTGTTGAAGAAGGGTCGCCTCAAGGAAAACGTGAACATGATGCCGGGCGACGTGCTGATCGTGCCGGAATCCTTCTTCTGATTCTGACGGGCGAGCGACGATGAACCTGCGCGAACTGCTCAACAAGATCCTCGATGAACTGCGCGGCGCCTGGCGTTTCCGCTGGCTCGGCATCATTGTCGCCTGGGCGGTATGCGTCGTCGGCTGGTTCGTCGTGATGACGATGCCGAACACCTACAAGGCGACCGCAAAGGTCTACGTCGACACGCGCGGCATCCTGCGCCCGCTGCTCGAGGGGCTCGCGATCAACCCGGACGTGGCCTCGGGACTCGATCTCGTGCGCCAGGCCCTGCTCAGCCGGCCGCAACTCGAGCAGGTGGCGCGGGAGACCGACCTCGACCTGCGCGCGACGACACCGGAGCAGCGCGAGCTGCTGATCAACGGCATCCGCGAACGCGTTTCGATCGAGGCGGCCGACCTTCGCGCCCGCACCACGCAGGGAGAGGGGCTCTACGTCATCAGCTTCGAGGACAGCAGCCGCGACAAGTCGGTCGAGGTCGTGCAGAAGATGCTGAACGCATTCGTCGAGAATGCGCTCGGCGAGAAGCGCTCCGGGCAGCAGACGGCGCAGCGGTTCATCGACGAGCAGATCGCCGAGTACGAGCAGCGCCTGCGCGATGCGGAGTCGCGCCTCGCCGACTTCAAGAAGAAGAACGTCGGCCTGATGCCGGACAGCACCGGGGACTATTTTGGCCGGCTGCAGCAGGAGACCCTCGACGCCGAGAAGGTGCGCACGGCGCTGGCGGTCGCCGAGAGCCGCGAGAAGGAGATCCAGCGCCAGCTCGACGGCGAGGAGCCCTTCCTCTTCGGTTTCGACACGGGCGATACCACGGCGGCCGCGACGCCCGCGTCGGGCGACCTGACGTTCAGGATCCAGGAACTCCAGCGCCAGCTCGACGAGCTGTTGCTGCGCTATACGGAGAAGCACCCCGAGGTGATCGCGACGCGCAAGACCCTCGACGAGCTGAAGCAGCGCCAGCAGGAGGAGCTCGCACGCGTCAAGGCGGGCCAGCAGCTGACCGGCAGCCTGTCCTCCTCCCTCAAGAAAAACCCGGTGTACCAGAGCCTCGAGATCGACCTGAAGCGTACGCAGGTGCAGGTGGCCGAGCTGCGCCGCGAGCTGTCGCAGCGCCAGGGAAAGATCGGCTCGTTGAGGCAGCAGGTCAATTCGGTGCCCGAAGTCGAAGCCGAACTGGCGCGCCTGAATCGCGACTACGACCAGGTCAGGCAGCAGTACAACGAACTCGTGCAGCGGCGCGAAACCGCGCTGCTCTCGGAGCAGGCGGACAGGACCGGCACGGTGAAGTTCGACATCATCGAGCCGCCGGCGGCGCCGATCGAGCCGGTCTCGCCGAACCGGCCGCAGCTGCTGCTGATGGTGCTGCTCGCGGCGCTGGCGGCGGCCGGCGGCGTCACCTGGCTGCTGAACCAGTTGCGCCCGGTCTTCCACACGGTGCGCGCGCTCACCGAGGTCACCGGCCAGCCGGTCCTCGCCGCGATCAGCCGCACCTGGGTCGATCGACACCGGCTGCAGCGGCGCACCGAGCTGCTCAAGTTTTCCGCCGCAGCCCTCGTGCTGTTCGTGGTATTCGGCATCGTGATGGCGCTGCAGGACTTCGCCGCCCGCCATCTGCAGGACCTGATCGGATGAGTGACGCATGAGCATCGTCGAACGAGCCCTGAAGCGGTTGCAGCAGAGCGGCCAGACGGCAGCGCAGGCCGCGCGGCCGACGACGCCGACTGCGCCGGCGGATCGCAAGGCGCGACCGGCGGCGCCCGCCGTGCCCCCGGCGGCGCAGTCCCGCGAGGTCGGGTCGCGCCGCCAGTTCGGGGATCCCGCGAAGACGCTGCACGTCGACTTCGACCAGCTGCGGCGCGCGGGCCTCATGCCGCCCGAGCACCAGCAACGGGAGCTGTCGCACCAGTACCGCACGCTGAAGCGCCCGATCCTCAGGAACGCCTTCGGCGCGGACGGCTCGCCCGCGGATACGGGGCGGAACTCGCCGCGCACGCTCATGGTGACGAGCGCGCTGCCGGGAGAAGGCAAGACATTCACGGCGATCAACCTCGCGTTGAGCCTTGCGCTGGAAAAGGACCATAGCGTCATCCTGGTCGACGGCGACGCGCCAAAGCCGCACGTCAGCCAGGCATTCGGCATCGGCGGTGAACCGGGGCTGCTCGACCTGCTCGGGAACGCGGACTTGCAGGTGGAGTCCGTGGTGCTGCCGACCGACGTGCGAGGCCTCTTTCTGTTGCCGATCGGCCGGCGGAGCGAGGCGGCGACCGAACTGCTCGCGAGTGCGCGCATGCGCCAGGTGATCGAGGAACTCGGCCGGCTCGACGTCAACGGCATCGTGCTGCTCGATTCCCCGCCGATGCTGCTGACCAGCGAGGCGCAGGTGCTCGCGTCGCTGTTCGGCCAGGTGGTGCTCGTGGTGGGGGCGGGCAGCACGCCGCAGCAGGCCGTGACGGATGCACTCGGAATCATCGGCGAGGGGCCGCAAGTCGGGCTCGTGCTGAACCAGGCGCTGCACGACAACAACGTCGGCGGCTACTACGGATACGGTTACGGGGACGGGTTCCTCGACACGACGCAAACGGACAAACAATGAACAGGATCGGCAAGCGGGGGCTGTCGCTCGCGATCGCGACAGTGTGGATGTGTGCCGTCAATGTGAATGCCCAGGAAGTCGATCTCGGGCTGACCATCGGTGCATTCCACTCGGACAACATCAGGC
Organism: Pseudomonadota bacterium; assembly: GCA_963204835.1. GTDB lineage: Bacteria > Pseudomonadota > Gammaproteobacteria > Steroidobacterales > Steroidobacteraceae > CADEFQ01. The sequence continues at coordinate 26,829 of CAUJHJ010000057.1, forward strand.
GCGAGAGTGTCGGCGAAGAGTCGCAGACCGTCGGCGAGCTCGGCCTGCGGCTCGGCTGGACTCGCGACTCCGGCCGCCTCGATGCGGACGTCGACGCCAACCTCGCGTACCGCGAGTATTTCGACGATGCCTACGATTCGGACCTGCAGGGCGGCTTCAACGGCAGGCTGACCTACTGGTTCCTGCCCGAGCGCCTGAGCTGGGAGTTCCAGGACAACTATGCGCGGGCGCTCATCGACCCGCGCAATGTCGACACGCCCGGCAACCAGCAGAACGCCAACTACTTCACGACCGGCCCGGACCTGCGCCTGCAGATCGGCGAACGGACGGCTGTGTTGGTGGGTGGCCGATGGTCCGACGCCTATTACGAGGATACGGATGCCGGCAACCAGCGGCTGACGGGCACGCTCGGCATCGAGCGGAGCCTGAGTGAACGCTCGACCCTGTCCGTGAACGCCACGGCCGATCGCGTCGAATTCGACGACGACGGCCTGGGCAGCGACTTCGACCGCCAGTCCGGCTACATCGAGTATGCGAACCAGGGGGCGCGCACGCGCTTGAGCCTGCGGGCGGGCGGCACGGTGCTGCACGACTTCGGCGACACGACCGACGGCCCGCTGTTCAATCTGACGATCGAACGGCAGCTGTCGGCCCGTTCGACCCTCACGGTGAACGCGGGCACGGAGCTCACGGACTCGGCCGAGGCGATGCGCCGCGACCAGGTCATCGACGGTGTCGACATCGAGGGTGGGCGCCCGATCGTGTCCAGTGGCCAGTTCCAGTCTGACTATGTGTCGGTCGGCTGGGCGCTCGAAGGAGCGCGCACGACCCTCGACCTCGCCGCGGACCTGCGTTCCGAGGATTACGAGCGCGACGCGACGCTCAACCGCGATGCGATCGGCGCCACGGCGTCCTTCGTGCGCCAGCTGAGTGCCCGCCTGTCGTGGCGCCTGTTCGGCGGGTGGACGACTCAGGACTTCGACCGTTCCAACGTCAAGTTCGACGAGTGGAACGCCGGCACGGGGTTCGACTGGCTGCTCACGGAGACCGTCGGGGTCACGCTCGTGGCCGAGCGCTTCGAGGGATCGGGCGATACGCTCGCCGGCGCCAACCAGCGCGACTACACCGAGAACCGCGTAACGGTCCACCTGACCTACACGCCGCGACGCCGCTGAGCCCTGGCACGTGGACGCAGCGAACCAGGCACTCGTGAATGCCTTCTCCATCGATGTGGAAGACTACTTCCACGTGGAGGCGCTCGCGTCTGCGATAGACCGCAGCCGGTGGGATACGCTCGAATACCGGGCCGAGGCGAACACGCGGCGCGTGCTCGACATCCTCTCGCAGGAGAAGGTGCGCGCGACGTTCTTCATCCTCGGCTGGGTGGCGAAGCGCTCGCCGCAGCTGGTGCGCGACATCCACGCCGCCGGCCACGAGGTGGCCTGCCACGGCCTGACCCACCAGACCGTCTACACGCAGACGCCTGATGTCTTCCGCGCCGAGACGCGCGAGGCGAAGCAGCGGCTCGAGGACGCGACGGGTGTGCCCGTGCGCGGCTATCGCGCCGCGACCTACTCGATCACCGCGCGCTCGCTGTGGGCCCTCGATATCCTCGAAGAGCTCGGCTTCAGGTACGACTCCAGCATCTTTCCGATCCGCCACGACCTCTATGGCATCCCGGGTTCGCCGCGCTTCGCGCATCGGGTCGCCTCGGGTGCGCTGCTCGAAGTACCGATCACGACCGTGGAATACATGGGCCAGCGCCTGCCGGCGGGCGGTGGCGGGTATTTCCGCCTGCTGCCGTATGCACTGTTTCGCGCCGCCGTGCGCCGCGTGAATGCGCGCGACGGCCAGGCCGCCGTGTTCTATTGCCATCCGTGGGAAATCGACCCGGGGCAGCCGCGCGTGGCGGGCATCTCGGCGAAATCGAAGTTCCGCCACTACACGAATCTCGACCGCATGGAAGGCCGCCTGCGCCACCTGCTGCGGGATTTCCGCTGGGGCCGCATGGACGAGGTCTTTGGTGTCGCCTGACGTCGAGGTTCAACAGCTCGGCCCCGACCTCGAAAGCGCCTGGGATGCATTCGTCAGGGCGCACCCCGAGGGCACGTTCTTCCATCTCGCCGGCTGGCGCGAGGTGTTGCGCCGCGCGTTCGGGCATCGCACCCACTATCTCGTCGCGCTCGCCGGCGGCGAAGTGCGCGGCGTGCTGCCGCTCGCTGAAGTGAAGAGCCTGCTGTTCGGCCACTCGCTCGTCTCGACGCCGTTCTGCGTCTACGGCGGTATCGTGGCTGCGGACGAGGCGGCGAAGGCCGCGCTCGAAGCGCGCGCCTGCGCGCTGGCGCAGGAACTCGGCGTCGACTACCTCGAGATGCGCAACCGGCGGCGCCAGCACCCGGGCTGGCCCGCCAAGGACCTCTACGTCACGTTCCGCAAGGCGATCGCGGAGGACAGCGAGCAGAACCTGCTCGCGATCCCGCGCAAGCAGCGCGCGATGGTCCGCAAGGGCATCCAGAAGGGGCTGAGCGCCGAGATCGACGCGCGCCCCGACCGGCTCTACGCCATGTATTCCGAGAGCCTGCGCAACCTCGGCACGCCGGTGTTCTCCAAGCGCTATCTCGGGATCCTGCAGGAGGTGTTCGGCAGGGATTGCGAGATCCTCACCGTGATGCACGAGGCCGCGCCGGTCGCGAGCGTGCTGAGCTTCTATTTCCGGGACGAAGTGCTGCCGTACTACGGCGGCGGCACGCGTGCCGCGCGCGGCGTGTCGGGCAACGACTTCATGTACTGGAGCGTGATGGAACGTGCGCGCGAGGGCGGGCGGCGGCTGTTCGACTACGGCCGCAGCAAGCGCGGCACCGGCTCCTACGATTTCAAGACCTACTGGGGGTTCGAGCCCGAGCCGCTGCACTATGAATACTTCCTCGTCCGCCGGCGCGAGCTGCCGAACCTGAGCCCGACGAACCCGAAGTACGAGGCGATGATCCGCCTCTGGCGCAGCCTGCCGGTCGCGCTCACCCGGCTCATCGGCCCGCCGGTCGCGAAGTACCTCGGGTAAGGCCATGTGCGGAATCTACGGAATCCTCGGCCTCACAGGCGCCGCGCCCGATGCGCCGGAGCTGCTGCACCGGATGGGCATGGCGATCCATCATCGCGGCCCGGACGACGAGGGCGCCTTCGCCGAGGGCCCGATGCTGCTCGGCATGCGGCGCCTCTCGATCATCGACCTTGCGGGCGGGCACCAGCCAATCGCCGGCGAGGACGGAAATGTCGTCGTCGTCTGCAACGGCGAGATCTACAACTTCCAGGCCCTGCGCCGCGAGCTCGAAGGCAAGGGGCATCGCTTCGCGACGCACAGCGACACCGAAGTGATCGTGCACGGCTACGAGGAGTACGGCGACGCCTTCCTCGGGCGGCTCGAGGGCATGTTCGGGCTCGCGGTCTGGGACCGCCGCCGCCGGCGCCTGCTGGTCGCGCGCGATCCGCTCGGCATCAAGCCGGTCTATTACTGGCAGGACGCGAAGCGGCTCGCGTTTGCTTCGGAGGCGAAGGCCCTGCTGCGCGTGCCGGGCGTCGAGGCGCGCATCGATTCCGGCGCGCTCGCCCAGTACCTGTCGGTCGGCTATGTGTGCGCGCCGAACGCGATGTTCGCGGGCATGCGCAAGCTCCCGCCGGGCCACTTGCTGGTGGCGGAGGACGGATGCGTCGAGGTGCGCGCCTACTGGTCGCTCGCCCCCGGGGTCGACGAGTCCCGCAGCGAGGCGTCCTGGATCGAGGAACTGCGCGGCGAGATGGAGCGTGCGGTCCGCGAGCAGATGGTCAGCGACGTGCCGATCGGCGCGTTCCTTTCCGGCGGAATCGACTCGAGCGCGGTGGTCGCCTTCATGTCGCGCCACGCCGACCGGCCGGTGCGCACCTATTCGATCGGCTTCGCCGGCTCCTCGGGCGCGGCGCTCTACAATGAGCTGCCGCACGCGCGCGCCGTCGCGCAGGCCTTCGGCACCGAGCATCGCGAGATCCTCGTGCAGCCGGATGTCGCGGGACTGCTGCCGCGGCTGCTGTGGCACATGGACGAGCCGGTCGCGGATGCGGCCTTCATCACGACCTACCTCGTCTCGAAGTTCGCGCGCGAGGACTCCACCGTGATCCTCTCGGGCGTCGGTGGCGACGAGTTGTTCGGCGGCTACCGTCGCTACCTCGACGAACACTACCGGCGCCACTACCAGCGCATCCCCCGCGTGATCCGCCGCTCGCTCATCGACCCGATCGCACGCCGCCTGCCGAGCGACCGCCATCACCGGCTGCTCAATGAACTGCGCCTCGCCAAGGCCTTCGTGCTCGCCGACGCCCTGCCGTTCGAGGACCGCTACCGGCGCTACATGGAAGTTTTCGGGGCGGAAGAGCGGGCTGCACTGCTGCTCGGGCAGGGCGGGGCGTTTGACGATTGCATCGCGCGTGCCTTCGCGGCTTCCGCGGCCACCGATCCACTGCGGCGGTTGATGGATGTCGACCTCGCGACGCAGATGCCCGAAGACCTGCTGATGCTCACCGACAAGATGAGCATGGCCGTCTCGCTCGAGTGCCGCGTGCCGCTGCTCGACCAGCGGCTCGTCGATCTCGCCGCGCGCATGCCGGGCCGGCACAAGGTCCGCGGCGGCGACCTCAAGCACGCGATGAAGCGGGCGCTCGAAGGCGTGCTGCCCGAGAGCATCCTCAGGCGCGAGAAACGCGGCTTCGGCGCGCCGATCGGTGCGTGGTTCAGGCAGGAGCTGGCGCCGCTGGTCGCCGACCTGCTGTCGCCGGCGACTGTGGGCCGCCGCGGCCTGCTCGACCCGGAAGCGGTCGCGCGCACGATCGCCGACCACGAGGCGCAACGGGCCGATCGCACCGATCACCTGCTCGCGCTCGTCAACCTCGAGATCTGGGCTCGCCTCTACCTCGACGGCGAGAGTGTCGAGGCGGTGACGGCCGAGCTCAAGGCGCAGCTCGCGGCATGAACATCCTTTTCGTCTGCCACCGGGTTCCCTATCCGCCGAAGCGAGGCGGCAAGATCCGGCCGTTCAACATCATCCGGCACCTGCATGGGCAGGGGCATCGCGTGACGGTGGCCTCGCTCGCGCGCACGGACGCCGAGCTCGCCGAAGCGCGGGAGCTTTCGCAACATTGCACGGAAGTCCTGGCCGAGGTCCTGCCGGACCGCATTGCCTACCCGCAAATGGTGGCGCGCCTGCCGACGCCGGCGCCCTCGAGCTTCGGCTATTTCTGGTCGAACCGTCTCGCGCGGCGGATCGAGGCCGCGGCCAGGGCCACGCGCTTCGATCTCGTCTTCGTGCACTGTTCGTCGGTAGCGAGCCTTGTCGAAGGGGTGGCCGCGCCGCTGCGGATCATCGACTTCGGCGACATGGACTCGCAGAAGTGGCGCGAGTACGCAGGCCATCGGCCGTTTCCGCTCTCGTTCGGTTACTGGCTCGAGGCCGTCAAGCTCGAGCGGCGCGAGCGACGCATCGCGCAGGCCTTCGACCTTGCCACCTGCACGACGCGCGCCGAACTCGAATCGTTGCGCGCGCTGGGTGCGACGGGCCCTTCGGACTGGTTCCCGAACGGTGTCGATGCGGGGTTCTTTGCGCCGGACGACACGCCGTATGAACCCGACCTCATCGCCTTCGTCGGCCGCATGGATTACTTCCCGAACCAGCAGGGCGTGACCGGCTTTTGCCGCGACATCCTGCCGGCGCTGCGCGCGAGGCGCCCCGGCCTGCGGTTCTCGATTGTCGGCGCGGATCCGCCGGAATCCATCCGCGCGCTCGCGCGCGAGCCCGGGGTCGAGGTCACGGGTTCGGTGCCCGACGTGCGCCCGCACGTGCGTCGTGCGGCGCTCACGGTGGCGCCGCTAGCGATCGCACGCGGCACGCAGAACAAGATCCTGGAATCGATGGCGATGGGCGTGCCCGTCGTATGCAGCCGTGAGGCTTCGGGGGGCGTCGACGCGGTGGCGGGTGAGCACCTGCTCGAAGCGTCGAGTCCGTCGCTGTGGGTCGAAGCGATCGCGAGCATTCTGGACGATCCGCCGACCCGGCAGCGGTTGTCGGTCGCGGGCCGGGAGCGGGTTTTGAGTCATCACAGTTGGGCCGCGTCGATGCACCGGCTCGATGGAATCATCAAGGAAGCAAGGCGATGAAGATCAGCATTTTCGGTCTTGGATATGTCGGAGCGGTGTCGATGGCCTGCCTCGCGCGAGATGGCCACGAGGTCACGGGAGTCGACGTCGATCCGCTCAAGCTCGAGCTGATCCGGAGCGGCAAGTCGCCGATCGTCGAGGAGGGCATCCAGGACCTGACGCGCGACGTGGTGGCATCAGGCCGGGTGCGCGTGACCGACGATGTGGCCGCTGCGATCCGCGAGACCGAGTTGTCGTTCGTCTGCGTCGGCACGCCCTCGAGCCCGAACGGCAGCCAGGACATGTCCTACATCCGCCGCGTGATGGAATCGATTGGTGCGGCACTGGCCAGCAAGCCGCCTTTCCATACCGTCGTGCTGCGCTCGACCGTTCAGCCGGGCACGCTCGACGAACTGGTGCGCCCGACGCTGGAGAAGGCGAGCGGCAAGGTGGCGGACCGAGACTTCGGGCTCGCCTTCCAGCCCGAGTTCCTGCGCGAGGGCACCTCGATCAAGGACTACGACCGCCCGCCGATCACCATCGTCGGCACGCGTTCCACGCGTGCGGCCGACGTGCTGCGGCAGGTGTTCGGCAGCCTGCCGTGCGAGTTCGTCGTCACGTCGGTCGGCGTGGCCGAGATGCAGAAGTACGCGGCGAACGCCTTCCACGCGGTGAAGATCACCTTCGCGAACGAGATCGGGCGGCTCGCGCAGGCAGTCGGCGTCGATGCACGCGAAGTCATGGGGCTCATCTGCAAGGATACGCAGCTCAACATCTCGCCGGCCTACCTGCGGCCCGGCTTTGCCTTCGGCGGCTCCTGCCTGCCGAAGGACCTGCGCGCGCTCACCTACATGGGCAAGACGCGCGACGTCGTCACGCCGATGCTCGGCGGCGTACTCGGCAGCAACCGCGCGCACATCGACGCCGCGATCGACCAGGTGATGCAGGGCGAGACCCGCAAGGTCGGCATGATCGGCCTCAGCTTCAAGAAGGGCACCGACGACCTGCGCGAGAGCCCGCTCGTCTCGGTGGCCGAGCGGCTGATCGGCAAGGGTTACGACCTGCGCATCTACGACCCCGAGGTGAACCTGTCGCGCCTGATCGGTGCGAACAAGCGCTTCATCGAGCAGAGCATCCCGCACATCGGCAACCTGATGGTGGGTTCCTGCGAGGAGGCGGTGCGCCACGGCGACACGATCCTCGTCGGGCTCGGCGGGCAGCTCATCGAAGCGGTGCTGCAGGAGGAGTTGCAGGCGCGGCACCGCGTGGTCGACGTCGTCGGGATCGGGTCACCGGGCGCGGGCGGCAGCCGCTATTCGGCCATCTGCTGGTAGCGTGGACTCATGGCCGAGGCGCCGCTCATCACGCATGTCATCTACCGGCTCGATTACGGCGGCCTCGAGAACGGCCTCGTGAACCTGATCAATGCCATGCCGAGGGAGAAGTATCGCCACGCGATCGTCTGCCTCGCGGGCTACAGCGCATTCCGCGAGCGCATCGCGCGCGACGACGTCGAGGTCGTGTCGGTCGACAAGCGGCCGGGCAAGGACTTCCCGGCCTATGGCCGCGTCTGGCGGCAGCTGCGGCGCCTCCGTCCCGCGATCGTCCACACGCGCAATCTCGGCACGGCGGACCAGCAATGGGTCGCGATGGCCGCGGGGGTGCGTCATCGGGTGCATGGCGAGCACGGCTGGGACGCTGCCGATCCGCGCGGCGAGAATGCGCGCGCGCTGCGCATCCGCCGCGCCTGCCGGGCCGCCGCGCAGCGCCATGTCGCTGTGTCGCGCGACATTGCCCGCTGGTTGCACGAACGCGTGGGTGTCGCCGAGGGCGCAATCCGGCAGATCTACAACGGAGTCGACAGCGAGCGCTTCAATCCGCAGGGACCGCTCGCGCAGGACTGGCCCTGGTCGCGCGAGCCTGGGGACCGGCCGCTGGTGATCGGCACGGTGGGGCGCCTCGACCCGATCAAGAACCAGGTGGCCCTGCTGCACGCTTTCGCGCAGCTGGCAGGCGCCGCCAGCGGCCGCCTGCGCCTCGCTATCGTGGGGGCGGGGCCGGAGGGGCCGCGCCTGCGGGAGGTCGCCACGGCGCTCGGTATTGCGCCATGGGTGTGGTTCGCGGGCGCCCGTGCGGATGCACCCGCGCTGCTGCGGGGCATTGACATATTCGTGCTGCCTTCCTTCAACGAGGGCATCTCGAACACGATCCTCGAGGCGATGGCCTCGGGGCGGCCGGTGGTGGCCGCGCGGGTGGGCGGCAACGGCGAGCTGATCGAGCCCGATGTCACGGGCACGCTTTGCGAGGCGCCGGCTCCCGATGCCCTGACCGCCGCCATTCGCCGCTATCTCGACGACCGGCCGCTGCGCGAGGCCCACGGGGCCGCCGCGCGCGCTCGCTGCGTCGCGCATTTCTCCATGGGAGCGATGGTGCTCGGCTACACGGAACTCTACGATGAACTCCTGGCGCGGAATCCATAAGCCATGTGCGGAATAACGGGCATTGCCGACCTGCGCAACCGGCGCGACATCGATCGCGCGCTGCTGCGGCGGATGAACGATTCGATCGCGCACCGCGGGCCGGACGGCGAGGGCGAACACCACGAGCCCGGCGTCGCGCTCGGCCACCGGCGCCTTGCGATCATCGACGTGGCCACGGGCCAGCAGCCGCTCTACAACGAGGACAGCTCCGTCGTGGTCGTCTACAACGGCGAGATCTACAACTACCAGTCGCTGATTCCCGAACTGCAGGCGCTCGGCCACGTGTTCCACACGAAGAGCGACACCGAGGTGATCGTGCACGCGTGGGAGGCCTGGGGCGAAGCCTGCGTCGAACGCTTCCGCGGCATGTTTGCGTTCGCGCTGTGGGATCGCAATCGCGAGACACTGGTCCTCGCGCGCGACAGGCTCGGCGTGAAGCCGCTCTTCTATGCATTGCTGCCCGACGGGCAGTGCGTATTCGGTTCGGAGCTCAAGGCCGTGTTGTTGCACCCCGGCGTCACGCGCGTGATCGACCCGTGCGCCGTCGAAGAGTACTTCGCGGTTGGCTATGTCGCCGAACCGCGCACGATCTTCACGAGCGTGCAGAAGCTCCCGCCCGCGCACACCCTCACGTTGCGCCGTGGCGCGGTGCCGCCCGCGCCGCGCGAATACTGGAACGTGCGCTTCTCGCTCGACAGCCGCATCGGCTTCGAGGAGGCGATGGGCGAACTCGACCAGCGCCTGCAGGACTCGGTGCGCCTGCGCATGATCTCGGAAGTGCCGCTCGGCGCCTTCCTCTCGGGCGGGGTCGATTCGAGCGCCGTGGTGGCGACGATGGCGCGCATCAGCGGCAGCCCGGTCAACACCTGCTCGATCTCCTTCGACGATCCCGCGTTCGATGAGACGAAATTCGCCCAGATGGTCGCGGACCGCTACCAGACGCGGCACCATGTCGAGCAAGTGGCGAGCGACGACTTCGGCCTGATCGACACGCTTGCCGGCCTTTACGACGAACCCTACGCGGACAGCTCGGCCATCCCGACCTATCGCGTCTGCGAGCTCGCCCGCAAGCATGTGACGGTCGCGCTCTCGGGCGACGGCGGCGACGAGAGCTTCGGCGGCTACCGGCGCTACCAGCTGCACCTGATGGAGGAGAAGCTGCGCTCGGCCCTGCCGCTCGGCTTGCGCCGGCCGCTCTTCGGCCTGCTCGGCCGCGTGTATCCCAAGGCCGACTGGGCGCCGCGGATGTTTCGCGCCAAGACCACGTTCGAGTCGCTGGCGCGCGATTCCGTCGAAGCCTACCTGCAGAGCGTGTCGATCGTGCGCGCTCCGCTGCGCGAGCGGCTTTTCTCGGCGCCGATGCGCGCGTCGCTCGGCGGCTATCGGGTCGATGACCTGTTCGCGCGTCATGCGGCGCGGGCCGGAACCGACGATCCGCTCGCCCTCATCCAGTACCTCGACCTGAAGACCTACCTCGTGGGCGACATCAACACCAAGGTCGATCGCGCGAGCATGGCGCATTCGCTCGAGGTGCGCGAGCCGCTGATGGACCATCCGCTGGTCGAATGGCTCGCGACCCTGCCCTCGTCGTTCAAGATGCAGGGCCGCGAAGGCAAGCGGCTGCTCAAGAAGGGCATGGAGCCCTGGCTGCCGCACGACGTGCTGTACCGGCCGAAGATGGGCTTTGCGGTGCCGCTCATCCGCTGGTTCCGCGGACCGCTGCGCGAAACCGTACGCAAGGCCGTGCTCGGCGACACGCTGCGCGACACGGGTCTGTTCGAGCCGCGCGTGCTCGAGGAGATCGTGAGCGCCCACGAATCGGGAAAGCGCGATCACAGCGCGCCCCTCTGGTCGCTCCTCATGTTCGAGGGCTTCCTGCGACAGGGCGCCAGGTGCTGAACATCGCGAGTGTCTGCCGCACGCTGCCGACGCCCGTGACTCCGGGTGCGGGTGTGTTCGTGCTCCGGCGCCTTGCGGCGATGGCCGAGGCGTCGGATATCCGCATCCTTCAGCCTGTTCCTTGCCTGCCGCCGCTGCGCCGCCTGCCATCCTGGGCGCGGCCGCCGAGCCACGACATCCACGGGCAGACGATTCATCACGCGGCGATGTTCTATTTGCCCGGAATGTTCAAGTCCCTCGATGGCCGCTGGCTGGAGCATTCGGTCCTGCCGCGCCTGCGCGCATGGCACCGGCAGCGACCGATCGATGTCATCGATGCACACTTCGGCTATCCCGACGGCGTCGGCTGCGTGCGCGCCGCGCGGCGTCTCGGCCTGCCGGTGATCGTCACCATCCGGGGCTTCGAGGCGGAGCGCGTCGCGCTCCCCGGCATCGGCCCGCAGATCGTCGAGGCGCTCTCTGCCGCAAACGGCTGCATCAGCGTGAGCCATTCGCTGCGCGACAGGATGATCGAGCACGGTGTGCCCGCAGGCCGCATCGTCGTCATACCCAACGCTATCGACCGGGATCTCTTCCGCCCCGGCGACAGGCTTGCCGCCAGGCATGCGCTCTCGATGCCGGCGGACGACGCACTCATCGTTAGCGTGGGCCATCTCGTGTCGCTCAAGCGGCACGACGTGGTGCTGCGCGCCCTCGGGCGGTTGCGCAGCCGCGGCGAGGCGGTGCGACTCGCCATCGTCGGTGGGGCGGACTACGAACCTGAATGTCCGGCGGCGCTGCGTCGCCTGGCGGCTGAACTGGGCATTGCGGAATTCGTGCACTTCGTCGGCGCCGTCGGGCCTTCGATCGTGGCGGACTGGCTCCGGGCCGCCGACCTGTTCGCCCTGGGCACCCGCAGGGAAGGGTGTTGCAACGCCATTCTCGAGTCCCTGGCGGTCGGTACGCCGGTAGTCACGACACCGGTCGGCGACAATCCGCATTTCGTCACGGAGGACGAGAATGGTGCGCTCGTTCCCGTGGGCGACGACGAGGCGATGGCGCAGGCGATGGCGCGTGTGCTCCGGCGCGACTGGGACCGCAACGTGATTTCCGCGCAGCTCGCCGTCGGCGACTGGCCAGGCGTCGGACGCGCCGTGCTGGATCATTTCCGGGCGGTCCTGCCGTGAGCCCGCACGCGACCCTGCTGTTCGTCTCCCCGCGATTCCTGTTTCCCGTCGACTCAGGCGGCAAGATCCGCACGACGCAGGTGTTGCGCGGCATGAAGGGCGGGCGGTTCCGCATCAAGCTGATGTCGCCGGCGACGCCGGAGCTCGCGGCCCGCCATCACGCAGACCTTGCCGGCGTCTGCGATGAGTTCGAGTCCTGGCCTGCGCCTGCGGACGGCTGGCGCGGCACCTTGAACCGGGCCTGGCACTTGTTCGATGAGCTGCCGATGCCGGTGCGTGTCGATCGCTCGGAGGCCGCCGCGGCGGCCGTAGCCCGCGCGCTCGCGGCGCGTCCCGACGTCGTCGTGTTCGACTTCCTGCACGCAGCGGTACTCGCGCCCGCGCGGCTCGACACGCCGTCGGTCATTTTCACGCACAATGTCGAAGCGCAGATTTTTGCCCGTCACCTCGAAGTCGCCCGCAGCATCGGGATGCGCGCCATCTGGCGCAACCAGTTGCGCAAGATGCGGGCCTACGAAGGGCAGACCCTCGCGCGCTTCGACGCCGTCGTCGCGGTTTCGGAGGAGGACAGGAGGCTGTTCGAGCGTGACTACGGAGTGCGCGGGGCCCACGTCATTCCGACCGGCGTCGATCTTGATTTCTTCGGCCACACGGCGCCCGTACGCGATTCCGAGGTCGTGTTCTGCGGTTCGATGGACTGGCTCGCAAACCAGGGCGCCATGCGTTATTTCATGGACGAGGTGTGGCCGGCGATCGTCACGCGCGTGCCGGAGGCAACGATGACGGTCGTTGGCCGTGCTCCCCCCGCCGCACTCGTCGCGGAGGCGAGGCGCCGCGGACTGCGCTGGCGCTTCACGGGCTTCGTCGACGATGTGCGGCCCATCGTCGGCGGCGCGGCGGTGTCCGTCGTGCCGCTGCAGGTTGGAGGAGGGACCCGGCTCAAGGTCTTCGAGTCGATGGCCATGGGGCCCGTGGTCGTCTCGACCACCATCGGCGTGGAGGGCCTGCCGGTCAGGAGCGGCGTGAACTGCATCGTCGCCGACGACGCGAAAGCGATGGCTGATGCGGTCGTGGCCCTGCTCGCGGATCGCGAGGGACGGCTCGCGATGTCGCGAGCTGCGCGACGTTTCGTCGAGGAAGAATGTGGCCATGTCGTGGCGGCCCGCAGCTTCGAGAACGCGTGCATCGGCGCTTTGGGCCGGGGTCGCGGCCGGTGAGCGCATTCCTGTCGCGACGGCTGCTGCGCCTTGCGGCACCCGGTGGAAAACACGGGCGGCTGATGGTGCTGACCTACCATCGCGTGCTCGAGCATCCCGACCCGCTGCTGCCGAGCGAACCGGATGCCGCGCGCTTTGCCGCGCAAATGGCGGTGCTGGCGGCCCATTGCTCCGTGTTGCCCTTGCCTGAGGCGGTGCGGCGGCTGCGCGCAGGCACCTTGCCTCCCGCTGCGGCCTGCATCACCTTCGATGACGGGTACCGCAACAACCTGCACGTCGCGGCTCCCGTGCTGCAGAGGTACGGGCTGCCGGCGACCGTGTTCGTCATGCAGCACGCGGTCGAGGCCGGCATCATGTGGAACGACCTCGTCATCGAGGCTGTGCGGCGGGCGCCTGACACCGTGGATCTGTCGATGATCGGCCTCGGGAGCGTGGACTTGCCGCCGCCCGCCGGGCGCGCGCCGATCGTGGCGAGGGTGCTTGAAGCCTTCAAGTATCGATCGCTCGGGGAGCGCTGGCGCGACGCGCACGGGCTGTACCAGCAGATCGTGGCCGAACCGGCGCCCCGGCTGATGCTGGACGAGCACGAGCTGCGTAGCCTGGCGGAGGCCGGCATCGAAATTGGCGGCCACACGGTCAACCACCCGATCCTCGCCAACTTGCCGGAGGACGATGCGCGGCGCGAGATCGCCGACGGCGCCGAGTGGCTCACACGCATCGCAGGCAGACGGCCGGTCTCCTTCGCCTATCCCAATGGACGGCCGGGACGCGATTTCAATGCGCTCCACATGCAGATTGCGCGCGAGGCCGGCTTCGAGCTCGCGGTCTCCACCGAATGGAGCTGGGCGACACGCGAGTCGGATCCTTTTGCCCTGCCTCGCGTGAGTTTCTGCGCCTCGCAGGCTGCCCGGCTACCGTGGCAGGTCATCCGCTCTTGCCTGGCCTCCTATCGCCGCCGCGGCCCATCGTCCCGGGGATGAGCCTCCCGGAGCCACCCGCGACTGTGTGCTTCTGGCGACATCGTGCAATTTGTGGGCTGGTTCACTAAGTTAGGCGCCGGTTCCACTTTGATGGATGGCCAGGCACGGAGGAAACTCCGGCCTTGAGAATGGCCGCGCGAGACGCCCTAGGAGCAATTCGATGAAGCGCAGAGATTTCCTGGTGACCACCGCCGCCGTGGCGGGAGCCGCGGTTCCCATCGTGGGCTTGGGACAATCGAAGCCCTGCCCGCCGCCCGGAGTCAGCGCGGGAGGGGGCTCCAGCGCGTCGACGGCCTGCGCCGGCCCGTCCGCAGCGGCCGACTGGGCCGCGCGCATCGCCGGCGCGGGCGTCGTGTGGTACCACAATTTCGATTCCAGGGCCGAGGTCGACCAGTTTCGCTGGACCGGCGGATACAGCGGTGGCAACGACCCGGATGCGGCGACGGCAGCCGGCAAGCTGGTCATGCATCAGGCGAGCGGCGGCGCGGATGGCGGCGGGTTCATGCGCCTCTCGTACCCGCTCGGCAGTGCGGAGGGCCGTGGCGGCTCGTACTGGCACCGGCCGTTCAATGCCCTGACCGGCGCGGGCAACGGCAGGGGAATGGACGATCCGGGCGCGGGAGGCACGATTGCACCGGTCGCATTCCCCGTCTCGAATGGCAGTTCGACGCTCTACAACTGGGGCAATCAGCCGAATCCCGGCTGGTACATGAACGCCGCACATCAGGCGTCCCATCCAGGCCGGTTCCAGGGCTCCGACTTCTGGCTGCAGGTCCGCGTGCGCCGAGCGGAAATGCCCGGCCGTCCCCCCGATTCGGCCAACTACAACAACATCACCGGCAAGCTGGTCTGGCTGACGACCACGAACAGCTCATACACGGCGCAGGAGCTCGTGACCTACGGTCAGTCGGCCTCGAACGGCGACGCGGTCGGCACGCGCTCGCGCCACAACGTCTACTCGGGACAGAACTTCAACAGCCTGAGCGGCGGTCAGCCCAACGCCACCGTGGCGCTGGCCAACACGACGCTCAACTGGCGCTATTCCGGCGGCTGGGACACGTTGCTCTACCACGTGACGCCGGGCACCGCCGGCGGCACGGGCGACAACCGTACGCGCGTCGAAGTGTGGGCCGCTCACGAGGGCGAGACGTCCTATACCAAGATCTGGGACGTGACCTACACGCAGGGGTTCGACGGCGGCACCAACAGCGTGGGCGCGCCATCGCTTCCCGGCTGGAACGCGCTGATCCTCGCCATCTACCACAACGGCTCCGCCTTCACGACCACGGCATTCAACTTCGACTACGACCAGGTCATTTTCAGCAAGGCGTTCATCGCCTGCCCGGCCATCTGACGGGCGTCGCCCCCGCGGATCATCCGCGGGGGCGGTGCGCCGCGAGCCAGGCCTCGAACATCGCAAAGTCCCAGATCGCGTAGCCGTAGTAGCCGGAATCACCGGCCGCGTGTTCGTTGACGATCCTGTCGAGGAAGGATCGCCTGACGATGCCTCGCTCGCCGAGCCGCTTCAGGTGCCCGAAGACCAGTTCGCGCAGCGGCGCATGGTCCTTGAGCCAGACGCCGAACGGCAGCCCGAACCCGTGCTTCGGCTTGTCGATGACTTCCTGCGGCAGGAAGCCCGTCATCGCCCGTTTGTAGAAGCTGCGCAGCTCGCGGCCTTGCATCTTTACGCGCGTCGGCACGCGCAGCGAGAGGTCGATCAGCTCGGGATCGAGCATCGGGAACGAGACCTGCACGCCCGCGAGGTCGCACATCGTGATCACCTTGCGCAGGTCGCTGTCAGCGAGCGTGAAGTGCCAGTCGTAATGCAGCATGCGGTTCAGCAGCGTGCCTTCCTGTACCTCTCCGTAGACCCGGGCCATCAGGTCGATGGGCCGGCGAACATCTATCCCCGCTGCGAACTCCGGCTCGAAGATCTCGCCATGCGGCGTGCGGTAAAAGAAGTTCCAGGTCTCCAGCCGCTCCGGCAGCGGAATCCGGGCCTGATCGACGTAGCTGCGCAGCTTGCGCAGCGGCGTGAGCGCATTGCCGGGCGCAATGGCGCGGCTCAGCGGTTCGAGGATGCCGTGGCGCGCCCAGGCGGGGAGCCGGCCATAGGCCTCGAAGACCTGCTGCTTCGCGTAACGCTCGTTGCCGCCGAAGATTTCGTCGCCACCGTCGCCCGCGAGCAAGTGGCCGACGCCGGCTTTCGCGGCGAGCTGCGCGCAGAGCAGGGTGGGAACGGCGGATGAATTGCCGAACGGCTCATCGTAGGCCGCGGCAATGCGGTCGAAAGCCGTCACGATGTCGTCGGCGGTGACGTTGTACTCGGTCGAGTCGCAGCCGAAATGCCTTGCCGAGATGCGCGCGTAGCGGATCTCGTCGTGGGACTCGACGCCGAAGCCGATCGAGAAGGTTCGCGCCGCCTTGCCGCTCACTTTTCCGAGCACGCCGGCCACGGTCGAACTGTCGAGACCGCCGCTCAGGAAGGCGCCCGTCTGCGCGTCCGGGCGGCAACGCGCCACGGCGGCATCGAGCGTGCCGCGCAGCCCCGCTTGCAGCGATTCGAACGAGTGCTGGCGTTCGCTGAACCGGGGAGTCCAGTAGCGGCTCGTGTTCGCGCGACCGTCCGTGAAGTGGAGTTGCGTGCCCGGTTCGAGCTTGTGAACGCCCTCGTACGCCGTGTCGGGCGCCGGGATCATGTGCATCAGCAGGAAGTCGTGCGCGGCCTGCGCCCGCAGCGGCGCGCGCAGCGGTTGGAAGCTGGCGACGGTTTCGGCCGAATCGCCGAACACCAGGCCTTCGCCGACGACCGCCCAGCACAGGCGCTCGATGCCCATCGGGTCGACGGCGAGCAGCACCTCACGCCGGCGCCCGTCGACGATCGCGAGTGAAAAGCGGCCGCGCAGATCCTCGAGCAACGCCTTCCCGCGCGCCTGATAGGCCGCGAGCAGCCCTTCGCTGTCGGTGCCATCGCGGGTGTAGCGGCCGTCGCGGGTCCACACGGGCTGGCCGCGAACTGCGACCAGCAGGTCACCGCTGCGGGCCATGTCGCGAGTGGCGAGCAACGCCCCGATCGGCGCGGACTCGGCGATATCGAGGCCTGCGGGCGCATGCAAGCGCAGGGCGGCTGGGTCGTGCGTGGCCCACCGACCCGTGTATCCGAAAATCTGGGTCATCGACTGCTGCTCAGCTGTGTGACGGCGGACCTTAGCAAACTTTGAACCAGTGTGCGGTCGACCCGGTCGTGGCCGCTACAATATGTCCGCCAGGCAACGGGAGAGAAGTTTGGACACTCTGGATGGCGTCAGGAACCTGCTCAAGTCGGCCCTGCAGCTCGGTGAGCGCGCGGATCGCCTCACGGAAGGCAGCGCCCTGCTCGGGGCGATCCCCGAGCTCGATTCGATGGCCGTGGTCACCCTGATCACGACGATGGAGGAGCAGTACGGCATCCAGGTCGATGATGATGAGATCTCGGCCGACACTTTCGCCACCGTCGGCACCCTGTCCCGGTTCCTCGCCGACAAGCTCGGGCAGTGACGACGGACGGCTCGCGCGCGGAGTTTCTCGGCGAGGCAGGCCGCCGTATCTTTGCGCTGCTGCGGACGCCTGGTCTCGCGACGGGTGAGTGCACGCTGGTCGTGCCGCCGTTCGCGGAGGAAATGAACAAGTGCCGCCGGATCGTCAGCGATTTCGCGCGGCGCGAATGCAGCTCGGGCAGGGGGGTGCTGTGCGTCGATCTCGCCGGGACCGGAGACAGCGAAGGCGATTTCGCGGAGGCGCGGGTCGAGCGCTGGTTCGAAGACCTGGCAACGGCCGCCGCATGGAGCGAGTCGCATGGCTGGCGAGTCACTTCCCTGCTGGGCATCAGATTTGGTGCCCTGCTCGGAGCCGCCCTCGCGCGACAGCGGACACTTGGACTTTCCCGTGCGGTGTTCTGGCAACCCGTAGTGAGCGGCGCGCGACTGATCGACCAGTTCCTGCGAATCCGCGTCATGGCGTCGCGCATGGACCCGGGCCGCGCCGAAACCGCGGCGCAGCTGCGCGCGCGCCTCAAGGCAGGCGATACGGTGGAAGTGGCGGGCTACGCCTTGTCGGCCGCGCTGTGCGCGGACATCGATGCGCTCGACCTGCATGGCGAATTGTCGCCTTCGTTTCCACCGATCCGCTGGCTCGAAGTGGTCGCGGATGCAGCCGCACCCGTCACGCCTGCTGCGCAGCAGGCCCTCGAGCAGACGCGCAGCATCGGCTGTCAGGTCGACCACCTGCGCGTTCCAGGTGAGCCTTTCTGGATGGCAAGCGAAATCGTGACGAACGCGACGCTGGTGGCGGCGTCATGAGCCCGGCCATGGGCGAGGTGGAGCCACTCCTGTTTCGCTGCGAGGGTCATGCCTTGGTCGGCATCCTGCACCGTGCAGCAGCTGAACCGGCGGAAGTGGCGGTGCTGGTGGTCGTCGGCGGTCCTCAGTACCGCGTCGGCAGCCATCGTCAGTTCGTGTCGAGCGCCCGTGCACTCGCGGCTGCGGGTGTGCCCACGCTGCGATTCGACTACCGCGGCATGGGCGACAGCGCGGGCGACAATCCCGGGTTCGAGCGCGTCGCGGCTGATATTCGCGCGGCGATCGATGCACTCATGGGCGCCTGTCGTCCGCGCCGCGGTGTCGTGCTCCTCGGACTGTGTGATGCCGCGTCAGCAGCCCTGATGTATTGCGGATCAGATCCGCGCGTTGCGGGCCTCATCCTGATGAACCCGTGGGTGCGCTCAGGCCAATCGCAGGCCGAAGTGGTAGTCAGGAAGTACTACGCGGCGCGACTGCTGCAGGGGGATTTTTGGCGCAAGCTGCTGGGCGGCGGCTTTGACTTCACCGGGTCGGCGAAAGCGCTGGTCGGCAACCTCGTGCGGGCGACGGTGCGACAGCCGCCTGGGCGAGGCGAGGACTACATCGAGGCCATGCGGCTCGGTCTGACGCAATTTCATGGGCCAATGCTGATCGTGTTGAGTGGCCGCGACCTGACTGCCGATGAGTTCCGCGCACGCTGCCGCTCGGATGACCGGTGGCGGCGCGGCCTGGCACGAGGCGACGTGGAAGTCGTCGAGTTGCCAACGGCCGACCACACTTTCTCCGGTTCCAGCGAGCTCGCCGCGTTCAACGGCCATTGCTGCCGATGGCTGACGCGGCAGTTTGGTGACTCGCCGTGTCACTGACGGCGCTCATCTTCCTGCTGTGCTTCGTCGCCGGTATCGCGATGGCGCTGTTTCGCCATCCAATCTACGGCCTCTACACCTACATCGCGGTGTTCTACCTCGATGCGCCCCACCGCTGGTGGGGGCAGGGCCTGCCGGACCTGCGTTGGTCGCTTCTGACCGCGGTGGTCACGGCGATTGCGATGTTGAGGTTGAAGGCGGACCCTGCCCGCACGCCCTGGTACAGGACTTTCCCGGCGATATTCCTCATCTCCTACACGGCCTGGCTCTGGATCCAGAGTCCGTGGGCCCTGGATCCGGTGTTGCATCGCGAGTGCGCGATGATTTTCACGAAATTCATCATCGTGTACTACATGGTCTACCGCCTGATTGATACGCCGCTGCGGGCCGCGGACTTCCTGCTGGCGCACGTGCTGGGCTGTTGCTACCTCGGGCTGGTCGCGCTCGGGACGGGCACCACTGGCGGAAGGCTCGACGGAGTGGGCGGATCGGGGATCGACGACTCCAATACGCTCGGCATGCACGCGGCGGCGATCGCGGTCGTCGGTGCGATGTTGATCTTCGCGAAACAGGATTGGCGGCGCTATGCGGCCCTCATTTGCGTGCCGCTCATCCTCAACATGGTCGTGCTCACCGGCAGCCGCGGAGCGTTCCTGGCGCTCTTCATGGGCGGGGTCACGATCTTTGCCTTGCGGCCCAGGGAGAATACCCGCCTCTTCTACACACTGGCTGTCCTCGGCATTGTGGGTTTCGGTGCCGTTGCATCCGATGCATTCTGGCAGCGAATGAAGACCATGGAAGCGGCGGTCAACAAGCAGGAGACGCTGGACAACAGTGCCGAGGGGAGAATCGTGCAGATGAAGGCGGGCCTGCGCATGTTCACGGCGCACCCGCTCGGCGTGGGCCACCGGGGATTTGCGACCCTCAGTTCCCGCTACCTCGACACGATCTATCTCACCGAGTCGGGCGCCCGTTCATCCCACAATACCTTCATCAGTACGCTGGTGGAGCAGGGCATTCCCGGGGCCGTCATGTTTTCGATGATCTGGCTGTGGGTGTTGAAGTCCTGCCTGCTGGCGAGGCAGTGGGCCATCGCACGCCGACCCCTGTTGCTGGTCTGCATGCTGGCTGCCGTCTGCGCCGGGCTGGCGGTGGTCTTCGTCGGCGGGCAGTTCGCCGACTTCCTCAAGACCGAAGTGCAGGTGTGGCTGCTTGCCGTGCTGGCGGCGCTTCGCTTGTCGCCCGCCACCGGCCAGCCGGCCGGACCGCGGGGTCCGGCACGCGCGGTCCCGAGGCGCCTCAGGGCAACCGGATCACGAACGCCGGTGACGTACGGCTTGCCACCGAGCCGATCGCGCGCCACGAATCCATGAAGGCCCACCGTCCGAAGGTGCCCCAATAGGGCGTCTCGGGAGTCAACGGCGCATCGCCCGTCAGGGAGTGCGGCGTGACCGCGAAAGTCGTCGGGTTGATCTCGTACAAGGTGCCGTTGTTGGAGTTGCTGCCGAAACACCAGTAGACGCCGCGCGTCGGGTCCCACAGCAACGCGCAGCCACTACCGAGGTTGCCGAGCGAGCGCGGCGTCTGGGTGATGGTCTCCGCGTTCCAGTCGATCGAAATCGAAAACGCACGCACGCCCGACTGGTTGTCGGCGCCAACCACCAGTCCCGAGTTGGTGGCCGGGTTGTAGGCAGCGGCGCCGTCCCCGACCCACTGCGCGGCGACCGAACGCATCGGGCTCCAGTTGTTGGATGCGACACGGTAGAAGCCGTAGGTGAAGTAGGAGACGAACCGGTCCATGAGCAGGATCTTGCCGGCCGCCTGGTTGCCCATGGCCATGCCGGCGAATTGCGGCGGGCTTCCCCAATTCGGCAGGCGCGTCCACCGGGACGCCGCCTTGTCGTACCGGAGCATCTGAACCGTGAAACCGCCCGACGGGTAGGAGGATCCGCCGAAGCGATAGAGCGCCGAGCCCATGTCGACCATGCCGTCGTAGGTGTGCACCGAGATCGGAGCACCGGAGGACCCGACCGCGATGTCCGAGGTCACTCCTGTCTGGCCCTGGTTCTCGACGGCCCAGCCGGTGGGTCCCGATGTGCCCGCAAAGTCGAAGCTGTACAAGCCGTTGTTCGAAGAATCGCTGTGGCCGCCGCCGTGCACGTACATCTTCGTGCCGACGGTCGACTTCGCACCACCGCTCCAGGGCGACATGATCTGGTCATTGCCGGCCCACATGGACGGCATGATGGAGCGCAGCGTCGAAGTGCCATTCGACGGTGCATAGCTGCCTGCCAGCGCGCGTACCTGGAATGGCGCCATCGATGAAATGTAAGCGGGCATGGTCGACGGCGTGCAGGCGGTCGCCGTGGATCCCGTCCCACCCGCGGACATCTGCGGCGGCGGGCAGGGCAGCGCCTGCGACCTGGCCAGCATGGGAGCGGCCGCGCCGATCAGGCCGGCTGACGTCATCAGGAAGTCCCTACGGGTGGACATGCTCAGTTCTCCATGCAGCGGCTATTCGTCGGACGGGTCGCAGACGGTCGATTTCGCACACTATATCGGCGTCACCCCGCCTCAACCATGTCTCAAGGGAACGACAGGAATATCGCCATTCAGCCCCCTTGGCGCATTGCACCGCGCGTGACGTCCGTCACATATTTCCCTGCGTCCGGCGGGTACCGGCCGTGTTCTTTCCCGAACCGCAATGCCGGGTGGCACGCGTGTATCATGGCTGCAGTGGCCGCGTGCCGACGTGGAATGCGGCAAGGAAGGGTTGCGGTGAAACCGGTTGCGTTGTCTGCTGCCTTGGTGCTTGCGCTCGCATGGGGAGCCGGACTGCCCGCGCAGGAGGTGCCGGGCTGCGGCGTGTTGCAGAACGCCTACGGTCCCTTCGACTACCGGGATCCGGTCAACAAGCGGGACAACCTGCCCATCGTCGAAACCTTCCATTTCACTGCGGATGTCGAGTCGTTGCGGCACGGCCGGTCCGGTACGGTGCTCGGCGACCTGCGTTACACGTTGCGGGCCTTCCCGAACCACCACCGGGCACTGAGGGCGATCGCGCGCTATGGGGTGGAAGGCGGCCAGATTCCACTCGATGACGATATCCCGTCGGTCGACTGCTACTTCGAGCGCGCGATCGCGTTTCGACCGGACGACGCCGCGGTGCGGGTGATCTACGCGAACTACCTGTTCAAGCGAGGCGAGCGCGATGCAGCGCGCGGGCAATATGAAGAGGCGCTGCGGCTCGCCCCCGATTCGGTCGAAATCAACTACGTGGCGGGCCTGTACTTCGTCGACGCGGGCGACATCGAGCGCGCGAAGAAGCTCGCCAAGATTGCCTACGACAACGGCTACCCGCTGCCGGGGCTGAAGAAGAAGATCGCCGCCGCGGAAGCCGCGACCCGGGGCAAGCCCGGCAGCTAGGCGGCTGTCAGCCGCTTGGCTGCGGTCCGCAGCGATGCAACGAGTATCCTGGCGAGACCGCTGGCCGTCCGGCGGGAATGGGCGCGCACCCCGAAGATCTCCTGCGAGGCGGACATCCATTCGCGCTTGTAGGATTCCGAGCCCATGCCATAGTCGATGCGCCGCACGCGATCCACGTCGAGCGCCTGCCTGAACATCTCGCGGGACAACACGGCGCCCACCGACAGTTCGGCGAACTTCTCGTCGTAAGCCAGCTTGTAGATGCAGGCTTCGCCATCGGTCGTGATCCAGAACTGCGCGGCCACCGGCTTGCCGTCCGCGTAGAGCACGCCGAGCCGCAGGCAGTCGTGGATGACCAGCCGGCGTGCAAGTTCCGGCATGAACCCCGGGTGCGGTTCGGGTTGCTTCCAGCTCGAGTTGTATACCGAGACGTAGTCGCGTACGCCGCGTTCGATGTCGTCGCTCGCGTGGCGATAGAGGATGAATTCGACCTGGTGGGCCTTCTGGAGCTTGCGACCCTTTCTTTCGACGGTGTTGCGCAGCCGGGACGGTCGCGACGCGAAGTACTCGTCGAAGGTCGTCCCGGGACAATCGAGGTACCAGTTCTCGTACTGGTGGTGGCGCAGCGTCCTGAACCCGGACCGATCCAGCGCCTCCAGCAGGGCTTGGGTCGTGCGATTCGACTCCTTCAGGTAGTCGAGCCTCACGGTATGCCAGCGGGGGCGCTCGGCGGCGATGTGGGCCGCGAGCGCCGTGCATACTCCGGGTACGTCCGCACCGGCACCCACGATGGGGCTGAACTCCATCGTGTAGTAATTGCCCATGCTCGCGAGCTCACGGTCACGCGGCCCGCGCGTGCAACCGAAGAAGCAGGCAAGGGCCGCTCCGGCGCCGTCGTCGACCACATAGATGCGCGGCTCAACTTGCGGGCCGAGGGCGGTGGCGTGCAGGCACTGGAACCAGTCGAGCGACTCGAACCACCGGTCGCGTCCCGCCGCCACGCACAGCAGCCGTGCACTCTCCGGCAAACTGTCAAACGAGCTGTATACGGCGACTCTCAAAGTCGGATGGCCTTCCGGTTCGTGCTTTTTCGGCCGGGCAATATAGCAGGCCGCGAGCATCGCGACGGCCCCGCAAGCCGGCCCGACGCGGCATCGGGGGCATTATGTGGGATGGCAGCGCGGCTACTTTCGCGACTCACGCGAAAGCATTATCGTGGGTCTCGCACAGGGAGCAGTCCGTGGAAGTTGGACAATGAAGGGAATCATCCTCGCCGGCGGCCTCGGTACGCGCCTCAACCCGCTGACCGAGATCACCAACAAGCACCTGTTGCCGGTCGGCCGCGAACCGATGATCTGGCATCCGGTGCGCCAGCTGGTGGGCGCGAGGATCACCGACATCATGGTGATCACCTCGACGCACCACATGGGTTCGGTCGTCAACTCGCTCGGGTCGGGCAGGCGCTTCGGCTGCGAATTCACGTACCGGGTCCAGGAAGAGGCGGGCGGTATCGCGCACGCCCTGATGTTGGCCCGCGGCTTCGCCGCCGACGAGCCCTGCGTCGTGATGCTCGGCGACAACATCTTCGAGTATTCGATCGCGCCGTTCGTCGACGCATTCCGGGTCCAGGAACGCGGTGCACGGGTGCTGCTCAAGGAAGTGGGCGACCCGGAGCGCTTCGGGGTCGCCGCGCTCGATGAAAGGCTGATCATCGAGATCGAGGAGAAACCCAAGGCGCCGAAGAGCAATCACGCGGTGGTCGGCTGCTATGCGTACGACGCGCGGGTCTTCGACATCATCGACGGCATCGAGCCGTCGGCGCGCGGCGAACTCGAGATCACTGCCGTCAACAATCGCTACATCGCGCGCGGCGAACTGCAGTACAGCTTCGTCGCGGGCCGCTGGACCGATGCGGGGACCTTCGAGTCGCTGCAGCAGGCCAACGAGCTGCTGCTGTCCAACAACAACGCGATACTCGCATGAGCCACTGGCTCGTCACGGGGGCGGCCGGTTTCATCGGCGCCAATTTCGTGCGCCTCGCCGCTGCGGCCGGCGGGCCGAGACTGGTCGTGCTCGACGCGCTCACCTATGCCGGCAACCTCGAGAACATTGCCGACCTGGTCGCCGATGGACGGGTCGAATTCCATCGCGGCGATATCTGCGACGAGCCGCTCGTGACCGGGCTCTTTGCCAGGTACCGGTTCGATCGGGTCGTGCATTTTGCGGCGGAAAGCCATGTCGACCGCTCGATCCTGGGCGCCGGCCCCTTCGTCCGGACGAATGTCCATGGCACGGCTGTGCTGCTCGACGCCGCGCGCGCATGCTGGAAGGCACAGACCGGCGACCCGCTTTTCCTGCACGTATCCACCGACGAGGTGTTCGGCTCACTCGAACCGGGTGAGGCTCCCTTTACCGAGGACAGCCCGTATCGCCCGAACAGCCCGTATTCCGCGTCGAAAGCGGCGGCCGACCATCTGGTGCGGGCCTGGCAGCACACCCATGGCCTGCCGGCGATCATCAGCAACTGCTCGAACAACTATGGTCCCTGGCAGTTCCCGGAGAAGCTGATCCCGCTGATGATCCTGAATGCCATCGACGGGCGCGAGTTGCCCGTCTACGGCGATGGCATGCAGGTCCGCGACTGGCTGCACGTGGAAGATCATTGCACGGCGCTGCTCGCGATGCTCGAGCGAGGACAGCCGGGGCGCACCTATGTCGTGGGCGGCAACTGCGAGCGCGCCAACATCGACATCATCCGGCGGATCGCGTCCGAAGTGGACGCACTGCTCGGCAAGCCGGCCGGCAGCGCAGCGAAGTTCATTCGCCACGTCGCGGACCGCCCTGGGCACGACCGCCGCTATGCGATGAATGCCGCCGTGCTGCGGCGGGAGCTCGGGTGGCAGCCGCGCCATGACCTCGAGGGCGCGCTGCCCTCCGTCGTGCGCTGGTACTGGGAGAACCGCGAATGGGCCGCCAGGATACGGTCGGGAGCGTACCGGGAATACTACGAGAAGCAGTACGGGGCACGGGCGTGAGCTCGTTGTCCGTCGTGATCCCCGTCTTCCGGGCGGAGCAGACCCTGCCCGAGCTGCACCGTCAGCTCATGGCGGCCCTCCCCGCTCTGGCGCCGGCATTCGAGGTCATCTACGTGGAGGACTGCGGCGGCGATGGTTGCTGGCCGCTGATTGCTGCGTTCGCCGCCGCGGATGCGCGTGTCCGCGGCATCCGGATGAACCGCAACTTCGGCCAGCACAACGCCATCCTGTGCGGCATCCGGGCAGCGCAGCACGATCTCATCGTCACGATGGACGACGACCTGCAGCACCCGGTCGAGGAGATCCCGAAGCTGCTTGCGGCGCTGACCGACGAAGTCGACGTGGTCTACGGGTTTCCGGAGCGCGAGCGGCACAGCCTGATGCGCCGCCTCGCGTCGCAATTGACCAAGCTTGCACTCGCAAGCGCAATGGGTGCGGAGACGGCGCGCCATGTCAGTGCGTTCCGCGCATTCCGGACCCTGCTGCGCGAGGGTTTTCGCGACTATCGCAGTCCGTCGGTTTCGATCGACGTGTTGCTCACCTGGGCGACGACCCGCTTCGCGACCGTGAGGGTCGTCCATCGGCCGCGCGCGGCCGGAGTGTCGGGCTACTCGCTCGGTTCGCTGATGCGCCATGGCGTCAACCTGATGACGGGTTTCAGCACGCTGCCGCTGCAGGTCGCGAGTTTCGTCGGCTTCGGTTTCGTGCTGGTCGGCATTGCGACGATGGCCTATGTGCTCGTGAACTACCTCCTGCACGGTTCCACGGTACCGGGCTTTGCGTTCCTCGCCTCGATCGTGACGATCTTCTCGGGCGCGCAGTTGTTCGCCCTCGGCATTTTCGGCGAGTACTTGGCGCGCATGCACTTTCGCAGCATGGATCGCCCCGCCTACGTGGTGCGCGAGCGGGCCGGGCTTCCCTTGGGGAACGCATGAGCGTGATGCTGCCCTTCAACCGGCCGTGCACGATCGGCGCCGATGCGGCCTATGTCCGCGAGGCCATCGCCTCGGGGCACATGTGCGGCGACGGCCCCTTCGGCAAGCGCGCGCAGGCATTGCTCGAGGCGAAGTTCGGCGCCCCCCATGCACTGCTCACGACATCCTGCACCGCGGCGCTCGAGATGTCGGCGCTGCTTTGCGACCTCGCGCCCGGCGACGAAGTCATCCTGCCGTCCTACACCTTCGTTTCGACCGCCAACGCCATCGCCCTGCGCGGCGCGCGCCCGGTGTTCGTCGATATTCGTCCCGATACGCTCAACCTCGATGAGCGGCTGATCGAGGCCGCGATCACGTCGCGTACCCGTGCGATCTGGCCGGTGCACTATGCGGGGGTGGCCTGCGAGATGGACACGATCATGGACATCGCGCGGCGCCACCGGCTGCTCGTGGTCGAGGACGCGGCGCAAGGGGTGTTCGCGAGCTACAAGGGTCGCTGGCTCGGCACCATCGGTGACCTCGGCTGCTACAGTTTCCACGAGACCAAGAACATCGCCTGCGGCGAGGGCGGCGCCTTGCTCGTCGGCGACGTGCGCTTGGCGCGGCGCGCGGAGATCCTGCGCGAGAAGGGCACGAATCGCAGCCAGTTCCTGCGCGGCCAGGTCGACAAGTACACCTGGGTCGACCTCGGTTCCTCCTACGTGCCGTCCGATATCCTGGCCGCCTTTCTCGTCGGGCAGCTCGAGGCCGGCGAGCGCATCACGGCGAAGCGCGGCGAGTTGTGCGCCGAATATGCGCGCCAGCTCGCGCCGCTCGCCGAACGCGGCCTCCTGCGCCTGCCCGTCGTGCCCGAGGGCTGTGTCGCCAACCACCACATGTTCTATGTCATCGCGGCGGATGCGACAACCCGCAGCGCCTTGATGGATCACCTGCGGGCTGCGGGATACATGGCGACGTTCCACTACGTGCCGCTGCACACCTCGCCGATGGGGGAGGCGCAGGGCTGGCGGGCGGGCAGCCTGCCGGTCACCGAAGACCTGAGCGCCCGCCTGTTGCGGCTGCCGCTGTTCTACGACATGACGCTCGCCGATGCAGCGGCTGTCGCGGCGATGGTCCGCGGGTTCTATGGCGACCGATGAGGGAAGGGGAGCCTCCACCGTCGTTCACGATGGCCGATTCGCCGGTCGAGTCGACTCGTTTCGGCCGTCGCGTGCGGCGCTATGAACTGTCGGGCGAGGACGCGGGGCCGCTGCTGGATTCGCTGCGCGCCGATCCTCCCGACCTCGCCATCGTGCGCATTCCGACCCGGCGCGGGGAGCTGATCACGCAGTTCGGCGCACTCGGTGGCGAACTGGTTCTCGGCGACTGCCGGGTAATTTACAGGCGCGACAATCTTGCGGCGGGTTTGCCCGGCGGCGCCGCGGATCCGGCGTTTCGACTGCGGGCGGCGGTGCCGACCGACGGGCCGCTGCTTGACGCGATGGTCGAGCAGATTTTCGCCGGCTACCATACCCACTACGTGTCGAATCCGCGCCTCGCGGGCTTTCCACTGGCCGACGGCTACAAGGAGTGGACCCGGGCGCATGTGGGCGGCCGGGACAATCGCTGCTGGATCGCCGAACTCGCCGGCGTGCCGTGCGCATTCACCACGGCCCATGTGACCGCCGGCGAGGGCGAAGTAGTGCTCAATGGGGTGCTGCCGGCGTTTCGCGGCCAGGGCGTGTACCGGGCGCTGCTCAGGGCAACGATCGGGGCCTTCATGGAAGCAGGGGCGCCCACGACGGTCATTGCCACGCAGATCGACAATCGAGCGGTGCAGAGAGTCTGGGTTACCGAGGGTTTCGCGCTGGCGAAATCCGAGTACACCCTCCATATCAATTTCGACGCCTGAACTGGAGCCCCATGGCATTCGTCGTTGGCGCATACGCCAGGTCGAATTCCGCACTACTGCGGCAAGACGACTTCACCGATCTCTGCACGGCGCTGCAGGCCGGTCCCACGGACTGCTTTGCATTTGCAAGCACGCCGCGCCTGCAGCTCGCGTGGATCGGGCTCGAGGGCTCCGTGGGAAGCCCGGCGCAGCTTGCGGACGGCTCCCTGTCCCTCGCCTGGGGCAGCCTCTATCAAGACGGGCATGACGCCGCGGCCAATCACCGGCTGCTGCGCGATGAAGCGGCGAAGGAAACGCCCTCGCTCGGCGACATCAGCGGTGACTTCGGCTTTGCATCGTACGATGTGGCCGCGGATACATTGCATCTCCTCACCGACAAGCTCGGCGTTCGGGCGCTGTTCGTGTACTGCGGTGAGGATCGCGTGTGGTTTTCGAGCTCGCTGCGCGTGATGGAGCGCTTGCCTGGCGTGCGCAAGGTCATGGACCTGCGCGCGCTGACGGAAATGGCGTTTTTCGGCTGGCCGCTCGGCGACCGTACGCCCTATCTCGACATCCGGGTGTTGCGGCCCGGTGAACGGTTGCGCGTGGATGCCTCGCGCGTGCGCGCCGATTACTACTGGCGCTGGAACACGTTGCCCGCCTGGCGCGGCAGCCGGGAAGACTGCGTTGCCGATCTCGCGACGCGCTTTCGCACGGCCATCCGGCGCAGGAGCGGCGCGGACCGGCGCGTATTCAGCCTGCTGAGCGGCGGGCTGGATTCGCGCATGATCGCCACCGCCCTGCGGGAGCAGGGGACCGACGTGACCGCCTGCAATTTTTCGCCGGCCGGCACGCAGGACCAGGTCTACAGCGATGAGGCCGCGCGGGCGCTTGGTTGCGCGTATTCCTCATTGCCCCTCGTGCACGGCCGTACGCCGAACCTGTACGTGCAGCTGAGCGACGCCTGGCGCAGCGGAAAGATCGACGGCCGCGGGCCGATCGACCGGCCGCACTGGGTGTTCGCCGGGATCGGCGGCAGCACCGGCTTCGGCGCCGTGTTCTGGGACGAAGAGCTCATCGGCTACTTTCGCTCGGGCCGGGCGCGGGAGGGCGTCGAGTTCTTCATCAAGCGAATGGGCTGGCGCCTCATCGAGCGCCTGTACCGGCGCGACTACCTGGCAAGGATGCGGGAGGCGCTGGTCGAGGGTGTGCTCGAACAGCTGCGTGCATTCCCCTGCGAAGACCCTGCGCGCAGCTTTCACCTGTTCGAGATGATGAACGACCAGCGGCGCCACCTGCACGCCCATTGGGACAACGCGTCGGTCCACGGGTTGCAGTTCCACGTGCCGTATTTCGACGCGCAATTCCTCGAGCGCATGCTGTCGGTGCCGCTCGACTGGACCCTTCGCCACGACCTCTATTACCAGTGGATGGAGGAGTTCGATCCCGCGGCCCGTTCGGTACCGTGGCAGGTCTACCCGGGCCACCGGCCTTGCCCCGTGCCCGTGAGCCGGCAATTCCCCACCCAGTGGGAGGCGTCCGGAAAGTACGTGCTGTCGAACCGAAGGGCGTGGGACGCGCCATTGGCCGGGATCCTGGCGACCCGCCCATTCCCGGTCATGCTGGACCGCCGCTACCTCCAGTTCGTGCGCTTGCGTCGCGCGCTGGGCGGCGACCATGGATACGCGATCGATGCGGCGCGGGCCCTGAACGATGTCTGGGTGCGCAGCGGGGGACGATTCGACTGGCGCTGAAGCAAGCTGTCGCGATATTCAGGACTTTGCGGCCCGCACGAGTGCCCGGAGTTCGCCCCAGATGGCCGGCTGCAAGCAGTGCAGGGTGCCGAGGTAGGCTGCGGCGCCGATGCCGATGAGGAGAACCAGGCGCAGGGCAGGCTCGACATCGAGCGTGAGGCGCGCCGCCGCCACGGAAAGGTACATGACCAGGCCGGCCGTGACCGGTCGCGCGAGCGCACGGCCAATGTCGCCGAGCCCCACCGCGAGCGCGCGCGCCATGACCGGGACGTTCAGCGCAAACAGCAGCGGTACCGCGAAGAGCCAGGCGGCCGCGAGCCCGTTCACTCCCCAGAACGTCCCGATGTAGAAAGAGATCGGCAGCACGATGGCGGTCTGGACGTTGTTGCGGATGTCGAGGCCCACGCGCCCGACACCGATGGAAGCCGTCGCGAAAGTCGCGCTGATCATGCGCAGCGGTGCCACGAGCGCGATGAACTGGATCGGCAGGATCGCGCCTTGCCACTTCGGCCCGAGCACGACATGCACCAGTTCGGGCGCCACCGCGGCGAGTCCCCACAACGCGGGCACGCTCAGTACCGTCAGGATGCGCGTGGCATCGATCATGCGTCGCTTCAGGCGTTCCGGTTCGTCCTGCAGGCGCGCGACGGCGGGAAGCGCGATCTGGTTGAGTGTCATCATGATCTTCTGCAGCGGCAGGGTCGCAAGCTGCAGCGACACGGAATAGACGCCGATCGGTCCGGAACCGAGGCGACTCGCCCCGATCAGCACGTCGGTCTGGTAGATGACCTGCCACAGGATGCGGCCGATCGTTACGCCCCCACCGATCCTGAGGTAGCTGCCGACGCCCGCCAGCCGAAACGATGGCCACACGAAGCCTCGCCGCAGCACGAGCGCAGTCCGCACCAGCGCATTCGCGACGCTGCCGAGCACCAGCGCCCATACACCGAAACCGGACCACGCGAGCAGCAGCGTGGTGGCCGCCGTGGCCACGATGGTGGTGAGTTCGATCCATGCGAGCCACTTGAAATCGAGCTCGCGCTGGGCGAGGGCCTGCTGGATCGTGGCGATGGCCGTGATCGGCAACTGCACGGCCGCGACCTGGACCAGGGCCGTCAGCGAGGGCTCCCCGTAGGCCAGGGCGAAAAGCGGTGCTGCGAGCAGCAGGGCGACGAACAGCACGCCGTTGACGACGACGATGAGGCCGCTGATCCGGGCGAGGTCGTCGCGACTGACATGGCGGGCCTGCACCACCGCGGCGCCGATGCCGAGTTCGGCTATATTGCCGAGGACCGAGATCACGACCGAAACGAGCGCCATCAGTCCGTACGCGTCGGGCTCGAGGAGGCGCATCACGACGAGCGTGGATGCCCAGCTGAGGACCTGGCCCGTCAATTTGGCGAAGCTCGCCCATTTGAGCGCGACGAGCGCGCGGTGTTCGACGCTAGGCATGGGGTCGCGCATTATGCGCGAGGCCCGCGCCGGATGCCGCAGTTTGCGGCGGATCAGTGACGGAGTGCGCGCGCGGTCACGCCTGGCAGACCATGATGGCGTGCGTATACGGGATGCGCAGCAGGTCGCCGCGCCGGTGAACGGCGATCCTCGCGAACAGGCCGGCGGCGAGCCGGCCATAACCGTCGGCGTCGCGGACGTTCTGCCCCCGATCGTGCGCGATGATCCAGCGTGCGACGGGGGATTGCGACCTGTCGTAGCAGGGATCGAGCGTGACGAGCCGTCCCTGCCGTGCGAGCGCGGCCCTGCACAGCCCGAGCAGCCGCGTGGCCTCGGTGTCGTCGAGATGATGCAGCAGGCCGATCGCGAGCACGAGGTCGAAGGGCCGTTCGCCGTCGAGCGAGTGGTCGGAAAGAAGTGCCGCGAAGAAACGGCCGCGCCCGGCGAACCGCATCCGCGCCTTGTCTATGTAGGCTTCGCTGATGTCGTATCCGCAGTAATCGACATCGGGCAGGCAGGCGAGGATGGCGGCAGTCCCGCAACCGACGTCGAGTACGCGCTCGCCGGCGACGGGCCGCACGAAATCATGCACAAAGGTCGAGCGGCAACGGGCCGCCCCGACCACGTTCTCGAAGAGGTCGTATACCGCGGGTACGGACAGTACCGCGCGCAATCCTGAAGTGACCTGTGCCAAGAGGCCCCTGATGCCGACGAGTCAACCGGAGCGGAACACCCAGACCCGAAACATCGTGAAAAAGTATACAACCAGCGCGCCCATGATGGCGACCTGGACCAGCTGGTGAGGCAGGCCGAGCCGGTCGGCGAAGAAGGCGAGTCCGGCGAGGTTCAGCAGGTAGCCCGAGGCGTAGAGCAGCACGAAGCGCCTCAGGGCCAGCCAATACGGCAGGCCACTCTCGAAGGTCCAGCGACGATTGAGATGGAAGCTGAGCGCGACACCCACGGCGTAGGTCGCCGTCATGGCCGCCTTCGGGTCGAGCCCGAGCGCGGTGAGGAGCAGGTAGGCGGCGTAGAGCGACAGGTTCGTCGCGACCCCGATAGTGACATAACGCGAGAATTGCCTGAGGGCCGTCACGGATGCGGCTTTCCCACCACCCAGGCGACGAGCTGGCCGCGGGTCGTCATGCCGATGCGTCCCAGCCATACGCGCGCGGTGTCGTAGGGGACGCGGACTTCCTCTATGGCATAGCCACGTGCGTGCGCTTCGCGCATCAATTCAGCGTAGTTCCCATAACCCGTTTCCGGGACATAGTCGCCGGTGCGCAGTTTTTCCGTGATGGTCCGGTAGGGTGCACGGAAAATCGCGACCGAGGCCGATGGATCGGCCGCGACCCGGTCGAGCGCCGCGCGCGCGCCAGCGGGCGTTGCGAGATCGACGAAGTGGAATTGGACGTCGCTTCCGCGGTAGTCGGACGGAACGAGCCTTCGCATGTAGGCCGGGAGCAGCAATTGCGCGGTGCCCTTTCCGGCATGCGCCCGGGCGATCTGTGCAAGGCCACGCATTTCCAGCCGGCCGTAGCTGTCCTGCATCGCGTTGGGGGACCATGCGCCGGATCCGACGATCGCGACCAACAAGCCGGCCGCAGCCGCGCGCAGCGCTGGGCTGTCGAGGCGGGCCCACGCAGCCGTCATGGCGACACCGGTCGATATCGCGAGCGCCGGCAACAGGACCGTAAGGTAGCGCTCATGGAACTGCGTGAACGTCAGGGGAGAGAATCGTACCGGCATCAACATGAGGAAGGACAGGAAGAGCAGCGCGGTCACGGCGAGGAACAACTGGGCCGGCGCACGCCGCGACTCGAGCGTCGAATGGATCAGGCCGAACAGGGTCAACGCGCCCATCAGGGCACCCGGGCCGAGGAACAGCGAGACGAAGGCCTCCGCGCGCCCGACGAGGAGCATGAGGAGCTGTCGCAGGCCCTGCACACTGGCGTCGGCGGGGTCCTGCGATATGAAGGCCACGTAGTTGCCGAAACTGGCGACGTGCGAGCGGCCTTCCACGCCCGACAGGGCGCCGAGCAGCAGCGCGAGGCCGAGCCCGGCCAACGCGGAAAGCGCCAGCGTCCCGACTGGCCTCACGCACAGCCGGGGGTCGCGCAGGCGCGCCAGTATGGCTATCGCGCAGGCGATGCTCACCAGCATGTAGTAGTTCTTGACCCCGAAGAGCAGGCCGATCAGCAACCCGGGGACGATCAGGGTTGCCGCGCGTGGTGCCTCCAGGTAGCGCATGAAGCGCCACATGGTGGCCGCCAGCATGCAGACCGCAAGGCCGTCCGGCAGGGTTGCCGTGTCATAGGCGACGGCGAGCGGATGCGCGGCATAGACCAGGGCGGCGAGCAGCGCGGCGCGCTCGCCGAACGGAATGCGGGCCGCTGCCGCAGTGAGCCCCATCGTGAGCCCGCTCAGCGCGAACATCATGACGGCCGTCCAGCCGAGGGTGAAAGAGCCGAGATGGCTCCACGCGACGAGGACCCAGGTCCAGACGAGGCGCGTGTAATACACCGCCTCGTCCGTGCGCGGCATGCCCGTGGCGATTTCGCGCGCCACGGTCAACCAGACCTGGTCGTCGCTGCCGAGCGTGAGGGAAAAATGCAGGTACCTGATGGCGAGCCCGCCGCTGACGATGAACGCGAGCGGGAGCCAAAACGTACGCCACGGTCCGTGTGTCGTGCGATTCATGGTTGGAGTCCCTCGAAAATTGCGGCCAGTTCGGCGGTGCGGTGTTCGCGGGAATGGCTGCCGGCGGCCCCGGCGCCCATGGGCTGCCATTCGCCGCTGTCGGCGCGCCGCACGAACTCGCGCAGCGCCGCCGCGATGGCCTCCGCCGAATCGAGCGGCGCGATGAGCCCGGCATCGGCCCGTCGCAGGATGTCGGCCGTGTCGCCCGCGGCGTCGGTCAATGCGACGATCGGCCGCCCCGCGCGGAAATATTCGTAGATCTTGGCGGGTATCTGGGCGTTGCAGTTCGCTGATTGCAGGACCAGCAGGCCGTCGACCGTGAGCATTTCCTCCAGCGCCGATACATAGTCGACGGCAGGCGCGAGGCGCACGAGGTCCCCGATTCCCCGCTCGTCGATCATGCGCTGGTACTGGTTGTCGTTGCCGGTGGCCCGCAGGATGAGCTGCAGGCGGCCCGCGGCTGGATCGGCGCGCTTGCGCAGCTTGGCGATCGCGTCGAACAGGCAGGTAGGGTCGCGTTCGCTCGGGTAAATGACGCCGCTGTGCAGCAGCGTCAGGCGCCCGCCGCGTGCAGTCGGATCGCCCGCGCGGGCATGAAGGCGGTGCTCGGCGCGCGCGAACGCGTCTTCATCGAAGCCGTTCTCGACGACGTGGATATTCCGGTCACCGAAGCCGGGAAAGCGCTCGCGGTAGTCGCGCGCGGCGCCCGGTGTCGTGACGATGACGCGCCGGGCCTGGCCGAAGACGCTGCGTTCGAGGTCCTTCCAGGCGCGGTTCACGCGCGGGTCCGGCGGATAGTCTCCCTGCCACATCGGGTCGCGGAACTCCGCCACCCACGGCAGGCCCGAACGACGCGCGACCGCAAGACCGATTGCGTGCGCTGTGGCGATCGGAAAGGTAGTCCAGACGACATCGATGCGCTGCTCGCGAATCAGGCGCAGGGCCGCCGGCACGGCGCTGAACTTCCACGTCACCCAGCGATCCGGCATCGCAAGCGCGCGCGGATAGCGCCCGAAGACGCTCAGGTGTCGCGCGGCATCGAGCGCGAGCGAACGGTGAACCGCGATCGCGCCGGTGTCGCGGTCGGCCCCGCTGCTCACCTGCTCGTGGGCTCCCGGGGTCGCGGTCAGCACGATGGGCGTCCAGCCGAACTTCGGCAGGTGCTGCGCAAAGCGCAGCGTTCGTTGCACGGCGCTGCTGCCCCGCATCGGCGGAAACTGGAACGCGATCAGCAGGGCGGTGCGACGCGCCACCGGCGTCAGACGAGCAGTTCGACGGCGGGGGGGTGGCTCAGGAATGCGCGCGGGCTCGAGCTCAGGCCGTAGGCGCCACTTTGCAACACCACGACGAGATCGCCTTCCGACGCGCGCGCAAGGTTCATGCGATCGGCGAGCAGGTCGAGCGGCGTGCACAGCGGCCCCACGACCGATGCGGTTTCCCGCGCCTCGCCCTGGATGCGATTGCCGATCACCACGGGGTAGTTCTTGCGGATGACTTGGCCGAAATTGCCCGACGCCGCGAGGTGATGGTGCAGCCCGCCGTCACAGACGAGGAATACCTGGCCGCGGGA
Organism: Pseudomonadota bacterium; assembly: GCA_963204835.1. Classification (GTDB taxonomy): domain Bacteria; phylum Pseudomonadota; class Gammaproteobacteria; order Steroidobacterales; family Steroidobacteraceae; genus CADEFQ01. Next base: position 62,670 of record CAUJHJ010000057.1, read on the forward strand.
AATCTTCCGGTCGATGACCCGGCACACATAGGCGCCCGACTCGCCCACCAGGTAACGCCCGAGCTCGAGCACGAGCTGCGCACCCGGCATGGCCTGCGCCGCCTGCGGCACGAGCTCGCGCAGGTTGGCGGCGATCGGCGCGAGGTCAAGCGGGCGTTCCTCAGGGAAGTACGGGATGCCGAAGCCGCCACCGATGTTGAGGGTGCGCACGGGGCCAGGCGCGTGTCGTGCAAGCCGCGCTGCGAGCGCAACGGATTTCTGCTGTGCCTCGACGATGGCATCCGCGCGCAGGTTCTGCGAGCCGCTGAAGATGTGAAAGCCCTGGAACTCGAGCGGCGAGGTGCCAATGGACTCCAGTGCCTCCGGCACCCGCTCGGCATCGATGCCGAATTGCTTCGGCCCGCCGCCCATCTTCATGCCGGACGTCTTCAGCTCGAAATCGGGATTGACGCGCACGGCGACCCTGGGCCGCACGCCGGTGCGCGCGCCGATCGCGGCGAGGACGCGGATTTCCCGCTCCGATTCGATGTTGACGGTGATGCCCGCCGCCGCGGCGCGCGCCAGTTCGGCGTCGGTCTTGCCCGGGCCCGCGAAACTGACCAGGCTGGAACTCGCCCCCGCATCGAGCGCGACCTGCATCTCGCCGACAGAGGCGACGTCGAGTCCGTCGACGAGGCCCAGCATGTGCCGCACCACCGCCGGCATCGGATTCGCCTTCATGGCGTAATGGATGTGCACTTCGCGCGGCAGGGCGGCGCGGAGCTGCTCGACCTTGCGCGTCATCACGCCCCGGTCGTACACATAGAACGGCGTCTGGCCGGCCTGGGCCGCGAGCCCGGTGATCGTGCGGCCGCCGATCAGCAGGCAGTCGTCGGCGGTGCCGAACCAGGGATGCGGTGCGTGCGGTGGTATATCGAGGCTCACGGTGCACCTTCCGAGAACAGGCCCTTCAGCTCGGACGCCAGGCTGGCGCGATCGTACTTGCCGTTCGGATTGCGGGGCAGGCCCTCGCGCCACACAATCCGCGCCGGCACCATGAAGGCGGGCAACTCCTTGCGGATCGCATCGAGCAGCGGGCCGTCAGCCGGTGCGCGGCCATCGGCGGGCGCCGCGACGAGCACCGCGGCCTGGCCGAGCGTCGGGTGCGGCACACCGATGGCCGCGGCGTCGGCCACGAGCCCGGAGGCAAACGCCACTTCCTCGATCTCCGTCGGGCTGACACGATAGCCGGAGGTCTTGATCATCTCGTCGCGCCGCCCGACGAAATACAGGTAGCCATCCTTGTCCATGCGGACCGTGTCGCCCGACCAGACTGCGAGTTCCGTCAGCACGAGCCCCTTGTCCTGGCCAGGGCTCGGCTTGAATCGCTCCGCCGTCTTCACGGGATCGTTCCAGTAGCCGAGCGAAACGAGCGAGCCGCGGTGCACGAGCTCGCCCGGCTCCTCCGGTGCGCAAGGCGCACCATCGGGGCGCACGACCATGATTTCCGCGTTCGGAATGGCCTTGCCCATCGATCCGGGCCGGTTGTCGATCTCCGCGGGCGGCAGGTAGGTCGAGCGGAACGCTTCCGTCAGCCCATACATCAGGAACACCTGCGTGCGGGGCAGGGCATCACGCAGCTTCTGCAGCGTGGCGCCCGGCATCGCGCCGCCGGAGTTCGTGAGGTAGCGAAGATGTGTGGTGAGGGACTCGGGCCAACGCAAGTCCGCGAGCTGGGCCCAGAGCGGCGGCACCCCGGCAAGGCCGGTGATGCGCTCGCGCGCCAGCGCGGTGAGGATGTCGCGGGCCAGCAGGTAGTCCATCAGCGTGACGCTGGCACCTGCATGAAATGCGGTCGAGAGCTGGCTGAAGCCATAGTCGAAGCCGAAGGGCAGTACGGCGAGCAGGCGATCCTCGGCGGTATTGCCGAGGTAGCCCGCGACACTGTGGGCCCCCGTCACCATGTTCCGGTGGGACAGCACGACGCCCTTGGGCCGGCCGGTGCTTCCGGACGTGTAGAAGATCGACACCATGTCGGTGTCGATGACGCGGTGGAGCCCCGTTGCGCCCGGGTGCGCGGCGAGGTCGCGCCAGGCGTGCACCGCGAAGTGACCGCCCGATGGCGCGGATTCTCCCGCGCCGGTGAGGACGAGGTGTCTCAGATCAGTACAGGTTCGCAGTTCGTCCGCGAGCGCAGCGGCGCGCTCGCCCGACGTCACCAGTGCGCTGACGTTGCAGTCGCGCAGGATGTGCCCCACCTGCGCGGGCTTCAGCAGCGGGTTGACGGGGACGAACACGCATCCGGCGCGGGCGGCACCGAACATCGCGACCACCGTTTCGGGTACCTTGGGCAAGTACACCGCGATGCGCTCGAGCTTGCCAATGCCGAGGCCGCCGACTGCCGCATTCGCGAAGCCATCGATGGCGCGCGCGAGCGACGCGTAGTCGATGGCGTTGTTCTTGTGAACGAGGGCGTGTGCGTGGGGCGCGCGGTCCGCGGACCGCAGCGGCAGCTCGAAGAGCAACTCACTCATGCAAATGTGACTTTCGTGCCGGAATCTGCGCGGCTATTGGCGGCGGCCGGATGTTAGCATTGCGGCAGCGCGCGCATGTGCGAGGGGGCGACTTTTCGGGCGTTTGGGCCCAGGGGGCTTATGTAAATCCGTTGAACCGTCGTCGGGCAGTGCGTGGCCTCACCTCTGCCGTGGACCCAGGGAGGATCGATCGAACGTGTGCGGATTCGCAGCGGTGATTGCGACGGATGGCGAAAGGCCGGACCCCGGCCTGCTCGCCCGCATGAGTGCGCTGCTGGCGCACCGGGGGCCCGATGGGCACGGGACCTTTGCGGAGCACGCGTTCGCGGTCGGCTTTCGCCGGCTCGCGATCCTCGACCTCGCCCCGTCGGGCCACCAGCCCATGTTCAGTCCCGACGGGCGGCATGTCATCGTCTACAACGGCGAGATCTACAACTACCTCGAGTTGCGCGACGAGCTGGTGTCGCGGGGGCATTCATTCCGTTCGTCCGGCGACACGGAAGTGTTGCTCGCCGCGTATCGGGAATGGGGCGCGGATTGCCTCGGCCGGCTGAACGGCATGTGGGCCTTCCTGATCTACGACCGGGAGTCGCGGCGCGTGTTCGGCGCCAGGGACCGGTTCGGAATCAAGCCGCTCTATTGCTATCGCGACGCGGGACGGCTCGTCTTCGCTTCCGAGATCAAGGCGGTCAGGGATTCCGGGGTCGCGAAGCTCTCGCCGGATCACGGGACCATTGCACGCTTCCTGCTGGAGGACCGGCTCGATGACAGCGAGCGCACGTTCTACCAGGGGGTCGAGCAGGTCCCCGCCGGCACCGCATTCGAAGTGGATGACTCGGCCCGCATGCGCAGCTGGCGCTACTGGTCGATTCCGGCAACGCCCCGCGCCTGCGCCGATCCCGCGCGCGCCTATCGCGAGCTGTTCGACGATGCGATCCGGATCCACATGCGCAGCGATGTGTCGCTGGGCGTCCAGTTGTCCGGCGGCCTCGACTCCACGTCCATCGTCTGTCGCACCGCGTGGCAGCTGGCGGGCAGCGGCAGGAGTGCCGGCGACCTGCAGGCCTTCTGCTACCTGTCGCCGGACTTCGATGAAACCGAACAGATCGAGGCCACGCTGAGGCAGACGGCCGTGCGCCAGATACCCCTCGATGCGAGGCCCGACGAACTGTGGGCATCGATCGAACGGCACCTCTGGCACCAGGACGAACCCGTGCATTCGTTCACTTCGGTGGTCGGCTACCAGTTGATGGCGCTTGCCCGCACGCATGACGTGCGCGTGTTGCTGAACGGGCAGGGTGCGGACGAGGTGCTCGCAGGCTACCCGAACTATTTCCTCGACTACTGGACGGAACTCGTCCGAACGGGCCGCCTGCGGGTGGCCGAGCGCGAGATCGCCGCCTATGCCGCCGCGCATCGGGTCAAGCCGCGTAAAGTGCGGGCCCGCGTCCTTGCCAGGGTTGCGCGGCAGCTGCTGGCACGCCTGCCCGGTCACGCGCAGCTGGCCCGGGCGCGCAGGCGCGGTCGCATCGGCGCGGATGCGTGGGTATCGGGCGAGCTGAAGCGCCAGTGGGTGGCCGATGTGCCGGTGGAGGCGAGGGGCCTCGACGCCGTGCTGCGCAGGTCGGTCGAGACTTCGCCGCTACCGCTGTTCCTGCGCGTCGAGGATCGAAATGCCATGGCACACGGCGTCGAAGTGCGCCTGCCTTTCCTGGATCATCGCCTGGTGAGCTTCGCCTTCGGCGCCGCTCCCGAATGGAAGCTCAAGGGGCCCTGCACGAAGCGCTTGTTGCGCGAGGCGATGAACGGGCAGATCCCTGAAGTCGTGCGCACCCAGCATCGCAAATACGGCTTCCCGACCTCGGTGGAAAGCTGGTTCAGGCGCGAGCTGCATGAACCCTTCCAGGACCTGCTCGCGAGCCGCCTCGTGCGCGAATCGGGCCTCTGGAACTGCAAGGCCGTGGCCGCCGCACTCGAGCAGCACCGGCGCGGCGAGCGCAACCACGGCGCCCGCCTGTTCGATGTGGCCCAGCTCAGCCTGTGGATGGAGGGTTCGAGGAACTGGCCGACCGCAGCGCCTCGGCAATCCGGTGCAGGAACGCCGCCGCGACACGCTCCTGCCCCAGGCCATTGAGATGCCCGCCGTCGCTGGTGTACTCGAGCGCCAGCATTTCCACGTCGTGCCCGCCGGATGAAAATGCCGCGACGCTGCCGTCGGGCCGCGTCGCCTCGAATCGGGCGACGTCCAGCAGCCCGCGACTTTCGTATCGCTCGCGGGCGAGGCGATTGAACTCATTGCGATCGACATTGGCCGCGTCGCTCGAAGTCGACAGGCCGAGCAAGCGCTTCAGCCTCGTCTTCTTTCCCGGCGGTTCCGCCATCAGCGGCATGGTCGAGTGCAGCACCTGTACGCCGGGGTGCGCGGCCTCGATCGCGCTCATGTGGCTCGCGTACCGCTCGAACAGCTTGCCCGGCGAACGCTCCCGGGAACCCTCGTCGAGGTCCACGTAACAGAACTTGAACGTCGCCACGTCGTAACGTGCCTCGCCGGGCGCGCCGAGCACGCTGGCGAAGTCGGCCATCTTCGCGTCGGGATCGAGGTTTTCGCCGACCTTGCCATGGAACAGCCCCGGGCCCTCCGGCGCGACCCCGCCGACGGCCACCTCTTCGACCCGCAGCGGCACGCCGGCTTTCACGGACAACTCGCGCACGCCTTTCAGGATGTTGTTGCCGACCGAGTGATGGCCGAAGAACACGCGCGCCTGCGACACCACGAGCAAATCCGCCTTGACCTGGTCCATCGACACCGGCTCCTGTACCTGCGTGGACTGCTTGCAGCCCGATAGGCTCGCCGCAAAGCAGGCTGTGGCCGCCACGAGGATGCCGGCAAATCGCCGCGCGGGTTGTCTGGTCTTCAAGTGCTACTCCTTCGCCAATTGCGGCGGCTGCTTGCGCCAGCCGACGATGCGGCCCGGGTTGCCCGCCACGATCGCAAACTCCGGCACCGATTTCATCAGCACGGTGCCGGCCGACAGTATCGAGCCGCGCCCGATCGTGGTGCCCGGCATCACGAAACAATTCGCGCCGAGCCAGACGTCGTCTTCGATCCTGACCGGCAGCATCTCGTGGCCTTGCAGGATCCAGGGCGTGTCGGGGTCCTCGTAGCGGTGGTTGACCGACCACACCTTCACGCCCGGCCCGAATCCCACGTAGTCGCCGATCGTAACCCCGCCGCCGCCGGTTATGAACACGCCCTCGTTGAAATCGCAGTGCGCGCCGATGCGGACCTTCTCGGGGCTCGTGACGCGAAACCCATAGCCGATGCGCGTCGCCTTGCCGAGCGCACCGAGATGGCGACGCAGCACCCGGGCACGCATCCAGTCGCCGATGCCGCCGGGAATATGGTTTGCGTACCAGAGGGCCAGGTCGCGCAGCTCATGGCGCCACCACCAGTAGCGAGTTCTGATCATCCTGTTCCGACCCGCTTGCTCGTCTGCCTTGGACCCCGGGGAGCGAGTATAGCGGAAGGGCCCGGAGCAACGCCGGTATCGCAGTCACGATGCTAGGATCCGCACCATGTCAATCCGCAGGAAGCGATGAGGCGGCCCATGGGCGAGTTCTGGCGAGGGCGGCGTGTCTTCGTGACCGGGCACACCGGCTTCAAGGGAAGCTGGCTCTGCCTGCTGCTGCACCGCCTGGGTGCCGAAGTGAAGGGGTATTCGCTGCCTCCGCCGACGCAGCCCAGCCTCCATGATCTCGCACGGGTCGGCAATGTCGTCGCATCGACGACGGGCGATATCAGGGATCACGCCAGGCTCGCGAAGGAAATGCAGGCGTTTGCGCCCGACGTCGTGCTGCACATGGCGGCGCAGTCGGTCGTGCTGTCGGCCTACGAGGATCCGATCGAAACCTTCAGCACCAACGTGGTCGGCACCGCGAGCGTGCTCAACGCCGTGCGGAGCGTCGGCGGCCGCTGCGCGGTGGTGAATGTCACGACCGACAAGGTGTACGAGAACCGGGGCTGGGTTTGGGGTTATCGCGAGACGGACGCACTCGGCGGGCGCGACCCATACTCGAGCAGCAAGGCGTGCGCCGAACTCGTGGCCAAGTCGTTCCGGGAGTCGTATTTCCAGGTCGCCGACGGCCAGGCAGGCCTTGCGAGCGCGCGGGCCGGAAACGTGATCGGTGGCGGGGACTGGACGCCGCATCAGCTCATCCCGGACACGGTGGCGGCGTTCGCGCGCGGCGAGCCCGTCGTGTTGAGGAATCCCGCGGCGACGCGACCGTGGCAGCATGTGCTCGATTGCCTGGCTGGCTATCTCGCACTGGCCGAGGCGCTCCACGCGAACCCGGCGGGCATTTCCGGGGACTGGAATTTCGGCCCTGCCGAACAGGAAGTGCAGCCCGTCGCCCGTGTCGTCGAACTGCTGGCGGAGCCCTGGGGCGTGAAGCCCGCATGGGTGCGCGACACGGCGAGCTATCCGCACGAAGCGATGGAGCTCAGCGTCAGTCCGCGCAAGGCGAACCGCGAGCTGGGGTGGGGCTGTCGCCTTGCGCTCACGATGTCGCTGGCATGGACCGCCGCCTGGTATCGGGATTGGCAGGCAGGCGGGGATGCGCGCAAGCTGTGTGAAGCGCAGATCGAGCAATTCATTGCCCTTGGCAACGGACGGAGCATGCCGTCATGAAACGCAGGGATTTCATCCTGGGTTCCGCTGGTGCCCTGGTGCCGCTGGTGGGGCGCGCGCAGGCGCCCTGTGCTCCGCCATTCGTCCGTGTCGAGGGTGGCACTTCGGCGTCTTCATCCTGTCGTCCCGCCATGGCCGGCAGTTACGCCACCGATTTTCCGGCCGCGGAGTATCCGTTGTCCGAGGGCGGGAAGTGGACATGCGGCAAGGCGGTGGGCCTTGACTGGAACAATCCGCTGTCCGCGTCGGGACGTGCCTGCGCCTCGGTGCGCTCCGGCCTCTCCGGGGATCGCTATGACGACAGCATTGCCCACCTGAGCAATTCCTTCGCGAGCATCGGAGCCGACCAGTATGCGCAGGGTACGGTCTATCGCGTGCCTGGCTACTCGCCGGGCGGCTCCAAGCACGAGATCGAGCTGCTGCTTCGCTTCCAGATCACGCCCCGCGGCGCGCGCGGATACGAAGTCCTGTGGGGACACGGCGGGGATTTTGCAATTGTCCGATGGAACGGTCCGCGAGGCGACTACACGGACCTCGGCGTGAGCGGTCCCGGTCCGGGCGTGGCGGTCGACGGTGACGTGCTGCGTGCCGAAATATCCGGCGACACCATCAAGGTTTTCAAGAACGGCCAGTGGGTGGGCAGCGGCCCGCCGAACCCGACATGGCGTGATGGCCAGCCGGGCCTCGGATTCTGGCCCGTCGATTCTTCGACTCCATCCAGCTACGGCTGGAAGCGCTACGAGGCGGGCGGCCTGTAGCGGGCACGGTCAGTCGCTTGCCGCCGGCGCACCGCCGGCAAACAGCGTGCGGATGAAAGCACGCGCGGTCGTGAGGTGGCGGCGGGAGATGAGGGCCAGCACGGCGACATAGGCCAGGGCGCCCGCCACGATGAGCGACAAGAGCGCGGCAATCGCTGGTCGTCCGTCGAGCACCAGCCTCAGCCCGGCCACCGCTGCGTACATGACGCCCGCGGCGATCGCCGGCGCGGCGCATTCCGTCGCGAGGTCGCGGGCACGAATTCCAATGAAGCGGATGACCGCGGGAACCGTGAACGAATAGGCGAGCGGCACCGAGACGAGCCAGGCGGCGCACAGGCCGAGGAGGCCCCAATGGGCGCCGGTGTAGAAACCGGCGGGCAACAGGATGAAGTTGATGACGGTGTTGCGCAGGTCGAGGGCGCGGTTACCGAGGGCCAGTGAAGTCGTGTAGAGCACGGCGCAAACCATGCGTATCGGCACGATCAGCGGCAGCAGGGCGAGCGCCGGTGCAAGCGCGGCCCACTTCGGCCCGAACAGCACCTGGACGAGCTCGGGCGCCACCGCCGAGATGCCCCACAATGCCGGAAACGCAACCGTGGAAACGAGGCCGACGGATTTCAGCAGGTTCTGCTGGACGCGAGGCCGGTCGTGCTGTTGCCGCGCGACGGCCGGCAACATGATCTGGTTGATCGTTCCCATCACCTTCGACATCGGCAGGGTCGCGAGCTGCATTGCCACGGAGTAGCGGCCGATCTCGGTCGTCGACAGGAAGGCGCTGCCGATCAGGATGTCCGACTGCACGAGCACGATGTAGCTGACCCGGTTGCCGACCAGGGTCAGGCCGTACTTGAGGTGTTCGCCGATGCCGTGCGCGGAGAAAATCGGCCGCACCCGCTGGCCGAACGCCAGCAGCGCGGTGCTGCGGGCGCAGGCGCCCGCCAGCGTTCCAATCACCAGCGCCCAGACGCCCATGCCCTTGAGCGCAAGCAGCAGGGTCACGGCGATGTTGATGACGCCGGTCGTCATTTCGATCTTCGCGAGCGGCCGGAATGTCAGTTCGCGCGCCCACATGCCGGCCGGAACGATTGCGATGGCCCCGATGAGGATCTGCAGCGAAGCGCAGGCCACGGGCCAGGCGAGGCGCGGCTCATGGAAAAGCTGCGCCAGCAGCGGTGCCGAGGCGGCTATCAGCAGGGTGATGGCGGCCGCAAACAGCAGCGAGACCCCATAGATCCTGCGCAGGTCGTCGCGCGCGATGTCGGCCCATCGCACGATGGCCGCCTCGAGCCCGAGTTCGGCGATGGCCGAGGCGATGGAGCAGACGACGGCCACCTTGGCCATCAACCCGTAGTCCTCGGGGGTCAACAGCCGCACGATGACGAGCGTGCCGGCCCAGCTCACCGTCTGCGCGACGAGCTTGGCGGCGGTGGCCCACTTCAGCGCGGAAATCGCGCGGCGTTCGATGTCAGCCATTGCGGACCATGACGACGTCGATCTCGACCGCGCGCAGTTGCCGATCGCGGCTCACCGGGAAGAATGCCGCCAACTCGAAGCCGGCCTCCCCGTAGCGGTCGATGGCGGATCGCCACGTAGGCATGCCGACGTAGATCGGCACCACCGACAGCTCGCTTTGCAGGGCGGGAAAGGCTGCGATCTTGGGCCACGCGCCCGCCAGGACCTCGAGGTCGAAGCCCTGCGTGTCCATCTTGAGGAAGGGGCGCGTGAATCCGTACGCCTCCTGCAGGCGATCGTAGTGGTCGGCGAGCCTCTCGACGCGCGCGTGCAGCGTCGCAACGGGCGTGTTGCGATCGACCATCTCATCCGGCGTCGAGGAGCTTGGGGCCAGGAACGAGCTGAACCACAGCTTGTTCATTACGTTCATCGCGAACTCGCCGGCCTGTGAGCCGAGCGCAAACGGGAATGCGTGCCAGTTGCCGTCGCGCCGGCTCCAGTCCTCGAGTACCGCGAACGGGCCGGGCAGCGGCTCGAACGAGAGTATCGTGCCCTTGAATCCGGTCTTTTCCCGCAGGAAGCGGCCGAAATGCCCGTTGAAGGCGCCGACGTCGAAGACGCAATCGATGGCTTTGGCCGCAAACAGTTCACGCAGCAGTTCGGCATGGACGTACTCGTGCGCATGGCTCGACACCTGCCAGAGCGGCAGGAGTTCGACACCCAGAGCGCGCAGCGGCGGTTCGAGCAACCGGCGCAGCGGGCCCTTGCGGTAGATTCCCTGGGTCAGCTGGCGCTCGTGGTCCGCCCTGATTTCAGGTCCTGGGCGATCGATGGGAGTTCCTTCGGCTTCCGTTCTCCGGGACATGCTTCCGCCCTCCGTAGCCAGGCCGCGCGCCAGAACAAGGGCTCATATTGTGCGTTGAAGAGCTGCCGCTCGCCGGAGAAATGTACGCCGCGCAACAGGTAGGCCGGCGTCTTCATGTGGCGCATCTCGCCGGTGACAATGTCGATGAGCCGGGTGACCTGCGCCTCGACCGGGTACTGGACTCCGCAGTGTTTCAGCATGTCGAGCTCAAATCCCAGGCCGCGATGGATGAGCCTGTTGTCCAGCGTCGCGCGAATGGCGGCCGACGGGCGGACCGTGGCCTGCTCGCCTGGCCTGAAGGTTTCGTCGCCGGCTGGGTCGCGCGGCGCCGTTGGCGCCGCGAAGGCGGGGAAGCCGATGCCTCCACGCAGGTGTTGCAGCTGGTTGAAGAGGTGTGTCAGCCACCCCACCGCGAATGCAGCCGGGGCGACGTTGCCCGATACGAGCGGCCGCAGGGAATCCAGCCAGCCGCTCCATCCGATCGGTGTCGACGCGTCATGAAGCTGGGTCAACTGGCAGGCGTATCGGGGAGGGCGCGTGCCGGACAGCAGCTTTGCCGTGCCTTCAGCCTGGCAGGGCTCCTGGGCCTGGGGGTCGGTATCCGGTCGATCGCGCCGTGGATCGACACGGCGCAGCCACGCCGCTTTCCAGATGGCGTGACACGCGGCCTCGCAGCCGCCGTGTGCCGCGCCGTCGCATACGGACCGGGCCAGCAGTACGGCGCCATCCATGTGCCGCATGAGGCGGGACTTGCGGTAATCGAACAGCCGGTGCATGCCCCGAAAGACGCGCGCGCGCTTGCCGCACAGGGCGAGCATCTCCGGCATGAAGGGCAGGTCCTCCAGGCAGCCCTGCTCATCGAGAGTGGCGCAGATTTCCTGCCAGCTTCGGACCTCGACCAGGTCGCCGGCGATGAGCTCGTGGCCGAGCAGGCGCCGCGCAAGCCAGCGGCGCAAGCGGCTCCTGCGTGGCACGCGGGCCGCCTCCAGGGAAGGAGGGCTGCGCGACTCATTCAGCGACAGGAACAGGTCCGGCTCGCCGGCGGCCTGTCGCCGCAGTCGCCACAGCACCACGAGGCATGACAGGGTGAGGACGCTTCCCGCCAGGGCGACAATGACCGCGACGGTGGCCAGCAGCTTCCCGGCCATGCCCGGCAGCATGCGGGGTGCCATTGCGGCGGCCGCTGCGCCCGCGATGACCGGCACCATGCAGGCAAGGGTGGTCTTGGCGCAGCTCTTGAGTGCCTCCGTCATGCCGCGGCGCTAGAACGTGTATTCGTCCGAGAGGCCAAGGCCGCGCCGCACCGCCTGGATGACGTCGCGGGCCAGGTCCTTGCGCTGCCAGGAGGTGGCCCTCAGCAGCAGCAGCGATATCCGCAGCTTTTCCCGGGATGGCAGCGAAGTGGCCAGCAGCGCCCGCGCACGCTCATAGGCCCAGGTCCAGTGCGGGAAATTCATGCCCGCGCGCGCATCGGGTTCGACCCATTTCCTCATCTCCCTGGCTGTCTTCACGCGCGAGATCGAGCCGGGATGGAAGCGCCTCAGCAACGCCAGCTGCTCGAGCTGGAAGATCCGGCCGCGCAGCGCCAGCTCCCAGATGAAAACCGGGTCCCAGCCGATGTAGTCGGGCCCGGTGCGCATGCGCCGCAAGGATGGCGCGCGCAGGAGGCCGTAGGCGATCACATGCTGGTAGTTGGCGAGGAGGATCTGGCGGGCCCGTTCGTACGGGACCGCTGATTCGAGGTTCAGGGTTCGCTCCATCGAGCGGATGATCGCACCTGCCTCGTCGATGTTCTTCGTCGCGGGCATTACCGCCTCGACTTCCGGTCGCGACCGCAGCACTTCGACCATCGCGGCCAGCAAGCCCGGCTCGAGCACGTCGTCGGCTCCGGCCCAGCGGAAGTAGGGTGTGGCCTCCCCGAGTCCCTCGAGCACCCGGCGGTGATTCCACAGGATGCCGCGATTGACCGGCGAGCGCAGGTAGCTGATGCGGTCATCCTGCGCGGCGTAGCGCCTGCAGATCTCTTCAGTCGCGTCGGTCGAGCCGTTGTCTGAAATCACCAGGTCGAAGTCGCCGTACGACTGCGACAGGTGACTGTCGATGGCGGCCTGCAGGAACTTCTGGCCGTTGTAGACCGGCAGGCCAATCGTGATCATCCGGCCGCTCATGCTCCCACCTCAGTCGGTCGGGCGGCGCAGGGCCGCCAGCAACAACTTGCGCGAAAAGGGCAGGTAGGCCGGCAGGCCGCCCGGCGCCTTGAGCGACTCGAGGTGCAGGCGCCAGGATTCGCGCAGGTTTCCCTGGCGCGCGTGCGTCCAGGAGGCATTGTGGCATTCGACGCCGTAGCGGCGACGCACGGCGCCTTCATGGCGGGTGCCGGCGAAGTCGCGGAGCAGGCGGCGCCACACTTCGGGTGCGGCGAGGCTGTGCGCCGTACTCTTCGACAGCGAGCCCGGGGTATCGCCGTAGTAGCGAAAAGTGGGCTCGTCGAGGAATCCGACCTCATGGAGCGTCGCCAGCCTGAGCGCCATGTAGGTCCATTCCAGGTGCCGCAGCTCCGTGTCGAACACCGAGAGGTCGACCTTTTGCGCGCGCAGCGTCAGCGAGCAGGCGCTCCAGCCGGCCTGCATCATGGCTTCGACGAGGTCGGGACTGCGTTCGGCCGCAGGTGGAAACACCCGCGCAGTCGACCCGCCGCTGACCCTGAGGCCATCCGTCACGAGTACATCGACCTCGGGTCGTTCGCGAAAGCAGGCGAGCTTGCGGGCGAACGTATCCGCAAGCAGTTCGTCATCGTCGTCGAGGAAACCGAGGAACTCCCCTTCGGCCACTTCGGCCCCGACCCTGCGCGCGAGGGGATGCGAGCCGGTGCGCAGGCGGATGACCCGGGTGTCGGACCTTGCACCGAGCCACTCGAGCACGGCAGGGCTGACCTGGTCGCCGTTCGCGACGACGACGATGGAATACTCGTGGCGACCCGCCATGGCGCGCACCGAATCGCACGCACGCCGCAGCAGCTCGCCCCGCGCATCGTTGCAGCGGGAGGCGATGACCACGGCGATCGGGTACTTTGCGTTGCCCAAGCGGCTAGGACCGCGCCGGGACGGTAGCCGACAGCGCCGCCTCGGCCGCGCGCTCCCCGCTGATGAAGCTCTCGTCGGTCCACATGTAACCCCAGTCGCCGTAGCGGCCGCAGTAGTGGATGCCGATATCGTCGAGGTAACCGTGCACCGTAGCGAGCGCGGCGGCGCGCCCGAGGTCGAAAATGACGTTGGCGTAGCGGACCACCCTCGCGCCCTGGTGCAGGATCCGGTCGCCCTCGCGCAGGATGCCGCAGCGGTGCAGGTCGGCGATCACCCGGCCGACGATCTCACCCGGGTCGGCATCCAGCGGGCGATACTTGTCGGAGAAGTACACTTCGGCCTGGATGCTGCCGCAACCCGGGGGCGCATTCGTCGCCGACAGCAGGTGCGGGAAGCTGAGGCGGGTGAAGCAGATGTCTTCGTCGTAGATGTAGGTGATCTGTCCCTCGGACAGGTCGGCGCGATCGACCCCCACGTTCACGAGCACGCAGGTGGAGCAGGCGAGGCTGCGCGCCGCGTCGACCACGTCCGCCGGCGCGCCCGCGATCATCGGCAGCAGTGCGGGCAGCGCAATGGACGACACGAGCGCGTCGTACCCGACGGCCGCACCGTTGGCGAACTGCAAGGCGCGCGCCTTCGGGTCGATCGCTACCACCTCGTGCCGCAGGTGGATGTCCGCGATGCGCGGCAGCGGGGCCAGGTAGGAATGGAAGCCGCCCTGTTTCGGGTAGCGGAAGTGCGTGATGTAATGGACTTCCGGCTGCCACGGCGCGAGGGCGCCACGCAACAGCTCCTGCAGGCTCGGGCGGTACATGCGCGGGCCGAGCCACTCCGTGCTCATGTTGCTGGCCGCCGTCAGGTGGTACTTGCGCGTGTACTGCATCGGAAACAGTTCCGCGAACCTGCGGCCGTAGCTTGCGACCAGCCATTCCTCGTAGTTCGCGACGGGCCGTTCCGGCGCATCGTGGACCTTGACGAAGTCGGCGATGATTTCCACGATCAGGTCGTGCGGCAGGCCGTTGAGGTGCAACTGCACGGGGTGCGTGAGCCGCAGGCCACGCCAGTAGTTGTCGAGCTTGACCTGCAGCGATTCGTACTCCTGCCCGACGTTCGAGGCGAGCATGTCCTGGATGCGCGGGTCCTTCGTGAAGGAGATGTGCGGGCCGAGATCGAAGAGGAAGCCGCTCGCTTCCCTGAACGATGCGGTGTGGCCGCCGTAGTAGTCGTTGCGGTCGTAGACCGCAGGGCGAATTCCCGCCTGGCCGAGGCGCGAGGCCGCACCGAACCCGGCCATGCCCGTGCCGATGACGACGATGTCCTTCTTCACGCGATGCGCCGCTTTTCGATCGGCCAGCGGCTCATCTGCTCGTGCCAAAGGGTGTCGCTCAGGCGGGTGGCCGGCATGCGGACATCGCCGAACCGGATTACCTCGTCCATCGCCACGTCCCGCAGCAGGACGCAAGCTTCCGACAGTGCGATAGGCAATGCGTTGGCCGCACGAGCCGCCGCGTGATTGTCGATGAGCCCGTAGCTGCAGTAGCCGCCGATGCCGTCGAGGCGTTCGCCGGCCTTCAATGCGCGCTTGGCCACCGTCACCACTTCGCAGGACGGGCCGCCGCGTGGGGCCACGGTTGCGTCGCGATGCAGGACAGCGCGCCCGATGGTCGACGGAAGCTGGATATGCGGCAAATGGAACGGCGTATAGAAGACGTAGAAGGGGCCGTCGCCGAGCTTGTAGTACGCAAGCTGGGTCTGCTTGAGCGGGTTGTCCTCATGCACCACCACGAAGCCGCCGGTCATCGGCATGGCGCCGACGGAATAGTCGACGATGCCGCCGGCGAGCATCGCCTCGGCGGGCAGCAGTTTCGCGAGCTCGCGGACATAACCGCAGGCCGGGCCCGTCATGCCGCGACGGGCGACGCCGAAGCCCGTGGCGTTCGCGAGAACGGTGGTTTCCATCGAAAGCTTGGTCGAGTCCGCGAACGAAGTCACCTTGCGCACGTCCTGGTCGTGCTTGAGGGCAAACTGCGCCTGCGTGTCGGGATTGCGGTAGTAGTCGACCATGCCCTTGATGTTGCCCGCCGCCACGGGTCGCAAGCCCACGGTCTGGCAGTACCGGAAAAGAGTCATCGCGACGCCGGGCTCGTCGCCATCGGTATGGGTCAGGACTACGCCGGCCTCGTCGGCACGGGTCTTGAGGATCGGGCCGATCAGCGAATCGAGTTCGGCATTCACGAGCACCACGGGCTTGCCATGCGCGAACGCATCGAGGGCCACGGAGGCGCCGAAATCCACGGTGCCGGTCACTTCGACGACGATGTCGATGGCCCCGCAGCGCGTGAGGACGGCGGGGTCCGCGGCCAGTACGGTGCGTCCGCGGCCGATCGCCGCTTCCGCCTGCGCGGCCGTCTCCACGGTTGCCCAGCCTTCGATGCGCGCCTCGCGCAGCGCGCGTTCCGCGTGGGAGGGGGTGCGATTGGCGATGCCGGCGAGCCGCATGCCGGGCACGGGCGTGCCGAGCTGCAGGGCAATGGCGCGGCCCGTGGCGCCCGCGCCGATCACGCCGACCCGGATCGGGCGGCGCTCTGCTTCGCGGGCCTGAAGCTTGCTGAATACCGATTCACTCTCCATGGGTGTGCTCCTCGCTTCCTGCCCGGCTCGCCTCGATCAATGGCCAGCGGCGGTCCTGTTCCGACACCAGGGTGACTGGCAGGGGCCAGTCGATGCCGAAAGCCGGGTCGTCATGCCGGACTCCGCGGGCGTGGCCAGGCGAATACATCGCCGAAGCCATGTAGTGGAATTCCGTGTCGTCTTCCATCGCCTGGCAACCGTGCGCGCAGCCCTCCGGCACCAGCAACATGTGGCCGTTGTCGGCCGTCAAGTATGCGCCCTGCCAGGACAGATAAGTCGGCGAGTCCGGGCGCAGGTCGAGGACCACGTCGAACAGCGATCCGCGGGTGCAGCGAACCAGCTTGGCTTCGAGTGCGGGCGCGCATTGAAAGTGCAAGCCGCGAACGGTGCCGCGCAACCGGCTGAGTCCCATGTTGGCCTGTCGCGGCCGGAACGCAATTCCCTGGCGGCTGAACTCTTCTTCGCACCACGCGCGCATGAATCGACCCCGCTCGTCCTGGTGGGGTGACGGTACAACGAGCCATGCATCCCGCACGGAACATTGCGTAAAGTTCATGCTTCGATTCACAAATTCGACTTATTGCGGGAGGCTGGTGCCAGTTCGCCATTATGATACGGACCGGGAGGGTCATGGATGAAAGTCGTCCTTTTCTGTGGCGGGCTCGGCACGCGCCTGCGGGAGCATTCCGACACGATCCCGAAGCCGCTGGTCGGCATCGGCTATCGACCCATCCTGTGGCACCTGATGCGCTACTACGCGCACTTCGGGCATACCGATTTCATCCTTTGCCTCGGGTATCGCGGCGACCTCATCCGCGAGTACTTCCTCAACTACAACGAGGCCATGTCCAACGACTTCACGCTGCACGCCGGCGAGCACCGGGTCGAACTGCATGGGCGCGACCTCGACAAATGGACCATCACCTTCGTCGACACAGGGCTGCACAGCAATATCGGCGAGCGACTGCTCCGCGTGCGCAGGTACCTGGACGGAGAGCCGGTGTTCCTCGCGAACTACGCGGATGGCCTGTCGGACCTGCCGCTCGACCGGCACGTCGCGCAGTTCGTGGCAGCCAAGGACCTGGTGGCGAGTTTCGCGGCCGTGCCGAGCAGCCAGAGTTTTCATGCCGTGCACGCCGACGCGTCCGGCATGGTCACGCAGATGGGCGGGATGCCGGACGAGCCGCTGCTCATCAACGGCGGTTACTTTGTCTTCCGGTCGGAGATCTTCCGCTACATTGGGGAGGGCGAGGAGCTCGTCGAGGCGCCCTTCGCGCGCCTGATCGCGGAGCGGCGCCTCTCTGCATTCCGCTGGCGCGGTTTCTGGCAGTGCATGGATACGTTCAAGGACAAGATCGGTTTCGACCGCATGGACGCGCGCGGGGATTGCCCGTGGATGCTCTGGCGCGAGCGGCCATGAGGGCCATTGCATGCTGGGGCTGATCGGCAGTCGGCCAGCCGGGCGGGCCGCCCGCGTCCTGTGCGTCGGTGCGCATTGCGACGACATCGAGATCGGTTGCGCGGGCACGCTGCTCGCGTTGCAGGCGGGCGGCGCGCGGCTCGAGATCAGTTGGGCCGTGGTCAGCGCGCCGGCCGTGCGGCGCGAGGAGACGCGCAAGGCCATGGCGATGCTCGTGCGTCGCGCCGCGCGCGGCCGGTTGATTTGCGGCGACTTCCCGGACGGCCGTTTCCCGGCCCACTACGGGGCCGTCAAGGATTTCGTCGAATCCCTGAAGCGCCTGCCCGCGCCTGACCTGATCTTCTGCCACGAGCGATCGGATCGCCACCAGGACCACCGCATCGTGAACGAGATGATATGGAATACCTTCCGCAACCACGCGGTGCTCGAGTTCGAAGTGCCGAAGTGGGATGGCGGGCTCGGGACGCCGAACCTCCTCGTGCCGGTCTCCGCTGCGCAGATGCGAGCCAAGGTGCGCGCGCTCTTGGCGGCATACGGCAGCCAGCGGCGGCGGGACTGGTTCAGTGCCGATACGTTCATGGCGCTCGCGAGGCTGCGCGGCATCGAATGCCGTTCGCGCAGCGGATACGCCGAGGCGTTTCACGCGAGGAAGCTGCGATTTGACGGCTTCGCTGCGGGGCCTTCGCGGGAGTGACCCTGCCCGGCAACGGGTAAGATGCGCCGAACCTGACCAGGGTCCCCTGATATATGTGCGGAATCGCCGGAATCCTCAACCTGCAGGCGGGCGAGCCGGTGCGTGCGCCGGAACTCGAGGCAATGCTCGCGCCGTTGGTGAATCGCGGCCCGGACGGCCGTGGCGTGTGGCTCGAGGAGCCCGGGCTGGTCGGGCTCGGCCACGCGCGTCTCTCGATCATCGACCTCGAGGGCGGGGCGCAGCCGATCCACAATGAGGACCGTTCCGTGTGGGTCAGCTTCAACGGCGAAATCTTCAATTACGTCGAGCTGCGCGCCGAACTCGAGCAGGCGGGCCATCGTTTCTACACCCGGACCGACACCGAGGTCATCGTGCACCTGTATGAGGAGCATGGCCTCGCCTTCGTCGAACGGCTGAACGGCCAGTTTGCGATCGCGCTGTGGGACTGCCGTGCGCGGCGCCTGGTGCTCGCGCGTGACCGGGCCGGGATCCTGCCGCTCTTCCATGCGCAACAGGGCGGGCGCCTGCTGTTCGCCTCCGAAGTGAAGGCATTGCTCACGGCCATGCCGCAACGGCCCGAGCTCGATCGCGCGGCGCTCGACCAGGTCTTCACGTTCTGGTCGCCGGTCGGCAGTTCGACGCTGTTCGCGGGTGTCGAGCAGCTGCTGCCGGGGCACTTGCTGGTCGCCGAGAACGGGCGCGTATCGACGCACTGTTACTGGAACTGGCTGTTCCGTGAGCCGGGCGCGTACCTGCGCGGCTCCGCCGAGGACCTGGCGGATGAACTGCATGCGCTCCTCGCGGATGCAACCCGCATCCGCTTGCGCGCCGACGTGCCCGTAGGCGCCTACCTGTCGGGTGGGCTCGACTCGACCGCGCTGATCGCACTGATGTGCGAAGGCGGAGTCAAGCCGAACACATTCTCCCTCGCCTTTGCCGACCCGGGCCTCGACGAGAGCGAACACCAGCTCGCCGCCGCCGAGTATTTCGGCGTGAACCACCGCACGATACGCGTCGACAACGACGACATCCGCACGGGATTCGTGGGCGCCGTGCAGCGGGCGGAGACGGCGTTCCTGCGTTGTGCGCCCATTCCTCTGATGGCGCTGTCGGGCCTGGCGCAGCGCAGCGACTGCAAGGTCGTGATGACCGGCGAGGGCGCCGACGAGGTGTTCGGCGGCTACGACCTGTTCAAGGAAGCGAAGATCCGTCGCTTCTGGGCGCGCCAGCCGGGTTCCGCCTGGCGACCGCGCCTGTTGCAGCGGCTCTATCCCTACCTCGACATCACCGCCGCGCGTGGCCAGGCCTACAGCGAGGCATTCTTCGGCGCAGGGCTCGGCGGCAGCGCGTCTCCGTTCTTCGCGCATGAGCCGCGCTGGAAGACGACTGCACAGGGGAAGGCGCTGTTCTCCGCGGAAACTCGCGAGAGGATCGCGGGCAGGGACCCTGTTGCGATGCTTGCCGCCACGATGCCGGCGGGGCTCGCGTCCTGGGATCCGTTCAACCAGGGCCAGTATGTCGAGGCGAAGACACTGCTCGCGGGCTACCTGCTGTCGACGCAGGGCGACCGGATGCTGATGGCCAACAGTGTCGAGGGGCGCTTCCCCTACCTCGACCATCGGGTCATCGAGTTTGCCAATGCGCTCGATCCGCGCCTGAAGATGCGCGTACTGGACGAAAAGCACCTGCTCAAGAAGGCGATGGGCAAGCGCCTGCCGCCCTCGATCCTCGCCCGCAAGAAACAGCCGTACCGCAGCCCGGACAGCCGGGCATTCGAGGCGGCCGGCATCGAATTCGTCGAAGAGGCGTTGTCGGAGGCCAGCCTGCGGCGCTCCGGATACTTCGACGTGGACCGTGTCCGGCTCCTGTGGCGCAAGGTCAGCGCCGGTCGTGCGGTAAGCTATAGGGACAGCATGACATTCACGGGTATCCTCTCGACGCAGGTCTGGCACGGTCTTTTTGTGGAGGGCGTCACGCCCGCCGCGTCCCGCGCATAGTCAAATGCCCAGCCTCAAGGAGGAAAGCAGCCAATGTCGGCAGCCGTTCAGGTCAGACAATACATTCTCGAGAATTTCCTGTTCAGCACCGACACCTCGCTGCTGGGGCTGGACGACTCGTTCCTTGCGCGCGGCCTGATCGATTCGACGGGCATGCTCGAAGTGCTGCTGTTCCTCGAGGAATCCTTCGGCATCAAGGTCGCGGACCACGAGATGGTTCCCGACAACCTCGATTCGGTGAACCGGATCGCGGCGTTCATCGAGCGCAAGCAGGGCTGAACGTGGCGGCTGGCGCGACCAGCCTGGTGGACCTGCTGCGCGGGTCCGCGCGGCGCTTCCCGGACCGCCCGGCACTCCGGCAACGCGGCTGCGGCATCAGTTACGCGGAGCTGTGGCGCGATGTGCGCCGCGCCGCCAATGCGCTGCGCGCGGGCGGGCTCGCGCCGAGCGGGCGCGTCGCGCTGCTGGTTGAGAACTCCCCCGAGTACGTGATTGCCTACTACGCCGTGCTGCAGGCGGGCGGCATCGTGGTGAGCCTCAATGCCTCGATGCGCGGCCCGGAGCTCGCGCGCGGCATCGCGCATTGCGGCGCGAGCGTGCTCGTGGCGATGCCCACCCACCCGGCGTTGCCCGCGCTGCTTGCGTCTTGCGGCGCACTGCGCCAGGTCGTCATGACACCGGAGGTTGCCCCGGCACGAGAGGGAACGGCAGGCGCCGTCGCCTGGAAGGAATGGCTGGCCACGGCCGACGACACCGATGTGTCCGGGGCGCTCGATCCGCAGCTGCCGGCCTCGATCATCTACACCTCGGGCACGACAGGTGACCCGCGCGGCGTCACGCTGAGCCATCGCAACCTCGTCGCCAACACGCAGGCCATCCTCCGCTACCTCGAACTCACTGAACTCGACCGGATCGTCAATGTGCTGCCGTTCTACTATTCCTACGGCAATTCCGTGCTGCACACCCACCTTGCGGCGGGTGGCTCCCTCGTGCTGGAGAATTCGCTTACCTATCCGCACCTCGTCGTGCAGGCCATGTCGGACGAACGCGCGACCGGCTTTTCCGGCGTGCCTTCCACTTTTGCGCTGTTGCTGCAGCGGGTGAAATTCGCTGACTACGACCTCTCGACGCTGCGCTACCTGACGCAGGCGGGCGGCGCGATGGCGCCGACCCTCACCCGGCAACTGCGCGCCGCGCTGCCGCGTGCGCGCCTCTTCGTGATGTACGGGCAGACGGAGGCGACGGCGCGCATCAGTTACCTGCCGCCCGAGCGGCTCGACGACAAGCTGGGTACCGTCGGCATCGGGATCCCGGGCGTGGCCATCGAAGTGCACGACCCGGCAGGCTCCGCCGTGGCCGCGGGCGTCGAGGGTGAGGTCTGCGTACGCGGCAACAACGTGATGCTCGGCTACTGGGACAACCCCGCCGCGACCGCAAAGGTGTTGCGCGACGGCTGGCTGTGCACCGGTGACATCGGCAGGGTCGACTCCGAGGGATATCTCTCGTTGGTCGGGCGCTCCTCCGACATGATCAAGTCGGGTGCGCATCGGGTCAGCCCGCTAGAGATCGAGGAAGCCGTGCTCGAGCTGGCGGGCGTGGCCGAATGCGCGGCGGTCGGCGTGGCCGACCCGATCCTCGGTGAAGTCATCAGGGTGTGCATCGTTCCCGCCGAAGGTGCCAGCCTCGAACCGCGTGCGGTGCAGGCGCATTGCCGCGACCGGCTCGCCACGTACAAAGTGCCGAAAGAGGTCGTTTTCGTGGCAACCTTGCCGCGGACCGCCTCGGGCAAGATCAAACGCTTCATGCTGAAGGAAACAGGATGACGACACAGCCATTGTCCGCGGAACGCGCGTTCGCCCTCGACTTCGCCGCCGAGATCGAGCGCATCGCCTCGGGCGTGCGCCGGGCGCTCAGCACCGAGCTGAACCGCCGCGGCCTCGTGGTGGCGATCTCGGGCGGCATCGACAGTTCGGTCAGCGCTGCGCTCGCGGTGCGCGCGGTGGGCGCGAAGAAAGTCCATGGGCTGCTGCTGCCCGAGCGGATCTCGTCCCCGACGAGCACTAGCCGCGGCCGGCTGCTCGCGGAGCATCTCGGCATTGAACACGAGGTCTTCGACATCGCGCCGGCGCTCGAGGCGCTCGGCTGTTACGCGCGCATCGAGGAAGTCTGCCGGGCGGTGCACCCCGGATACGGCGCGGGTTGGAAGAACAAGATCGTCCTCGAGGGCGGCCTCGAAGGCCGCTACAACCACTTCAAGCTCGTCGCACAGGACCCGGCGGGGAAGATCCATGAGGCGCGCCTGGAGTACCGCCAGTACCTGATGATCGTCGCCGCGACGAATTTCAAGCAGCGCGTCAGGAAGACCATGGAGTATTTCCACGCCGATCGCCTGAACTACGCGGTGGTCGGCACGCCGAACCGGCTCGAGTACGACCAGGGTTTCTTCGTGAAGAACGGCGACGGTTCGGCCGACGTGAAGCCGATCGCGCACCTCTACAAGTCGCAGGTCTATGCGATGGCGCGTTTCATGAAGCTGCCCGACGAGATCTGTAACGCCACGCCGACCACGGATACCTACAGCCTCGCGCAGGGCCAGGACGAGTTCTACTTCGGCCTGCCCTATGCGCAGATGGATCTCGCGCTGTGGGCGTACGAGCACGGCGAGGGGGCCGCCGCGCTCGGCGCGGCGCTCGGCATTTCCGAGGCGGCGGCGATGGCCGTGTACGCCGACATAGAGGCGAAGCGTCGCGCGACCCGCTACCTCGGCGGCGCGCCGATCCTGATGGGCGATCCGCCTGGCGCCGCCTGAGTCGCCTAGCGCTGCTTGAAGTCCTCGGGCGTCAGCTGGTGGCGCCCGAGCAGCTTGTAGAAGTCGGTGCGGTTGCGCTTGGCGAGCCGCGCGGCCTGCGAGACGTTGCCGCCGGTGATCTGCAGGATCTGCGACAGGTAACTGCGCGTGAATTCGTCGCGCGCCTCGTCGAAGGACACCATGCGGCCCGGTGTGCCGCCGAGCGACTGTTGCGCGAGTTCCACGGGGATGATCGGCGTTTGCGACAGCGCCACATTCTGGCGCACCACGTTCGCAAGCTGGCGGACATTGCCGGGCCAGTCGGCCGTTGCGAGCAGTTCGACGGCCTCGGGCGCGTAGATCTTGCGCACGCCCGTTTCAGCAGACAGGCGCGCGAGGAAGTGCGCGACCAGCAGCGGGATGTCTTCGCGCCGCCGCGCGAGCGGCGGCATCTCGATGTGCACCACGTTGAGGCGGTAGTAAAGGTCCTCGCGAAAGCCCCCGGCCGCCACCAGCGCCGCTAGGTCCTTGCCTGTCGTGCCGATCACGCGCACGTTCGCGGCGGGTGAGGCCGCCCCCTGCGACGGGCTGTCGGGCAGGAAGCGCAGCAGCTTCATCTGCAGGGCCATCGGCAGGTCCGCGATTTCGTCGAGCAGCAGCGTGCTGCCGTCGGCAGAAGCCAGTGCGCCGCGCTCGCCGAAGATTTCGTTGTCGAGGGCGGCCTCGTCGGTGCCGCTGCAGCTCACGGCGACGAACGCCTTGTTCCGCCGCGGGCTCGCCTGGTGGATCGCGCGGGCGAGCAGTTCCTTGCCGGTGCCGCTCTCGCCGGTGATCAGCACCCGCGCGTCGGTGCCGGCCACCATGTGCGCCTGGGCGAGCCGTTCCTCCATCAGGGCGCTGCGCGTGACGATGTCCGCGCGCCAGTCCTCGTCCGAGCCGGCGAAGCCCGAAATGCGCAGCGCCTTCTGCACGTGGTCGAGCAGCTCCTGCTTGTCGACGGGCTTGGTCAGGAAGCCGAACGCGCCCATCTGGGTCGCCTGCACCGCGTCCGGGATCGTGCCGTGCGCGGTCAGCAGGATGACCTTGAGCCCCGGCCAGCGGCTTTGCAATTCCTTCAGGAGGCCAATGCCGTCCATCTGGTCCATGCGCAGGTCGCTGATCACGAGGTCGGGCCGGAAGCGGCTCGCGGCGGCGACCGCGGCCACCCCGTTCTCCACGGCCTCGACGTCGTAGTTCTCGGCGCGCAGGCGGATGGTGAGCAGGCGCAGAAGCCCCGGGTCGTCGTCGACGACGAGTATGCGTGCCTTGCGTTTGCCGGTGGCGTCGGCGCGGGCGGCCTGGTTCATGGCGTGCGTCCTTCGGACTGGGGCTTGCGTTCGGTGATGGTGCGCTCGATGTTCGCGATGGCATCGAGCTTCTTCTGTGCGTCCTCGAGGGCCTTCCTGAGGCGCGCGTTCTCCTCGAGCTCGGCCTGCAGGCGCCGGCTCGCCGTCGAATTGCGCTCGCGGTCGGCGCGGTCGACCGCGGCCTGCAGGCGGCGGTTCTCCGCCGCGAGCAGCGCCTGGCGGTCGAGCTGCGAGAGCTCGAGGCGGGCGAGCGCGCGTTCGGCTGGCACGAGCGATTCCGGTGTCGCGGTGAGTTCACGCAGCAGCCGCTGCGCCTCCGTCACGTCGGTGGAGGCATGGCCCGGCGTCGCGAGCACGAGCGCGTAGCGCAGCTGGCGACTGGCTGTCGCCGCTTCGTCGTACTCACGCCTGGCCGTCGCGACGATTTCCGCCTGTTCGGCCGGGCCGCTCGCGAGCAGCCGCTGCAGCGTCTCGAGGTGCCCCGACACGAGCAGCGCCTGGGTCTGCGTCCGGTCGACCGCGGGCTCGGGCGGCGTGGATCGTCCGGAGAGCCCGTCGAGTGTGCCGCAAGCCGCGAGCGTCGCCGTGGCGAGCAGGGCGCAGGTCCGCGCACAACAGGAGCTACGCCGCATGGGCCTGCTCCGGGGCGGGGAGGGCGGCGGCGCGCTGCGGCAGGCGCACGCAGAAATGCGCGCCGGGGTATTCGCCGTCCACGATCTCGATCATTCCGCCGTGTGCATTGACGAATTCGAGCACGACGGAGAGCCCGATGCCGGTGCCCTTGACGTGGCCGCCGGGGGCCACCTTGCCGGTGTAGAAGGCGTCGAAGATGCGCGCACGCTCCTCGGGCGGGATGCCGACGCCGCTGTCGGCGATGTCCAGCTGCCAGTTCTCGCCGTGGGCGCGCGCATGCAGGTGGATCGCGCCGCCCTTGGGCGAATACTTGATCGCGTTCGACAGCAGGTTCTCGAGGATCAGGCGCAGCTTGCCGCGATCGGCCGCGAGCGACAGGTCGTCGATCTTGACGTCGAGCCGCACGCGCTGCGAAAGGAGCGTCAGCTGCTGGTTCTCGAGCACCTGCTTGACCAGCGGCCGCAGGCGGAACTCGCTCACGTCGAGGCTCGCGCTCTGGCTTTGCCAGGCGCTGAAGGACAGCAGGTTCTCGATCAGGCGCTGCAGCTTGATGCCGTTCTCGCGCAGGATGGCGGTGACTTCACGCTGGCCGGCGTCGAGTTCGCCGACCGCGCCGTCCATCAGCAGCTCGGTGCCCTCGCGGATGTTGGCGAGCGGCGTCTTCAGCTCGTGCGACATGTGGCGCAGGAAGCGGTTGCGCTCCTGCGCGAGGTCGAGCAGGCGCACGCGCAGCCACTCGAGCTGGTGCCCGAGGCGCTCGAGGTCGCGCGGCCCGCCGACCGCGATCGGGTGCGTGAACGCGCCACGACCGAGTTCGCTGATCGCGCGGTCGATCTGCCGCAGCGGCCGGCCGATCGACAGCGTGAGGGCGAGGATCGCGACCAGCGAGAGCGGCACGAGCAGCGAGCTCTGCACGAGCAGACGGCGCTGGGCGCGCCGGGTCTGTTCGCGCAGTTCCGCGAGCTCGCTGTCGATCTGGGCATTGCCGGTCGCCGCGATGCGCCCGGCGGCATCCTGCATCACGTCGAGGAGCGCGAGCAGCGCGCCGAAGTCGCTGTCGGTCGGCGCGGGCGGCGAGAGGCCCGCGAGCAGCCGCTGCTGGGCCGCGGCAAGTTCGGCGAGCGCCTGCTTCGCCTCGGGGCTGCGCAGGTGGCGCGCGAGTTCCTCCCGCGTCGTCGTCAGGCGCGCCTCGCTGCGGGTGATCGATTCGGTGAGCTTGGCATCGCGCAGCACCTGGTAGACGCGCGTGCCGCGTTCGACCGCCGCGATCTCCGCGAACAGCTCCTGCGTCGAGCGGGTGGCACGCACGCTCTCGACGACGAGCTTCTCGCTGGTCGAGGCGATCTGGCGCATCTGCACGGCTGCGTTCAGCACGGCCACGAGCAGCGGCACCGCGATGAGCGCGAGGCCGAGCAGCATGAGTCCGGAGAGGGATTTGGGGCGTGCCCAACGCATCCGGGCATTGTAGTGGAACGCATCAGCCCCAGGGTGTCTCGGCCAGGCGACGCTCCCACGCGAGGGTGGTGCGGACGATCGTGTCGAGGTCGTCGAGCGCCGGGCGCCAGCCGAGGCGGGCGCGGATTCGGTCGGCCCGTGCGATCAACTGCGGCGGGTCGCCCGCGCGCCGCGGCTCTTCCCGCACGTCGAGCGCGCGGCCCGACACCCGCGCGACGCTCGCGAGCACCTCGCGCACGCTGAAGCCGTGCCCGTAGCCGCAATTGAGGGTTTCCGAGGGCCCGCCGGCACGCAGGTAGGCGAGGGCGTCGAGGTGCGCCCGCGCGAGGTCCTCGACGTGGATGTAGTCGCGCACGCCCGTGCCGTCCGCCGTCGCGTAGTCCGTGCCGTAGACCGACACATGGGGGCGCTTGCCGACGGCCGCCTCGCAGGCGACCTTGACGAGGAGCGTGGCCTTGCGCGTCGACTGGCCGATCCGCCCCCGCGGATCGGAGCCCGCCACGTTGAAGTACCGCAGCGACACATGGCGCAGCGCCGAGGCGGCCGAGAGGTCGCGCAGCATCCATTCGGACATCAGTTTCGAAGTGCCATAGGGATTGATCGGCGCGGTGGGTGTCGCCTCGTCGGCGTAGGCGCCCTCGGGGATGCCATAGACCGCGGCGGTCGAGGAGAACACGAACTGCCGCACGCCGCCCAGGGCGCAGGACTCGAGCAGCGAGCGGGTCGCGCAGGTATTGTTGCGGTAGTACTTGAGCGGGTCCGCGACGGATTCGGGCACGATGGTATGCGCCGCGAAATGCATCACGGTGTCGACCTCGTGCTCGGCCAGCAGCCGCGCGACGAGCGCGGTGTCGCCGACATTGCCGACGACGAGCGGCGTGTCGAGCACCGCCTCGCGAAAACCGGTCGACAGGTCGTCGAGGACGACGACTCGCTCGCCCCGCTCGCGCAGCTGCAGCACCGTGTGACTGCCGATGTAACCGGCGCCGCCGGTGACTAGAATCCCGCGATGTCCCATGCTTCCCCAACTCCGTTTGCCAACCTGACGCCGGACCTCGTGCTCGATGCCGCGAGCGCGCACGGCGTCGAGGTCGATGGACGACTCTTCGCCCTGAACAGCTACGAGAACCGCGTATACCGCATCGGCACCGCGCAGGGTGCGCCGCTGGTCGCGAAATTCTACCGGGCGCGGCGTTGGTCCGACGAGCAGATTCTCGAGGAGCACGAATTCGCGCGCGAGCTCGCCGCGCGCGACCTCGCGGTCGCCGTGCCGGTGGCGGTCGATGGCCAGACGCTCCTGCGCCACGCCGCGTTCCGCTTTGCGCTCTTTCCCTGGCTCGGCGGCCGCGGCGCGGAACTCGACACGGATGCGGATTTCGCGCTGCTCGGCCGCACGCTCGGCCGGCTGCACGGGGTGGGCGCGGTGCGGCGTTTCCGCGCGCGCGTGCGGCTCACGCCTGGGCGGCTCGGCCACGATGCGCGCGCCGCCGTGCTCGAAAGCGGCCATGTCCCCGCGGAGCTGCAAGCCCGCTATGCGGAGGTCACGGGCGAGCTCCTCGGCGCCGTCGAGCGCGAATGGGACGCGGCCGGCGACTTCGCGACCCTGCGCCTGCACGGCGATTGCCACCTCGGCAACCTGCTCTGGGGCGCGCAGGGCCCGGTATTTGTCGACCTCGACGACTGCATGACCGGCCCCGCCGTGCAGGACCTGTGGATGTTGCTGCCCGGTGGGGTGGATGGGCGTCGCGCCTGGGACGCGCTCGCGGCCGGCTACGGGGAGTTCGCCGACTTCGATTACCGCGAACTGCGTCTCGTCGAACCGCTGCGCGCCCTGCGCATGATCCACTACGCGGCGTGGCTCGCGCAGCGCTGGGACGACCCGGCGTTTCCGCGCGCCTTCCCGTGGTTCGGCGAGCGGCGCTACTGGGAACGGCACATCCTCGACCTGCTCGAGCAGCGTGCCGCCATCGACGAGCCGCCGCTGCTGGCGGTGTGATAACGTGCGCGCAACTTGCTGGGGGCGGTTTCCGGATGTCCTATAGACACTTGGGATGGGTGCTGGCGCTGGCCTGCCTCGGCGCCTGCGATCGCACTCCCGAAGCCGCCACGCCCGCCGCACCGGCGAGCGCCAGCACACCGCGCAAGGCGGCCCTGCCGCCCGACATGGTGTCCGCCGTTTCGGGCAGCAAGGGCAATGCGGCGGTCGACCTGAAGTTCGCGCTGGCGTCGAGGCCCGAACCCGGCCGGCCGCTCGACATCGAGCTGGCGGTGATTCCGTCGGACGCCGCCGCGACGATCCGCGTGATCGTGCAGAACGCGGACGGCCTTGCGATCACGGCCGGCCAGGAGATGAGCATCCCAAGGGGTGCCGAGCCGGGCGTGCCGCTGATGCATCGGGTGACCGTCGTACCGGAGCGCGACGGTATTTTCTCGCTGTCGGCCGTCGCCCTCGTCGATACCGACCGGTCTTCGCTCACACGGACCTTCGCGATCCCGATCATCGTGGGCGAGGGCATCACGCCGCGCGAGCTCGCGCCCGCCGCGCATTGACCCGCCGCCCATTAATGTGAAATCGGGAGGCAGTTCACGGGCCTGCCCGCGGCGTCCCCCTATGATTTTTCGTATGGAAGGCAATTGACATTATGTCAAATACTGGCCCCGTGCGAAGAACAAAGGAACTGGATGCGACCACCACGGTCGTGCGTACGGGGTCCGTGCCGGGCCTGGCCGTCGATGCGTTCCTGCGCGACGCGCACCCGCAACTGCGCCAGCAGGTCGAGCAACTGCGGCGCGGCGAGAGCCGCGAGATCGACCTGCCCGCGCTGCTCGCGGCCGTCAGCGACTACTACGAACAGGTGGACGAAGAGCGCCGCGGCATCGTGCGCTCGATGCAGCTGATGTCCGATGAGGCGCGGTCGCTCACGCGCGAGATCACCGAGCAGTCGAGCGGCCACCTGCAGCTGATCCTCGACAACATCAAGGACGTCGTCATCACCGTCGACAGCGACGGGGCGATCGAGTCGTTCAATCCGACCGGCGAGCGCGTCTTCGGCTTTTCGCAGACCGAGGTGATCGGCCGGCGCATCGACCTGCTGATGCCGGCGCTCGCCGAGCAGCACGACAGCGTGGTCGCCGGCCTGCGCCGCCTTGCCGCGAGCAGCGAGGACACGCATATCGACCTCGCCGCGAGCGAGTCGGCCGCGCGGCACAAGGATGGCAGCACAATCCCGGTCGACATGGCCGTGAGCCGCGCGCGCATCAACCGGCGCGAGTTGTTCGTCGTCTGCGTGCGCGACGCGACCGAGAGGCGCGAATCCGAGCGTGCGCTGCGCGAGAGCGAGGGGCGTTACCGCACCCTCGTCGACCACGCGCCCGAGGTGATCGTGGTGTTCGACGCCGCGTCGATGCGCTTCATCGACGTCAACCAGAACGCCGAGCATTTCTTCAAGATGACCCGCGCGCAACTGCTCGCGGTGGGCCCCGAGCAGCTCTCGCCGCCGGTGCAGGCCGACGGCCTGCCGTCCTCGGGCTCCGCCCGCGGCAACGTCGACCGGGCGCTGGCCGGCGTGCCGCAGATCTTCGAGTGGACCCACCGTGACGCGCTCGGCAACGACATCCCCTGCGAAGTGCGCCTCGTGCGCCTGCCGGACTCGCAACGCGAGGTCATCCGCGGCAGCATCACCGACATCACGGGGCGCAAGCGCGCCGAGCGCATCGCGGCGGGCGAGCGCGCGGTGCTCGAGCACATCGCGGCGAGCGCGCCGCTCGCGGCGGCGCTCGAGTCGATCGTGGACATGGTCGAGTCGGTGTGCGAGAACCAGCTGTGCGTCATCAGCGTGCTCGCGGCCGACGGCCGCTGCTTCGAATACCTGGTCGCACCGCGCCTGCCCGCGAGGCTGCGCGTGGTGCTCGACGGCTCGCTCATCGACATCCGCAACGGCTCCTGCGCCGCGGCCGTCTACCTCGGGCGCCAGGTGCTGGTGGCGGACGTCGAGAACGACCCGTTCTGGCAGTCGCGCCGCGATGCCGCGCTCGAATGCGGCGTCCTCGCGACCGCGTCGATGCCGATCAAGGCGGGCTCCGGCAAGGTGGTCGGCGCGCTCGGCATCTACCGGCGCGAGGCCGGGCTGCCAGCCCACGGCGAGATGCAGTTGCTCGCCGACGCCGCCCAGCTCGCGGGCATCGCAATCGAGCGGCGGGCGGCGGATGCCGCGTTGCGCTCGAGCGAGGCGAAGTTCCGCCAGCTGTTCGAGAACGCCATGGAGGGCGTGTACCAGAGCTCGCGCGACGGGCGGCTGCTGTCGGTGAACCCCGCGTTCGTGCGCATGCTCGGCTATTCCTCGGCCGAGGAGCTGTACGCGCTGCCGAGCGTCTCGATGTGTTACTGGTTCCCGGCCGACCGCGCCGACTTCATCCGGCGGCTCGAGGCCGAGGGCAAGATCCGCAATGCGGAGTTCCGCCTGCGCCGGCGCGACGGCCAGCAGATCGTGGTGCTCGAGAGCGCGCACGCCATGCGCGACGATGCGGGCCACGTCATCGGTTACGAGGGCACGGTCGCCGACATCACCGAGCGCAAGCAGGCCGAGCAGGCGGTCTTTGCCGAGAAGGAGCGGGCGCAGGTCACGCTGCAGTCGATCGGCGACGCGGTGATCTCGACCGACGCCAACGGCAACATCGATTACCTGAACCCGGTCGCGGGCCTGCTCACCGGCTGGTCGGCGGACGAGGCGCGCGGGCGCCCGATCGGCGACGTCCTGTCGGTGGTCCATGAGGCAACGCGCGCGCCGGTCGAGAATCCCCTGCTGCTCGCGCTGCGCACCGGCGAGCAGGTGGGCCCGGGCGAGCAGAGCGTGCTGACGAGCCGCAACGGGCAGACGATCGCGATCCAGGACTCGGCCTCGCCGATCCGCGATCGCGTCGGCAAGATCATCGGCGCCGTCATCGTGTTCCACGACGTCACCAAGGAGCGGCGCCTGAAGCGTGCGCTTGCCTACCAGGCGAGCCATGACGCGCTCACCGGCCTGATCAACCGCCGCGAGTTCGACAACCGGCTGCACGAGGCCGTGCAGAGCGCGCGCCGCGACGGGGCGCGCTATGCGCTCCTTTACGTCGACCTCGACCAGTTCAAGATCGTCAACGACACCTGCGGCCATCCGGCCGGCGACCGCCTGATCCGCGACATCACCGGGCTGCTGCAGACGCGGGTGCGGGCGTCGGACACGATCGCGCGCCTCGGCGGCGACGAATTCGGCGTGCTGCTCGAGGGCTGTTCGCTCGAACAGGCCGGCGTGATCGCCGAGGGCGTGCGCCAGGCGGTGCGCGACTACCGCTTCATCTGGGGCTCGGCGAGCCATTCCGTGGGCGCGAGCATCGGCGTAGTCGAGATCGGTGCCGAGACCGAGAGCGCGGCCAACGCCCTTTCGGCGGCCGACATCGCCTGCTACTCCGCCAAGGACCAGGGCCGCAACCGCATCCACCTGTACGACGGCGGCGGCAGCGCCACGCGCCATCGCGAGATGCACTGGGTGGCGCAGGTCACCCGCGCGGTCGACGAGGGCCGGCTCGAGCTGTGCTTCCAGGAGATCCGCCCGATCGGTGCCTCGCGCGTGTCGCAGCCGTTCTCGGAACTCACCGTGCGGCTGCGCGACGACTCGGGGGAGATCGTGCCGCCGAGCCAGTTCATACCCGCGGCCGAGCGCTACAACGTCATGAGCATGATCGATCGCTGGGTCGTGCAGCGCACCGTCGAGCTGCTGCGCGAGCTGCGCCAGGCCGCGCCGCTGTTTGCCGTGAACCTGTCGGGCAACTCACTCAACGACCAGGGGTTCCTCGACTACGTCCTCGGCCGCATCGACGACGACGACATCGCGCGCGGCCTGTGCTTCGAGATCACCGAGACGGCGGCTGTCGCGAACCTGCAGAACGCCACGTATTTCATGCAGGAGCTGCGCGCACGCGGCTGCCGCTTCTCGCTCGACGACTTCGGCAGCGGCCTGTCATCCTTCCGTTACCTGAAGACGCTGCCGGTCGATTTCCTGAAGATCGACGGCGAGTTCATCGCCAACGTGGCGCAGGACACCGTCGACCGGAGCATGGTGGAGGCGATCAGCCAGGTGGGGCGCACGCTCGGCATCGCGACCGTGGCCGAGCGGGTCGAGAGCGCGGCCGTGCTCGCGGAGCTCGAGAAGATCGGCGTCAATTTCGCCCAGGGCTTCTTCCTCGCCAAGCCGCAGCCCATCAGCGGAATCGCCGCGGTCCTGTCGGCCCAGGTCCTGCCGGCCTAGGGGTTGCGCCGGCCGTGCGCCCAGGCGCGCGGCAGGTGCCAGTCGAAGCGGACCGCGAGCATGCGCAGCGCGAAGCACAGCACGGCGCCCAATAGCGCGCAGGGCAGGGAGGGCCAGCCCAAGGCCGCACCGAAGACCACGACGCCCGCCCCGAGCAGCGCCGCCACCGCGTAGAGGTCCGAACGCAGCACCGCAGGTACCTCGGCCAGCAGGATGTCGCGCAACATGCCGCCACCGATGCCGGTCAACATGCCGAGGAGCGCCGCCATCAGCGGGTGCAGGCCGAAGTCCAGGGACTTCTCGGCGCCCGCCACCGCAAACAGCGCCAGTCCCGCGGCATCGAACATTCGCACCGGCGTGCGCAGGCGCTCGATGGTCGGGTACCAGAGGAAAGTGACGAGGCCCGCGAGCATCGCGGCCGCAAGATAGCGCCAGTCGCGCAGCGCGGCCGGCGGCACGTCGCCGATCAGCAGGTCGCGCAGCACCCCGCCGGCGGTCGCCGTCACGAGCGACAGCACCAGCACGCCGAAGATGTCGAGCCGGCGGCGCACGCCGGCCGTGGCGCCGGCGAGGGCGAAGACGAAGGTGCCGGCGAGGTCGAGGACAAGCAGTGCCTTCACGGTTCGCCGCGCCTGGCGGCGGCCGCGCGGGCCGCATCGTCCGCGCGCTTCTCGCGCCGCACGGTGAGCACGACCCCGAGCATGGCGGCCCCGACCAGCGAAATCATCGCGACCATGATCACCACGAGGCCGCCCGCCAGCCGCCAGCCCTCATAGAGGCCGATCGCAAGCCCGATGGGGGTCGTGACGATCAGGAAGGGCTTGGCGATGCGCATGGCGGCGGTCCGCGGCGAGGATGCGGCCATCATATAGAATCGGGCGATGACGGAATCCGTATTCCCCGCCGCGCCGCGCGTCGTAGTGCCGGTCGCGCAGCGCGACGCGGTGTTTCCCGTGCGCCGCATCCATTGTGTCGGCCGCAACTATGCGGCGCATGCGCGCGAGATGGGCGCCGATGCGCGCGAACCGCCGTTCTTCTTCCAGAAGCCGACCGACGCCATCGTGGCAAGCGGCAGCGCGATCGCCTATCCAACCGCCACGCGCAACCTGCACCACGAGGTCGAACTCGTGCTCGCGATCGGGCTCGCGGGGTCGGCGATCGCGGTGGCCGATGCGCGCCGCCATGTATTTGGCCTCGCAGTGGGCATCGATCTCACGCGGCGCGACCTGCAGAACGCCGCCAAGGAAGCGGGCAAACCCTGGGAGTCCGGCAAGGCCTTCGACGCTTCGGCGCCCATCGGTCCCATTCGCATGCTGCAGCCGCAGGAGTCACTGCCGCGCGCGGGGCGAATCAGCCTCAGCGTCAACGGCGAAACGCGCCAGGACGGCGACCTGTCGGACATGACCTGGCATTGCGCGGAGATCGTTGCCGAGCTTTCGTGCCTCTACCGGCTCGAAGCGGGCGACCTCATCTACACGGGGACGCCCGCCGGGGTGGGTCCCTTGCACCCCGGCGACCGTGTGGTCGGGCAGGTCGCAGGCCTCGACGCGGTGGTCGTCTCGATCGTGGCAGCGCAATAGTTATTGACAATCATTCGCATTTGCAACTAGGATGGCCATACAGAGGGCCATCCCGCATGTTCGTCTGCATCTGCAACGCCATTTCGGACCGTCAAATCCGCGCCGCGGTGGACCATGGCGCCGCCTCCCTCGCGGAAGTGCAGTGCAAGCTGCCGGTCGCGAACTGCTGCGGGCATTGCGAGGACACCGCTCGCCAGGTCGTCGACGAACATCTCCTCGATCGCCGGCAGCGCCAGGCGGGCTGATTTGCGAAGCCCCTCGCTGATTTGCGGCGAGCGGTCCGAACGCCCAACATACTGCGCTCCCTCCGGATAGCAGGGGCAAGGCCATGAAGGGCGACGCAACGATCATCCGGCACCTCAATGTCGTGCTGAAGAACGAGCTGACGGCGATCAACCAGTACTTCCTGCACGCCCGCATGTTCGGCAACTGGGGGCTTGCCCGCCTCGAGCATCACGAGAAGGACGAGTCCATCGACGAGATGAAGCACGCGGACCGGCTGGTCCAGCGCATCCTCTTCCTCGAGGGCCTGCCGAACCTGCAGGACCTCGGCAAGCTGCTGCTCGGCGAGGACGTCAGGGAATGCCTCGAATGCGACCTGAAGCTCGAGGTCGCGGGGCGCGGCGACCTCAAGGCCGCGATCGCCGATTGCGAGAAGGCGGGCGACTACATATCGCGGGAGATCTTCGAGGACATCCTCGAGTCCGAGGAAGAACACATCGATCATCTCGAGACGCAGCTCGACCTCATTGCCCGGGTCGGTTTCGAGAACTACTGCCAGTCGCAGATGGGCGAAGCTGCCCACTGACGCGGTGTCGGCAGCACGAGCGCCAAGCCGCGGTCAGGGTGATTGCGCCAGTGCGCCGATGGCGTAGGCGAGGCCGAATCCGAGCGTCGTCAGGAGGCCGGCCGTGCGGCCGTTCATCGCGAACGCCTGAGGCATCATCGAATCCGCGATCATCGTGAGGAGCGCACCCGCCGCAAAGGCCTGCACACCGGCGACGAGTTCGCTCGGAGCCTGCCGCAGAAGCGCGAAACCCGCGAGCGACGCGAGGCCCGAAATCACCGCAACGGCGAGCCACAGGCCGAAGAGGCGGCTGGCTCGCCAGCCGGAAGCGCGCAGGCCCGTGGTCGATGCGATCGCCTCGGGCAGGTTCGACAGGAAGACGGCGGCCACCATTGCAACACTGACTCCGCCGCCCGAGACGAGGCCGAGGCCGATGACCACCGATTCCGGTATGCCGTCGAGCACGGTGCCGAGGAGGATGGCGGCGCCGCTCGAGTTGGCACCTTGGGGATGCACGCTGCCTCGCCTGTTGCCGCCGGCGCGATCGATCAACGTGTCGCCCCAGAAGAACGTGAATGCGCCGAGCAGCATGCCGACGGCGATGACCCAGTCGCCGTGGGTCGTGGCACTCGCCTTCTCGACGAGTTCGAACGACACCGCGCTCACCAGTACGCCGGAGCCGAAAGCCATGATCGCGCCGAGCGTGCGCCGCCCGATGGGCAGCATCCAGGCGAGCCACGCACCCAGCAGCAGTGCACAACCGCCAAAGAAGCCCCAGCCGAAGGAGGCGCCCATGGGCGCAGTATGCGTCAGCGGGCGCCGGGCGGGCCGCGATCGGGCCCGCCCGAGTCGATGGTCAGAACTTGTAGTTCATCCTGAGGTACCAGAGGCCATTGTCGAGGCCGCTGGGCGTCGTCGTCGGGTACTTCGAGCCGACGATGAATGCCCATGGGTTGCGCGTCGGCTTGGAACCGAGGAGGTTCTCGGCGCCGACCGCGAGCTCGAGGCGTTCCCAGGGCGTCAGGCCCAGTTCGAGGTCGACGGTAACCTGCGATTCCGCGTGGATCGGCAGGTTGCCGTTGACATGCATCTCCGTGAAGCGCCCGTAGTAGTTGGCGCGCAGCAGGGCGCGCCACGCATCCTCGACATGCGTGAAGGCGACGTTGCCGCGCCAGTTGGGGTAGTTGTCCTCGAGCTGGGTGACGCGCACCTGGTCGAGCAACTCGTTCGGATCGTTCGGGTCGAACGAGGTGACCTTCGTCTTGTTGTAATTGACCGCGACGTTCAGGTCGTTGCTGCCGCGCGGGATGAAGCCGAGCGGCATGGACGCCACGAGGTCGATGCCCTTGGTCTCCGACGCGAAGTCGTTCGTGAAGAAGCGGAACGAGCTGAAGCCGGCAGCCGACTGGAAGCCCTCGTCGATCAGCGCCTGCTTCTGGGCGGGCGTCAGCGTCTTGCTCGCCGAGAGGGTCATGCGGTCTTCCATCTCGATGTAGTAGGCATCGAGGGTGATGGTGATCGCGCCGTTGTCGAACACGAGGCCGGCCGCGACGCTCTTCGACGTCTCGGGCTTGAGCGGCTTGCCGCCGACGATCGCGGCCGTCGGGCTCGTCGGCGGGATCTGGCCCGACTCGACGAGATCGCCGTTGGCGTCGAACTCGGTCGTCGTGGTCGAGAAATGCTCCTGGCCGACCGACGGCGCGTGGAAGCCCGTCGCGTAGGTCGAGCGGATCGCGAACGAGTCCGTGAAGTGGTACATGCCCGAGGCCTTGTACGTCGTCTCGCTGCCGACCGTGCCGGAGAAGGCTTCATGCCGGGCCGCGAGGCCGAGCGTCAGCTTCTTCGTCACGTCGGTTTCCATGTCGATGTAGCCGGAGAACTTGTGCCGGCCGAATGTGCCGGCGATCGTCGGCGAGAATCCCGGGATGGCCTCTTCGCCGATCAGGAAGCCCTGTGAGCCCAGCACGCCGGACTCGAACGAGGCCGGTTCGCCCGCGACGATCTGGAACTCCTCGTCGTGCCACTCGGCGCCGAAGGCGACATTGACCGGCGAGGCGAAGGCCGCGACCGCGAGCGGATAGGTCATGTCGACGTTGACCGCGCGCTCGAGCTGGATGCGGTCGCCGACGCGACCGAAGAACGTGGGCGACTGCGAGCCCATGCTCGGGTTCGGCACGTTGCCGGCGAAGAACGAGATCTTGCTGCGGCCGGCGCTCGCGCTCACGTCATAGGTCATGCCGGGCCCGAACTTGCCGCGGATGCCGAAGGCGCCCGCGAAGTCCGTGACGTCGCTGCCGAAGCGCGGGCTGTAGCCGCCGGGAAACACTTCGAGGAAGTTGAAGCAGTTCGGGTCCGAGAACACGCTCGACATGCGCGTGACCTGGTCCGGCGCGCCCACCGCGATCGGATTGTTGACGACGCCGGTGCCGCCGAAGTCGATGCCACCCTGGCAGTTCTGGCCGTCGTTCGGCGTCATGTCGCCGACGAGAAAGTTGCCGGCGCCGTCCGTGAACACGCCCTGGCGATCGGTCGGGTTGCGATAGAAGAAGTCGCTCTCGGTCGTGCGCTGCGAGTAGTTCCCGAAGCCGTAGAAGCGCGCGTCCTCGTTGATGTCGGCGCCGAAATTCATGAAGAGCTTGAGGTCGTCCGAGATCTTCGGGATGCCGAAGTTGGTGGCCGGGTCCGGCACCGCATCCGGATCCACGAGCGGATTGGCCCCCGCCTGCAGCGCCGCCGCATCGGGACGCTGGATCGCACGGATCGATTCGTCCTGCTCGTGGAACTCGCCGCTGAAGCGCAGGTAGCCGGACTCGCCGAGCGGCATGCCTGCCGAACCCGCGAGCTGGTAGCGACCGCCGTCGCCGGCGTAGGTGCTGCCGTACTTGGCCTGAAGGTTCGCACCCTCCGGGTTGTCGTTCAGGATGAAGTTGATGACACCCGCGATCGCGTCCGAGCCGTACTGCGCGGCGGCGCCATCGCGCAGCACCTGCACCTGCTTCAGGGCGATGGTGGGGATGGAGGAGATATCGGGGCCCTGCGAGCCGTCGGTCTTGCCGCCCGAGAAGGTCGCGACGTTGGCGCCGCGATGGCGCCGCTTGCCGTTCACGAGCACGAGCACGTGGTCGGGCGACAGGCCGCGCAACGACACTGGGCGCATCGAGGTCGGCGTTCCGCTCAGCGGATTGGCGTCGGCGTTGAAGGAGGGCACCGAGTTGCGCAGGACATTGATCATGTCCACGTCGCCCTGCTTGGTGAGCTTGTCGATCGGAATGACGTCGACCGGAGCGGAGACGTCGGTCGGGGAAACGACGAGGCGTCGTGTACCGGTGACCGTGACCTCCTGGAGGGATGGCGTCTGCTCCGCGCCGGCCTGCTGGGCTTGCGCCCCTTGGGCGGCGAGGGCGGACATGACCACCCAAACCGCGGATGAAATCGTCGTGGCGACCCTGGACATTGTTATCCCCTCACTGCCGTGGCGGAGTGCTGCATCAGCCTGCGAACCATGTGACCCCCAAGTCCTGAATGGCTGTTGGTAGCTGTATTTTGTGTATACGGTATACTGTATGTTGTAGATGTCAAGTGGGGGTGGGACGGTGGTTCTGAGCCTGGACCTTGCGCACTGGCCGGCCCTGTTGCTGGGTGCCCTCGCGGTTTTCACCGGTTCGTTGATCCAGGCGAGCACGGGTCTCGGCCTCGGCATGATCGCGGCGCCGATCCTGCTGCTGATCGATCCGCGCCTCGTGCCAGGGCCATTGCTGGTGCTTGCCCTGCTCGTGTCCTCGTTGATCGCCTGGCGGGAGCGCGAGGCCATCGATGTGCGGGGCCTGTCGTACGCGCTGGTGGGCCGGGTGCCGGGCACCGTCGTCGCGGGGCTCGCGATTTCCCTCCTGCCGCTAGCGACCTATAGCCTGCTGTTCGGGGCGCTGGTGCTCGGCGCCGTCCTGCTGAGCGCCAGTGGCTGGCGAGTGCAACCGACGCGACCCAACCTTCTTGTGGCCGGATTCGCGTCCGGTTTCATGGGAACGCTAACGTCGATCGGGGCGCCACCGCTGGCGCTCGCCTACCAGCACGGCGCTGCGGCGTCGATCCGCGCGACGATGGCGGCCTTCTTCGTGCTCGGCTCGGCATTTTCCCTGGTCGTGCTCGCGCACTTCGGCCGCTTCAGCGCCACCGAGGGGCTCGCCGCGGCGGTCTTCGTGCCGCCGCTGCTCGCAGGCTTCTGGCTGTCGGGCCGCGTGGTGCCTCGCATCAGCAACCGGCGCGCACGCCAGGCGGTGCTCGGCCTGTCAGGCCTCTCCGCCACGCTGCTGATCGGGAAAACCCTGCTCGCGGGCGTTTAGCCGAGATAGTCGACGTGCTTCTCGACGTGCTCGGCAAGCCCGAAGGAATGCTCGCGCACGAGTTCCTCAGCGAGGCGTGCGTCGCGCGCCTCGATCGCCTCGATGATGTGCATGTGATCGACGATCGAGCGGCTCGCGCGATCGTGCTCGCCGATCGTCTTGGCACGGATGCCCCGCATGTGCAGCAGGGGCACGTCGGCGAGGCGTTGCAGCAGCTCATTGCCGCTGAGCGCGATGATCGCCTGGTGGAAGCGGATGTTGGTCTCCGAATACTCGTCGATGCGCGCCTGCGGTGCGCTCGGGTCCTGGAAGGTGACGAACAGCTTGCGCAATTCGCCGATGTCCGTGTCGCTCGCAACGCGCGTCGCAAGCCGCGCCGCCATGCCCTCGAGCGCCGCCCAGACCTGGATGACCTCGATGATTTCGCGCTTGGTCTTGCGCACCACGAAGGCGCCACGCCGCGGGATCGACATGACGAGCCCTTCCTGCTCGAGGCGGGAGAGGGCCTCGCGCACCGGCGTGCGGCTGACTCCGAGGCTTTCGGCGAGATAGCGCTCGTCGAGCTTCGGCGGTTCGTCGCCGCGATAGATGTCCATGCGGGAGATCGCGTCGCGCAGCGCGACGTAGACCTTGTCGGTCAGGCCTGGGTTGGCCTTGACCGGGCGGAGCTGGATTGACTGCATGACTCGAATCCTGACACGAAAGCCCGTTGACGGCATTTTGTCCGCAGTATACGCTTTGGACGACATCCGGAGGTTGCGCCATGGCCAAATTGCTTGACAAGACTCAATTTCGGGCTGCTCTCAAGGAAGCGATGCAGGGGCGCGAGGCCAAGGACGCCTCGTTCAGCGTCGCCTGGTCGAGCGGCAAGCTGCAGCGCGAGCACTTCGCGCGCTGGGCCGAGAACCACTTCCATTACGTGGGGCCGTTCGCCGATTACCTCGGCTACATCTACGCCAATGCCCCGGACCACGCCACGGAGGCGAAGGACTTCCTGCTGCAGAACATGTACGAGGAAGAGCTGGCCGACATCCGCCACACCGACCTGCTGATCCGTTTCGCGGAAGCTTGCGGCACCACGCGCGAACGCGTGCAGGACCCGCGCAACATGAATCCCGTGACCCGCGGCCTGCAGGGCTGGTGCTACGCCACGGCGATGCGCGGCAACTGGGTCGCCGCGACCGCCGCGCTGGTCGTCGGCCTCGAGTCGCAGGTGCCGGACATCTACCGCCGCCAGTATCCGCCGCTGCTCGAGAAGTACGGCTTCACGGAGGACGAGGCGGAGTTCTTCGAGCTGCATATCACCTCGGATGAAGTGCACGGCGAGCGCGGCTACGAGATCGTGCTGCGGCATGCCGACACGCCCGAGCTGCAGGAACTGTGCCTCGAGGCCGTGCGCGACGCCGCGGACATGCGCTTCTCCTACACGAAGGCCCTGTACGACTACTACGTGAAGGATTTCAAGCACGCCGACTCCGAACTCGCCGCGGTCGGCTCCGTCTAGCCGGGCCATGACCGACTGGGTCAAGGCCACGGAGCTCGGGCCGCTGCGGGAACGCAAGAAGCTCAAGGTGACGGTCGCGGACCACGAGATCGCGCTGTTCTACATCGACGGCGGAGTCTACGCGCTGCGCGACATCTGCATCCACAAGCAGAGCCGCCTGTCGCGAGGCCTCGTGTTCAAGGGCAAGGTCATCTGCCCGGGCCACCAGTGGGCCTTCGACCTGAAGACCGGCTGGACCGACCAGTGGGCGAAGTGCCAGCCGGTCTATCCCGTCAAGGTCGAGGACGAGGCCGTCTATGTACGGCTCGACCCGCAAGTGCGTGACGCCGAACCGGCGGCGCACGAACGCTTCTGCGAGGCGGGCTGACCGTGGCCCGCCAGATGGTGCTGATCGGGGCCGGCCAGACATCCGCATCGGCCGCGCGCGCACTGCGCCGCCAGGGCTACGACGGGCGCATCACG
The DNA here is from genome assembly GCA_963204835.1 of Pseudomonadota bacterium. Taxonomy (GTDB): domain Bacteria; phylum Pseudomonadota; class Gammaproteobacteria; order Steroidobacterales; family Steroidobacteraceae; genus CADEFQ01. The sequence continues at coordinate 103,950 of CAUJHJ010000057.1, forward strand.
ATCGTGGGCGATGAGCCGCACGCGCCTTACCAGCGGCCGCCGCTGTCGAAGGAGTTCCTGCAAGGCACGGCGGATCCGCAGGAACTCTGGTCGGTGCCGCCCGCCTGGTACGCCGAGCACGATGTCACGCTCGAGCTCGGCGCGCGTGCGCTGCGCATCGACAAGTCGAACCTCGACGTCGTGCTCGAAGACGGGCGCAAGCTCGCCTCGGATGCCGTGCTCATAGCGACGGGCGGCACGCCGCGGCGCTTCCCGGACGTGAGCGGCGAGCGGATCCTCTACCTGCGCACCCTCGCGGATGCCGGGCGGTTGCGCGAGTACCTGCGGCCCGGGCGTCACCTCGTCATCGTCGGTGGCGGCTTCATCGGCTCCGAGATCGCGGCATCGGCACGCGCGGCGGGCGCCGACGTGACGCTGCTCGAGGCGATGCTCGCGCCGCTCGAGCGAGTGCTCGGCGCCGCGATCGGCGCGGTCTGCGGCGCGATCCATGTGGAGAACGGCGTGCGGCTGCGCTGTGGCGTGGCCGTCGAGTCGATCACGGAGACGGCCGCCGGCGTGGTCGTGCGCGCGCGCGACGGCGAGACCTTCGAGGGCGACGTTGTCGTGATCGGCATCGGCATTGTGCCGAACGACGCGATCGCCAAGGCAAGCGAGATCACGGTCGGCAACGGCATCCGTGTCGACGAGTTCTGCCGCACGACGGCGCCGGGCATCTACGCCGCGGGCGACGTCGCCAACCATTACCACCCGCTCTACGACAAGCGCATGCGTGTCGAGCATTTCGACAATGCCTCGCGCCAGGGCGCGGCCGCCGGCCTCAACATGATGGGCGTGCGCACGCGCTACGAGGACCCGCACTGGTTCTGGTCGGACCAGTACGAACACAGCTTCCAGTACGCTGGCCATGCGGACTCATGGGACGAGGTCGTGGTGCGCGGCTCGCTCGACCAGCGGGACTTCGTTGCGTTCTACCTGCAGGGCGGGCGCATCGCCGGCGCCTTCGGCATGAACCGCGGCGGCGACATCATGGTCGTCAAGTCGCTGCTGGCGGCCAAGGCAACCATCGAGCCGCGCGTGCTGCGCGACGATGCCGCAGACCTCGGCGCGTTGCTCGAAGAGAAGGAGGAGCCGAACGAGGAAGCCGCGGCCATCGAGGCCGCGGAGCGCGAGGGAAGCTTCACCCGCGCGGCGCGCAGCGGCCAGGTGCGCGAGGGCAGCGTGCGCCGCTTCGTCGTGCAGGGCACCGAAGTGGCCATTGCGCGCCTCAACGGCACGGCCTACGCCGTGCACAACCTGTGCACGCACCTGGCCTGCCACTTGTCGTCGGGCAAGGTGGAGCAGGGCGGTCTCACTTGCCTGTGCCACGGGTCGATCTTCGACCTCGCGAGCGGCGAACCCATCAACCCGCCCGCCTCGCGCGCGGTGAAGACCTATCCGGTGCGCGAGATCGACGGCCATATCTACGTCGCGATCGACTGACGATGGACCTGCAGCTCGCCGGCAAGCGCGCCCTGGTGCTCGGCTCGAGTTCCGGACTCGGCCGGGCGATCGCCGCGCAGCTCGCGGCCGAGGGCGCCCGTGTGATCATCGCGGGCCGCGACGAGGCGCGGCTGCGCGCGGCAGGCGAGGCCATGCACGCGGCGGGATGGGTCCGCGGCGACCTGGCTGTGCGCGACGAGGCGCAGCGCATGGTGAACGAGGCCGCGCAGGCACTCGGCGGCCTCGATATCGCGATCATCAATACCGGGGGTGGTACGCCGGGGCCGATCGGCCGTTCGAGTCCGCAGGCGCGTGAGCGCGCATGGGAGTCGATGCTGCGCCCCGCGCTCGATGCCGCGGCGGCGTCGACGCCCTGGCTGCAACAGTCGCAAGCGGGCCGGATGCTGTTCATTACCGCGCGTTCCGTGGTCGAGGCTTCGCCCGATCTCGCCTTGTCATCGGTTTTCCGCAGCGGCGTCGCGGCGGCCGCGCGCTCGCTCGCGCTCGAGCTCGCGCCGCGGGTGCTCGTCAACGTGATCGTGCCGGGGCAGTTCGACACGCCGGCCTACCATCGTTTCCGTGACTGGCTGGCGAAGGATCGCGGCGCGAGCGGGGACGCGGTCGCGGAGGAACATCTCGCCGGCATCCCCGTCGGCCGGCTCGGCCGGGCGGAGGAGCTCGCCGATGTCGTCACCTTCCTCGCGAGCCCGCGGGCCAGCTTCGTCACCGGCACCGTCGTGCGGGTCGACGGCGGGGCCGTGATCGGCTTCCATTGACGCGCTACTTGAACGCCGAATAGAACATCCGCGCGGCCACGATGAACAGGAAGCCGCCGAACACCAGGCTCAGGTGCCGGCGCGGCAGCCAGTGCGCGAGGCGCGCGCCGAGCGGTGCGGTCAGCATGGTGGCCGGCGCAATCAGGGCAAAGCCGAGCAGGTTGACGAAGCCGAGGTTGCCCGGCGGCAGGGAAGGGTGGCTCCAGCCGGCCACGATGAAGCCCACCGTCGCCGGAATGCTGATGGCGAGGCCGAACAGCGACGCGGTGCCCACCGCGCGATGGATGGGTTCGTTGAGCAGGGTCATGATCGGCACGCTCAGGGTGCCGCCGCCGATGCCCATCATGCTCGACAGCACGCCGATCGAGCCGGGCAGGAGCGGCGTTGCGATGCCGCCCGGCACCTGCTGGGCGAGTGGGTGGTTGTCGAGTGGCAGCATCATCTTCACCGCGACCAGCAACGCGACCACGGCGAACACCATCGACAGTACGTCGCCGTGCACGTGGTCGGCGACGACCACTCCGACCAGCGCGCCGAAGAACAGGTAGGGCGCCCAGCGCCTGACGAGCGGCAGGTTGACCGCGTCGCGCTTGTGGTGCGCGCGGGCGGACGAGATCGAGGTCAGCACGATCGTCGCCTGCGAGGTCGCGACGGCGACGTGCATGCGGATCGCAGGATCGATCTTGAGGATCGACAGCGCGACCTCGAGCACCGGCACGATCACGATGCCGCCGCCGACCCCGAGGAGCCCCGCGACGATGCCGCCGACGAGCCCCGTCGACAGCATGGCGGCGGCCAAAGTCAGGTATTCGGTGATGATGATGGTTTCCGTCAGGTCGCGAGGTAGACGGACTTGGTGCGCGTGTAGAAATCCATCACGCCGTGGCCCGCCTGTTCCTTGTTGGTCTGGTTGCTCGAATGCTTGAAACCGCCGAACGGCGCGTTGAGCGCGACGCCGCCGGTGGCGCTGTTGACCTTGACGATGCCGGCGTCGATGTCCGCGGCGAAGGCGAGCGCGCGGCCCATGTCGCGCGTGACGATCGAGGCGGCGAGCCCGTAGTCCACGGCGTTCGCCTGCGCGATCGCCTCCTCGTAGCTCGCCGCGCGCGACACGCACACGACCGGGCCGAAGATTTCCTCGCGCGACAGGCGCGAGGAGGGCGGCACGTCGACGAACACGGTCGGGGCCACGAAATGGCCTTGCGGCGGCAACGGCGAGTCGAGGTCCTGCGCGCCGCAGGCGACGCGCAGGCCTTCGGCCTTGCCGGCTGCGATCATGTCCTCGACCTTGCGCTGCTGCGCCTCGCTCGCGAGGGGCCCCATGGTCACCTGCGGATCGAGGCCGTTGCCGAGCCGGTAGGCGCGGGCGCGCGCCACGATCTCGCGCACGACGGCGTCGTAGATGTCGCCGACCACCAGCACGCGGCTCGTCGCGGTGCAGGCCTGGCCGGTGAGCGAGAAGGCGCCCTGGGCCGCGATCTGCGCGGCGCGGGCCGGGTCGGCGTCCGCGAGCACCACGCACGGATTCTTGCCGCCCATCTCGAGTTGCAGGCGCTTGTCGGGGCCGGCGGCCTGGTGGATGCGGCGACCCGTCGGATAGGAACCCGTGAAGGTGACGGCGCCCACTTTGGCCGATCCGACCAGCGTGTCGCCGACGTCGGCGCCATACCCTTGCACGAGCGCGATCACGCCCGGCGGCAGGCCGGCTTCGAGCAGCAGTTCGACCATTCGCTGGCCGGCGAGCGGCGTGAGCTCCGAGGGCTTGTAGATGACGCCATTGCCGGTGGCGAGCGCTGGCCCGATCTTGCGCGAGGGAATCGACACCGGGAAATTCCACGGCGTGATGGCGAGCACGATGCCCACGGGCTCGCGCACCGAATAAGTGACTCCGGCGCCGCTGTTGGCGAAGGTCTCGCCGAGCGTGCGATGCGCCTCGCTGGCGTACAGCCGGAAGTTGGCCGCCGTGCGGCGCCATTCCTGGGTGGCCGACGCGAGCACCTTGCCTTCTTCGCGTGTCAACTCGCGGGCGAGCGCATCGAGCCGCGCGAGGATCAGGTCCGCCGTGCGCTCGAGTACCCGCTGGCGCTGCTCCGCGTCGGTCGCGGCCCAGGCGCGCCGCGCCCCGTCGACGCCCTCGATCGCGGCAAGTGCGTCGGCGGCCTTGGAGGCAGGGAAGGCGCCGATCAGGTCTGAAGGGTCGGCCGGGTTGCGGCGTTCGAAGCTGCCGCCATCGAGCGCCGCCTGCCAGCGGCCGCCGATGTAGTTGAGCGGTGCGCTCATGCCTTGCGCGCTGCGTCGGGAATGGTGACGGTGCCGCCGCCGGTCTTCTTCATGTGCTCGGCGAACGCGGCGATCGCCGCTTCGCAGACCGCGATGTCCTGCTCGCCATTGCCGCCGGACACGCCGATGCCGCCGACGACCTTGCCGTCAACGAAGATCGGATAGCCGCCCACGAACACCGTGATGCGCCCGCCGTGCTGGGTGAAGATGCCCCACGCCTCCTCGCCGGGGAACGTATTGGTGAAGGTGTGCGTGACCCGCCGGTGCGCGGCCGCCGTGAACGCCTTGTTCTCGGCGATCTGCACGCTTGTCACCTTGCCCTTGTCAAGGCGGCGCAGCGCGATGGGATAGCCCGCGTCGTCGGCGATGCAGATGACGTGCATGCCGCCGAGTTCCTCGGACTTGCGCTGCGCGGCATCGAGCAGCAGCTCGGCGTCGGTGAGGCTCAATACATTCTTGTTGATCATCGATCGGCGTCCCCCGCGGTCACTTGGGTATACTGTATACACACACTCGGGCGGGCCTGCAAGGCGGGCTCGCGTGGCTCAGGTTTCGTCGACGGGTTCCCCGGCCGCGTTGATGCCCGAGCGCACCTGCTCGCCGACCTTGCGCACGTGGCGCGAGGCGAGCAGCGCCGCGAGCTCGGCATCGCCGGTGACCACGGCCTGGAGGATGGCGGCGTGTTCCTGCCAGGACTCCATGGCGCGGTCCATTTGCGCCAAGGCGAACAACCACATCGTGCGCTCGCGCAACGACTTCACGTAGTCGGCGAGGTAACGGTTCTGGCCCGCGTCGGCGAGCAGTTCGTGGAAGCGGTCGTTGATGCGCAGCAGGCGCTCCCGCGCCGCCGCCCCGGCCGCCTCGTTGCCCTCGACGTACAGTCGCTGCAGCACTTCGCGCGTAGGCCCGTCGCAGCGCCGCGCGGCATTGCGGGCATTGATGCCCTCGAGTTCCGCGCGCAGTTCGATGACTTCCTGCGCTTCGGCGTCCGACACGAGGCGCACGCGCGCGCCGCGGCGCGGATTGACCTCGATGAGGCCCTCGACCTGCAGGGCGCGCAGCGCCTCGCGAATCGGATTGCGCGACACCCTGAAGATGTCCGCAAGGTTCGATTCCGTGAGTCGCTCGCCCGGCTTGAAGCGGCCCTTGAGGATGGCCTCGCGCAAGGACTTCGTCACCGCGTAATGCAACGACTGGTGGGTCGCGCCGATGTTCGACCAGCTGTCGTTCCAGTCGTCGAATTCGGCTTTCATCGGCATCGGCACAGTATACCGACGTGGAAGGCTCGCTTGATTTCGCGTGCATTCAGTATACTGTATGCACGACGGCCCTGCGGGGTACATCGAGGCCGGACAAGGGGGGCTATGGGCGCGACTTCGGGTCTTACGGCGGCGCACTGGATGTATCTGGCAGGCGTACTGGTCATCGTCTTCACGATGGTCCTGCGCGCCAACGTCGTGGTGCCCTCGATCATCTCGACCTTCCTTGTCGTGTTCGCCTTCAGCGGAAGTCCGATCGCCGCGCTCGGCAGCATCTTCAACGCGAGCTTCATCGCCGCGAAGGAATTGTTCAATATCTTCCTCGTGATCGCGCTGGTCACGGCGCTGCTCAATTCGCTGAAGGACCTGCGGTCCGACGTGCGCATGGTCGAGCCTTTCCGCCTCGTCATGAAAAACGGCCATGTTTCCTTCCTCGTGCTGGCGTTCGCGACCTACGCGGTCTCGCTGTTTTTCTGGCCGACGCCCGCCGTGCCGCTCGTGTCGGCCGTGCTGCTGCCAGCGGCGATCGCTGCGGGCCTGCCGCCGCTCGCGGGCGCCGCGGTCATGGCCATCGCAGGGCAGGGCATGGCGCTGTCCTCGGACTACATCGTGGGCGTGGCGCCGGGCATCAGCGCCAAGGCCTCGGGCGCACTGGCGTCGGTGGTGGCGGATCGTGCGCTCGCACTGTCGCTTGTCACGGGCGTGATCGCGCTGTCGCTCGTCTACCTGTCGTTGCGCAAGGGATTCACGGCGCCGGACGAGCGGCTGCTCGCCGAGTGGCAGAAACGTGCCACCAACGGCAAGTCCGCCGAGTTCGCCGATGCCGGCACCATGCACAAGCCGGAGATCGCGCGCGGCACGAGCCGCGACCACCTGCTGCTGACCGAGGCCGATGTCGAGCGCGAGTTGCATGACCTCGAGCGTTCCCGCGTCAAGTGGTCGCGCCTGTTCGCCGTGCTGACCCCGCTCGCCTTCCTCGTGGTCGTTGCCCTGATGGTGCTGCCGATGTTCATGCCGGGCCTGCCGTCCATCAAGGGAGGAGCCGCCGCCTCGCTCGTCGGCGGCATGGCGAGCCTGCTGATGATCTGTGCCACGCTCGCGATGCACGGCCCGCACCGCATGCTCGATGCGAGTGCCGACCATGTGACCGAGGGCTTCGTGTTCGCTTTCAGGGCGATGGGATCAGTGTTGCCGATTGCCGGCTTTTTCTTCCTCGGTGCGAGCGAGACCGCTGCGGGCATCCTCGGGGTGCCGATCGAGCGCGCGCCGAGCCTGCTGTTCGAACTCGTGCACAGCGCGCAGGCCTGGATTCCCTCGAGTGAGTATCCGGTCGCCTTCGGCGTGCTGCTCGTGGGCATGATCACGGGCGTCGATGGCTCGGGCTTCGCCGGTCTGCCGCTTACCGGCGCGCTCTCGGGTGCCCTCGCCCCGGTGTCGGGCGCCGATGCCGCGACGCTCGCGGCGATCGGCCAGATGGGTTCGGTGTGGACCGGCGGCGGTACGCTGATCCCGTGGTCGTCGCTGATCGCGATCGCCTGTTTCGCGCGCGTGCCGGTGCAGGACGCCGTGCGGGTCATGCTGGTGCCGGTCGTCACGGGGCTGGTTGCCTCGACCTTCTTCGCGGTTGCAGTATTCTGAACATGACAGGCAGCAGCTGGCGCCTGTCCGGCGCAGTCCCGGTCATGGCCGAGCAGTGCCAGGTGCGCGGTCCGCGCGGCGCGGTGGCGGCGGCCGCGCCGGCCGCGGCGCTGGTCGGCGCCGAAGCCTTGCGTGCCGGCGGCAACGCCTACGATGCCGTGCTCGCCGCGGCGCTCGCCGAAACGGTGCTGCTCCCGCCGAAGTGCGGCCTCGCGGGCGACCTCGTGGCGCTCGCCTGGCCGCGCGATTGCGCGGAGCCGCAGGCGCTGCTCGCCATCGGCGGGGCTCCCGCTGGACTGGCGGAGCTCGCGATTCACGGCGGTATGCAGGCGACAGGACCCGGTTCGGTCGGCGTGCCAGGTGCACCCGCGGGCTACCTCGCCCTTGCCGCTCGCGGTCGCCTGCCGCTCGCGCAACTGGCCGCGCCCGCGATCGACATGGCGCGGCGCGGATTCTGCTGGTCCCGCATTTGTTCGTCGCTGGCCGAGGAATCGGCTGAACTCGTCGCGCGCCACAATGCAGCGGGCACGCGCTACTACCCGGGCGGGTGCGTCATTGCGCCCGGCACGGTGATGGTGCTGCCGGGTCTCGCCGCGGCGCTCGAAGCCCTGGTCGCGGATCGCGAGGGCTTTCTCGAGGGCGCCGTTGGTGAGGCGATCCTCGAGTGCGTGCGTCGCCACGGCGGCGTGCTGGCGCGCGAGGATTTCTCGCGCCCGGTGCATGCGGAATGGGCCAAGGCCACCGCCGGCCGCCTCGGCGGGCGCAAGCTCTTCGTCACGCCGGCACCGACGCACGGTGCCGCGCTGCTGCGCGCCCTCGAATCGATGACGGAGCTGACGCAGGTTCCGGTCGCCGCCGTGCATGCGCCCGTCTCCGCCGCGGTCGACTGGCAGAAGGCTTCGCTGTCGGACCCCGGCGGTACATCGATGGTGTCAGCCGTCGACGGGGAGGGCACGATGGTGTCGGTCGTGCATTCCAATTCATTCCCGCGTTTCGGCAGCGGTTTGATCGTGGAAAAATACGACCTCATCCTCGCCAATCGCGCCGGCCGCGGGTTCAGCAGCGAGCCGGGCCACCCGAATTTTCCGCGCGCGGGCCGCCGTCCCGCGACGACTCTGCACGCATGGTCGGTCGCGGGGCCCGGCGCAATGCGCCTGCAGGGCGCGACCCCGGGAGGAGCGAACCAGATGCCTTGGAACGCGCAGACGCTCGCGCGCCTGCTGGGTGGCGAAACGGACATCGGCCGGCTCATCGCGGCACCGCGCTGGGACGCGTCCGATGCAGCCGGCTCGCTTGTGCTCGAGGAAGGATTCGAGGCGGCGGAAATCGACCTGTTGCGGTCCTCGTCGCAGAGCTGTCAGGTCATCGGTCGCTGGGGCCTGCACTCGGCGATGCAGATCATCGCGGACGATCCTGAGCGCGGCCTGCTCGCCGCGGCGGCCGATCCTCGCACGGTGGGCGCCGCGCTGGCTTTCTGACGCCGCTCCTCAGAGCGTGCCCACCGTACAGTGCGACGTGAGTGCACGCAGCGTCGCGACCAGGCTCTTCGGAGTGAGGCTGCCGGTGCGCGGATTGTCGGGCAGGGGATGGGAGGCGAGCGTCACCTCGAAATCCGCCGCGGCGGACTGCACGCGCACGAACTGCATGTTGCGGTGGGCGGCCGGGTCGGCCCAGATCTCGACCCGCGTGCGCTCCGCGCCGATGCCCGCGAGGCTCAGGGTTGCCGCGACATTGGCGTTGGCGGGAAAGGCCGCCGCTGCCTCACGCGCATTGCCGGAAAAGACGAGCCGCGCGGCGTCGAGGCCGTCCACTGAAATGCCGTGCTCGACCAGCCAGGGCGCGCCGGCGAGGCTGCGCGGCGGCTTGTGCGTGACCAGCGTGACCGACTCGATCTCGCCTTCCGCGGCGGCCTTCAAGGCATCGAGGCCAAGGATGCCGCCGGACGGCACGATGATGCGTGCACCCGTGGACCGCGCCCGCTCGACAAGCCCGGTGCGCGTCAGCAGGGCACCCGAGCTCATGGTCACGAAAATCCGTCCTGCCTCGATCGCGGGCCACGCGATCTCGTCATACACCGCGGCCGGGGCGCATTCGACGACGACCTCGCAGGCTGCCGCGAGCCCCGCGAGGGTCGTGACCGCGGGACGCGAGCGCAGTGACGCGGCGCGCTGCCGCGTCCGCTCGCCGTCGCGCGCGGCCACCGCACGCAGCTCGAGTCCCGGCAGTCCCGCATCGAGCGCCTGAGCCGCCGCCAAGCCGATCGCGCCGAGGCCGCCGATACCGACGCGCAGGTTCGCTTTCGCTGTCATGCCCGTGATCCTAGCCGATCGGGGCCGCTCGAAGCTTGCCCCGCTGACGATGCGCAGGCTGCGAGCGGCCGGTCCGGCAACCCGCATGGATTCGGTGACGAGCGGATCCTCCGTCTTTCGAGCTTCGATGCGAGGAAGCACATGCCGATGATGTACTGCGACCGCGGTTGGACTCCATGAGCGATAATCTCGGCGGGGCTGCGCAGCGAGCGCCCTTCGCGAACTGCTCCACGCGAGTGTCCCCGGATCAACGATAGAATCCTCCCAACTGGCAGGAATGCTGTGGACACGGCGCGAGCGCACAACGAAAACGAGAACTGGCATGACCTTCGGAGTACACAGCAAGTCAATCGACCGCCGCGTCTCCGTCGCCCCGATGATGGACTGGACCGACCGGCACTGCCGCTACTTCCTGCGCGGCTTCTCGCCGCGCGTGCTGCTCTACACCGAGATGGTCACGGCGGCGGCGGTGCTGCGCGGTGACCGGCAGAGGCTGATCGGCTTTCACCCGGACGAGCACCCGCTCGCGCTGCAGCTCGGCGGCAGTGACCCCGAGCAGCTCGCCGCGGCGGCGCGCATCGGCGAGGAGGCGGGTTACGACGAGGTGAACCTCAACTGCGGCTGCCCGAGCGATCGCGTGAGCGCGGGAGCCTTCGGCGCCTGCCTGATGGCGCGGCCCGGGCTGGTGGCGGGTTGCGTGGCGGCGATGGTCGCAGCGGTGCGCATTCCCGTCACGGTGAAGCTGCGCATCGGCGTCGTCGAGGCGGGCCGCCGGGCCGCCGTCGCCGCAGCCACCGCGGAGTTCAGCGAGGAGGATTTCGAGCGACTACTCGTTTTCGCGCGCACCGTCGTCGCCGCCGGCGCCACGGCGCTGGTCGTGCACGCGCGCAAGGCCGTGCTCGGCGGGCTGTCGCCCAAGGATAATCGCGAGGTGCCGCCACTGCGCTTCGATATCGTGCGCCGCCTGCGGATGGAATTGCCGCAGGTGCCGATGATCCTGAACGGCGGCCTGCGCACCGCCGACTCGGCGGCGCGAGAGCTTGCGTGGTGCGATGGCGTGATGCTCGGGCGCGAGGCCTACCATCGTCCGCAGGTGCTTGCCGAGTTGCACCGGCTTGCATGGCCGGGCGATGAATGGGCGCCGCCGGCGCGCATGGAGCAGGCCCGGCGCATGGCGGGCTACGCGGAGCAGGAGCTCACCAAGGGGGGACGACTGAGTGCCATAGCGCGCCATGCGCTCGGGCTCTATGCACGCGAGCCGGGCGCGCGCGAGTTCCGCCGCACGCTGAGCGAGGGTGCGCGCGCGGCCGGTGCCGGGGCGGCGCTGTTCCTCGCCGCGGCCCAAAGGGCGGAAAACGCTTGCTATAATGCCGGCAAGCCCGCATAAGAAACCGGCATGGGCAAGGATATCGAGCTCGCCATTCTGTTCGCCGACGTCGTCGGCTCCACGCGCCTGTTCGAGGAGCTCGGCGACGTGCGCGCCCGCGAGGTCATCGCCACCTGCATCGACGTGATGCGCACCGCCACCGAGCGGCACAATGGCACTGTGATCAAGACCATGGGTGACGAGGTCATGTCGACCTTCCCGTCGGCCGACGAGGCGCTGAATGCCGCGGCCCAGATGCAGCAGCAGATCTCGGTCAATGCCCAGTTGAAGGGCGACAGCCATCCGGTCGCGATCCGCATCGGCTGCCATTTCGGCCCTGTGGTGCTCGAGAACCGCGATGTCTTCGGCGCCACGGTGCACACTGCGAACCGCATGACGAGCCAGGCAAAGGCCGGCCAGATCATGACGACTGCCGCGACCGTCGAGCAGCTCGCTCCGGAATGGCGCGCCTCGGTGCGCCAGATCGACATCGCGACGCTCAAGGGCCAGGGCAACGAGGTCACGTTGTTCGAGGTGCTGTGGCAGACCGACGATGTCACCAGCATGATCCCGGCGATCGCGCTCGCGGGCAGGGAGGCGCGCCGCGCCGTGCGCTTGCGGCTGCGCACGCAGGAGCAGGAATACGTGCTCGACGAGCGCCGGCCGCATGCCTCGCTCGGCCGCGCGGAAGACAACGACCTCGTCGTGCGCGGCAACCTCATCTCGCGCCTGCACGCGCGCATCGAGGTGAACCGCGGCAAGTTCGTGCTGATCGACCAGAGCACGAACGGCACCTTCGTGCAGAGCGCGGGCGGCGAGGAGGCCTTCGTCCGCCGCGACAGCATGCAGATCAAGGGCGAGGGCCTGATCGGCCTCGGCCGCACGCCCGAGCCCGGCGCGCCGGGCACGATCCGCTTTTCCTGCGAAGAAGCCTAGGCGCCGAGCCCTTTTTCCAGCTTGCCGAGCTCCGCCAGCAGCGCGGCAGGCATCCGCGCGCCGTATTCCCCGAGGTAGCTGCGGATGTCGGCGGCTTCCTTGCGCCACTCCGCGGCATCGACCGCCAGCAGCGCGTCGAGCGCGGCGGGCGCAAGTTCGAGGCCGGCGAGATTGAGGTCGCCCGCGCGTGGCACGAAGCCGATCGGCGTTTCAGCTGCGCCGCCGCGGCCATTGCAGCGATCGAGCATCCAGGCGAGTACGCGCAGGTTGTCGCCGAACCCGGGCCACAGGAACTTGCCGTCCGCGTCGCGCCGGAACCAGTTGACGTGGTAGACGCGCGGCGGGCGCGCGAGCCTGGCGCCGACGCCGATCCAGTGGCCGAAGTAGTCGGCGAAGTTGTAACCGCAAAAGGGCTTCATCGCCATCGGGTCGCGGCGGACCACGCCCACCTTGCCTTCGGCCGCGGCTGTCTGTTCGGACGCCATCCCGGCGCCGAGCAACACGCCGTGCGTGAAGTCGCGCGCTTCATAGACGAGCGGCGCAACGCTGCGGCGCCGCCCGCCGAACACGATCGCCGAAATCGGCACGCCCTGCGGATCTTCCGCATGCGGCGAGTAGGCGGGGTTGCGGGTCGCGGCGACGGTGAAGCGCGAATTGGGATGCGCGGCCGCACCGTTTATCGGGTCGTAGGGGCGATTCTGCCAGTCGATGGCGGGGGCGCCCGTTTCGAGGCCTTCCCACCAGGGCTGGTTGTCGGCGGTCACCGCGACGTTCGTGAAGAGCGTGTCACGGCGGATCATTTCGTAGGCGTTGCGGTTGGTGCTCGGGTTCGTGCCCGGCACGACGCCGAAGTAGCCCGCCTCCGGGTTGATCGCCCAAAGCCGGCCGTCGGGGCCCGGATGCAGCCAGGCGATGTCGTCGCCGATGGTCGTGACTTTCCAGCCCTTCAGGGAGTCGGGCGGGATCAGCATCGCGAGGTTCGTCTTGCCGCAGGCCGACGGGAAGGCGGCGGCGATGTAGTGCTGCTCGCCGGCCGGGCTCTCGAGCCCGACGATCAGCATGTGCTCGGCGAGCCAGCCTTCCCGGCGCGCCTGCCAGCTCGCGATGCGCAGGGCATGGCACTTCTTGCCGAGCAGCGCGTTGCCGCCGTAGCCCGAGCCGAAGCTCTCGATGGCGAGCTCCTCGGGGAAATGCATGATGTAGCGTCGATTCGGGTCGAGCTCGCCGGTGGAATGCAGGCCGCGCACGAAGGTTTCGCCACCGGCGATGCGCTCGAGCGCCGGACGGCCCATGCGCGTCATGATCGCCATGTTGAGGACCACGTAGGCGCTGTCGGTGATCTCGACGCCGCAGCGCGCGAGCGGCGAATCGATCGGCCCCATGCAGTAGGGCACGACGTAGAGCGTGCGGCCCCGCATGCAGCCGCTGAACAGCGCGCGCATGCGCGCGTGGCCCTCCGCGGGCGCGAGCCACAGGTTGTTCGGGCCGGCGTCTTCCTGCTTCGTCGTGCAGATGAATGTGACCTTCTCGACGCGCGCCACGTCGCTCGGGTGCGAGCGATAGAGGTCGCAGCCGGGGAAGCGGGCGGGGTCGAGCGGATGCAGTTCGCCCGCGGCGACGAGCTCACTGCGCAGGTGGCGGATTTCCTCGGGTGATCCGTCGCACCAGTGAATGCGGGCGGGGCTCGTCAGGCCGGCGACGCTCGCCACCCAGTCGGCCACGGCCGGTGAAAGTTGCGGCAGCGGTGTGAATGTCCGAGGCGCTGTTGCCATCCCGATACCTCATGCTGGTCAGCCTTTCATTATATCAACCTCGTCCTGGTGGCCCGCCGATGAGCTCGTATGGTGCAATGCAACATTTCAATGTGCCGACCTGGGTGACGGGCATCGGTGAGTGAACGCGCGCGACCCTGCGCCATTTGCGCCTCGACAGGGCGGGGCCTCGACGCTAGCGTGACCGCCATGTCCGACGTCGAGGAAGTTTTCGCGGCCGGCGGCCCGCTGGCCCGCGCGTTGCCCGGCTATGCGCCGCGGCGCTCGCAGCAGCGCATGGCCGCGCGCGTGGCCGACGCCATCGAGCAGCGCCATTCATTGCTCGTGGAGGCGGGTACCGGCACCGGCAAGACCTTTGCCTATCTCGTGCCCGCGCTGCTCTCGGGGCGCCGCGTGATCGTCTCGACCGGCACGCGCACGCTGCAGGACCAGCTCTACGCGAAGGACCTGCCCCTCGTGGCCGCCGCGATCGGCCGGCCGGTGCGGCTCGCCCTCCTGAAGGGGCGCGCCAACTACCTGTGCCGCCAGCGCCTGATGACCGCGACGGCGCAGCGTTCGCTCGCGGGCTTCGAGGGCGGCGAACTCGCGCGGGTCGAGCGCTGGGCCGCGGTCACCCGGGACGGCGACCTCGCCGAATGCACGGATCTCGCCGATTCCGGTGCGATCCGCGCCGCGATCACCTCCACGCGCGAGAACTGCCTCGGCCAGCGTTGCCCCGAATGGTCGCGTTGCCACGTGGTCGCGGCACGCCGCGCGGCGAACGATGCCGACATCGTGATCGTGAACCACCACCTGCTGCTCGCCGACCTTGCACTGAAAGAGGACGGCTTCGGCGACCTCCTCGGCACGGCCGACGCCGTGATCCTCGACGAGGCCCACCAGTTGCCCGACCTCGTCACCGAGTTTTTCGGGGTGCAGGTGTCGAGCCGGCAGGTCGATCACCTGCTCGCGGATGTCCGCGCGGAACTTGCCCGGCAGGGCGGCGATCGCAACTTCGATCCGGTCCTCGCAGCGCTCGAGGAAGCGCTCGCCAGCGCGCGGAACAGCTTCCCGTTTCGCGGCAGCGCCTCGGGTGGCGCCTTGCGGGTCGCGTGGAACGAGTCGCCGCCCGCGTTCGAAGCCGCTCTCGATGCGCTCGCCGCCGCCCTCGAGGACCTGCATGCGGCCCTGGCGGCGGTGGCCGACGAACCGGCACTCGCACAGGGCGCCGCCCGCGCGGCCCGGCTCGCCGAACTCGTCACGCGCGTGTCGCATGCGCGCGAGGACGAGGCGGCGCGCGGCGTCGAGCGCGACGCGCGCGGTTTCGCGCTGTCGATGCTGCCCTTCGACGTTGCCCCGCGCTTTCGCGGCATCATGGAGGCGCGCCCGAGCGCCTGGATTTTCACGTCGGCGACGCTGTCGGTCGGCGAGGATTTCAGCCACTTCGCCCAGCGCCTCGGCCTCGAGTCTGCCGCCACGCTGCGGATCGAGAGCCCGTTCGACTTCGAGCGGCAGGGCCTGCTCTACCTGCCGCCCGGCATGCCGGATCCCGCCTCCGCTGATTTTCCCGCCGCCGTGCTGGCCGAGGCGCTGCCGCTGATCGAGGCCGCGCGTGGCGGTGCCTTCCTCCTCTTCACGAGCCATCGCGCGCTCGCGCGCGCCGCCACCCTGATCCGGGAGCGGCCGGAAGGGCCGCTGTCCTGGCCGCTGCTCGTGCAGGGCACGGCGCCGCGCGAGCGCCTGCTGCGCGAGTTCCGCGCGCTCGGAAACGCAGTCTTGCTCGGTACGGCGAGCTTCTGGGAAGGCGTCGACGTGAAGGGCGAGGCCCTGCGGCTCGTCGTCATCGAGAAGCTGCCGTTCGCATCGCCCGAGGATCCGCTGGTGAAGGCGCGCATCGCCCACCTCGAGTCCTCGGGCGGCAATGCGTTCCGCGACTACCAGCTGCCGGAGGCCGCGCTCGCGCTCAAGCAGGGTGTCGGGCGGCTGATCAGGAGCGAAGAGGATCACGGTGTCGTCGCGATCTGCGATCCGCGGCTCGTGTCCCGCAGCTACGGCCGCGTGCTGCGCGCGAGCCTGCCGCCGTTCACCCTGACGCGTGAGCAGGATGAGTCGCGACGCTTCCTGGCGCGGCACGCACCGTGACGCGCGCCACCGTGGTTCGCGCCATCCGATGAGGATCCTCGCGCTCGATACGGCGACCGAGGCCTGCACCGTCGCGCTCTGGCTCGACGGCGCCGTGCACGTCGATTCGGTGGAACTCGCGCGCGGCCACGCGCAGCGCATCCTGCCGATGATCGATGGGCTGCTTGCCGCGCACGCGCTCGACCTCGGGGCGCTCGACGCCATCGCGGTCGGCCGGGGTCCGGGCGGTTTCACGGGCGTGCGCCTCGCGGTGAGCGTGGCGCAGGGGCTCGCGCTCGGGGCTGCATTGCCGGCCGTGGGGGTCTCGAACCTGGCCGCCGTCGCGCAGGCCGCCCTCGACCGCGACGTGGCGGCCACCCATGTCCTCGTCTGCAACGATGCGCGCATGAAGGAGGTCTATACGGGCCTGTACCGGCGCGGCGGCGACGGGCTCGCGGTGCTCGAAGGGATCGAGCAGGTCGCGCCGCCGGCCGCCGTTTCGTTGCCGGCGACGCACGACAGCGATCGGCGACGCGTGCTCGGGGCGGGGCGCGGCTTCGGGGCCTACCCGCAGCTTGCGGTGCGGCTGCGCGACGGGCTCGCCTCGATCGACGGGACGGCCCTGCCCGGTGCCGGCGAGATCGCGCGCCTCGCCGCGGCGGCGCTCCGGCGCGGGGAGGGCCTGTCGCCGGAGGCGTTGCAGCCCGTCTACCTGCGCGACGACGTGGCCATCCCGGCTGTCACCGTTCTGAAATAAAATGCAGCTGTAATGCGCCGCATGTCCGACAGAGAGATCCTGGTCGTCGAGGACGAACGCCCGATCCGCGAGATGATCGCCTTCGGACTGCGCCGCGCCGGCTTCGAAGTGCGCGAAGCGGAGGACAGCCGCGCGGCGCGCGCGCTACTCGCCGACCGGCATCCCGACCTGTTGCTGCTCGACTGGATGCTGCCCGACATGAGCGGCCTCGAACTCGCAAAGCTGCTCAAGCGGGACAAGGACACGCGTGAACTGCCGATCATCCTGCTCACCGCGCGCGCCGAGGAAGCCGACAAGGTGGCCGGCCTCGAGAGCGGCGCGGACGACTACCTGACCAAGCCGTTTTCGCCGCGCGAACTGGTGGCGCGCATCAATGCCGTGTTGCGGCGCGCAGGGCCGGCGGGCGGCGAGGAGCGCGTCGAATTCGAGGGGATCGTGCTCGACCGGGCGAGTCATCGCGTGACGGTCGACGGGCGCAGCGTGGCGCTCGGCCCGACCGAGTACCGCATGCTCGAGTTCTTCCTCACGCATCCCGAGCGCGTCTATTCCCGTGAACAGCTGCTCGACAGGATCTGGGGCGGCAATGTCTACGTGGAGGAGCGCACGATCGACGTGCACATCCGGCGCCTGCGCAAGGCACTCGAGGAACACGGCCGCGACCACCTGATCCAGACCGTGCGCGGCGCGGGCTACCGGTGTTCGGCGCTGGCACATTGACTTTCCCCGCGCTTCGCATGTGGGGATTCACGGCGATGCGGCTCATCGCGACGATTGCCGTCGGGCTCGCCGCGGGCATGGTGGCCGGGCGACCCTGGGCCGGGATCGCCATTGCGCTGGCGCTCCAGGTCGCGTGGCTCCTCACGCGGCTCTACCGGCTCGATCACTGGCTGCGCCATCGCGGCCGCATGGATCCGCCGGTGCTGCACGGCGTGTGGGACGACATCGTGACGCAGGTGGCACGCCTGCACCGGCGCAAGCGCCACCACAAGCAGCGCCTCGCGACGGTGTTGCGCGAATTGCGCGAATCCACGGATGCCCTGCCCGATGGGGTCGTCGCGCTCACGGCGCAGGGCGAGATCGCGTGGTTCAACCGTGCCGCCGCGCAACTGCTCAGGCTGCAGGGGCGGCGTGACATCGGCATCCGGATCGACAACCTGATCCGCCAGCCGCGGTTCGTGCGCTACCTGCAGGCGGGCGGCGGCACGGCGCCGCTCGTGCTGCAGGTGAGCGAGGCGCCCGAGGCCTGGCTCTCGCTGCACGTGCTGCCGTACGGGGAAGGGCAGCGCATGCTGCTCATCCGTGACGTCACGCGCGAGACGCGCCTCGAGACGATGCGCAAGGACTTCGTCGCCAATGCATCGCACGAGCTGCGCTCACCGCTCACCGTGATCTCGGGCTACCTCGAGACGCTCGCCACGGACCCCGCGACCGATCCCGCGCACGCGCCGCCGCTCGCCGAGATGCGCCGCCAGGCCGAGCGCATGGCCGCGATCATCGGTGACCTGCTCGTGCTGTCGCGCCTGGAGGCGAAGGACGGGCAGACGCCGGGCGAGCCGGTCGACGTCGCCGCGATGCTCACGTTGCTGCGCAAGGAAGTTCTGGCGCGTCCCCGGCACCCGGCGCAGGTCGAACTCGCGATCGAGACGCAGGACCGGCTCATGGGCGACGAACTCGAGCTGCACTCGGCATTCGCCAACCTCGTCGACAATGCCGCCAAGTACACGCCCGAGGCCGGGCGAATCGCCCTGCGCTGGTGGAGCGATCGCGAGGGCGCGCATTTCTCGGTGGCCGATACGGGGCCGGGAATTCCGGCCGCCTCGATCCCGCGGCTGACCGAGCGCTTCTACCGGGTCGACCCGGGCCGCTCGCGCGCCACGGGCGGTTCCGGCCTCGGCCTCTCGATCGTCAAGCACGTGCTGCAGCGGCACGGCGCGCGGCTCGAAGTCGTGAGCGCCGAAGGGCGCGGCAGCACCTTCTCCTGTCACTTCCCGCCCGAGCGGGTCCTCGCGGCCGCAGGCCGTCCCTCAGCTATGATCGACACCCATGGAAACCACTGACCTCTCGCACCACATCTCGAGTCGCTTCAACGAAGACCTGGAAAGCGTGCGCGCGGACCTGCTCAGGATGGGCGGGCTCGTCGAGGCGCAGCTGCAGAAGAGCCTCGCCGCGCTGGCCGACGAGGACAGCGCGCTCGCGGCCGACGTCGTGCGCGACGATGCGCAGGTCAATCGCCTCGAGGTCGAGATCGACGAAGCCTGCCTGCGCATCCTCGCCACGCGCGCGCCGGCTGCCGGCGACCTGCGGCTGGTCGTGGCGATCACCAAGGCAATCACCGACCTCGAGCGCATCGGCGACGAGGCGCGCAAGATCGCGCACATCGCGTTGCGGCTCGCGTCGCTCGAGCGCCCGGCCGACCGCTATCGGGAGATCAGGCATCTCGGCCGGCTGGTCGAAGTCATGGTGCACGAGGCGCTCGATGCTTTCGCACGCATGGACAGCGACGCGGCGCTGCGCGTGCCGCAGCACGACCTGCAGGTCGACGAGGAGTACGAGTCGATCCAGCGCCAGTGCGTCACTTTCATGATGGAAGACCCGCGCCAGATCCGCCGCATGCTCGATGTCACCTGGGCGGCGCGCGCGCTCGAGCGCGTAGGCGATCATGCCAAGAACATCGCCGAGTACGTGATCTACATGGTGCACGGCCAGGACGTGCGCCACACCCGGCTCGAGGAAGTGCAGTCCCGCCTGCGCGCGCGCTCCGAGGGAGGCGCGCCGTGAAGGCCGTGCAGGGCCGGGGCGCCAACCTGTTCGGCGCCGCCGCCTGCCTTGCGATGCTAGCGTTTGCGCTCTATTCCGAGAAGGTACTCGGCCTCGCGCCGTGTCCGCTCTGCATGTTCCAGCGCGTCGGGGTGCTGGCCCTCGGCATCGTGTTCCTCGCCGCGGCGCTGCACAACCCGGGCCGCATGGGCGGACGCGCCTACGCCGTGCTGATCGTCGTGGCCGCGGGCTCGACCCTGGCGGTCGCGGCGCGCCATGTATACGTGCAAAGCCTGCCGCCGGGCACGGTGCCAGCCTGTGGTGCCTCGCTCGACTTCATGCTCGAGGTTTTTCCGCTCCTCGAAGTCGTGCGCAAGGTGATGACCGGGGGCGGGGAGTGCGCCCAGGTCGATTGGCGCTTCCTCGGCCTGTCGATGCCGGCCTGGGTGCTGGTCGCGGCCGGATTGCTCGGCGTCTACGGCGCCGCGGCCAACAGCGAGCGCAGGACGCCGAGGTAAATCCGGTGCAGCGCGTCGATCTCCGCGACGCGCACGCACTCGTTGACCTTGTGGATGGTCGCATTGACGACGCCCAGTTCCACGACCTGCGCGCCCATCGGCGCGATGAAGCGGCCGTCGGACGTGCCGCCGCCCGTGGTGAGCTTCGGCCCGGCGCCCGTCTCGGCGCGGATCGCCCCGATGGCCGCGCGCGACAGTTCGGCCGGTGGCGTGAAGAAGGGCTCGCCCGACACGTACCACTCGAGCGTGTAGCGCACGCCGTGCTTGCGCAGGATGCCCTCGACGGTGTCCTGCAGCCCGGCGAGCGTCTGCACCGGTGAATAGCGCAGGTTGAAGCGGGCCTTCAGCTCGCCCGGGATCACGTTCGGCGCGCCGGTGCCTGCGTTGAAGTTCGAGACCTGGAACGACGTCGGCTGGAAGTGTTCGTTGCCTTCATCCCAGACGCGGCTCGTGAGTTCCGCGAGCGCCGGCGCGAAACTGTGCACCGGGTTCTCGGCGAGCTGCGGGTAGGCGATGTGCCCCTGCACGCCGTGCACGGTGAGGCGGCCCGACAGCGAACCGCGGCGGCCGATCTTGATGGTGTCGCCGATTGCCCGCTCGCTCGAGGGCTCGCCGACCACGCACCAGTCGATGCGCTCGCCGCGCGCCTTGAGCGTTTCGACCACGCGCTTCGTGCCGTCGACCGAGGGTCCTTCTTCGTCGCTCGTGATGAGGAAGGCGATCGAGCCGCGGTGGCGCGGCCGTTCGCGCACGAAGGCTTCGCAGGCGGTGACCATCGCTGCGAGGCCGCTCTTCATGTCGGCCGCGCCGCGGCCATAGAGCACGCCGTCGCGCACGGCCGGCTGGAACGGGTCTGAGTGCCACTCCTCGAGCGGTCCGGTCGGCACGACGTCGGTGTGGCCGGCGAAGCAGAACACCGGGCCCTCGGTGCCGCGCCTCGCCCAGAAGTTGTCGACGACGCCGTAGCGCAGCGGCTCGACGGTGAATCCCGCGGCGGCGAGCCGCTCCATCATGACCTGCTGGCAGCCGCTATCCGCCGGTGTCACCGAGTTGCGGGCCATCAGGTCGAGTGTCAGCGCGAGGGTATCGGACATGGCAGTGGCTCGGCCTTATACGGGGCGCGCCCGCGCGCCGCAAGTCCCACTGTCACCTGGCTGACTTGCGGACGTCACGGAACCGCCATCTGCCGGCCGTATAACACGCGCCGACCGAAACAATCCGGAGATTCCCGTGAGAACACTTGTTGCTTCCGCCGTCGGTGCGCTGCTCGCCGCGCCGGCCATCGCCCAGCAGGCGCCCGCGTCGACCGCCGTCGAGGAGTTGCGCCGCGACCTCGAGTCCCTGACCGAGCGCCTCGAGCGGGTCGAGGCGGAAAATGCCTACCTCAAGGACAATGCACGCGCCAACCGCAAGGAGATCGCCGAGGCGGAAGTCGCGCTGGCGAAGCTCCCCGATATCGAAAAGGGCGCGAAGGCGGCCGACTGGGCGGGCAAGATCAAGCTGAAGGGCGACTTCCGCTATCGCCACGAGCAGATCGACGATTCCTCGCTGGCGACCGACCGGTTGCGCCATCGCGTGCGCGTGCGCCTCGGCGTCGAAGCGAAGGTGAACGACACGGTGAAGGCCGTGGTGCAGCTCGCCACGGCCGGCGACGACCGCGACCCTCGCTCGACCAACCAGACGCTCGGCGAGGGCAGCACGCGCAAGGGTGTCGGCCTCGACCTCGCGTACGCCGAGTGGGCGCCGGTGCAGGGCTTCAACGTGCAGCTCGGCAAGATCCCGTATGCCTGGCAGCGCACCGGCAGCTACTTCTGGGACGGCGACATCACCTGGGAAGGTGGTGCGGCCAGGATCGCGAGGGGACCGTTCTTCGCAAGCGCCTTCGGCGCCTGGTTGTCCGAATCCGGCAGCGGTGCCGATGCCAATGCCTTCGGCGGCCAGGTCGGCGTCAAGACGCAGCTCGCCGGCGGCGTTGGCCTCACCGCCGCAGTCGGCTATTTCGATGTCGGCGCCGTGCAGGACGAGATCACGGCCGGCTCGGCCACCCCGGCCTGCACCGCGAACAACGCGTTCTTCGGCGGGGCGCAGGGTAACCGCACCCAGGTCGTCGGTGGCTGCCGCCGCCTGCGTGACGACTACAACATGGTCGAAGCGCTCGCGCAGGTCGACCTGAAGATCGGCAAGCTGCCGTTCGCGGCGTTCGTCGACTTCATCCAGAACCAGGACGCGATCGACAACGACACGGGCTACGCGTTCGGCCTGACGCTCGGCAAGGCCGGCGATCCCAAGAGCTGGGAGCTGAGCTATGTCTACCAGGACATGGAGCAGAACGCCCAGTTCGGCCAGTTCGTCGACTCCGACTTCGGTGCCGGCACGACCTTCTCGAAAGGCAGCGTGGTGAAGGCCGCGTGGGTGCCGGCGAAGAACTGGACCCTGAGCGGCACGTACTTCCTGAACGAGCGGGTGCTCCCCGGCGCCGCGGCGGTCACGGAAACCTGGCGCGACTACGACCGCCTGCAGCTCGATCTCAACTACAAGTTCTGATCGCGGCCGTAACAAATCCTTCACACGCCACTTTTATCATTGGATACATGACGAGGAAGCACTCATGAAACTGACACCGGTCATTGCGGCTGCCGCGGCCCTCGCGGCGGGACTCGCACTCGCACCGCGCGACGCCGCGGCCCAGCAGACGATCAAGCTCGACGGCTCGAGCACCGTGTTCCCGATTTCCGAGGCCGTGGCCGAGGAGTTCCAGATCGCGAGGCGCGGCAAGGTGCGCGTCACGGTCGGCATTTCCGGCACGGGCGGCGGCTTCAAGAAATTCTGCCGCGGCGAGATCGACATCTCGGATGCCTCGCGCCCGATCAGCAAGTCGGAGATGGATGCCTGCGCCAAGGCCGGCATCCAGTACATCGAGCTGCCGGTGGCCTATGACGCCCTCACGGTTGCGGTCAACCCGAAGAACACCTGGGTCGATACGATGACGGTGGCGGAACTCAAGAAGATGTGGGAACCCGCCGCGCAGGGCAAGGTGAAGACCTGGAAGGACGTGAACGCGAAGTGGCCCGCGCAGCCGCTCAAGCTCTTCGGGCCGGGCGCCGATTCGGGCACGTTCGACTACTTCACCGAGGCGACCGTCGGCAAGTCGAAGTCGAGCCGCGGTGACTTCACGGCGAGCGAGGACGACAACGTGCTGGTGCAGGGCGTCGAATCGGATGTCAACGCGCTCGCCTACTTCGGCTATGCGTACTACGCGCCCAATGCGCTGAAAATGAAGGCGGTGAAGATCGTCAACTCGAAGGGGCAGGCTGTCGGTCCCTCGCCGAAGGGCGTGCTCGACGGCAGCTACGAGCCGCTGTCGCGCCCGATCTTCATCTATGTCAGCAAGGCGTCCGCGCAGCGCGCCGAGGTGAAGGAGTTCGTCGAGTTCTACCTCTCGAAGGGCGCGCCGCTCGTCGAGGAGGTGAAGTACGTGCCGCTCGCGAAGAAGGCCTACGATCTCGCGCTCGCCAACTTCCGCGCCGGCAAGGCGGGCACCGCGTTCGGCGGCAAGAACGAGGTCGGCCTCACCGTCGAGGAACTGCTCGCCCGCGAAGGCAAGTTCTGAGTACCATCGCGTCGTGATGGTGACACCCAAAAGCCCTGCGCCGTTCGCGAAGTCGATCCGGCGGCGCAGGGCCCGGGATCGCGTCATTGAATCGCTGCTGCTGCTCGCGGGCCTGGTCGCGGTGTTCACCACCCTCGCGATCGTCTGGATCCTGGTGGCCGAGGCGCTGCCGTTCTTCAGCCACGTGCCGCTCGCGGACTTCCTGACCGACACGATGTGGACGCCGCTGTTCGCCGAGCCGCGCTACGGCATCCTGCCGCTCGTGGCCGGCACGCTCGTGACGACCTTCGTGGCGCTCGCGCTTGCGATCCCGGCGGGCACGATCATCGCAATCTACCTCTCGGAGTTCGCATCGCACCGGGTGCGCGAGTCGGTCAAGCCCGCGCTCGAGATGCTCGGCGCGGTGCCGACGGTCGTCTACGGTTACTTCGCGCTCGTGATGGTCACGCCGTTCCTGCAGAAGCTGCTTCCCGGCTTGCCGGGCTTCAACATGCTGTCGGCGGGCCTCGTGATCGGCATCATGATCGTCCCGTACGTCGCCTCGGTCAGCGAGGATGCGATGCGGGCCGTGCCGAACTACATGCGGGAAGGCAGTTACGCGATGGGCGCGACGCGCCTGCAGACCGCGACGCGTGTCGTGGTTCCCGGCGCGCTGTCGGGCATCGCCGCCGCCTACATCCTCGGCATCTCGCGCGCGGTCGGCGAAACGATGGTTGTCGCGGTCGCCGCGGGCCTGCAGCCGAACCTCACCTGGAATCCGACCGAATCGGCGGCGACCATCACTTCCTTCATCGTGCAGGTGAGCCTCGGCGACCTGCCGCACGAAAGCATCGGCTACCAGTCGATCTTCGCCGCCGGCCTCGTGCTGCTCGTGATCACGCTCGCGTTCAACATCGTCGGCTTCGCGCTGACGCGGCGCTTCCGGGAGGCCTACTGATGCGCGCCGCGCAAGCGGGGGTCGAGCGGCGCAAGCTGTTCGACAAGCTGTTCGTGCTGCTCGGCCTCGTCGTGCTGGTCGCCGCGTTCGCGGTGCTGTTCGCGCTGTTCCTCGACCTCCTCAGGCAGGGCGCGCCCCGGCTCGACTGGGACTTCCTCACTTCTTACGCCTCGCGCAAGCCCGAGCAGGCGGGCATCCTCGCCGCCTGGGTCGGTACCTCGCTGATCATGGTGGTGACCGCCTGCGTCGCGATGCCGGTCGGGGTTGCCGCCGCGATCTACCTCGAGGAGTACGCGCCGAAGAACTGGGTCACCGCGATCATCGAGATCAACGTGACGAACCTCGCCGGCGTGCCGTCCATCATTTACGGCCTGCTCGCGCTCGGCCTCTTTGTCTACAAGCTCGGCCTCGGGCAGAGCATTCTCGCCGCGGGCCTGACCCTGGCCCTCCTGATCCTGCCCATCGTGATCGTGGCCACCCGCGAGGCGGTGCGTGCGGTGCCGCGCCCGATCCGCGAGGCCGCGTATGCCCTCGGTGCCACGCGCTGGGAAGTCACGGCGCACCACGTGCTGCCGTATTCGATGGGTGGCGTGCTGACCGGAATGATCATCGGGTTGTCGCGCGCGATCGGCGAGACGGCGCCCATCATCACCATCGGCGCGTTGTCCTTCATCGCCTTCCTGCCGACGCCGCCCCTGACGGGGGAGTTCCCGTTCCTGTCGTTCGCCTGGCTGAAGGATGCATTCACCGCCATGCCGATCCAGATGTTCAACTGGGTCTCGCGGCCGGACCCCGGCTTTCGCGTGAATGCCGCCGCGGCCGGCGCGATCCTCCTCGGCATGACGCTCCTGATGAACGGTATCGCGATCTGGCTGCGGTACCGGTTCCGCAAGAAGATCAATTGGTGACACGATGCAGATGCAGATATCGATGCCGGTCGAAGCACAGTCCTTGAGCGACGCGCCGCGCGGCGCGATCGCCGAGACGGCGCCTGCGAAAGCCTGCGCGAGCAAGCTCGGATTCTGGTACGGGAACATGCAGGCACTGAAGGGCCTCGACATGGAGATCCGCGACAAGCGGGTGACCGCGCTGATCGGGCCGTCGGGCTGCGGCAAGAGCACCTTCCTGCGCTGCTTCAACCGCATGCACGACCTGACCCCCGGCACGCGCTACGAGGGCTCGATCCACCTCTACCCGGATGACATCGACCTCGTCTCGCGGGACGTCGACCCGATCGAAGTGCGGATGCGCATCGGCATGGTGTTCCAGAAGCCCAATCCCTTCCCGAAGTCCATCTTCGAGAACGTCGCATACGGATTGCGCGTGCGCGGCATGCGCGCCCGCGCACTGATCGAAGAGGAAGTCGAGAAAGCCTTGCGCGACGCGGCACTGTGGGACGAGGTGAAGGACCGCCTGCAGAGTTCCGGCCTGTCGCTGTCGGGTGGCCAGCAGCAGCGCCTGTGCATCGCGCGGGCGCTCGCGACGAACCCTGAGCTGCTGCTCTTCGACGAACCGACCTCCGCGCTCGACCCGATCGCCACGGCGCGCATCGAGGAACTGATCACCGCGCTGCGCGAGCGCGTCACGGTGCTGATCGTCACGCACAACATGCAGCAGGCGGCGCGCGTGTCGGACTACACGGCGTTCATGTACCTCGGTGAGCTGGTCGAGTTCGACGCGACGAGCAAGCTGTTCACGAACCCGGGCAGGAAGGCGACCGAGGATTACATCACCGGTCGGTACGGCTGAGGGGCTGCGGGCAGCGAACAGCCCACAGCCCGCAGCCCGCAGCCAGAGGCGCGGCGAATGCTGCGCCTCCCCGCCCATCGGGCGCGCCCCTTCCAGCCTGCGCTAACGGGCACCCGCGGGAAGGCTTGCACCGGTCGCCGGCGCCGCTGCCGGTGTCGCCAACAGGCCCAGTTGCTTCATCAACCCGAGCGAATTGGCGCACGTCCATTCTTCGGCGATTCGCCCCCCGGTCACCCGGAACAGCGTCGTGCCCGCGGTTTCAACTGCACGGCCAGTGGCCGGAATGCCATTGCCGGCGCCGGTGTTGGTCCCGCGCGCCGTCCAGCGCACCGCCACCAGGTCCCGCTCCGCGACCTGCTCCTCGACCGTGATCTTCAGGTCCGGGAACGCTTTGCGCCAGCCCCTGGCTTCGGCCATGCCATCGGCATGGGTGAAGGTGGCCTTGCCGCCGTGGCCAACGAAGTCTTCGCTGTACGGCACCTCGAATCGGCCCTGGCTGAGGCCTTCCTCGTACACCCTGCGGGTGATCGACTTGTTGAGCTCGAGGGAATCGGCGCGAACCCGGTCGGACGCATTGACCTCCCATGGAGTCACGCCGGCGAGGACTGCGATGGTTGCCACTGCGGACAGCAGAATATTGCATGCTTGCATGATCGGCTCCGGAAACGCGGAATTGCGTGTTGCGGATGATGGGCCGGCGTACAGGCCGCTCGCGCCACCTTCGTGTCAGGCGGTCGCGGTGGTGGGAGGAGTGGGGGCTGCGCAGTGACGGGAGCTCGCCGTGCGCAAGGCCGCGCTCAGCGAAGCAAGGCGTCGAGCGCCGCCCGATAGCGGCGGCTGCCGTTCACCTGCGCGCCATTCCCGAGGAGGACGACGAAGTCTCCATTGAACAGTGGCTGCACTTCGCGAACCCGGGCGATGCTGACGATTGCCGCCCGCGAAACCCGGATGAAGCGCTGCGGATCCAGGCGGGACTCGAGGCTGGCCATCGTCTCGCGCAGCAGGTGCTGTTTCGCGCCCGCATGGACCTCGACGTAATTCCCTGCGGCGACGAAGCGATCGACCTCGCCCATGTCGAGCAGGCGAACGCGACCCTCGGAACGGATCGCGAGTCGCAAGGGGTAACGCTGCAGCTCGCTCCGATCGATCGACTTCAAGGCGTCGGAAACGCGACGGACGAAGCCGTCATCGGGACGGGCCAGGCGGGTGCGAGCGCGCTGCAATGCACGGCGAAAGCGCTCCGGATCGATCGGCTTCAACACGTAGTCGAGCGCTTGCGCATCGAACGCCCGAACCGCATGTTGATCGTAAGCGGTCACGAACACGACCGCCGGCATGCGGTTGCCCCCGATGGCTTCAATGACGGCGAACCCGTCGAGTTCGGGCATCTGCACATCGAGGAAGACGAGGTCGGGCGAATGCGCATTGATCGCTGCGATCGCGGCATGACCGTCGGCGCACTCTTCGACGACTTCGATGTCCTGCTCCTGCCGCAGCAGCCGCAATATCCCGCGGCGGGCGACCGGTTCATCGTCGACGATCAGTGCCCGGATGGTCATGGGACAGTGCGCCAAGGCAGCTCGATCTCGGCGATGACGCCTCCCTCACCGGAATTTCGCACGTCGAAGCGTTGCCTGTCCGCATACAACAAGCGCAACCGCGCCCTGGTGTTTGCCAGGCCGACGCGCTCTGTCGCCGCCGGTGACAGGCCCCGGCCGTCATCGGCTACGGACAACAGGAGCGCGTCGCCCCGCCGGGCTGCCTTGACTTCCACCCGCCCCGGTCCGGCGCGCGTGGCCAGCCCATGGCGCAGCGCGTTCTCGACCAAGGGCTGGAGGATCAGGTTCGGAACCCGCGCTTCGAGAAGCGGGTCGGGAATGAGGATCCGGTAGCTCAGGCGCTCGCCGAAGCGGGCCTGCTCGATCCCGAGGTAGCTCTCGAGAAAGCCGATCTCTTCACCGAGCGTCACCTCGTGCGCCTCGGTGCTCTCGAGCGAGCGGCGCAGCAACGCGCTCAACTGCAGCAGGGTCCGATCGGCCAGGTCGACATCCTCACGCATCAGCACCGAGATCGTGTTGATGGCGTTGAAAAGGAAATGTGGCTGCAGCTGGGTGCGCAATGCCTGCAGGCGGGCATCGGCCAGCTGCGCTTCAAGGCGGAGTTGCCGGCGGTCCCTTTCCCGGGCCGCCCGCACGAGTCGCTCCACATGTGCGGCGGCGACGATCAGCCAATATACCGGGAGGTTCAGCAGCAGTGTCGTGCCGAGCAGCCGGCTGAAGGTGCCGAGCCAGGTGGGTTCGACCTGGGCCGCACCGATGACTGGCGCCGCCAGCGCGAAGATCGCCAGGTTGGCGAGGGCGCACACGGCCGACGCAACGCCATGCACCGCAAGCGCGCCAAGGAAGTACGGCCGCTGGAGCGGGAACCGCGCCTCGATTCGCAGCGCGATCGGCGTGAGCGCAGCCCAGACCGCGGCCCAGACAATCCAGATGGCGCTGGCGCGTGCCCACGCCAGCGGTTCGCCCCGCACCTGTGCGGCGATCCAGGCCTGCCCGGCGAAGAGCAGGGCGACCAGCGCCCACGCCGCCACAATGACCGCGCCCCGGCGGCCGACATCGGACCCGTTGTTGATCACCGGTCGCGCCCCTACCTGCTCTTTCCTGGCGAGCTGTGTCATCTGCCGGGCAGCCTCCTGTCGCCGGCGCGTCGCCGGCGCTGGCAGCATACCCAATGGCTTCATCGGCCCGTGCGCGCCGCAACCCGCTCACGCGATGCGTGGCGCCATCATCCACGGGTCGCAGGCTCCCTGTGCCGGGGGAGTGACGAGTGGGTGCCGCAGCGGGATGAGTGGACGCCAGCGGCTGCTTTCCAAGGGCATCCGCTGCTTCCTCGCCCCTCAGCCAGGAGGCCTGCGTCGGGTGGCCGGTCGCGCGCCGGCGGCCGCCCGCGGTCAATCCGCCCGCAGCAGCTCGTTGATGGCGGTCTTCGCGCGGGTCTGGGCGTCGACCTTCTTGACGATCACCGCACAGGCGAGCCCGTACTGGCCGTTCTTCGAGGGCAGGGTGCCCGGGACAACGACGGAACCGGCCGGCACGCGGCCCTGCAGTACCTCGCCGGTTTCCCGGTCATAGATGCGCGTGCTCTGCCCGAGGAACACGCCCATCGAGATCACCGAGCCGCGTTCGACGATCACGCCCTCGACCACCTCCGAGCGAGCGCCGATGAAGCAGTCGTCC
Organism: Pseudomonadota bacterium; assembly: GCA_963204835.1. Lineage (GTDB taxonomy): Bacteria > Pseudomonadota > Gammaproteobacteria > Steroidobacterales > Steroidobacteraceae > CADEFQ01. Next base: position 133,429 of record CAUJHJ010000057.1, read on the forward strand.
TCGATGATGGTCGGCGCCGCCTGCAGCGGCTCGAGCACGCCGCCGATGCCGACGCCGCCCGAGAGGTGCACGTTGCGGCCGATCTGCGCGCAGGAGCCGACCGTCGCCCAGGTGTCGACCATCGTGCCTTCGCCGACCCAGGCGCCGATGTTCACGTAGGACGGCATCAGCACGACATTCGGCGCAACGAATGCACCCTTGCGCACGATCGCATGCGGCACGACCCGGGTGCCGCCGGCGCGAAACGCGGCCGCATCGTCGGCCGCGTACTTGAGCGGCACCTTGTCGTAGAAGCGCGTGTAGCCGGCGTCGATCACGGCGTTGTCGCGGGTGCGGAAGTAAAGGAGCACCGCCTTCTTGAGCCACTCGTTCACGATCCAGCGATTGCCGTCGTGTTCGGCGACGCGCGCCTCGCCGCGATCGAGCAGGCCGATCGCCGTTTCGATGGCGCCGGTGAGGCCCGCGGGGGCGGTGCCGGGCGCGATGTCGGCTCGCCGCTCGAAGGCGGCCTCGATGGTGGACTTGAGGGTGGCAAGGTCTGGCATGGGGCGCTCCGTCTGGCGAGCGCGCATCCTGCCGACCTCAGCGGCGAGTCGCAACCCAGGCGGAGGCGCTGTCGCGGCGGCAGGCACGCAGGGTCTCGGCACTGCGGCGGCTGCCATCGTTCGCCCGCAGCTCATAGTCGCGGCATTGGGCATCCACGTCGCGGACGGGGCGCAGCGTGTAGTCGATGCGGCTGTCGGGATTGCGCCAGGTCACCTGCTTGCCGACCGGCACCAGCTCGAGTGCCTGGCCGACGCACGCGCGATCGCGGTCGTCGATCCGGTCGCCGATCTTCGCTCCGACGATACCGCCGATGAGCGCGCCGACGATCGTCGCGACAGCGCGGTTCTCGGGGCTTGCCGTGCGGTTGCCGATCACCGCGCCCGTGACGGCGCCGACCGCGCCGAGGATCTGGTCGGTGTTGCAACGGCCTGATCGCACGCCGTAATCGTCGTGCCACTCGCTGCCGGTGTATCCGCGATAGGCCGGGTCATGTTTCGCCCGCCAGCCATGCGCGGGCGCGTGCGCCGGCGGGTCCGCCAGCGCGGGCGCGGCGACGGTGAGGGCACCAAGGGCGAAGATCAAGAGCGGCAGCAGGCCGGACATCTGCTTCATGGTTGCAATGCTACCCGGGTGGGGTGAACGGGCGCTGAATGTCGCGGACCGGCGAAATCCGCCAGTACGGATTCGAGTGGCACCGGCGCACCGAAGGCGAAGCCCTGGCCGTAAGTGACGCCGAGCGCGCGCAGGCGCTCGGCGATGGCGGGCGTTTCCACGTACTCGGCCACCGTGTCGAGGCCGAGCTGCCCGGCGATCTGCAGCACCGCGCGAATGACCCCCTCAGAGCGCGCGTCGGTCAACAGGTCGCGCACGAACGAGCCGTCGATCTTGAGCGCCGAGACCGCGAGCGACTTGAGGTAGGCAAGCGAGGAGAAGCCGGTGCCGAAGTCGTCGAGCGCGAAGCGCGCGCCGAGCGCGCCGACCCGCTCGATGAAGCGCTGCGCGGCCGGCATGTCGGAGATCGCGGCGCTTTCGGTGAATTCGAACACGAGCGCTTCGGCCGGCGTCGCGGCGCCCTTGAGCGCGGTGCGCACGAAATCGGCGAAGTCCGGCTGCACGAGCGACTGGCCCGACAGGTTGATGCTGAATGCGACGTTGCGCGCGCGCAGGGCGGCGGCGTGCGGGTCGAGCATCTCGAGGGCGCGTCGCACCACCCAGCGATCGAGCTGCGGCAGCAACTGGTAGCGGGTCGCGGCCGAAATGAAGCGCGACGGCGCCACCGGCTCGCCGCCCGCGTCCCGCAGGCGGATCAGGATTTCATGGCGGCGCGGGCGCGTCGGGTCCCACAGTGATTCGATGGGCTGCGCGTAGAGCACGAAGCGGTTTCGCTCGAAGGCATCGATCAGGTCGCGGAAGATCGCGAGGTCGTCGCGCCGCTGCACGAGGCTCGCATCGGTCTGCGCGAACACTTCGACGCGGTTCCTGCCGCGATCCTTGGCCGCCTTGCAGGCCGTCTCGGCCGTCGCGAGCACGTGGTCGGCCGCTTCGCCGTCCTGCGCGGCGGCCACGCCGAAACTCGCGGTCACGCGCAGGCCGGCGCGCTCGGGCGGCGGCGGCAGCGCCTCGATCGCCTGGCGCGCCGCTTCCGCCCAGGCCCGGCCCTGGTTGAGCGTGCAGTCGCGCAGCAGGACCACGAAACGATCGCCGGCGAAGCGGCTCGCCATCTCGATGCGCTGGCCCGCGTGGTCGCGCCACAGCGCCGCAGCGCGCCGCAGCACGTCATCGCCCGCGGCGAGGCCGAACAGGTCGTTGGTCACGTGCAGCTGGTCGAGGTCCACGTACACGACGCAAATGCTGGCGCCCGCCGTGGCGAGCACGCTGCGCAACCTGCCCTCGAATACATGGCGCGCCGGCAGGCCGGTGAGCGGGTCATGCTCCATCTCGGTGGCCGCGACGATGCGCGGCACGATCCGTTCGAGTCGGCGCGCGTCGCGTGGCGAGAGGTGGCGGGCCTCACGCTGCGCGAAGGCCATGACGAGGCCGAGCGGGGCGCCGTCGGCCAGCACGGGTGCCGCGATGACGGTCCACGGCAGCAGCGGTCCCTCCGGAGTCTCGCGCAACTTGCCGACGATGATCGCGCGGCCGCGCGCCATGACTTCCCTGGCGAGTGAGCCGCGGGCCAGGCGTCGCAGCGTGTCGAGCTCGGGCGCCGCGAGCGGCTTGCGCAGCGCCATGCGCTCGAGCTGCCGATCCGCGAGCCACAGCATCACGCCGTCGCAGCCGAGGTGGGAGGCGCAGGCTTCGAGCGTCGCCTCGAGCCGGTCGGCGCTGGCATTGCGCCCCGCGTGGCTCGAGGTCGCGAGCAGCCAGCGAAGTTCCGCAGTCTGCTCGGCGGCCTGCAGGCTGGCAATCCGCTGGCGCCGCAATTGAGCGGCTGCGGCGACATCCCGCGCCAGCAGTTGCAGCACCGGCCGCAGGGTGTGGCCGAGCGCGGCGCCGTCGGGATCGGAGGGCAGGCGCGACGGCGGGCCGAGAAGGCCGAGCCAGGCGCCTGGCGCGTTGGCATCCTCGCCGACGGGCAGCAGCAGTCCCGCGGAGTCGTCGATGCTGCGCGCGAGCGTCAATGCGGCGGGTATGTCCCGCTGCCGCAACAGCTCGAGCACGTGATCGAGGCGTGCGCGCAAGTCGAGGGCATCGGCGCCATCCTCGCTCCACCAGAGCCTGCCGTCGGGTCCGTAGAGCACGACGCGGCGCGTGCGCGCGAACAGCGAGCGCACGATCTGCGCATAGGGCGCGGCGTCGAACTGTTGCGCGGGCAAGCCCTTCCTCCGTGAGGCCAAATTATGGCAAGTCCATTCTGCGGCCAGCCAGCGGGCGGGGACCGCGACGGCCATCACGGAATGCCGGTGCCGCCTGGCGCCGCCGCGGCCGCTCAGCGCTTTTCGACGAAGTCCCGGATCCTCGCGGCCGCCTCGACGCATTCTTCAACACCCGCGACCAGCGAAATGCGCACGCGTCCCGCGCCGGGGTTGGTGCCCTGCGCGGCGCGGCCGAGGTAGCTGCCGGGCAGGATCGTGAGGTTCTGCCGGGCGAAGAGTTCGCGGGCGAAGGCTTCGTCGTCCCCGCCCACGTCCGGCCACAGGTAGAAGCCGCCGGCCGGTGCCGCGACGTGGAGCACCGGCGCGAGCAGCGGCACCACCCGCGCGAACTTCTCCCGGTAGAGGGCGCGGTTCTGCGCCGCGTGGGCGTCGTCATTCCAGGCGGCAATGCTCGCAAGTTGCGTCGGCAGCGGCATGGCGCAGCCGTGGTAGGTGCGATAGCGCAGGAAAGCATCCACCAGGCGCGGGTCGCCCGCGACGAATCCGGAGCGCAGGCCCGGTACGCTCGAGCGCTTCGAGAGACTGTGGAAAACCATGCAGCGTTCGTAGCGACCGCGCCCGCTGGCGCGCGCGGCTTCGAGCAGCGAGGCGGGCGGGTGCGCTTCATCGAGCCACAGGTCGGCATAGCACTCATCGGCCGCGATGACGAAGTCGTGGCGCTCGGCGAGCGCGAGCGCCGCCTCGAGGTATGCGCGCGGCATGACGGCGCCGGTGGGATTGCCCGGCGAGCACAGCACGAGGACCTGCACGTCGCGCCACACACGGTCCGGCACCGCGTCGAGGTCGGGCAGATAGCCGGTCGCCGCGGTCGTGTCGAGGAAGTACGGCGTCGCTCCCGCGAGCAGCGCCGCGCCCTCGTAGATCTGGTAGAAGGGGTTCGGCATCGCCACGAGCGCCGGCCGGCCTGGGTCGATGCAGGCCTGCACGAAAGCGAACAGCGCCTCGCGCGTGCCGTTGACGGGCAGCACCATGCGGCCTTCGTCGACCGCCCCGTCGCCGAGCGCGAAACGCCGCTCGAGCCAGCGAGCGGCCGCCGCGCGCAGCGCGGGCAGGCCGACGGTGGACGGATAGCTGCCGAGCGCATCGAGGTGCGCATGCAACGCCTCGAGCACGAACGCCGGCGGCGCGTGCTTCGGCTCGCCGATCGACATGGCGATGTGCGCGAGCCCCGCGGGCGGCACGCAGCCCGCCTTCAGCGCGGCGAGCTTTTCGAACGGGTAGCTGTGCAGGGCGGCGATGCGCGGATTCATGCGTTGCGCCTGCGTTCGAGCGCTTCGGCGAGGTGTTTCTGCAGCCGCTCGGCGGCCGGCGCGTCGAGCGGCCGGTTGAGCGCGTCGGTGACATAGAAGACATCCTCGGCGCGTTCGCCGACCGTCATGATCTTGGCGTTGTGCAGGTGCACGCGTTCCTCCATCAGGACCTTGCCGACATCGCACAGCAGGCCCGGCCTGTCGCCCGCCGTCAGCTCGAGCACCGTGCGGCTGTGCCGCTCGTCGGTTGCCAGCCCGATCTGCGTCGGGGTGTGGAACATGCGCGTCTGCCGCGGCGCGCGCCGGTGCACCGCGAGCGGCGCTCCCTCGGGCGAGCGCAGCGAGCGCCACAATGCCTGCTCGATCTCGGCGAGCCGCTCTCCGTCGGCGATCGGCGCGCCATGGTCCTCGAGCACGTGGTACACGTCGAGGCTGAAGCCGTCCTCGGTGGGCACGATCTGCGCATCGACGATGTTGAGGCCGAGCTGGTCGAGCACGGCGGTGGTGCGGGCGAAGCCGTGGAAGCGGTGCGGCGCGAAGGTGAAGATCGCGGTCGTGCCGCGCACGCTCGCGGCATCGAGCGCGACGACCGGGTCCTCGGCGCGCGCATCGCGGTCGGCGAGCAGGCGCGTGTGCCAGGCGACCTCGTCGGCCGAGTTGCGCAGGAAATAGCCGGGCGACAGCCGTGTCCACACCGCATCGATGTGCGCGTCCCGCAGGCCTTGCGCGTGCAGCGCCTGGCGCGCCGCCGCCTGCGTGTCGCGCACCAGCTCGTCCTGGTCGATCGGTGCCTCGAGCCCGCGGCGCAGCGCGCGCCGCGTGCGCTCGTAGAAGCTGTGGAACAGTGACGACTTCCACGAGTTCCACAGTTTCGGGTTGGTGCCGCGCACGTCCGCGCAGGTGAGGGTGTAGAGGTAGTCGAGGTGGGTCTCGTCGCCGACGAAGCGGGCGAAGGCATTGATCACTTCGGGTTCGGAGATGTCCTGCTTCTGCGCCGTGACCGACAGCGCGAGGTGATGGCGCACGAGCCAGGCGACGAGCCGCGCGTCGTAGCGCGTGAGGCCCTGCTCGAGGCAGAAGGCCTCGGCGTCGACCGCGCCGAGCTCCGAATGGTCGCCGCCACGGCCCTTGGCGATGTCGTGGAAGAGGGCGGCGAGGTAGGCGATCTCGGGCTTCGGCAGCTCGCGGAACACGGCCGAGACCTGCGGCAGTTCGTGGTCGTAGCGGGAGATCGCGAGCCGGCGCAGGTTGCTCACGACGAACAGCGTGTGCGCGTCGACCGTGTAGGCGTGGAACAGGTCGTACTGCATGCGCCCGACGATGCGGCCGAAGGCGGGGATGTAGCGGCCGAGCACGCCGTAGGTGTTCATGCGGCGCAGCTCGTGCGTGACGCCGACCGGCGCGCGCAGGATCTCGAGGAAGAGGCGGTGGTGGCGCGGGTTCTGGCGGAACTCCTCGTCGATCAGCCAGAGCGAGCGCCCGATCGCCCGGATCGTCTCGGCTCGCACGCCGCGCACCTGCGGGTGCTGCTGCAGCAGCACGAACAGCTCGAGCAGCGCCGACGGCGAACGGGCGAACACGTCCTCGTGGACCGTCTCGAGGTAGTCGCTGCGCACCTGGAAGCGCGCATTGAGCGGTCGCGGCGGCGCGTCCTCGGTCAGGATCGCCTCGCGGAACAGCTGCAGCAGCAGCTCGTTCAGCAGGCTCACGTCCATCACCGTGCGGTAGTAGCGCTGCATGAACTGCTCGACCGCGAGCGTGTAGGACGCGTCCTCGTAGCCGAAGCTCTTCGCGAGGCGGATCTGGTGGTCGAACAGCAGCCGATCCTCGCGGCGGCCGGCGATCAGGTGCAGACCGCAGCGCACCCGCCAGAGGAAGGCCTGCGCCTGCTTCAGCTTGCGCAGCTCCGACGGCGCGAGGAAGCCGTGCGTCACGAGTTCGTCGAGCGACCCGGCGCCGAAGTGCCGCTTGGCCACCCAGGCGATCGTCTGGATGTCGCGCAGGCCGCCGGGACCGGTCTTGACGTTCGGTTCGAGGTTATAGGCGGTGTCGTTCGCCTTCAGGTGCCGCTCCACCTGCTCGCGCACCTTTGCCTCGAAGAACTCGCGCACCGGCCAGAGGTGCCGCGGGTCCAGCGCCTCGCGCAACTCCCCGGCGAGCGTCGCGTCGCCCGCGATCCAGCGCGCCTCGACCAGCGTCGTCATCACCGACACGTCGGCGGCGCACTCGCTGGCGCACTCGGCGATGCTGCGAACGCTATGGCCGACCTCGAGGCCGATGTCCCACAGGAAGGCGAGCAGGCCTTCGACGGGGCCGCGCTCGGCGGCGGCCAGTGGCGCGGCGGTCAACACGAGCACGTCGACGTCGGAGCAGGGGTGCAGTTCGCCGCGGCCGTAGCCGCCGACCGCGACGAGCGCCCAGTGGCCGGCGTGCCCGCCGAGGTGCGCCTGCCAGGCGGCACGCAGCACGCAGTCGATCAGCTGCGCGCGCGCGTGCACGATCGACTCGACCGGCTCCTCGGCGTGGAAGCGCGCCGCGAGTTCGGCGTGCGCCTCGCGCAGCGCATCGCGGTAGAGCGCCGGGGAGTGGGGGTCCGCCGCGAGACGCTTGCCGAGGCGCTCGAGCAGGGGCCATTGCAGCGGCGCTCCCGCGATCGGCATGTCGTCTTCGAGCGTGCCGGCAGGCGGCATCAGGGCACCCTCAATGTCGGTCGGCAGCCCCGAGGGTGAGGACTTCGACGCCGCCCTCCGTCACGAGCACCGTGTGTTCCCATTGCGCCGAGAGCGAATGGTCCTTGGTGACGACGGTCCAGCCGTCCTTCAGCAGCGCGACGTGGCGCTTGCCCGCGTTCACCATCGGTTCGATCGTGAAGGTCATGCCCGGCTTCAGCTCGAGGCCGCTGCCGGCCGTGCCGTAATGCAATACCTGCGGGTCTTCATGGTACACGCGGCCGATGCCGTGTCCGCAGTACTCGCGCACCACGGAAAAATTGCGCTCCTCGACATAGGCCTGGATCGCCTGGCCGATGTCGCCGAGGCGCGCGCCGGGGCGCACGGTCCGGATGCCCTGCCACATGGCCTCGAAGCAGGTTTCGGTGAGGCGCTGCGCCTGGATGCCGGGCTTGCCCACGTAGTACATGCGGCTCGTGTCGCCGTGGAAGCCGTCGCGGATCACCGTGACGTCGATGTTGACGATGTCGCCCGCCTTCAGGCGCTTGTCGTTCGGGATGCCGTGGCAGACGACATGGTTGACCGAGGTGCAGATCGTCTTCGGGAAGCCGCGGTAATTCAGGTTGGCCGGCACGCTGCGCTGCACGCCGACGATGTAGTCGTGGCAGATGCGGTCGAGCTCATCGGTGGTGACGCCGGCCTGCACGTGCTCCCCGATCATGTCGAGGACCTCTCCGGCAAGCCGGCCGGCGGTGCGCATCCTGTCCTGTTCTTCGGGGGTCTTGATGGTTACGGGCATCAGCGGGGCGGGCGGGGCGTAAGGCGTTGTTTTCGCGGGAAACGCATGGTATAAAGCGCGGCCTTTTTTGGCAACGCAATCCACACGCGCAACCAATTCACTTCCGGTTGGGTGTTTCCGCAGGCGCAAGCCCCGCGGGAATGGCCGGAAGGGCGGCGCGGAGGCCCAACCCGACAGGAGTAGTTATGTCCGGCGTGTCCATGAGACAGATGCTGGAAGCGGGCGTCCATTTCGGACACCAGACCCGCTTCTGGAACCCGAAGATGGCCCCTTTCATCTTCGGTGAGCGCAACCGCATCCATATCATCAACCTCGAGAAGACCCAGCCGCTCTACCAGGAGGCCGCGGGCTTCCTGAAGGGCGTTGTCTCTGATGGCGGCACCGTGCTGTTCGTCGGCACCAAGCGATCGGCGCGCGAAGACGAGCAGGCCGTGGCCGCGAGCGGCGCCAAGCCGTACGTGAACCAGCGCTGGCTCGGCGGCATGCTCACGAATTTCAAGACGATCCGCCAGTCGATCAAGCGGCTCGCCGACCTGAACGAGATGCGCGAGAGCGGCCTCCTCGACAAGCGCGGCAAGAAGGAAGCGACGCAGCTGCGGCGCGAGATGGAGAAGCTCGAGCGCAGCCTCGGCGGCATCAAGGAAATGGAATCGCTGCCCGATGCGCTGTTCGTGATCGACGTGGGCCATGAAAACATCGCGATCCACGAAGCGAAGAAGCTCGGCATCCCGGTGGTGGCGATCGTCGACACCAACTGCTCGCCCGACGGCATCGACTTCGTGATTCCCGGCAACGACGACGCGATGCGCGCCATCCAGCTTTACACCAATGGCATCGCGGAAGCGGTGCTCGAGGGCAAGGCGTCCGTGCCGCAGGTGTCGGTCGGCGAGGATGAGTTCGTCGAGCTCGACGCCGAAGGCAATCCGAAGCGCAAGTCCGGCCGTGGCCGCAGGCCCGCCCCGGCTGCCGTGCGCAACCGCAAGGCGCCCCCGGCGGCGCGCCGCCGCCCCGTGGCAGCCAGTGCCGCGCAGCCCGGCGCCGACGGCAACGCGGAAGCCGCCAGCGCGGAAGCGGCGCCCGAGGCGGCCGTCGACCCGACCATCGAAGCCGCCATCGGCGCGGCTGAGGCGCTCGAGGGCGTGGTGCAGACGGACGAGAGCGAGCGCAGCGTCAGCGGCTCGGTGGCCCGCCGCCGCGCACCGGCCAGCGGAGCGCGCCGTCCCGGCGCGAAGGGTTGAGGCATGAGCGTTACCGCGGAATCCGTCAAGCAGCTGCGTGAGCGCACCGGCGCCGGCATGATGGAGTGCAAGCGCGCGCTCGTCGAAACGGGCGGCGATCTGGATGCCGCCGCCGAGCTGATGCGCAAGCAGGGGCTCGCCAAGGCCGACAAAAAGGCCGCGCGCGTCGCCGCCGAAGGCGTGGTCATGGTCGAGAAGGCCGCCGATGGGCGCGCGGCCGCCATGGTCGAAGTGAACTGCGAGACCGATTTCGTCGCGCGCGAGCAGGATTTTCGCGGCTTCGCCGCGGACGTCACGCGTGCGGCGCTTGCCGCGCGCGCCGGTTCCGTCGAAGCGGTGCTCGCCGCGAAGCTGCCCTCGGGCGACACAGCGGACGAGCGCCGTCGCGCCCTCGTGGCCAAGATCGGCGAGAACATCAGCGTGCGGCGCGTGGTCGTGGTGGAGTCGCAGGGCCAGATCGGCGCCTACCTGCACGGCGGGCGCATCGGCGCGCTGGTCGCGATCGAGGGTGGCGACGCCGAACTTGCCCGCGACATCGCGATGCACGTCGCGGCGAGCAATCCGCGCTACCTGTCGGCGGCCCAGGTGCCGGCGGCGGAGGTGGCCAAGGAGCGCGAGATCCTCACCGAGCAGGCCAGGGGCGATGCGAAGAACCAGGGCAAGCCGGACAACATCCTCGCGAAAATCGTCGAGGGCAAGGTCGGCAAGGCGCTCTCCGAGATCACGCTGCTCGGCCAGCCCTTCGTGCGCGACGACAAGCAGACCGTCGAGAAGCTGCTCGCCGGCGCGAAGGCGAAGGTCACCGCGTTCGAGCGCTTCGAAGTCGGCGCGGGCATCGAGAAGCGCCAGGACGACTTCGTGGCCGAGGTGATGGCCCAGGTCAAGGGCGCGTCGGGCAGCAAGCACTGACGGGCGCTGGTCGACAAGGAAACCCCGCCGCAAGCGGGGTTTCTTTCATGGGAAGGGTTCGGGGAGCGGGGATGCAAGCCAAGTGACGACTTCCGAAAAAGCACCGCGCTACCGGCGCATCCTCGTCAAGCTGTCCGGCGAGGCGCTGCTCGGCTCGGCCGACTACGGCATCGACCCGGCGGTCCTGAAGCGCATTGCGCACGAGATCAAGGACATTGCGGCGCTCGGCGTGCAGGTGGCGGTCGTGATCGGCGGCGGCAACATCTTCCGCGGCGCCGGGCTCGCGCGTGCCGGCATGGACCGGGTGACGGGCGACCAGATGGGCATGCTCGCCACCGTGATGAATGCGCTCGCGATGCAGGACGCGCTCGAGGGCATCGGCATGCACGCGCGCGTGCAGAGCGCGATCCGCATCAACGAGGTCTGCGAGGACTTCATCCGCCGCCGCGCGGTGCGCCACCTCGAGAAGGGCCGCATCGTGATCTTCGCCGGCGGCACCGGCAACCCGTTCTTCACCACCGACACGGCGGCCTCGCTGCGCGCGATCGAGATCGAGGCGGACGTTTTGCTGAAGGCCACCAAGGTGAACGGCATCTATTCCGACGACCCGGTGAAGAACCCGCAGGCGACGCGCCACGCGCGCCTCACGTTCGACCGCGTGCTCAACGAGCGCCTGAACGTGATGGATGCCACCGCGATCGTCATGTGCCGCGACAACCGCTTGCCTTTGCAGGTTTTCAATCTCAACAATGCCGGTGACCTGATGCGCATCGTGAGCGGCGAGGACGTCGGCACAGTGGTCACGAACGACTGACAGGGGGCGCGAATGCTCGAGGACCTCAAGAAAGATGCCGTTGCGCGCATGGCGAAGTGCGTGCAGACCTTCCAGGCCGACCTGCGCAAGCTGCGCACCGGCCGCGCCCATCCGAGCCTGGTCGAACACCTCAAGGTCGACTACTACGGTTCCGACGTGCCGCTCTCGCAGGTCGCGAACATCACGATCGAGGATGCGCGCACGATCGCGATCACGCCGTGGGAGAAGACCATGGTGCAGGTGATCGAGAAGGCGATCCACAAGTCGGACCTCGGCCTGACGCCCATGTCGGCCGGCAGCGTCATCCGCGTGCCGCTGCCGCCGCTCACCGAGGAGCGTCGCCGCGACATCACGAAGGTGGTGCGCCAGGACGCCGAGAACGCGCGGGTCGCCGTGCGCAACGTGCGCCGCGACGTGCTCGCCGACGCCAAGGAGCTGCTCAAGGAGAAGCTGATCACGCAGGACGACGAGAAGCGCGCCGAGGCGGATATCCAGAAGCTGACCGACAAGCACGTGGCGGACATCGACCAGCAGCTCGCCGCCAAGGAAAAAGAGATCATGCAGGTCTGACGGTGCCGGTGGGCGGCGTGGACGCGACCTTGCCACGGCACGTGGCGATCATCATGGACGGCAACGGCCGCTGGGCCGAGCGGCGCGGGCTTGCGCGCCACGCGGGCCACAGGGAAGGCATCCCGGTGGTCCGCATGTGCGTCGAGGAGTGCCTGCGGCGCGGCATCGGTGCGCTCACCCTGTTCGCCTTCAGCAGCGAGAACTGGCGCCGGCCGGCGGCGGAAGTCTCGAACCTGATGACGCTGTTCGTCGACGCGCTCGAGCGCGAGGTGCCGGAACTGCACGCCAACGGCGTGCGCCTCGCCGTCATCGGTGACCGGCATGCGCTCAGCGTGCGCCTGCAGTCGCGGGTGGCCGAGGCGGAACGGCACACCGCGGCCAATGGGGCGCTGCGCCTGCAGATCGCGCTGAGTTACGGCGGCCGCTGGGATGTCGTGCAGGCCGCGCGCAAGCTCGCCGCCGAGGTCGCCGCGGGATCGTTGCCCGCAGCCTCGATCGACGAAGCGCGCTTTGGCGCGGCGCTCGCGCTCGGCGGGCTTCCCGATCCCGACCTCTTCGTGCGCACGGGCGGCGAGCGGCGCATCAGCAATTTCCTGCTGTGGAACCTCGCCTATACCGAGCTCTGGTTCACCGACACCCTGTGGCCAGACTTCGACGTCGCCGCGTTCGAGGCGGCGCTCGCCTTCTTCGCGGGCCGCGACCGGCGCTACGGACTGACCGCCGCGCAGCAGGGAGGGGCGGCGAGTGCTTAGGGAGCGCATCCAGACGGCGCTCGCCCTGGGCGTCGTGCTGGTCGTGGTGCTGTTCGCGCTGCCGGCGTGGGCCACCGTGTGCGTCGTCACGCTCGCGATCCTCGCGGGCGCCTGGGAATGGTCGGCGTTCATCGCTACTGGCCGCGGAGTGAAGCGCCTGCGGTCCGGCTATGTCGCGCTCATGGCCTTGCTGCTCGCCGCGCTGTCGCTGCCGCAACCGCCGCTCCTTGCGCAGGGTGCGGTGCTCGCGCTCGCGATCGGCTGGTGGGTCTGCGCCCTCGGCTGGATTCTGCTGGCCCCGCAGGCGGCATCGGCCGCCGCCGGGGCTGTTGCGGGCATCTTGACGCTCGCACCCGCCTGGTACGCGCTCGTGCACCTGCGGCTCGATTTCGCGGCAGGCGCCCAATGGATCCTGTTCCTGCTGGTGCTCGTGACGGCGACCGACTCGGGCGCATACTTTGCGGGCCGGCGCTTCGGGCGCGTCAAGCTCGCGCCGCGCGTGTCGCCCGGCAAGACCTGGGAGGGCGTGCTGGGCGGCCTCGCCGGTGGCTGCCTCGCGGCATGGGCTGGCGCCGCCTGGTTCGGCCTGCCCGCGCTGGCCTTCCTGTCCGTCGCGGTGGCGGTGATCGCCTTTTCGATCGTCGGGGACCTCACCGAAAGCCTGCTGAAGCGCCGCGCCGGCCTCAAGGACAGCGGCACGCTGTTTCCGGGCCACGGCGGCATGCTCGACCGTATCGACAGCCTCACGGCCGCAGCGCCGGTGCTGCTCGCGGGCCTCGGCGCAATGGGTGTGGCATGAAGGGAATCGCCATCCTCGGCGCGACCGGCTCGGTGGGCGAAAGCACGCTCGATGTCGTGGCGCGCCATCCCGCAAGATTTCGTGTCGTTGCGCTCGGTGCGCAACGCAACGCGGCCCGCCTTGCGGAGCAGGCCTTGCGGTTCCGGCCGGAGGTGGCCGCGCTGGCCGATCCCGATGCGGCGCGCGAACTCGCGGCGACGCTGGCGCGCGCCGGTTCCGTCACCCGGGTGGTCGCGGGCGACGAGGCGATGGCCGGGATCGCAACGCTCCCCGGGGTCGACTACGTGATGGCGGCGATCGTCGGTGCGGCGGGCCTGCCCTCGACCCTGGCCGCGGCCCGCGCCGGCAAGCGCGTGCTGCTCGCCAACAAGGAATCCCTCGTGATGGCCGGGCCGCTGCTGATGCGCGCGGTCGCGCAGGGCGGGGCGCAGCTCATCCCGATCGACAGCGAACACAATGCGATTTTCCAGTGCCTGCCGCACCACGCGGGCGCGCGCAGCGGGGTGCGGCGCGTGGTGCTCACCGCATCCGGCGGGCCCTTCCGCTCCCACACGCGTGAGGCGCTCGAGCGCGTCACGCCGAAGGAGGCCTGCGCGCATCCGGTGTGGTCGATGGGACGCAAGATCTCGATCGACTCCGCTACGCTGATGAACAAGGGGCTCGAGTTCATCGAGGCCTGCCACCTGTTCGGGCTGGCGCCGGACCAGGTGGATGTGGTGCTTCATCCGCAGAGCGTCGTGCATTCGCTGGTCGAGTACGATGACGGCTCCATGCTCGCGCAGCTCGGCGCTCCCGACATGCGCACGCCGATCGCCTGTGCGCTCGCATGGCCGGACCGGATCGCCTCCGGTGTAGAATTCCTCGATCTCGCCAGTGTGGCGAGGCTCGACTTCGGCAGGCCGGACCTCGAGCGCTTTCCCTGCCTCGCGCTCGGGCAGGCGGCGGCGCGGGCCGGCGGGCTCATGCCCGCGGTGGTGAACGCGGCCAATGAAGTGGCGGTGGCGGGTTTCCTCGCCGGTCGGCTGAACTTTACGGGTATTCCCGAGGTCATTGAATCGGTCATGGCAAAGGCGACAACGGGGCCGATCGGCACCATCGACGACGTACTCGGGGCCGACCGCGAAGCGCGCGCGCTCGCCGGGGAGGCAGTGGCGTGAGCGCGCTCTGGTACCAGAAGCTGCTGTGGTTCCTGGTGGCGGTGAGCCTGCTCGTGACCATCCACGAGTTCGGGCATTACTGGGTCGCGCGCCGCCTCGGCTTCAAGGTGCTGCGTTTTTCGGTCGGCTTCGGGCGGCCGCTGCTGAAGCGGACGTGGGGCAGGGACCGCACCGAGTATGTGCTCGCCGCGATCCCCCTCGGCGGCTACGTGAAGCTGCTCGACGAGCGTGAAGGCGGCGTCGAGCCCGGCGAGCTGCATCGTTCGTTCACGCGCCGGCCGGTCTGGCAGCGCATCCTCGTGCTGCTCGCGGGACCTGCGTTCAACATCGCGTTCGCGATCCTGCTGCTCTGGGGCATGTTCTGGGTGTCGGGCATCACCGAGGTGCGCGCAGTGGTCGGCGACGTGAAGGCGGGTTCGCCCGCGGCGGTCGCCGGCCTCGCGAGCGGCGACGAGATCGTCGCCGTCGACGGCCAGGCCGTTGGCGGGCAGCGCGAAGTGGTCTTCGGCCTGCTCGACGGCCTGAGCGGCAGCGGGCGCAGCGAGCTGACATTGCGGGATGCGCAGGGCGCGACGCGGGAGGCCGCGCTCGACGTGCAGGACCCGCAGGCGCGCCGCCGCCTGACCGAACCCGAATTGCTGTTCGATGGCCTCGGCTTCCAGTTCTGGCAGCCGGCGATCCCCGCCGTGGTCGGTACGGTGACGCCGGGCGGTCCCGCCGACCGGGCGGGCCTGAAGGCGGGCGACTTGATCACCGCGGTCGATGGCGAGCCAATCGCCGATTTTCGCGCGCTGGTCGCACGCATCTCGGGGTCGCCCGGACAAAGCGTGGCCGTCGCCTATCGCCGCGGCGGCGTGGAATCGAGCGTGCGGCTGCAGATCGCGGCGGAGCAGGCGGAGGGCCGCACCGTCGGGCGGATCATGGTGACCCCCGCGGCGCGGGTCGGCTGGCCCGATGCGATGCTGCGCCATACCGAACTGTCGCTGCCCGGCGCGCTCGGCAAGGCCGCGCGGGAAGCCTGGGACATGACCCTGCTGCAGGCGCGCCTCTTCTCGCGCATGCTGTCCGGGCAGGTCTCGCTGAAGAACCTCTCGGGACCGCTGTCGATCGCGGAGTACGCGGGCGAGTCGGCGGCCGCCGGCTTCAGCGCCTTCCTCGGCTTCCTCGTCCTGATCAGCCTCTCGCTCGGCTTCCTGAACCTGCTGCCCATCCCGATCCTCGACGGCGGCCAGATCGTCTTCCAGCTGATCGAGGGCCTGAAGGGCAGCCCGCTGTCGGAGCGCGCCCAGGCGCTCGGCCAGCAGCTCGGCATCCTGCTGCTGCTCGCCCTGATGGGGGTCGCGCTGTTCAACGATTTCGCGCGGCAGTTCGGTTGATCCTCCCAAGAACAAGCAATGAACGGTGATCCTGCATGAAGCGTAGTGCCGCGCTCGTCCTCTTCGCGCTCACCCTGCAGGCGCGCTTCGCGCTTGGCCAGTCGGAGGAGGCCTCGTTCACGGTCGGCGACATCCGCGTCGAGGGCCTGCAGCGCGTGTCGGAGGGCACCGTCTACAACTACCTGCCGGTCAACATCGGCGACCGGCTCGATCCGCAGCGGGTGCGCGAGGCGATCCGCGCGCTGTACGCCACCGGTTTCTTCCGCGACGTCGAGATCCGCCGCGACGGCTCGACGCTGGTCGTCGTCGTGCTCGAGCGACCGTCGATCGAGAGCTTCGAGATCACGGGCAACAAGGACGTCAAGACCGAGGACCTGACGAAGTCGCTGCGCAACGTCGGCCTCGCCACCGGCAAGACCTTCGACCGCTCGGTGCTCGAGGACGTCAAGCAGTTCCTCACCGACCAATACTACAGCCGCGGCAAGTACGGCGTCGTCATCGACACGAAGGTCGAGGACCAGCCCGGCAACCGGGTCAAGGTGAAGATCGACGTCAAGGAGGGCAAGCGCGCGAAGATCCGCGAGATCAACATCGTCGGCAACACGGTGTTCAGCGACAAGGAGCTGGGCGGGGACTTCGAGCTGCACACGCCGAACTGGCTGTCCTGGTACAAGCAGGACGACCGCTATTCGAAGGAGGCGCTGCAGGGCGACCTCGAGAAGCTGCGCTCCTACTACCAGGACCGCGGCTACGCGAACATGCTGATCGAGTCGACCCAGGTCGCGATCACGCCCGAGAAGGACGACATGTTCATCACGGTGAACATCAGCGAGGGCACGGTCTACAAGGTGTCCGACGTCAAGCTCGCCGGCAGTTTCGTGGTGCCGGAAGCCGTGTTGCGCAACTACCTGATCGTGCGGCCCGGCCAGACCTTCTCGCGCAAGTGGGTCACCTCGACGCAGGAGCTGATCCAGAACCGGCTCGGCGAGGAAGGCTATGCCTTCGCCAAGGTGGATCCGGTGCCGACGGTCGACGAGGCGAAGAAGGAAATCGCGCTCACCTTCTTCGTCGACCCGGGCAACCGGGTGTACGTGCGCCACATCAGGTTCGAGGGCGTCGAGAAGACCAACGACGAAGTCCTGCGCCGCGAGATGCGCCAGCTCGAGGGCGGCTGGCTGTCGAATTCGCTGCTCGAGCGTTCGAAGCAGCGCCTGCAGCGCCTGCCGTACATCAAGAAGGTGGAATCGGAAACGACACCGGTGCCCGGCGTGCCCGACATGGTCGACGTCACCTACACGATCGAGGAGGGCCCCTCGGCGCAGCTCGGCGGCGGCATCGGCTATTCGGAAACGCAGTCGTTCGTGCTGAACGGCAACTACGCCGACAGCAATTTCTTCGGCACCGGCCAGCGCGTGTCGATCGACCTCAACACCGGCCGCTACAGCAAGGTCTACGGCATCTCGTGGACCGACCCGTACCGCACGATCGACGGCATCGCGCGCACGCTGTCCTTCACCTACCGCGACGTCACGCAGTTCACCTCGGCCTCGTCCGACTTCTCGTCCGAGTCGCTGACCGCCGGCCTCGACTACAGCTACCCGATCACCGAGTACCAGGCGGTGCGCTGGGGTGCCGCGCTGCAGCGCTCGACGCTGCTGACGGCGAACGGCAGCGCCGAGCAGGCCATCCAGTGGGTGCGCAACAACGGCAACACGTCGACGTCGCACATCGACCAGCCGGACCCGTTCCCCGACTACGACATCTACCAGACGAAGTTCGACTCCGCCGAACTCGTGGTGGGCTGGTCGTTCGACTCCCGCAACCGCACGCTGTTCGCCGACCGCGGCGTGCGCCACGCCCTCTCCGTGTCCTACGCGGTGCCGGGCAGTGAAGTGGAGTACTGGGTCGCGAACTACAACTACCTGCAGTACATCCCGCTCTTCGGGCCGTTCGCGCTCGCGCTCGACGCGGAGCTCGGCTACGGCATGGACATCGGCGACACGACGGCGCTGCCGCCGTACCGCCAGTTCTTCGCCGGCGGTCCCGAGACCGTGCGCGGCTACGAGTCGAGTCGCCTCGGCCCGAAGGACCAGTGGGGCAACCCGTTCGGCGGCAACCTCAAGGTCGTCGGGCGCGCCGAGCTCATCCTGCCGATGCCCGCGAAGTTCCGCTCGAGCGCCCGGGCGAGCCTTTTCTACGACATCGGCAACGTGTTCCAGACCGGCAACCGCTACAGCTTCTTCGGCAAGGACGGGGTGACGCCGATCGATTACGACTTCAGTTATGATAAATTGAAGCATTCGGCGGGCGTTGCCGTGCAGTGGCTCGCGCCGCTCGGCCTGTTCCGCTTCAGCTACGCCATGCCGCTCAATGCCTACCGGGGCGACAGCGTGCTCTATGCCGACGAGAAAGAGGGCTTCCAGTTCTCGGTCGGGCAGGCCTTTTGACCGTTCAGCCGTTTGCCAAAGGAATCACCAGCGTGACCGTGTTGAAATCGACGTTCCTTGCCCTCGCGGCCCTCGTGGCCTGCGCGGCGACCCCGGCCCTCGCGCAATCGAAGATCGGCGTGGTGGACTATGGCCGCCTGATGGAGGAGTCGCCGCAGGCGAAGACCGCGCTCGGCGCGATCCGCGACGAGTTCGCGCCGAAGCAGAAGGACCTCGTGACGCAACAGCAGGTGCTGAAGGCGAAGGAAGACAAGCTGGCGAAGGACGCGGCGACGATGTCCGCCGACCAGCGCACGCGCACCGAGAAGGAGCTGCGCGACGGCTATCGCGACCTCGAGCGCAAGCGGCAGGAGATCCAGGAGGATTTCAACGCGCGGCGCAACGAGGAGATGTCCCGCCTGCAGCGCACCCTGATCGAGGAAGTGCGCAGCTACGCCAAGGCCCAGGGTTTCGACCTGGTGCTGGCCGACGGCGTGCTGTACGCCAACACCACGCTCGACATCACGCCCGCCGTGCTCGCGAACCTGAAGTCGCGCGCGCCGGGTGGGGCGGCACCGGCGGTGCCGAAGCCCGCAGGCAAGTAAGCCGGAAGCCCCAATGTCGGTATCGCTGGGCGAGCTCGCGGTCCGGTTCGGCTGCGAGCTGCGCGGCGATCCGGAGCTGCGCGTCAGGCATGTCGCCACGCTCGCCGCGGCCGGCCCCGAGGCGCTCGCCTTCCTCGCGAACCCGAAGTACCGCCCGCTGCTCGCGCAGAGCCGCGCCGGCGCGGTGGTGCTCGCCGCCGCCGATGCCGAGGGCGTCGCACGGCCCGTCCTGATCGCCTCCAACCCGTACGCGGCCTATGCGCGCATGGCGGCCGTGCTGCATGCGCCGCCGGCCCTGCCGCCGGGCGTGCACCCGACCGCGTGGGTGGACCCGCTCGCGCAGGTGGCGGACAGCGCCCATGTGGCGGCGCATGTCTCGATCGGCGCAGGCGCCCGCATCGGCGCGCGCGCGGCGATCGGCCCGGGTTGCGTGCTCGAGGCGGGCGTCGAGATCGCCGAGGACGTGCAGCTCGTGGCGCGCGTCGTGGTCTGCCGCGGCGTGCGCATCGGCGCACGCACGGTCGTGCAGCCTGGGGCCGTGATCGGCGGCGACGGTTTCGGCTACGCGCCCGAGCGCGGCGCCTGGGTCAAGGTGCCGCAGGTGGGCAGCGTGGCGATCGGCGCGGACGTCGAGATCGGCGCCAACACCACCATCGACCGCGGCGCCATCGAGGACACCGTGATCGAGGACGGCGTGAAGCTCGACAACCAGATCCAGATCGGGCACAACGTGCGCATCGGGGCGCATTCGGCGCTGGCGGCCTGCGTGGGCGTGTCCGGCAGCACGACGATCGGCAAGCGCTGCCAGATCGGCGGGGCGGTCGGCATCGTGGGGCATCTGTCGATCTGCGACGACGTGGCCGTCACGGGACTTTCGATGGTGAGCCATTCGATCAACGAGCCGGGCGTCTATTCGAGCGGATTGCCGGCGATTCCGGCAGCGGAATGGCGCCGGGCGGTCGCGCGGCTTCATCGCCTCGACCGCATGGCGGGACAGGTGGCCGCGCTCGGCAAGCAACTGAACAGGACGCAGGATGACTGATCCCGTTTACATGGACATCGGCGGCATCCTTCGCCAGCTGCCGCACCGCTATCCCTTCCTGCTGGTCGACCGCGTGCTCGAGTGCGAGCCGGGCAAGGCGGTGCGGGCATTGAAGAACGTCACCGTCAACGAGCCGTTTTTCCCGGGACATTTCCCCGGGCGCCCGGTGATGCCGGGCGTGATCATCGTCGAGGCGCTGGCGCAGGCGGCCGGCATCCTCGCGTTCGCGACCGTCGGCGCCGTGCCCGACGACAGCATGGGGCTCTATCTCGTCGGCGTGGACGAAGCGCGCTTTCGCCGCCCGGTGGTGCCGGGCGACCAGCTGATCCTCACCGCGCGGATCGAGCGCTCACTCAAGGGTATCTGGCGCTTCTCGACCACGGCGCATGTCGGCGAGCAGGAGGCTGCCAGCGCGAACATCATGGTGGCGACGGAAACGAGGGCGGGCAAGTCATGATCGACGCGCGTGCCGTGATTGCGCCGGATGCCAAGCTCGCGGCCGACGTCGAGGTCGGGCCGTTCGCGATCATCGGCCCGGGCGTCGAGATCGGCCCCGGCTGCAGCGTCGGGGCGCACGCGATCATCGAGCGCGACACGCGGCTCGGGGCCAGGAACCGCGTGCACCAGTTCGCCTCGCTCGGCAGCAATCCGCAGGACAAGAGCTACAAGGGCGAGCCGACCCGCCTCGAGATCGGCGACGACAACGTGTTCCGCGAGTTCTGCACGGTGAACCGCGGCACGGCGAAGGACCAGGGCGTCACCCGCATCGGCAACCAGAACCTGTTCATGTCCTATTCGCACGTCGCGCACGATTGCGTGGTCGGCGACAAGGTCGTGCTCGCGAACCTCGCGACGCTCGGCGGCCACGTGCATCTCGGCGACTGGGTGATCATGGGCGGCTTCTCCGGCATCCACCAGTTCTGCAAGGTCGGCGCGCACGCCTTCATCGCGAACAACGCCGCGGTCACGCGCGACGTGCCGCCCTACGTGATGGCGGTCGGCCAGCCGGCGGCGCCGCATTCGGTCAATTCCGAGGGCCTCAAGCGCCGCGGCTTCACGCCCGAGGGCATCCGCAACATCAGGAATGCGTTTCGCACGCTCTACCGGGAGGACCGCAAGCTCGCGGACGCCATGGAAGCACTGCGCAAGGCCGCGGCGAGCCAGCCGGAAATCGAGCCCCTCGTCGCGTTCATCGACGCCTCGGCCCGCAGCCTCGTCCGGTAGGGAACCGCGGCAAGGTGGCGCTCTCCGTCGGAATGGTGGCCGGCGAGGCGTCGGGCGATACGCTCGGCGCGGCGTTCATCGCGGCCGTGCGCGAGCGGGTGCCCGACGCGCAGTTCTTCGGAGTCGCGGGCCCGAAGATGCAGGCCGCCGGTTGCGAGGCCTGGGAGAACGCCGAGTCGCTCGCGGTGATGGGCGTCACCGAAGTGCTGCGCCACCTGCCGCGCCTGTGGCGATTGCGCCGCCGGCTCGAGGCACGTTTCCTCGCGGCGCGGCCGGATGTCTTCGTCGGCATCGACGCCCCGGAATTCAACCTCGGGCTGGCGCGCCGGCTGAAGGGCGCGATGCGCACCGTGCAGTACGTAAGCCCGCAGGTGTGGGCCTGGCGGCAGGGGCGCGTGCGCACGATCGGCGCGTCCTGCGACCTCGTGCTTTGCCTGCTGCCGTTCGAGACCCGCTTCTACGCGGAACACGAGGTGCGCGCGGTGTTCGTCGGGCATCCGCTCGCCGATCGCATCCCGCTCGACGTCGATCGCGAGGCGGCACGGCGCGCGCTCGGCCTGCCGGACGGGGCGACCGTCGTCGCGGTGCTGCCCGGAAGCCGCGTCGGCGAGGTGACCCGGCTCGGGAAGGATTTCGCAGCGGCCTGCGCACGCCTCGCCACGCGCCGCGCGCCGCCGGAGTTCATCGCGCCCATGGCGAACGATCGGGTGCGCGGGCTATTTGCGGCACAGTGGCGTGCGGCCGCGGGCGAGCTGCCGCTGCGCCTGCTCGACGGCGGCGCGGACCGCGCCATCGTGGCGGCCGATGTGGTATTGGTGGCGTCGGGAACCGCGACGCTCGAGACGGCGCTGTGCAAACGGCCGATGGTCGTCGCCTATCGCCTCGGGGCTGTCACGGCGCTGCTCCTTCGCACGCTGGGGCTGGTCAAGGTGCCGTATTTCTCCCAACCGAACCTGCTCGCCGGGCGGCGGCTCGTGCCGGAATTCTTCCAGGAGGCGGTGACGCCGGAACACCTTGCGGACGCCCTCGAGGCGGAACTCGCGGACCCCGCCCGTGCGGCCGGCCTGGCGCGGGAATTCCGGCGCATCCATGAACAGCTGCGCATGGATGGCGCGCGCCGCGCCGCCGGCGCCGTGCTCGAACTGGTGGGTCGCTGATGCCGGCGACGCGCATCGCCGGGGTCGATGAAGCGGGGCGGGGGCCGCTGGCGGGCCCGGTCGTCGCCGCCGCGGTCATCCTGGACCCGGATCGGCCGGTGCATGGGCTTGCGGACTCGAAGCTGCTCGCACCCGCCCAGCGCGAGCGCCTGGCCGCGGAAATCCGTGCGCGGGCGCTCGCCTGTGCGATGGCGTGGGCCGATTCCAGCGAGATCGACCGGCTCAACATCCTCGAGGCGACCCTGCTTGCGATGCGCCGGGCCCTGCTCGGGTTGCCGGTGCGGCCGACGGCGGTGCTCGTCGACGGCAATCGCCTGCCGCGCCTCGCGGACCTTGGCCTCGCCGCGGGCGCGCGCGCGATCGTGCGTGGCGATCGCAGTGAGCCCGCGATCAGCGCGGCCTCGATCCTCGCCAAGACCTGGCGCGACGCATTGATGGCGCGCCTGCACCATTGCTACCCCGGCTTCGGGCTCGACGGCCACAAGGGTTATCCCACGGGAGCCCATGTCGCGGCACTGCGCGCGCAAGGCCCGTCGCCGGTGCACCGCCTCACGTTCGCTCCCTGCAAGGTGGCGGCCCCATGAGCGGCGCGGCCGCGCCCACCTTCGTGCACCTGCGGGTGCACACCGAGTATTCGCTCGTGGACAGCGTCGTGCGCGTGCCGGAACTCGTCGCGGCCGTCGCCGAGTGCGGCATGCCGGCGGTCGCGGTGACCGACGAGTGCAACCTCTTCGCGATGGTGAAGTTCTATCGCGCGGCGCTCGCGGCGGGCGTCAAGCCGATCGTGGGCGTGGACTTCCTGGTGCGCGAGGCGGGCGAGCGCATGCAGCCCTCGCGCCTCACGCTCCTGTGCCAGAACCCCGTGGGCTACGGCAACGTCACGCGACTCGTGAGCCGGGCGTATCGCGAAGGCAAGCGCCAGGGCCTGCCGCTGCTCGAGCGCGACTGGCTCGATCGCGAGTCCTGCGCCGGCCTGCTGGCGCTCTCCGGGGCGTCGCAGGGCGACATCGGCCGCGCGCTCGCCCTCGCGCGCGGCGCGGAAGCGGCGAAGTGCCTCGATGCCTGGCTCGAACTGTTCGGCGACCGCTTCTACCTCGAGCTGCAGCGGGTTGGCCGGGCCGGGGAGGAGGCCTACATCGGCGCCGCGGTGGCGCTCGCGGCGCGGCGCGGCGTGCCGGTCGTCGCAAGCAACGACGTTCGCTTCCTGTCGGAGGATGCCTTCGAGTCGCACGAGGCGCGGGTGTGCATCCAGGAAGGCGCGCTGCTCGCCGACCCGGGGCGCGTGCGCCGCTACACGCCGCAGCAGGCGCTGCGTACGCCCGCACAGATGGCGCAGGTGTTCGCCGATATTCCCGAAGCGCTCGCAAATACCGTCGAGATCGCGCGGCGCTGCAGCTTGCCGCTGAAGCTCGGCGAGGCGCGCCTGCCGGAGTATCCCGTGCCGGCCGGCGAGACGGTCACGGGGTTCCTGCAGGGCGAGGCGGCGCGCGGCCTCGAGGCGCACCTGGCGGCCCTGCCTCCGCAGGGGCTCGAGCCGCAGCGCTATCGCGCACGCCTCGCCACCGAACTCGAAGTCATCTGCCAGATGGGCTTTGCGGGCTACTTCCTGATCGTCGCCGATTTCATCCGCTGGGCGCGCGGGCACGGCGTGCCGGTGGGCCCGGGGCGCGGCTCGGGCGCGGGCTCGGTAGTCGCCTGGGCGCTCGGCATCACCGACATCGACCCGCTGCGCTACGACCTGCTGTTCGAGCGCTTCCTGAATCCCGAGCGCGTGTCGATGCCGGACTTCGACGTCGACTTCTGCATGGACGGCCGCGATCGCGTGATCGACTACGTCGCGCAGAAGTACGGCCGCGCCCGCGTGTCGCAGATAATCACCTACGGCACAATGGCGGCTACGGCCGTGGTGCGCGACGTCGGTCGCGTGCTCGGCATGAGTTACGGCCATGTGGACCGCATCGCGAAGCTCATTCCGTTCGAACTCGGCATCACGCTCGAGGACGCGCTCAAGAAGGAACCGGAACTCAAGCGTCTCTACAAGGAAGACGAGGAGATCACGAATCTCATCGACCTCGCGCGCTCGCTCGAGGGCCTGACGAGGAGCGCCGGCACGCACGCCGGCGGCGTGGTGATCGCCCCGTCGCTGCTGACCGATTTCGCGCCGCTCTATTGCGAAGAGGGTTCGCAGAGCGTCGTCACCCAGTTCGACAAGGACGACGTGGAGGCCGCCGGGCTCGTCAAGTTCGACTTCCTCGGCCTGCGCACCCTCACCATCATCGACCGCGCGGTGGCGACGATCAACGCGCTGCGCGCGGGGCAGGGCGAGCCGCCCATCGCCGTGTCCGAGCTGCCGATGGACGATGCGCGGGCGTTTGCGCTGCTGAAGGCCTGTCGCACGACGGCCGTGTTCCAGCTCGAGTCGCGCGGCATGAAGGACCTGATCCGCCGCCTGCAACCGGACTGCTTCGAGGACATCGTCGCGCTCGTCGCGCTGTTTCGCCCCGGCCCGCTGCAGTCGGGCATGGTGGACGACTTCATCGCGAGGAAGCACAGCCCGGCGGGCACCGTGATCGACTACCTGCATCCCGACCTGCAGCCCGCGCTCGCGCCGACCTACGGCGTGATCCTCTACCAGGAGCAGGTGATGCAGATCGCGCAGGTGCTCGCGGGCTATACGCTCGGCGGCGCCGACCTGTTGCGCCGCGCGATGGGCAAGAAGAAGCCCGAGGAGATGGCCAAGCAGCGTTCGGTCTTCATCGAAGGCGCGACCGCGCGCGGCGTCGATGCGGCGCAATCCGCGCTCATCTTCGACCTGATGGAGAAATTCGCGGGCTACGGCTTCAACAAGTCGCACTCGGCGGCCTATGCGCTGCTCTCCTACCAGACGGCCTGGCTCAAGGCGCACTACCCGGCGGCCTTCATGGCGGCGGTGCTCTCGGCCGACATGGACCACACCGACAAGGTCGTCACGCTGATCGACGAATGCGCGCAGGTCGAGCTCGCGATCGAGCCGCCACACGTCAACCACTCGATGTACGCCTTCACGGTGGCGGGCGAACGCTCGATCCGCTACGGCCTCGGGGCCATCAAGGGCGTCGGTGCCGGCGCGGTCGAGGCGCTGATCGCCGAGCGCGGCGAGCGCGGCGCATTCGCGGGCCTCGAGGACCTCTGCCGGCGGCTCGATCCCGCGAAGGTCAACCGGCGCGTGCTCGAGGCGCTGGTGCGTTCGGGCAGCCTCGATGGCCTCGGCGCGAATCGCGCGACGATGATGAGCCGCATCGATGCCGCGATGCAGCTCGGCGAGCAGGAGACCCGCGCCAGGGCCGTGGGCCAGGACGATTTCTTCGGCCTCGGCGTGGTCACGCAGGCCGATGCCATCGCCCAGTCGGCGCCCGAGTTGCCGGACTTCAACGAGTCCGTGCGACTCGCCGGCGAGCGCGAGACGCTCGGCCTGTACCTCACGGGACATCCGATCGACCGCTTCCTCGCGGACCTGCCTCGTTTCGTCACCCATCGCATCGGCGACCTCGTGTCGGACCGCCCGGTGGCGATGCCTGAGGCCGGCCGCGGCTTTCGCGGCGGCAAGCCGGCCACTGTCGCCGGCCTCGTCACCGAAGTGCGCCGGCGCGGCACGCGCTTCGCGGCGGTGCTCGACGATCGTTCGGGCCGCATCGAGGTGGACTTCTTCGAGGATGTCTACCAGCAGTACCGCGAGCTGATCGCCAAGGACGCGTTGCTCGTCGTCGAAGGGCAGGTGCGTTTCGACGAGTTCGTCGACGGCTGGCGGCTCGCCGGCCGGAGGGTCGCGGAACTCGACCGGCGGCGCGAGGAGGCCGCGCGGCGCATCGTCATCCGCTGCGCGGCGGGCTCGCCGGTACGCGCCACGCTCGCCGATGCCCTTGCGGGCGTGCTGGCACCCTGGCGCCCCGGTTCCTGCCAGGTCTCGATCGATTACGAGGTCGACGGCGCGCGCGGCGTGTTCACCCTCGGCGGCGACTGGAACGTGCGCGCCACGCGCGAACTGCTCGAGCGCCTCGAGCAGCTGGCGGGGGCCGACAACGTGGGCGTCAGGTACGGAGCGCCGCCCGGCTGAAGCCCGGCACCACGCCTGCCTTGCGATCCGCTCCCGCCGCCCGTAACCTCGACCGACCCGATATCCACCGGCGGGGCCCATGGCGGTCAGCTTTCTCGACTTTGAACAACCGATTGCCGAGCTCGAAGCGAAGATCGAGGAACTGCGGCATGTCACCTCGGAATCGAAGGTCAACATCAAGGATGAGATCGGCCGCCTGCAGGGCAAGAGCCGGCAGCTCACCAAGAGCATCTTCGCGAACCTGACGCCCTGGCAGATCACGCAGCTCGCGCGCCATCCGCAGCGGCCCTACACGCTCGATTACATCGCGGCGGTGTTCACCGACTTCCAGGAGCTGCACGGCGATCGCATGTACGGCGATGACCTCGCGATCGTCGGCGGGCTTGCCCGGCTCGAGGGGCGGCCGGTGATGATCATCGGCCACCAGAAGGGCCGCGACACCAAGGAGAGGGTGCGCCGCAACTACGGCATGCCGAAGCCGGAGGGGTATCGCAAGGCACTGCGCCTGATGCGCCTCGCCGAGCGTTTCCGCCTGCCGCTCATCACCTTCATCGACACGACCGGCGCCTATCCCGGCGTTGGCTCGGAGGAGCGCGGCCAGAGCGAGGCGATCGCGCGCAACCTCTTCGAGATGTCCGTGCTCGGCATTCCCATCGTCAGCGTGGTGATCGGCGAGGGCGGATCGGGGGGCGCGCTCGCGATCGGCGTCTGCGACCGCCTGCTGATGCTCGAGTACGCGACCTATTCGGTGATCTCGCCGGAAGGCTGCGCCTCGATCCTCTGGAAGAATTCCGACAAGAAGGAAATAGCCGCCGAGGCGATGGGACTGACTGCCGCGCGCCTCGCCGAGCTGAAGCTGCTCGACGAAGTGCTGAAGGAGCCGCTCGGCGGCGCGCACCGCGACCCGCAGGCCATGTACGAGACGATGCGCGTGGCGCTGCTGGCCCACCTCGACGCCTTGGCCGGCGCCACGCCGGAGCAGCTGCGCTCGGCGCGCAACGAACGCATCGCCGCCTTCGGCGTGTATTCGGAATCCGCAGCCTGAAGCCGTGAAGCCCGCCGCCGCATTCGGCCCGGCGGAACTCGCGGTCAGGCTCCGGGCCCTCGTCGGCACCCTGGCTGGCGCGCGCCTAGCGGTCGCCTTCTCGGGAGGCGGCGACTCCCTCGCGTTGCTTGCCG
This sequence comes from Pseudomonadota bacterium, assembly GCA_963204835.1. Classification (GTDB taxonomy): domain Bacteria; phylum Pseudomonadota; class Gammaproteobacteria; order Steroidobacterales; family Steroidobacteraceae; genus CADEFQ01. Next base: position 160,910 of record CAUJHJ010000057.1, read on the forward strand.
CGCTCGCCGTGCTCGCGCGTCGCCACCGCGGCCTCGCAGTGCGCGCGCTGCACGTCGATCATGGCCTGCAGCGCGGCTCGCGGGCCTGGGCCCGGCGATGCCGGGCGCTCGCGGCGGGGCTGGGCGTGCCCTTCGTCCTGCGGCGCGCGCAGGTGCATGCGCCGCGGGGCCAATCGCTCGAGGCGGCCGCGCGCAGCGCACGCTATGCACTCCTTGCGCGGGCCCTCGCGCCGGGCGAATGCCTGCTGACAGCGCATCATCTCGAGGACCAGGCGGAGACCGTGCTGCTGCAGCTGTTGCGCGGTTCCGGCGTTGCCGGCCTCGCGGCCATGCCGGTCGCCGCGCCCCTCGGTCGTGGCCGGCTGCTGCGGCCACTGCTCGAGGTGCCGCGTGCGGCATTGCGCGCCTACGTGGATCGCCGCGGGCTCGAGTGCATCGAGGATCCGATGAACCTCGATGGCCGATTCGATCGGGTCCATGTGCGCCTTGACGTGCTGCCGCGGCTCCTCGCCCGCTGGCCCGGCGCGGTGCGCTCGCTCGCGCGCACCGCCGCCCACGCACGGGACGCCCGCCAGCTGCTCGGTGAACTGGCCGATTCGGACGGCGCGCTCGCGGCCGATGGGGCGGGCCTGTCGGTGCGGGTGCTGCGGCGCCTGTCGCCGGCGCGCCGCCGCAACCTGGTGCGTGGCTGGATCGCACGGCAGGGCGGACGGGTGCCGGATGCACGCCGCCTCGCGCAGATCGTGGGGCCGCTGCTCGATGCGCGCGAAGATGCCCAGCCACTGGTCGCCTGGGAAGGCGGCGTCGTGCGCCGCGCCGCCGGTCGACTCGAATGGGAGAGCGCCCTGCAGGCGGCGCGGCCGGCCGTCGCGCCTGCCATCGATGCGTGGCGCTGGCGTGATGAGCCGAGCCTCCTGCTGCCCGGCGGCCGCGGCCGCCTCGAACTGCGCCAAGACCCGCATGGCGATCTCGATCTCGATTCCCTGCCCGCCGTTCTCGCCGTGCGCTGGCGCCGTGGCGGCGAGTGCCTGCGGCCACGGCCTGGAGGGCCCGCGCGCAGCCTCAAGGGCCTGTTGCAGGTGGCGCGGATCGGCACCACGGAGCGCGCTGCGATGCCCTTGCTGTACTCGGGGGCCCAGCTCGTCGCGGCCGGGGACCGCTGGATCGACGCCGCCTACCAGGCTTGCGTTGCCGCGCGGGCGCGCGGCGCCGCGCGGACACGCGGGCGCATCCTCTGGCACCGCGCTCGCCCGCGCGGGCGCGATTTGGTAACCTAGCTGCCCGTCGCGACTGCACCCCCGCCGGGGGTGGGCGGCACCGGTTCCACTTCGCGGCGGTTACCCATGGCCCGATTCATTTTCGTCACTGGCGGCGTCGTTTCCTCGTTGGGAAAGGGCATCGCGGCAGCGTCGCTGGGCGCCATCCTCGAGGCCCGCGGCCTCAAGGTGGCGATGGTGAAGCTCGATCCCTACATCAACGTGGACCCGGGCACGATGAGCCCGTTCCAGCACGGCGAGGTGTTCGTCACCGACGATGGCACCGAGACCGACCTCGACCTCGGGCACTACGAGCGCTTCGTGCGCACCACGACCGGGCGCAACAGCAATTTCACCACCGGGCGCATCTACGAGCGGGTGATCGCCAAGGAACGGCGCGGTGACTACCTCGGCGCCACCGTGCAGGTGATCCCGCACATCACCGACGAGATCCGGCGCAGCGTCATCCTGGGCGCGGGCGACGCCGACGTCTGCCTGGTCGAGATCGGCGGCACGGTCGGCGACATCGAGTCGCTGCCCTTCCTCGAGGCGATCCGCCAGATCGGCGTCGAGCTTGGCCGCAACAACTGCCTCTACATGCACCTCACGCTGGTGCCGGTGGTCGGCGGCTCGAGCGAGATCAAGACCAAGCCGACGCAGCATTCGGTCAAGGAACTGCGCGGCATCGGCATCCAGCCGGACATCCTGCTGTGCCGCGCGAAGCACCCGCTGCCCGAGGAGCAGCGCCGCAAGATTGCGCTCTTCACCAATGTCGAGGAGCGGGCGGTGTTCACCGCGATCGACGCCGACGACATCTACAAGATCCCGCTGCTGCTCCACGAGCAGGGCCTCGACCGCATCGTCGTCGACAAGCTGCGACTCGAGGCGCCGCCGACCGACCTCGCAGAATGGCGCCAGGTGGTCGCCGCCAAGGCGAACCCGGACGGCCAGGTCGACATCGCGATGGTCGGCAAGTACGTGCAGGTGCGCGACTCCTACATTTCGCTCAACGAGGCGCTGGTGCACGGCGGCCTGAAGACGCGCACGCGCGTCAACATCCACTACCTCGAGGCGGCCGACCTCGACGCGGGCGGCATGCACGCTCTCAAGGACATGGACGCAATCCTCGTGCCGGGCGGCTTTGGCGAGCGCGGCATCGAGGGCAAGATCCGCGCCATCCAGTATGCGCGGGAAAACGGCATTCCCTACCTCGGCATCTGCCTCGGCATGCAGCTCGCCATCATCGAGTACGGCCGCAACGTGCTCGGCCTCGGCCAGGCGAACAGCACCGAGTTCAACCGCGCGACGCCGCACCCGGTAATCGCGCTGATCACCGAGTGGCAGGACGCGGCGAAGGGCGCGCAGGCGCGCGACGAGGCCTCCGGCAAGGGCGGCACGATGCGCCTCGGCGCGCAGGACGTGCTGCTCGGCGAGGGCAGCCTCGCGCGCTCGCTGTACGGCAGCGAGGTGATCCGCGAGCGCCACCGGCACCGCTACGAGTTCAACAACGGCTACCTCGACCGCTACCGGGACGGCGGCCTGCGCTTTTCCGGATTCTCGCGCGACGAGCTCGTCGAGATCATCGAGCTGCCCTCGCACCCATGGTTCATCGCGACGCAGTTCCACCCCGAGTTCACCTCGACGCCGCGCGACGGCCACCCGCTGTTCGCGGGCTTCGTGCGCGCGGCCCGCAACTATCGCGCGGCGCAGCTGCCGGCGGCGGCCGGCGCGTGAGGGCGCGCCGATGAAGCTCGCGGGCGCCGCGATCGGTGCCGACCGGCCGTTCTTCCTGATCGCGGGGCCCTGCGTCGTCGAGAGCGCGCAGCTCAGCTTCGACGTGGCCGGCAAGCTCAAGGAGATCACGGGGCGCCTCGGCATCCCGTTCGTGTTCAAGGCCTCGTACGACAAGGCGAACCGTTCCTCGCGCGCGAGCTACCGCGGGCCCGGCATCGAGGCGGGCCTCAAGGTGCTCGCGGACGTGAAACGCCAGTTCGGCCTGCCGGTGCTGACCGACGTGCACGAGGACACGCCGTTCGCGGAAGTCGCGGCGGTGGTGGACGTGCTGCAGACGCCGGCGTTCCTCGCGCGCCAGACGAACTTCATCGTCAACGTGTGCTCGCAGGGCAAGCCGGTCAACATCAAGAAGGGCCAGTTCCTCTCGCCCTGGGAGATGCAGAACGTGGTCGACAAGGCACGCTCCACGGGCAATGGCGACATCATGGTCTGCGAGCGCGGCTTCAGCTTCGGCTACAACAACCTGGTCTCCGACATGCGCTCGCTCGCCGTGATGCGCGCGACCGGCTGCCCGGTCGTGTTCGACGCGACGCACTCGGTGCAGCTGCCGGGCGGCAAGGGCGCGGCTTCCGGCGGCCAGCGCGAGTTCGTGCCGGTGCTGGCGCGTGCGGCCGTGGGCGCGGGCGTGGCGGGCCTCTTCATGGAAACCCACCCCGATCCGGACAAGGCGCTGTCCGACGGGCCGAACGCCTGGCCGCTCGATCGCATGGAGCGGCTGCTCGCGACGCTCGTGGCGCTCGATCGCGACGTCAAGTCCCAGCCTTACGAGGAATCCCTGCTATGAGTCGTATCGTCGACATCCGCGGCCGCGAGGTCATCGATTCGCGCGGCAACCCCACCGTGGAGGCCGACGTCGTGCTCGACGACGGCAGCCGCGGGCGGGCCGCCGTGCCTTCGGGCGCGTCGACCGGCACGCGCGAGGCGGTGGAACTGCGCGATGGCGACGGCAAGCGCTACCTCGGCAAGGGCGTGCTGAAGGCGGTCGGCCACGTGAATGGCGTGCTGCGCGATGCGCTCCTCGGCCGCGACGCCGCGGACCAGGCGGGCCTCGATGCGGCCATGATCGAGCTCGACGGCACCGATACCAAGGGGCGCCTCGGCGCCAACGCGCTGCTCGCGGTGTCGCTCGCGAACGCGCAGGCGGCGGCGCGCTCGGCCGGCCAGGGCCTCTACCAGTGGCTCGGCGCGGGCCGCCAGCCGGTGATGCCGGTGCCGATGATGAACATCATCAACGGCGGCGCGCACGCCAACAACAGCCTCGACATCCAGGAATTCATGATCCTGCCGGTCGGTGCGCCGTCGCTGTCCGAGGCACTGCGCTATGGCGCCGAGGTGTTCCACACGCTGAAGAAGCTGCTGAACGATCGCGGGCTCTCGACCGCCGTCGGCGACGAGGGCGGCTTCGCGCCGAACCTGCCGTCGAATGCCGCCGCGCTCGAGATCATCCTCGAGGCGATCGGCAAGGCGGGCTATCGCGCGGGCAGGGACATCTACCTCGGCCTCGACGTTGCGAGCTCCGAGTTCTACAAGGACGGCCGCTACCAGCTCGAAGGGGAGGGCCGGCAGTTCAGTTCCGCCGAGTTCGCCGACTATCTCGCCGCGCTCGCCGCTTCCTATCCGATCGTCACGATCGAGGACGGCATGAGCGAGGCGGACTGGGAGGGCTGGGCCATCCTCACCCGCAAGCTCGGCGGCAAGATCCAGCTCGTCGGCGACGACCTGTTCGTGACGAACACCGCCATCCTGCGCGAGGGCGTCGCGAAGCAGGTCGCCAACGCGATCCTCATCAAGCCGAACCAGATCGGCACGCTCACCGAGACGCTCGCCGCGATCGGGATGGCCGAGCAGGCGAAATACGCCGCCGTGGTGTCGCACCGCTCCGGCGAGACGGAGGACTGCGCCATCGCCGATATCGCGGTGGCGACGGCGGCCACCCAGATCAAGACCGGCTCGATGTCGCGTTCGGACCGCGTCGCGAAGTACAACCAGCTGCTGCGGATCGAGGCGGCGCTCGGGCCCGGCGCGAAGTACGCGGGGCGCGCGGCATTTCCGGTGGCGGTCGCCTGAGGTTCACCGCTATCATCGCGGCCATGAGGTGGTCTGCGCCATGAAGTGGCTGGCGGGTGCCCTGATCGTCGTCACGGTGCTGTTGCAGTACCGGCTCTGGGTGTCGCCCGACGGCATCCGCGAAATGGGCCGCCTCGAGGCCGGCGTCGCCGCGCAGCGCGGCGAGAACGCCGTGCTCGCTGCGCGCAACGCGCGGCTCGCCGCGGAAGTGCGCGACCTCAAGCAGGGCCTCACCGCACTCGAGGAGCGCGCGCGCAGCGAGCTCGGCATGGTCGCGCCGCGCGAATCCTTCTACCAGGTGGTGCCGCGGCCGTCGTCGGCCACCGGCGAGCCGCGCACCCGCACCGCGCAGCGGTAGCCGGCCGCGTTCCCATGCGATATGCACTCGTGGTGCCGGCGGCCGGGTCCGGCCGGCGCTTCGGCGCCTCGGTGCTGCGCAAGCAATACGAGCCGCTGGCGGGCGCCACGGTCATCGAGCACGCTCTCGCACCCTTTCTCGCCGACGCCCGTTGCCATCGCGTCGTGGTCGCCATCGCCGTGGATGACGGCGCCTGGCCGCAGGTCGCGGCGCGCTGCGCCGCGCGCGCGGCCTGCCCCATCGTTGCCGTGACGGGCGGGGCCGAGCGTGCGGAGAGCGTGCAGCGCTCGCTCGCGGCGCTGCAGGCGGGCCTCGCGGGCGACGAATGGGTGCTGGTGCACGATGCGGCGCGGCCCTGTGTCTCGCGGGCGGAGATCGACGCGCTGGTGGCAGCCGCCTTGCCGCACCCCGTGGGCGGGCTGCTTGCCGTGCCGGTGGCCGATACGCTCAAGCGCGCTGCAACGGGTGGTGGCTCGCAGGTCGAGCGCACGGAGCCGCGCGAAGGGCTCTGGCGCGCGCTTACGCCGCAGATGTTCCGGCTCGGGCCGCTCGCGCGCTCGCTAGCGGCGGCGCACGGCGCGCAGCGCAAGCCCACCGACGAGGCGCAGGCCATGGAATGGCAGGGCGAGTTGCCGCTGCTCGTCGCCGGGGATGCGCGCAATATCAAGGTGACGACGCCGGCCGACCTCGTGCTGGCGGAGGCCTTGCTGCAGGCGAGGGACGGCGTGGGGCGATCGACATGAGAATCGGATTTGGCACGGACATCCATGCCTTCGGGCCCGGCGACAGCGTGGTCATCGCCGGCGTGCGCCTGCCGCACTCGCGCGGCGTGCGCGCGCATTCCGACGGCGACGTTGCCCTGCACGCGCTGTGCGATGCGCTGCTCGGCGCCGCGGGGCTCGGCGACATCGGCATGCATTTCCCGGATACCGACCCGAAGTGGAAGGGCGCGGACAGCCGCGAGCTGACCCGCCACGTGGTGGCGTTGCTCGCCGCGCGCGGCTACGTCGTCGCGAATGCGGACCTGACGATACTCGCCGAGTCGCCCCGCATCGGCCGTCACCGCGACGAGATGCGCCGCACCGTCGCCCGGTTGCTCGCGGTCGAGGACAACCAGGTCAACATCAAGGCGACCACCACGGAAGGCCTCGGCTTCATCGGCCGCGGCGAGGGGCTGGCCGCGCAGGCGGTCGTGCTGCTGCAGCGGCACGCGCCTCGATGAGCGGCGCCGTACCCGGCGACTGGCGCCATTTCGCGCTCGATCCGCCGCGGGCCTTCGGGACGCCGCCGGCGCGCGGCCGCATCCGGGTGGAGCCGGAGGATTTCGTGGTCGAGGAACTGCTCGATTTCGCGCCCGCGGGCGACGGTCCGCACCTGCTGTTGCGCGTGCTCAAGCGGGGGGCGAACACCGAGTGGGTGGCGCGCGAACTGGCGCGCCGCGCGGGCTGCCGGCCTTTCGAGGTGGGTTTCGCCGGCCTCAAGGACCGGCACGCCGTGACGACCCAGTGGTACACCGTGCCGCGCGGCAAGGGCGGGGCCGGGGATTGGCAGGGCCTCTCGGGCGAAGGTTACCGGGTGCTCGAGGCCTACGCCCACCGCCGCAAGCTGCCGCGCGGGGCGCTCGCCGGCAACCGATTCGAGCTGCGGATCCGCGCGCTCGAGGGCGATCGCGCGGCGCTCGTGGGGCGGCTCGCACAGCTCGGCGAGCTCGGTGCGCCCGACTACTTCGGGCCGCAGCGCTTCGGCCAGGGGCTTTCGAACCTGGTGCGGGTCGCCGCGGGCGACTATCGTACCGATCGCGCCTTCGGGCTGTCGGCGGCACGCAGCCTCATCTTCAATGCCGTGCTCGCGCGGCGCGTCGAGGAAGGCAGCTGGGCGACGCTCGAGGCGGGCGATGTCGCAAACCTCGATGGCACGGGCAGCGTGTTCGATGTCGCAGCCGTCGATGCCACGCTCGCGGCGCGGGTCACGGCCCTCGACGTGCATCCCACTGGCCCGTCATGGGGCGCGGGCACCTCGCGGGCGGGAGGGCGGGTGGCTGCGCTCGAGGCGCAAGTCGCCGCGGGCTTCGCGCCGGTCTGCGCGGCGCTCGAAGCCGAAGGCGTCGCGATGGCGCGGCGGCCACTGCGGGTGGCGGTGCGCGAGCTGGCCCACGAATTCGCCGGCGACGATCTCCTGTTGCGCTTTCGCCTGGCGGCGGGCAGCTTCGCGACGACGGTCCTGCGGGAGGTGCTCGATGTTGCGGGTGATCGATGACGAGGGGGTGCGCGAACTGCGCCTGTGCCGCCCGCCGGTCAATGCCCTCGATGAAGCGCTGATCGGGCGCATTGCGGCGGCCGTGCGCGAGGCGCCCGGCGCGGGCATCCGTGCGATCGTGCTGTCCGGCCAGCCGGGCCTGTTCTCGGCGGGACTCGACGTGCCGGCGCTGCTGCGCGAGGAGCGCGCCGGGATGCGGCGCCTGTTCGCCGCATTGTGGGCCGCGCAGGAAGCGCTTGCGCGCTCAACCGTGCCGATCGTTGCGGCGATCACGGGCCACGCGCCGGCAGGAGGCACCGTGCTCGCCCTGCATTGCGACTACCGGGTGATGGCCGCGGGCCCGTTCTCCATCGGGCTCAACGAAGTGGCCGTCGGCCTCACGCCAGGGCCGCTGCTGTGCCGCGCCTTCGCGCGGCTCGTCGGCGAGCAGAGGGCTGCGGACCTGTTGACCCGGGGAGGCATGCTCGATCCGGAGGCGGCGCTCGCCGCGGGGCTGGTCGATGCGGTGTGCGCACCGGAGGAAGTCGTCGGGCACGCACACGCCCACGCGCGCCTGCTGCTCGCCCTGCCGCCGCGCGCCATGCTGGCGACGCGCGCCGCAGTGCGCGCGCCGTTGGCCGCGCTGTTCGATGGCGGCGACGGCGGCTTCATCGATGCGGCGGTCGAACTGTGGTTCGGCGAGGAGGCGCAGGCGCGCCTGCGGGCGCTCTTCACCTAGCGTGGTGCCGGGCTCAACCGAGGAGCACGTACACCGCGCCGGTGCCGCCGTCGACCTGCCGGGCGGAGCTGAAGGCGATGACGGCACCGACCCGCCGCAACAGCGCGTTGACCGTCTGCTTGATCACGGGGCCCCGCTGCCCGGAACGCAGTCCCTTGCCGTGCACGATGCGCACGCAGCGCAGGCGTCTTGCGGTGGCCTCGGCGAGGAAGGCGCGCAACTGCGCCCTTGCCTCGACGACCGTGAGGCCGTGGAGGTCGATTTCGGATTCCACCCGGTACTCGCCGCGGCGCAGCCGCCGCAGCACCGTTTCCTGCACGCCCGGGCGGCGAAAGCCGAGTTCCTCGCCCGTCTCGATGCCGGCCTCGGGCCAGGGAACGTCGAGCGATTCGGCCAGCACCGCGGCCCGTTCGGCGCGCGCGAAGCGCGCGCGTGGCGGCGGACGGCGCCGGCGCGGGCCGGCGCGCGCCTCGCCGGCAAGCGCCCGCGTGCCGCGCACCGCGTCGCGAAACAGCCGGCTGTCTTCGTCGTCGGGAAGGTCGCCCACGATTTCCTCCGCAGGAACGCTTTCAGTATATTGACGCGCCCGCAGAATCCGAAAGTTCCCGCGCCGAGTGAAAATCCTGCTTGCCAATGACGACGGCTTCCGTGCCGAGGGCATCCGCCACCTGCGCCACGCGCTGGCGGGCGTCGCCGACCTGACTATCGTGGCGCCGGACCGCAACAGGAGCGGCGCGAGCAATTCGCTCACCCTCGACGTGCCGCTGCGCGTGTTCACCGCCGAGGAGGACGTGCATTATGTCGTCGGCACGCCCACCGACTGCGTGCACCTCGCGATCTCGGGGCTGTTCGATTTCGAGTTCGACATGGTGGTCTCGGGCGTCAACGACGGCGCGAACCTGGGCGACGACGTGCTCTATTCGGGCACCGTGGCGGCGGCGATCGAGGGGCGCTTCCTCGGGCTCACGACCGTGGCCGTCTCGCTCTGCACGGAGCAGGGCGGCCCGCGCCATTTCGCAACCGCCGCGCGCGTCGCGCGCGAAATCGTCGATCGCCTCATCGAGGCGCCGCTCGATCGCGGCATGATCCTCAATGTGAACGTGCCGGACCTGCCCTACGAACAGCTGCGCGGCCTGCGTGCCACGCGGCTCGGCAACCGCCACCGCTCCGAGCCCGTCATCCGCGCGAGTGATCCGCGTGGCCGGCCCGTCTACTGGATCGGGCCCGCCGGCGCCGGCCAGGAGGCGGGGCCCGGCACCGATTTCCACGCCGTCGCGGAAGGCTTCGTGTCGGTGACGCCGCTGCAGATCGACCTCACGCGCCACGCCGCGCTCGGCACGGTCGCGCAATGGCTCGATGGGCGGCCCCGTGGCTGACGTGCGCCTCGCGGGCATCGGCATGACCTCGGCGCGCACGCGCGACCGGCTGGTGCAGCGGTTGCGCGAGCAGGGCATCCGCAACCCCGCGGTGCTCGACCGCATCCGCAACGTGCCGCGGCACATCTTCGTCGACGAGGCGCTGGCGAGCCGGGCCTACGAAGATACCGCGCTGCCGATCGGCTACGGCCAGACCATCTCGCAACCCTACATCGTCGCGCGCATGACGGAAGCGCTGCTCGAGGGCGGGCCGCTGTTCAACGTGCTCGAGGTCGGCACGGGCTGCGGCTACCAGACCGCCGTGCTCGCGCCGCTCGTCGACAAGCTCTACAGCATCGAGCGCATCGAACCGTTGCTGAAGCGCGCGAAGGATCGCATCCGCGAACTTGGCACCAAGAACGTGCGCTTCCGGCACGGGGACGGCTACCGCGGCTGGCCGACGCATGCGCCCTACGACGGCATCCTCGTCGCAGCGGCGCCACTGCGCGTGCCCGAGACGCTGCTCGAGCAACTGAAGGTGGGCGGGCGGCTCATCGTGCCGGTCGGGCCCGAGGGCGCGCAGGAGCTGGTGCGCTTCACGCGTCGCGAGCAAAAGATCGAACGCCAGGGCCTCGGGCCGGTCGCCTTCGTTCCGCTGCTCGAGGGTGTGACTTGAGGAAATATCCGTAACTATTTGTAATAAATAAGAATAAAACTGCCTTGCCTGCGACGCACCATCCTGTCTAACATGGCGCTCCCAAGCGTACCCGGAGAAGGCACAGGGGTTTCGGGGGAGTCGGCGAGTAGAAGAAGTAGACGGAAGAAGAAGTAGACGGAAGAAGAAGTAGAACAAACGACGGCAATCGTTCGGGTCTGTCAGCTACGGGCGGTTGGATTCAAGTAACGAGCTTTCCCTCCTGTGCCTTCCCCCGGTGCGCGTGGCGCACCCTGTCACGGCAGCAAGGCGAGGATCACCCTCCGGTCTTCCTGCGCGAGCACGTTGTACGTGCGGCAGGCCGCCCCGAATTCCATTACTTCGAGCCCGATGCGCCGCGCGCCGAGCAGCGCGCGCACGTCCGCGGACGGCCACTTGACGGGCGCGGGCATGCCGACGATGACCACTTCGGGCGCGAGCGACAGCACGGGCTCGAGCATCGCGGCATCGAGCGACGTGGCGCCACCTGCGGCCCAGTCGGTCACGAGCGCCTCCGCGCCGACGATGAGCGGCGCCGCGTAGGTCGCATCACGGATGCGCACGTCGCCCGCGCCATGGCTGCGGATCAGGTTGATGTCGGTGCGCGCGGCCAGCGTCAGCTTCATTTCGGTACGATACGCGATCGTGTCCGCGCTCGTCCTCATCCTGCCGGTTGTTTCCGCTGCCGAGCGCGCCGCGCTCGCGCAGCCGCTGGCGCGCGCGCGCGAATCGGCCCTTGCCGGGGGTGACTGGCGGGCCTGGCTTGCGCAGCGCGTCGGGCTGGCCGCGCTCGCCTCCGCGCCGCCGGCGCAGGTCGCCGCCCCGGTGCTCGGTGTCGCCCCCGCGCTGGCGTGGTTTGCAACCCCGGTCTCGCTGCTCGCGGCCCTCGATCACGTGCGCATGCCCGCCGACGGCTGGATCACGCTGGCGGCGGATGAGGCCGCTGAACTGGCGGAGCGGTTTGCACGCGATTTCGCCGGCTCGGGTTTCGCGCTGGCGCCCGCCGGCGCCGAGGGCTTTGTGCTGTCGGGCCTCGCCGCGCTTCGGACGCGTACGCACGATCCTGCGCGGGTACTGGCAGGCAACATCGGATCGTGGCTCGCCGCGGGCGACGACGCGGCGTCCGTGCGGCGCCTCGGCGCGGAAATCGAGATGTGGCTGCACGGGCAGCCGCTCGGCGAATCGCGGCAGCGCCGCGGCCTCGCGCCCGTGTCGACCCTCTGGATCTGGGGCGGGGGTGCGCCGGTGGCGGTCCCGGGCCCGGCGGGCCCGCGCAAGCATTCCCCGCGCGCCTACGGTGGCGACAGCTGGCTGCGCGGCCTCTGGGCCGCGCAAGGGCTTTCGGCCCCCGGCGAGGCCGGCTCGCTCAGGGAGGTCGCCATCGCGCGGGAGGCCGACACCTTCGTCGTCGCACGCCACGGCCTGCGGGACGACGTCGTCGAGCGCTGGTGCGCGCCGGCCCTGGCGCACCTGGCGGCTCGCCGCGTGGCGTCGGTACAGGTCGTGATCGACGATCGCCTGTTTCGCATCAACCGCTTCGATCTCGTCAAGCCCTGGCGCCGCACGGTGCGGTGGACGGCATCGGCATGACGCTGCGCATCGAGCGCCGCGCGACGGGCGCGGCGGGCGGCTGGGGCGAATCCCTGCATCCCGTCCTGCGGCGGGTCTACGCCGCGCGCGGTGTGCGCAGCGAGGAGGAGTTGTCGCTGGCGCTGTCGCGCCTGCTGCCGGTCGGCACGCTCGAGGGCGTGGAAGCGGCGGTCGAGCTGCTGCTCGCGCACCGGGCGCCGGGTCGCAAGGTGCTGGTGGTCGGCGACTTCGACGCGGACGGCGCGACGAGCTCCGTGCTGATCGTGCGCGCGCTGCGCGCCTGGGGTTTCGCGGCGGTCGATTTCCTCGTGCCGAACCGCTTCGAATTCGGTTACGGGCTGACGCCCGAGATCGTGGCGCTGGGCGCCGAACGCGCGCCGACCCTGATCGTCACGGTCGACAATGGCGTCGCAAGCATCGCCGGGGTCGCTGCGGCGCGCGAGCGCGGCATCGACGTGCTCGTGACCGACCATCACCTGCCGGGCGCCGAGCTGCCGGCGGCGAACGTGATGGTCAATCCGAACCTCGCGGGCAGCCGCTTCGGCAGTCGCGCGCTTGCGGGCGTCGGCGTCGCTTTCTACGTAATGGTGGCACTGAAGCGCGCGCTCGATGCGGCCGGGCTTGTCGCGCGGGGCGCGCCGTCCGCGGCCGAATGGCTCGACCTCGTCGCGCTCGGCACCGTGGCCGACGTCGTGCCGCTCGATGCCAACAACCGCGTGCTCGTCGCGCAGGGCCTCGCGCGCATCCGCGCGGGGCGTTGCGTGGCCGGCATCCGCGCGCTGCTCGAGATTGCGCAGCGCGAACGCGCCGACCTGACCGCCGGCGACCTCGGCTTCGCGATCGCGCCACGCCTCAATGCCGCGGGCCGCCTCGACGACATGTCGATCGGCATCCGCTGCCTGCTCGCCGACAGCGAGGCGGAGGCGCGCTCGCTCGCCGCCCGGCTCGATCAGCTCAACGCGGAGCGGCGGGCGATCGAAGCGCAGATGCAGGCGCAGGCGCTCGCCGCCGTGCGCCACCTCGGGCCGCTCGCCACGCCCGGCGCGCGCCAGCGCGCGGGCGTCTGCCTCTACGACGCGAGCTGGCACCAGGGGGTCGTGGGCCTCGTGGCGAGCCGGGTCAAGGAGAGGCTGCGCCGGCCGGTGGTCGCGTTCGCGAACGGCGGCGACGGCTCGTTGCGCGGCTCGGCGCGCTCGATCGCCGGCGTGCACGTGCGCGATGTCTTCGAAAACATCTCGGCGCGCAACCCGGGGCTGATCGTGCGCTTCGGCGGCCACGCGATGGCCGCCGGCCTCACGCTCGACCCGGCGCGCCTCGACGCGTTCGCAGCGGCATTCGACGCGGAAGTGGCGGCCTGGCTCGGCGCGAACGCCGACGCCGATCGCCTCGATACCGACGGCGAGCTCGCCGCCGACGACATCTGCCTCGCCACGGCGGAGGCGCTGCGCGGCGGCGGGCCGTGGGGCGCGGCCTTCCCGGAGCCGATGTTCGACGGGCGCTTCCGGATCGAGCGCACGCGGGTCCTCGGCGGCAAGCACGTGAAGATGTGGGTCGAGCTCGCCGGCGGCGCGCGCCGCTTCGACGCCATCGCCTTCAACCTGCTGGCGGACGAGCGCGCGCGCGCGCCGGAGGGCGAGGTGCGCCTCGTCTACCGTCTGGACGTGAATGCCTACCAGGGCGAACGACGCCTGCAGCTGCTGGTCGACCACGTGCTGCCTGCCTGATAAAATTGCGCCGATGGAAGTCAGCCAGCTGAAGCGCGCGCTCAAAGACCTCGAAGAGCGCACCCGTTCGCTACGGGGGTTTCTTTGAGTACGACCAGAAGGTCGAGCGCCTCGAAGAAGTAAACCGCGAACTCGAGGATCCCGCCGTCTGGTCCAACCAGGAGCGCGCCCAGCTGCTCGGCAAGGAGCGCGCGCGACTGGCCGCCGAGACCGGCGAGATCGACCGCACCGCGACCTCGATCTCCGACGCCGCCGAACTGCTCGAGCTCGCCGAAGCGGAGGGCGATGACGCGGCCGCCGCCGAGATCGAGCGCGAATCGGGCGGGCTCGAGGGCGCGGTGCGCCGCCTCGAGTTCAAGCGCATGTTCCGCGGCGAAATGGATTCGCACAACGCCTACCTCGACATCCAGGCCGGTGCCGGCGGCACCGAGGCCCAGGACTGGGCGCAGATGCTGATGCGCATGTACATCCGCTGGGCGGCGCAACGCGGCTTCCAGTGCGAGGTGATCGACTCGAGCCCGGGCGAAGTCGCCGGGGTCAAGAGCGCCTCGCTCGAGGTGCGCGGCGAGTATGCCTACGGCTGGCTGCGCACCGAGACGGGCGTGCACCGCCTCGTGCGCAAGTCGCCGTTCGACTCGGGCAACCGCCGGCACACCTCGTTCGCCTCCGTGTTCATTTCCCCCGAGGTCGATGACGACATCGACATCGAGGTGAACCCGGCCGACATCGAGATGGACGTGTTCCGCTCGAGCGGCGCGGGCGGCCAGCACGTCAACAAGACCGAATCGGCGGTGCGCCTGCGCCACCTGCCGAGCGGCATCGTGGTGGCCTGCCAGAACGAGCGCAGCCAGCACAAGAACCGCTCGACCGCGATGAAGATGCTGAAGGCGAAGCTCTACGAGCTCGAGGTCAACAAGCGCAACGCGGCGGCGAAGGTGCTCGAGGACGCCAAGTCGGACGTGAGCTGGGGCAACCAGATCCGCTCCTACGTGCTCGACCAGTCGCGCATCAAGGACCTGCGTACCGACGTCGAGGTCGGCAACACGCAGGCGGTGCTCGACGGCGACCTCGACCAGTTCATGGAAGCGTCACTGAAGGCGGGGCTGTAGCAGCGTGGCAAACGACGACAATTCCGGCGACGAGAACCGCTTGATCGCGGAGCGGCGGGCGAAGCTCGCGGCGCTGCGCGGCGGCGCGCCCGCCTACCCGAACGATTTCCGCCGCGATGCGCTCGCCGCGCAGCTCGAGGCGAGCTGGGGCGACAAGAGCGCCGAGTGGCTCGAGGCGAACCCGGTGAACGTGCGCGTCGGCGGGCGCCTCATGGCCAAGCGCGTCATGGGCAAGGCGAGCTTCGCCAAGCTCGCGGACAGAAGCGGTCGCATCCAGGTGTTCCTGCAGCAGGCGACGCTCGGCGATGCATACGAGGCCTGGAAGGGCTGGGACGTCGGCGACATCCTCGGCGCCGAGGGGCCGCTCTTTCGCACGAAGACCGGCGAGCTGTCGGTGCGGGCGACGAGCCTGCGCCTGCTCGCGAAGTCGCTGCGGCCGCTGCCCGACAAGTGGCATGGCCTCGCCGACACCGAGACGCGCTACCGGCAGCGCTACGTCGACCTCATCGTCAACGACCAGAGCCGCGCGGTGTTCGCCAAGCGCGTCGCGATCATCCGCTACCTGCGTGCCTTCCTCGACGCGCAGGACTTCATGGAAGTCGAAACGCCGATGATGCAGCCGATCCCCGGCGGCGCCGCGGCGCGGCCCTTCGTCACGCACCACAATGCGCTCGACCTCGACATGTACCTGCGCATCGCGCCCGAGCTCTACCTCAAGCGGCTCGTGGTCGGCGGCTTCGAGCGCGTCTACGAGGTGAACCGCAACTTCCGCAACGAGGGGCTGTCGACGCAGCACAACCCCGAGTTCACGATGCTCGAGCTCTACTGGGCCTACGCGGACTACCGCGACCTGATGGACCTCGTCGAGCGCGTGATGCGCGGCGTCGCCGATACGGTGGCCGGTGGCCGCAAGTTCGATTACCAGGGCAGGGCGTACGACCTCGACGCGCCGTTCCGCCGCGTCACGGTGGAAGAGGCGATCCTCGAGCACAATCCCGGCATCGACCCGCTGTCCCTGCGCGACGTGAGCTACCTGCGGCGCTGGTGCGAGCGCCTCGGTGTGCCGGTCGGCAAGCACGACGGCGCGGGCAAGCTGCAGATCGAGATCTTCGAGAAGACCGCGGAGCACACCTGCCTCGATCCGACCTTCGTGTACGCCTATCCCGCCGAAGTATCGCCATTGTCGCGCGCCAACGATGCCGATCCGTTCATCACCGATCGCTTCGAGTTCTTCGTCGCAGGCCGCGAACTCGCCAACGGCTTTTCCGAGCTGAACGATCCGGAGGACCAGGCGGCGCGTTTCCGTGCGCAGGTGGCGCGCAAGGAGGCGGGCGACGAGGAGGCGATGTTCTACGACGCCGACTATGTCCGCGCGCTCGAGTACGCGATGCCGCCGACCGCCGGCCTCGGCATCGGCATCGACCGGCTCGTCATGTTCTTCACGGACTCGCCGTCGATCCGCGACGTGCTGCTGTTTCCGCACCTGCGCCCGGAGGCCTGAGGCGGGCCATGGCGGCCCGGCCCGCGAACGCCGCGCCGATCGGCGTGTTCGACTCGGGCGTCGGCGGGCTCACCGTGCTGCGGGCCCTGCGCACTGCGTTGCCGCAGGAGGATTTCCTCTATCTCGGCGACACCGCCCGCCTGCCGTACGGCACGAAGGGCGCCGGCACGGTCGTTCGTTACGCGCTGCAGGCTTCGCAACTGCTGGTCGACCGCGGCATCAAGTGCCTCGTGGTCGCCTGCAACACCGCCTCGGCCGTCGCACTGCCGGCAATGCGCACGGCCTTCGCGGGCCTGCCGGTGATCGGCGTGATCGAGCCGGGCGCGGCCGCGGCCTGCGCGGCCACGCGCAACGGCCACATCGCGGTGATCGCGACCGACGGCACGGTGCGCGGCGGCGCGTATCCGGCGGCGATCCATGCCCTGCGTCCCGACGCGCGCGTGAGCGCCGCCGCTTGCCAGGTATTCGTGGCGCTCGCGGAGGAAGGCTGGACCGATGGAGCCGTCGCGAAGTCGGCGGCGCAGCGCTACCTCGGCGAGTTGTTCGGCGCGGCCGCGGACGACAGTCCCGACACCCTCGTGCTCGGCTGCACGCACTTCCCGATGCTGATCGGGCCGATCCGGGCGGTCGTCGGAGGAAAAGTCGCCATCGTGGACTCCGCGGCGACGGTCGCGCAGGCGACGGACCGGCTGCTGCAGGACCACGACTTGCGGGGCAACGGCAACGGCCGGTTGACCCTGCTCGCCACCGACGCCCCCGAGCGCTTCGCGCGCGTCGGCAGCGCCTTCCTCGGCGATGCGATCGGCGCGGGACAGATCGAGCTCGTCGATCTCAATCCGGCAGGGCGTAGGGCAGGGGCAGGGACTCCACCTCGATAGCGGCCTCGCGGCGGCTGGTGGCGGCCGATGCGCCCGCAGCCGGTTCGCCGGCGAGTGGCTCGCCGGTGAGTGACGCAACGGCGAGGAACTCCACCCGGCCATCCGCGAGCGTCACGGCATCGACGACCTCGAACGGACGGCCGTCGGCGAGCACGCCGCTCGCGCCCGGGCCGAGCGGCGCCCGCGGCGGCGCGAGGCTGCGAAAGCGCTGCATGCGCCGTTTCACGCGACCGCGGTAGTGCGCGCGCGCGATGATTTCCTGGCCCGTGTAGCAGCCCTTGTCGAAGGCGATCCCGGCGACGCAGTCGAGGTTCAGCATCTGTGCGATGAAGCGCCCGCTCGTCGCGCGATAGACCTGCGGCATGCCCGCCGCGATGTCGAGCGCGCGCCAGGCCTCGCGCGCAATCGCCGCGCCGCTGCCCGCCGCGGCGTCACCGGCCGCCACTGCGCGCAACGTGCGCATCCCGCCCTGCACGATGCCGAGCACGCGCAGGGCGCCGCGCCCGTCGGTTAGCGTGAGCTTTGCGCGCAGCACGTACTTGCGCAGATGCGCGGCGAGCGGCTCGATCAACTCCTGCGGCAGGATGCAGTCGATGCCCTCTGCGGCCGGCAGCAGGCGCACGACGGCGATGACGCGGCCCTGCGGCGTGTGGCAGCCCGCGAAGGCGGCGGTGCCGACCGCAAGCCGCGTCACGTCCTGCGACAACTGGCCCTGCAGGAAAGCGACGGCATCACGGCCGCGCACGGCGAGCACCCCGAGGTCGGCAAGCTCGCAATGTCCGTACAGCCGTTGTGAATTGTCCATGAGGTTCCCGATGGCCGGGTGGAGGGCAGGGGAGAATTCTGGCAGAATTCCCCAGCCATGCCGCAGCCGGCCGATCCTCCAGTCGAAACCTCGCCGAAGCAGAACGCGCCGCTGCCGCAGCCCGCCCCGCGCGAGATCGGCGGGCCCGCCGGACCCGAACCCACGCGCTACGGCGATTGGGAACGCAACGGCCGCTGCGTCGACTTTTGATCCAGGGAGTCCTCATGCGCCAACGGCCGCTGTCGCCGCACGCAACCGTGTACCGCTTCCAGTACACGATGATCGGTTCTTTCGCCCACCGCGTGAGCGGGCTCGCTCTGTCCGCGGGCCTGCTGGTGTTCGTCGCGTGGCTGGCCGCAGCCGCGGGCGGCTGGGGCAGCTATGCGGCCGCGGTCGCGCTGCTGTCTGGCCCGTTCGCGAAAGGCGTGCTCGCGCTGTGGCTGCTCGCGTTCTGTTACCACTTCTTCAACGGCATCCGCCACCTCGCCTGGGACCTCGTCTTCGGCCTCGAGAAACGCGAGGCACGGCGCAGCTACCGCATGGCGATCATCGCGACGCTCGCGCTGTTCGCCGCGCTCGCCTGGCTGCTGTTCGCGCGCGGCGGGGCCACGCCATGAGCCTGCGTACCCCGCTCGGCCGGGTGCTCGGCGCCGGATCGGCGCACGAGGGTGCGCACCACTGGACCGCGCAGCGCGCGACCGCCGTGGCGCTCACGCTGCTCACGATCTGGTTCGTCGTCTCGATCGTGCGCCTGCCGCTCGCCGATCATGCGAGCGTCACGGCCTGGATCGCCCACGGCGCCAATCCCGTGTTGCTGGCGCTTCTCGCGATCGTTGCCAGCTGGCATTCGCAGCTCGGCGTGCAGGTCGTCATCGAGGACTACGTGCACGGCAGGCACGCGAAGATCGCGCTGCTGCTCGCCAGCACTTTTGCCCACGTGCTCATCGCCGCCGTCGCGGTGCTCGCGCTGCTGCGGATTGCCTTGCGGAGTTTCGGATGAGCGACTACGCCTTCATCGACCACACCTATGACGTCGTCGTCGTCGGCGCCGGAGGCGCAGGCCTGCGCGCCACGCTCGGGCTCGCCGAGGCGGGCCTCAGCACCGCGTGCATCACCAAAGTCTTCCCGACGCGCAGCCATACCGTCGCCGCGCAGGGCGGCATCAGCGCCGCGCTCGGCAACATGGGCGAGGACGACTGGCGCTTCCATTTCTACGACACGATCAAGGGATCCGACTGGCTCGGCGACCAGGATGCGATCGAGTTCATGTGCAAGGAGGCGCCCGCCGCGGTGATCGAGCTCGAGCACTACGGCGTGCCGTTCTCGCGCACCGAAGACGGCCGCATCTACCAGCGGCCCTTTGGCGGCATGACGACCCATTACGGCAAGGGCATCGCGCAGCGCACGGCCGCCGCCGCCGACCGCACCGGCCACGCGATGCTGCACGCGCTCTACCAGCAGTCGATCCGCCGGAATGCCGAGTTCCACATCGAGTATTTCGCGGTCGACCTGATCATGGAAAACGGCGAGTGCCGCGGCGTCGTCGCGATCGACCTCGCGACCGGCCGCCTGCACCGGTACCGCGCCCACGCGGTGATCCTCGCGACCGGCGGCTATGGCCGCGCCTACTTCACCTGCACGTCGGCGCATACCTGCACGGGCGACGGCGGCGGGATGGCGCTGCGCGCCGGCCTGCCGCTGCAGGACATGGAGTTCGTGCAGTTCCACCCGACCGGCATCTATGGCGCGGGCTGCCTCATCACCGAGGGCTCGCGCGGCGAGGGCGGCTACCTCACCAACTCGAAGGGCGAGCGCTTCATGGAGCGCTACGCGCCGAACGCCAAGGACCTCGCTTCGCGCGATGTCGTCAGCCGCTCGATGACCATCGAAGTGCGCGAGGGACGCGGCGTCGGCGAGCACCGCGACCACATCCACCTGCATCTCGAGCACCTCGGACCCGAGGTGATCCACGAGCGCCTGCCGGGCATTGCCGACACGGCGCGCATCTTCGCGGGCGTCGATGTCACGAAGGAGCCGATCCCGGTGCAGCCGACCGTGCACTACAACATGGGCGGCATCCCCTGCAATTACCACGGCGAAGTGGTCACGGTGAAGGACGGCAACCCGGACAGCATCGTGCCGGGGCTGTTCGCCGCCGGCGAGGCCGCCTGCGTCTCCGTGCACGGCGCCAACCGGCTCGGCTCGAACTCGCTGCTCGACATCGTGATCTTCGGCCGCGAGGCGGCCCGCCACATCGCGTCGCTGGTGAAGCCGGGCGAGCGCCACCGGCCACTCGCGAAGGATGCGGGTGATTTCGCGGTGGCGCGCGTCGACAGGCTGCGCAACGCGCAGGGCTCGCGCCCGACCGCCGAGATCCGCCTCGAAATGCAGCGGATCATGCAGGCCGACGCCTCGGTGTTCCGCACCGGCGAGTCGTTGCGCGACGGCTGCCAGAAACTCGCCAGGACCTTCGCGTCCTTCGCCGACGTGCGCGTCGCCGACCGCTCGCTCGTCTGGAACACCGACCTCGTCGAGACGCTCGAGCTCGAGAACCTGCTCGGCCAGGCCGTCGCGACGATCAACGCGGCGGAGAACCGCAAGGAAAGCCGCGGCGCGCATGCGCGCGAGGACTTCCCGGACCGCAACGACAGCGAATGGATGAAGCACACGCTGATCCGGGTGGATGCGGCGGGGCGGCCGACGATCGATTACCGCAAGGTGCACCTCGAAACGCTGACCGGCGACGTCGAGACCGTGCCGCCGAAGGCGAGGGTTTACTGATGTCGACGTTCCGCCTCCCGCCCAATTCCCGCGTCCGGCGCGACGGCAAAATGTTCCGCGCCCCGGAGGGGGCGAAGCAGCCGCGCACCTTCCGCATCTACCGCTTCGACCCGGATTCGGGCGAGAACCCGCGGCTCGACAGCTACGAGGTCGACATGGCCGCCTGCGGGCCAATGGTTCTCGACGCCCTCATCAAGATCAAGAACGAGGTCGACAGCACGCTCACCTTCCGCCGCTCCTGCCGCGAGGGCATCTGCGGCAGCTGCGCGATGAACATCGACGGCCTGAACACGCTCGCCTGCACCAAGGCCTGCGGTGACATCAAGGGCGACGTCACCATCTATCCGTTGCCGCACATGCCGGTGGTGAAGGACCTCGTCCCGGACCTCACGCAGTTCTATGCGCAGTACGCCGCGGTGAAGCCCTGGCTGCAGTCGCGCACGCCCGCGCCGCCCGACCGTGAGCGGCTGCAGAGCAAGGCCGAGCAGGAAAAGATCGACCGCCCCTCTGCCTGCATCCTGTGCGCCTGCTGTTCCACCGCCTGCCCGAGCTACTGGTGGAATTCGGACCGCTACCTCGGCCCCGCCGCGCTGCTCGCGGCCTACCGGTGGATCATCGACAGCCGCGACGAGGCGACGGGCGAGCGCCTCGACGAGTTGGAAGATCCCTTCAAGCTCTATCGCTGCCATACGATCATGAACTGCACCGAGGCCTGCCCGAAGGACCTCAATCCGGCCAAGGCGATCGCCGAGATCAAGAAGCTCATCGTCGAGCGCCAGCACTGACGTGGACGGGGCGGGCGATGCGGCACGCCTGCGCTGGCACTGCCGGCGCGGCATGAAGGAACTCGACCTGCTGCTCGAGCGTTACCTGGCCGGCGTTTTCCCGGGCGCGTCCAGCGACGAACAGGCGGCCTTTGCACGCTTTCTCGAGTTGCCGGACCCGCAGCTCGCGGCGTATCTGCTGGGCGGTGCCGTACCCGAAGATCCCGCATTCGCGTCGCTCCTGCGCGAGCTCAGGCGCCCGCCGCGCTGACGCGCCATCCGCGCGCCGACGCGGGCCACCACCTCCCGTCCTGCTGCGGCCCTGCCGCAGCCTGCTTGTCGCGGTTTGCGCATGGCTGCTGCTCGCAAGCGGCGGCCTGCTCGCATCGCGCGGACTGCCCCTGCCGTTGCGCTGCCTGTTGCTGCTCGCCCTCTGGTCGGTCGCGCTGCCGGCCGTGCGCCGCGACCTCGCGCTGCGCGCGTCGGTTTCCTTGCGCCGGATCCAGCCCGGGCGCGGGCGCGACTGGCTTGTGGCGTGCAGAAGACAGCCGGGGACCGCGCGGGCGACGCCCAGCCCGCATTGCGCGACCTTCGGCGCGCTCGTGCTCCTGCGGTTCGACACCCAGGCCGGGCCGCGACGGGCCTGCGTGCTCGACCGGGCCCTCGCGCTGCGCCTCAGGATCGCCGGTCACGCGCCGCGCCGGCCGGCGGGAGTCCGTGCGCCGAACTGTTAGAATCGGTCCCGTTCGTGACAGGCATCGCAGCTCATGCACCGTCCGCCGGCGGGGCAGAACTTTTCGCAGTGTCAGGGGTCTATGTGGTCGCGGTGCCACAGCCCGGATGGTCAGCAGACAGTGACAGGCCCTGGTGCCGACGAGAGCGATCTCTCCCTTGTCAGGCGCGTGCAGCGCGGTGACAAGGTTGCGTTCGACCTGCTGGTGCTCAAGTACCAGCACAAAGTCGTCAAGCTGGTAATGCGTTACGTTCGTAGTCCCGCTGAAGCCGAGGACATTGCCCAGGAGGCCTTCATCAAGGCCTATCGCGCGCTGCCGCAGTTTCGCGGCGACAGCGCTTTCTACACCTGGCTGTACCGCATCTCGATCAACACGGCCAAGAATGCCATCGCCGCGCGCGAGCGCAGCCCGGTCGAGTACGACCTCGACCTGCAGGACAACGAGTCCTCCTGGGAAGCCCAGTCGAGGCTGCGCGACCCGGATACGCCGGAGGGCCTGGTGCTCACCGAGGAAATCCGCCAGACGGTGAACTCCGCGATCGATCAGTTGCCTGAAGACTTGCGTACCGCGATCGTGCTGCGCGAACTCGAGGGGCTGTCGTACGAGGAGATTGCGGCGGCGATGGAGTGCCCAGTGGGGACGGTGCGGTCGAGGATATTCCGGGCTCGCGAGGCGATCGATCGGCGCCTGCGTGAGGTGTTCGAAGGCGGGCTCGGTCGGGCGGAGGAGATCGGATGAACGAGGAACAACGTGCAAGCCAGCTGTCGGCGATGTTCGACGGCGAGCTGGCGGCCGGCGAATGCGAGCTGGTCGCGCGGCGCCTGACGCGGGATGCCGACCTGCGCGCCGAGTGGGCGCGCTACGCAGTGATCGGCGCGGCGCTGCGCCGCGAGCCGGGCGTGCGGCTCGACTTGCAGGTGGCGGGGCGCGTGCGCCGCGCGGTATCGACCGAGGCGAGCTACCAGGAGGCCGACGATGCCGCCGCGGCGCGGCCGGCCGCGCGGCAGGCGCGCCGCTGGCTGCGGCCGGCCGCGGGTTTCGCGG
Source organism: Pseudomonadota bacterium (assembly GCA_963204835.1). GTDB lineage: Bacteria > Pseudomonadota > Gammaproteobacteria > Steroidobacterales > Steroidobacteraceae > CADEFQ01. Next base: position 184,338 of record CAUJHJ010000057.1, read on the forward strand.
CGGCGGCGGTCGTGGCCGGCGTGGCCGTGATCGGCCTGCGCGGGCGCGACGCGGCGCTGCCCGCCGCTGCGCCGCTGCCGGTCGTTGCAAGCACCGCAGCGCCCGCGGCCACGGCGGCGCAGGCCACGGTGGTGCTGGGCCCGTCCGCTGCGCTCGAGCCGGAGAGCTACGTCGTGCCCGTCGCGAACGAGCCCGTGAATTTCGTGCCACCCGCCCAGCTTGCCAATTATGTCGTGGCGCACAGCGAGGTATCGATGCCGCTGTCGCGGCGCAACCTGCTGTCGGCGCTCGTCGCGACCGAGCAGGATGACGGGGCGCCGGCGGTGGATGCGGCGCGGGCCACCGATGCGGTATCGGCCACCGATGAACGTTAGCCTGAGGCAGCCGTGGCTGCTGCTCGCGCTGCTCGCATCGGGCGCGACCTTGACCGCCCGCGCTTCCGACGACGCCCGGGCCTGGCTCGGGCGCATGAACGAGGCGCTCACCACGCGCAACTACGACGGCGTGTTCTTCCATGTGCACGGCGGGCGCGTCGAGACCATGCGCATCATCCACCGGGTGCGGGACGGCAGCGTGATGGAGCGCCTCGTGTCGCTCGACGGATCGGGGCGCGAGTTCGTGCGCACCGGCACCGAACTCGTCTGCTACCTGCCGGACAAGCGCACGGTGCTGGTCGAGCGCCGGCCCCAGGAAACGACGCTGCTCGGCAACCTGCCGCGCTTCGACCAGTCGACCCAGGGCTTCTACGACCTGAAGCACGTCGAGCGCGCGCGCCTGATGGGCCGCGATACGCGCGTCATCGCCGTGCTGCCGAAGGACGGCTTCCGCTACGGTTACCGGCTCTGGATCGACGAGGCGACCACGATGCCGCTCAAGACCCAGCTGTGCGACGCGCGCGGCAATGTCATAGAGCAGATCCAGTTCGCCAATCTTTCCCTGCCGCGCGACATCGCCGACGCCGAGTTCCGGCCGCAGGTCGATACCGAGGGCTACAAGTGGCTGCGCCAGGATGCGCGCCAGGAGCGCGTGGCGGCGGGCGGCGCGTCGATCGTCTGGCGGGCGCTGCGCCTGCCGCCGGGCTTTCGCCTCACGCTGCGCGCTGCGCAGGCGATGCCGGGCTCCGAGGGACCGGTCGAGCACCTCGTGTTTTCCGATGGCCTCGCCTCGGTTTCGGTTTTCGTCGAGATGTCCCCTGACGGCAAGAGCCCGATGACCGGTCCCGCGCGCGTCGGCTCCTCGTCCGCGTTCTCGACGACGGTGAGCGGCCACCAAGTGACCGCGGTGGGCGAGGTGCCGCCGGAAACCGTCCGGTTCATCGCCAATTCCGTCGAGGCCGACCGTTCGGGGCGCACGGGAGGTCCCGCGGCGCCCCCGCCCGGGCTGTCCCTGGGCCCGCCACCCCGGCGCTGAGCCACGTTTGCCGATGGCGAGGCTCGAAATGCTGTCGCGCGAGGGCTGCGGCCTGTGCGACGAAATGCACGAGGCGCTCGAGGCGCTGCGCGGGCCGCTCGACCTGCCCGAACTCGTGATCGTCGACGTGGACTCGGACCCGCCGCTCGCCCGCCGGTACGGGCTGAAGATCCCGGTCCTGCGGCTGGATGGCGCGGTCGTCTGCTTCGGCAGGCTCGACGAAGCGGAACTGCGGCGGCATTTGCGGGCGGCGAGCAGCGAACGGCTGGCGGATCACAGCCAGAATACGTAGCCAGCGTTCCGGCAGCGGGCTGTCAGCTCGCCCCCCGGGTCCCCGCGCGGCCCGGTATAATGGCCCGCTTCATGCACCTGACGCGCAACTTCTCCATCATCGCCCACGTCGACCATGGCAAATCGACACTCGCGGACCGCCTCATCCAGCTGTGCGGGGGCCTTTCTGACCGCGAGATGCAGGACCAGGTGCTCGACTCCATGGCGCTCGAGCGCGAGCGCGGCATCACGATCAAGGCGCAGAGCGTCACGCTTTTCTACCGGGCGCAGGATGGGCAACGCTACCAGCTCAACCTGATCGACACCCCGGGCCACGTCGACTTCTCCTACGAGGTCTCGCGCTCGCTCGCGGCCTGTGACGGCGCGCTGCTCGTGGTCGACGCCTCGCAGGGCGTCGAGGCGCAGAGCGTCGCCAATTGCTATACGGCGATCGAGCAGGGCGTCGAAGTGCTGCCGGTGATCAACAAGATCGACCTGCCCTCGGCCGATCCGCCGAAGGTGATCCGCGAGATCGAGGAGATCATCGGCATCGCGGCGCAGGACGCCGAGAAGGTCAGCGCCAAGACGGGCGAGGGCGTCGATCGGCTCCTCGAGGCGATCGTGCGGCGCATCCCCGCGCCGCAGGGCGACCCCGATGGCCCGCTGCAGGCGCTGATCATCGACTCCTGGTTCGACAACTACGTCGGCGTCGTGTCGCTCGTGCGCGTGATGAACGGGCGCGTCGCCGTCGGCGAGAAGATCCGGGTCATGTCGACCGGCCGCAGCTTCGAGGTCGACAAGCTCGGCCGCTTCACGCCGAAGTCGCTCGGCTCGCGCGAATTGCTGAGCGGCGACGTGGGCTTCGTGGTCGCGGGCATCAAGGACATCGATGGCGCGCCGGTCGGCGACACCATCACGCTCGAGGCGCGGCCCTGCGCCGTGCCGCTGCCCGGCTTCAAGCAGATCAAGCCGCGGGTCTTCGCCGGCCTTTTCCCGGTGAACTCCGAGGACTACGAGAGCTTCCGCGATGCCCTCGCCAAGCTGCGCCTCAACGACTCGGCGCTGCACTACGAGCCGGAAGTCTCCGGGGCGCTCGGCTTCGGCTTCCGCTGCGGCTTCCTCGGCCTGTTGCACATGGACATCGTGCAGGAACGGCTCGAGCGCGAGTACCAGCTCGACCTCGTGACGAGCGCGCCCACCGTGGTGTACGAGGTCGCGCTCGCCGACGGCGGCACCGAGTTCATCGACAATCCCTCGAAGCTGCCCTCGCCGAACAAGGTGGCCGAGGTGCGCGAGCCGATCATCACCGCGAACATCCTCGTGCCGCCGGAGTACGTCGGCGGCGTGCTGTCGCTGTGCAGCGAGAAGCGCGGAGTGCAGAAGAAGATGCAGTACCTCGCCTCGCAGGTGTCGCTGCAGTACGAGCTGCCGCTCGCGGACGTGGTGCTCGATTTCTTCGACCGGCTGAAATCGACGAGCCGCGGCTACGCGTCGTTCGACTACGAGTTCAGCCATTTCTCGGCCGCGCCGCTCGTCAAGCTCGACATCCTGATCAATGGCGACCGGGTCGATGCGCTGTCGATCATCGTGCATCGCGACAACGCCTACCAGCGCGGCCGCGAGCTCGTCGACAAGATGCAGGAGCTCATCCCGCGGCAGATGTACGAGGTCGCGGTGCAGGCCGCGATCGGCAGCCACGTGATCGCCCGCGCGACCGTCAAGGCGCTGCGCAAGAACGTGCTGGCGAAATGCTACGGCGGCGACATCTCGCGCAAGCGCAAGCTGCTCGAGAAGCAGAAGGAGGGCAAGAAGCGCATGAAGCAGCTGGGCCATGTCGAGATCCCGCAGGACGCCTTCCTCGCGGTGCTCAAGGTCGGCAGGAAGTAGCCGTGATCGACCAGCTGACGCTGATCGCCTGCTGGCTGCTCGTGCCGGCCGGCCTTGTCGCCGTGATCGACGACTGGTTCCTGCGCCCGGGCCGGGAGATCGCCGCCGCCCCTGCGCCGGCGCGCGACCCGCCGTTCGCGCGCGCCGTGTACCTTGCGCTGCCCGTGCTGGTGATCGGGGCGGTGCTGCGCATGCTGCGGGCCGAGGCGCTCGATTTCAGCCTCGTGCTGGTGCTGATCGCGCTCGTCTCCGGGGTCGTATGGGCGATCGACAGCGCCTGGCTGCGCCCGGCGCGCGCGCACGGCGCGGCGGCGGCCGGCAAGGCCCTTGACGCGGCGCGCGAGCCGGCCACGGTCGACTATGCGCGCAGCTTCTTCCCGGTTGCGCTCGTGGTGCTGGTGCTGCGTTCCTTCCTCTTCGAGCCATTCCGCATCCCGTCGGACTCGATGATGCCGACCCTGCTCGACGGCGACTTCATCGTGGTCAACAAGTACGCCTACGGCCTGCGGCTGCCGGTCGTGAACCGCAAGGTCGTCGAGGTCGGCGAGCCGCAGCGCGGCGACGTGGTCGTGTTCCGCTATCCGCCCGACCCGCGCATCAACTACATCAAGCGCCTCGTCGGGCTGCCCGGCGACCGCGTGCGGATCGAGGCCGACCGCATCGTCGTCAACGGCGTGCCGGTGCCGTTCACGCAGGAAGGCCGCTATGACGACGGCTGCTATGTCGGCATGCAGCTCGCCGAGGAGCAGCTCGGCGCGCACCGGCACCAGGCGCTCTATTGCAATACGCCGGACGACTTCTCGGTGGCGCCACTGCCGACCTGCGACCGCAACATGCCGCGCAACTACGTCTGCGGCACGGAGGGTCTCGGCGGGCGTCCGGACCGCGGCGACGTCTCCGACATCGACGTGCCACCCGGCAAGTACCTGATGATCGGCGACAATCGCGACAACAGCGCCGACAGCCGCTACTGGGGCTTCGTGCCGGAAGAGAATCTGGTCGGCAAGGCGACCCGTATCTGGTTCAATTGGGACCCGCACCGCGCGGGCGGGCCCAAGTGGGAACGCATGGGCGCGCGAATCGATTGACGGCACGGGGGAGGAACGATGCGTGCACGACAGACGGGTATCACGTTCATCGGGTGGCTGTTCATCATCGTGCCGATCGCGCTGGTCGGCTACGCGGGTATCCGGCTGACGCCGGTGCTGCTCAACTACATGAAGGTCTCGCAGGCGCTCGAGCGCACGGCGACCCAGCTCGCGAGCGACGAGACGCTGTCGGCGAGGACGATCCGCGTCGCCCTCGAGAAGCAGTTCGGCATCGACAGCATCGACTACCCGAGCGTGAAGGACATCGACATCCACAAGGACGGCGCCGCGTGGATCATGCGCGCGGAGTACGACGATCTGGCGCCGCTGTTCGCCAACGCCTCGATCCTGCTGAAATTCGACAAGGTGGCGACGATCGACTGAGGCAGGCAGCGCCGATGCAGAACGACTGGCCACTCGCCTGGCTGCGCGAGCGCCTCGCGTACTCGCCGCGTGAGCCGGGGCTGTTCACGGTCGCGCTGACCCACCGCAGCGCCTCGAGCGACAACTACGAGCGGCTCGAATTCCTCGGTGACGCGATCATCAACCTCCTGATGTCCGAGCGGCTCTACGCGGAGTACCCGGCGGCGGCGGAGGGCGACCTGTCGCGACTGCGCGCCCGCATGGTGAGCGAGGAACCGCTCGCCGCGGTCGCCGGCTCACTCGGCCTCGGCGATGCACTGCGCCTCGGTTCCGGCGAGCTGAAGACGGGCGGCTTCCGGCGCCAGTCGATCCTCGCGGATGCCTTCGAGGCGCTCGTCGGGGCGCTCTACCTCGACGGCGGCCTCGACGAGGTGCGCCGGATCGTGCTGCCGCTGTTCGCGGCAAGGCTGCGCGAATTGCCGCACCCCGACGAGCTGAAGGACGCCAAGACGCGGCTGCAGGAGCACCTGCAGGGGCGCGGGCTGCCGCTGCCACGCTATCGCCTCGAGTCGGTCGAGGGCGAGCCGCACGAGCAGGTGTTCCACGTGCTGTGCGAAGCGCCGCAGCCGGGAGCGGCGAGCCAGGGCAGCGGTTCGAGCCGGCGGCGGGCGGAACAGCAGGCCGCCGAGCGCCTGCTCGCGCAGCTCGCCGCGGGCGAGGAGGCATCATGAACGAGCCCGGCGTCATGGCAGGGACCGGCGGGGAGTTTCGCGCCGGCTTCGCCGCGCTCGCCGGGCGGCCGAACGTCGGCAAGTCGACGTTGCTCAATGCACTCGTCGGCGCGAAGCTCTCGATCGTGACGCCGCGCCCGCAGACGACGCGCCACCGCATCCTCGGGCTCGTCAACCTGCCGCATGCGCAGATCGCCTTCGTCGACACCCCGGGGCTGCACCACGGGGCGCGTCGCGCCCTGAACCGGGCGATGAACCGCACCGCCGCCTCCGCGCTCGCGGATGCCGACGTCGTGCTGTTCGTGGTGGAGGCGGGCCGCTGGACGGCCGAGGACCAGCTCGCGCTCGAGCGCGTCGCGGGCAGCGGGCGCCCGGCGATCGCGGTCGTCAACAAGATGGACCGGGTACGCCCGCGCGAGGCGGCGTTGCCCTATGTGGCGCAGCTCGCGGCGCGCCACGCTTTCGTCGACGTGGTGCCCTGTTCGGCGCGCTCCGCCGACAACCTCGACCGTCTGTTGCAGCGGATCGCAGCGCTTCTGCCGCCCTCGCCGCCGCTCTTTCCGCCAGAGCAGGTGACCGATCGCGACACCGCCTTTCGCATCACCGAGGAGATCCGCGAGAAGCTGACGCTCGAGCTGAATCAGGAAGTGCCCTACGGCATCGCGGTCGCGATCGAACGGATGACCGAAGAAGAAGACGGCCGGCTCGCCGTGGCGGCCGTCATCTGGGTGGATCGCGAGGGCCAGAAGCCGATCGTGATCGGCGAGGGCGGCGAGCGGCTGAAGCGCGTGGGACGCGCGGCGCGCATCGAGCTGAACCGCCTGCTGGGCCGCCGCCTGCACCTCGAGCTGTGGGTCAAGGTGCGCGAGGACTGGGCGGACAATGCGCAGGCGCTGAAGTCGCTGGGGCTCGAATGACCCGCACGCTGCGCAGGGCCGAGCTGACGCCCGCCTTCGTCCTGCACCACCGGCCGTACCGGGACACGAGCCGCATCGTCGAGGCCTTCAGCCGCGAGCAGGGCCGCATAACCCTGTTCGCGCGCGGCGCCCGCGGCCCGAAGTCGCGCACCGCCTCGCTGCTGCGGCCCTTCGTGCCGCTGCTCGTCTCGTGGCGCGGCCATGGCGAGGCCGCGCAGCTCACGGCCGCGGAACTCGCGGCCGGAGCGCTGCGGGGGACGCCCGGGCTGCCCTCGGGCTGCGTGATGTCGGGTTTCTACCTCAATGAACTGCTCCTGCGCCTGACGACGCGCGACGACCCGCATCCCGGCCTGTTCGATGCCTACGCGGCGACGCTCGCGGCGCTCGCCGCGGGGGGCGCCCCCGAGGCGCCGCTGCGCGCCTTCGAGCGGCGGCTGCTCGAGGAGCTCGGCTATGGCGTCGATCTCGAGACCGAGTTGGAATCGGGCCGCCCCATCGACCCCGACGGCCGCTACACCTACCGGGCGGGCGAGGGGGTGGTGCGCGCAGTGGCGGATGCGCCCGGTGCCGTCGCCGGCCGCTCGCTGCTCGGCCTCGCGGCGGGTCATCTCGCAAGCGCGAGCGAACTCGAGGATGCGCGGCGCGTGCTGCGCGCCGCCCTCGACTATTGCCTCGAAGGCCGTGAACTCGCGACGCGCGCAGTGGCGCGCGCGGTCGCCCACAAGGAGCGTCGATGACGGATTGCATCGCCCTGGGCGTCAACATCGATCATGTGGCGACCCTGCGCCAGGCGCGGCGTGCGCGCTATCCCGACCCCGTGCACGCCGCGCTCGCCGCGGAACAGGCGGGTGCCGACAACATCACGCTGCATCTGCGCGAGGACCGGCGCCACATCCAGGACGACGACGTGCGCACGCTGCGCGGCTTGTTGCAGACGCGCATGAACCTCGAGCTCGCGGCGACGGACGACATGATCGCCATCGCGCGCGAAGTCCGCCCGGCCGACTGCTGCCTCGTGCCCGAGCGGCGCGAGGAGGTGACGACCGAGGGCGGCCTCGATGTCGCGGGCCAGTTGCAGCGCATCGCGGAAGGCTGCCGGGTGCTGGGCGCCGCCGGCGTGCGCGTGGCGCTGTTCATTGGCGCCGATCCGCGCCAGATCGAAGCGGCCGCGCAGGCCGGCGCCCCGGTGATCGAGCTGCATACGGGCGCCTATGCCGGGGCCGGCGGCGGCGCGGCGGCGGTCGAGCTCGAGAGGCTGCGCAGCGCGGCGCGGCTCGCCGCGAGCCTCGGGCTCGAGGTGCACGCCGGCCACGGCCTGAATTACCACAACGTCGCGCCGGTCGCGGCGATCCCGGAGGTCGTCGAGCTCAACATCGGCCACGCGATCGTCGCGCGTGCGCTGTTCGACGGCCTGCGCACCGCGGTGCGCGACATGCGCGCCCTCATGCAGGCAGCGCGCCGGTGATCTTCGGCATCGGGGTGGACGTGCTCGAGGCCGCGCGCGTCGGCAGGGTGTACGAGCGCCATGGCGAACGCTTCGTCGCGCACCTGCTGATGCCGGCCGAGCTCGCGCAGATGGCGCTCACGAAACGCAAGGAGCGCTTCCTCGCGATGCGCTTCGCCGCGAAGGAAGCGATCGTCAAGGCGATGGGCACGGGTTTCGCCCACGGCGTGTGGATCCGCGACGTCGGCGTCGTGCAGAACAGGTGGGGCCGGCCCGAGGTGGTCTATTCGCCGCGCGGCGACGCCGTGCGGCGCGAACTCGGGGTGGGCGAGGGGCATGTCACGCTGACCGACGAGGCCGGCCTGATCGTGGCGGTCGCCGTGCTCGAGCGCGCCGCGGGGACCGCTCCTTGAACGTGCTCGTGTTCGACATCGAGACCGTGCCGGACATCGAGCTCGGGCGGCGTGCCTACGGCCTCGAGGGACTCGCCGACGCGCAGGTCGCCAAGGCGATGTTCACGCGCCGCCGGCAGGAAACGGGCAGCGACTTCCTGCCGCACGAGCAGCATCGGGTGGCGGCGATTTCCTGCGTGCTGCGCTCGCGCGACCAGCTGCGCGTCTGGAGCCTCGGCGAACCGGATGCGACCGAGGCCGAGATCGTGGGCCGCTTCTTCGAGGGCATCGAGCGTTACACGCCGGACCTCGTGTCATGGAACGGTGGCGGCTTCGACCTGCCGGTGCTGCACTATCGTGCGCTCGCCGCCGGCATCCAGGCGCCGACCTACTGGGAAACGGGCGAGGGCAACACGGCCTTCCGCTACAACAATTACCTGAGCCGCTACCACTGGCGCCACCTCGACCTGATGGACGTGCTGTCCGGCATGCAGCCCCGCGCCCGCGCTTCGCTCGAGGACATGGCGCAGCTCCTTGGGCTGCCCGGCAAGCTCGGCTTCTCGGGTGCGAAGGTGTGGGACGCCTGGCAGGCGGGCGAGATCGTCGCGATCCGCCGTTACTGCGAGACCGACGTGCTCAATACCTGGCTCGTCTACCTGCGCTTCGAGCTGTTGCGCGGCCGCCTGTCGCGCGACGAACATGCGGCGGAGGTCGAGCGTGTGCGCGGGCTGCTCGCGGCCTCGGGTGAGCCGCACCACGCGGAGTTCCTCGCGGCATGGCCGACATCGAATCGGGCATAGTCCTCGCGCTCAACCACGACGGGGACGGCATCGTGAAGGAGGGCAAGACGGCGTTCGTGCCGGGCGTGCTGCCGGGCGAGACGGTCCGTTTCGCGCGCACGCGCCACCATCGCCAGCATGACGATGCGCGGCTCGTTGAAGTCGTCGTGGCGGCGCCCGATCGGGTCGTGCCCGCCTGCGCCCACTTCGGCACCTGTGGCGGCTGTGCGATGCAGCACCTTGCGCCCGCCGCCCAGGTCGCCGCCAAGGCCGCGGAGCTCGCCGCGAGCCTCGAGCGGATCGGCCGCGTGTCGCCGCGGGAGTGGCTTGCGCCGCTCGAGGGACCCGTCTGGAACTACCGTCGGCGCGCGCGCCTGAGCGCGCGCTACGTGCGCAAGAAGGAGCGTTCGCTCGTGGGCTTTCGCGAGCGCGACACGTCCTACGTCGCCGAGATCGCCAGTTGCCGCGTGCTCGCGCCACCTTTCGATGCGCTCGTCGCGCCGCTGTCGGCGCTGCTGAGCGGCCTTTCCATCCGCGAGCGCGTGCCGCAGGTCGAGGTCACGGCCGGCGATCGCGCGCGGGCGCTCATCCTGCGCGTGCTGACGCCGCCTTCTGCCGCCGACCTCGAGGCGATCCGCGCCTTCGGCCGGGCGCACGACGTGACGATGTACCTGCAGCCGGGCGGCCTCGATACCGTGGTCCCGCTCGAGGGCGTGCCGGCCGCGCTCGACTACGAGCTGCCGCAGTTCGGCCTGCGGCTCGCCTTCGAGCCGAGCGACTTCATCCAGGTCAACGCGGCAATCAACCGGGACCTCGTCTCGCGGGCCGTGCGGCTGCTCGATGCCGGCCCCGGCGATCGCGTGCTCGATCTCTTCTGCGGGCTCGGCAACTTCACGCTG
>CAUJHJ010000058.1 GCA_963204835.1 Pseudomonadota bacterium
CGGTTGCGCAGGACCTCGGCGTGCGTCCCGAGGAAGTCACCGAGATGGAGCAGCGCCTCGCCTCGCGCGACCTGTCCTTCGACCCCGTGCCCGATGCCGACGACGACGAGGGCTACGGCCCCGCGGCCTACCTGCCCGCGCCCGGCGCGGACCCTGCCGAACGGGTCGCGGACGATGAAGCGGAACGCAGTACTTCCGCCCAGCTTGCGGGCGCAATCGACGCCCTCGACCCGCGCAGCCGCGACATCGTGCGCCGCCGCTGGATCGCACAGGACAAGGCGACGCTGCACGACCTCGCCGGCGAATACGGCGTATCGGCCGAGCGCGTGCGGCAGATCGAGGCCGCCGCCCTGAAGAAGCTGCGCGGCGCGCTCGCGGCCGCGTAACCCCGCCCGTCGCTACTTCGCGCGGATCGGCGCGAAGGTCAGCTCCACGCGCCGGTTCTGCGCGCGGCCCGCGGCCGTGTCGTTCGAGGCGATCGGCCGCATTTCGCCCACGCCCACCGTGATCAGCCGGTCGGCTGCGATGCCGCGGCTGCGCAGGTACTGGGCGACGGTGCCGGCACGCCGTTCCGAGAGTTGCTGGTTGTATTGCTCGCTGCCCGTGCTGTCGGTGTGGCCGGCCGACTCGATGATCGTCTTGTCGAATTCCTTCGCGACGAGCGCCACCGAATCGAGCACGCGGAAGAACGACGCATTGAGGTCGGCGCTGTCGGTCTGGAAGGTGACGTGGCCCGGCATGTTGAGCGTGATGTTGTCGCCGACGCGCGTGACCGACACGCCGGTGCCGCGCAGCTGTTCGCGCAGCTTCGCCTCCTGGCGGTCCATGTAGGCGCCGATGCCGGCGCCGGTGAGCCCGCCGATACCCGCGCCGATCAGCGCGCGCTCGCGCCGTTCGCGCGAACTGTCGCCCGTGATGAGCCCGATCACGGCGCCCGACGCGGCGCCGATGATCGCGCCCTTCGAGGTCTTGTTCATTTCCCTCTGACCGGTGTACGGATCGGTGGTGTAACAGCCCGCCACCATCGCGGCGGCGAGCGCGCCGGCGAGCCATGCACGGGCGATGCGGGAACCTGTCATCGGGAATCTCCTGTCATTCGACGCTGTCGCCGGACGCCGGCAGAGTCGTCGCGCGATGGTAGCCGCGGGGGCGGATGGCGACGGTATTGCGGATGCGCGTGCAACGCGTGCCGTCGGCGAGATAGTAACCGTACTCGAAGGTCGGCGTGGCGCGGCCGCGCGCCGCGAGTTCCGCGCGGATGTCGCTTTCCTGCGACGGCGCCATCTCGAATCGCAGTTCGAGGTCGGTGTTGCCGCCGCGATCGAACTCGATCGACATGCCGCGGGTCCAGACGGAATGACCCGGGAACACGCGTGCGCAGGCGAGTGCCGCGATGGGATCGGCGAGCGAGGCCTGGAAGCCGCCGAACATCACGCCGCCGGGATTGCGGGAAATCGAATGCAGCGGCAGCAGGATGCGCACGCCGCGCCAGCCATCGCGCAGCTCGAGCACGCGGATGCGCATCAGCCAGAAGGGCGGATACCACTCAAGCTTGCGCGCATCCGTGAGCCAGCGGCGCGCAAAGACCCAGCCCATGAAGCGCTGCATCAGGCGTGGCGAACTTGCGGCGGGGGACACGCGAGGGTAGCGTCACCGGGATGGACCAGCGCGAAGGGTACACCATGCGTACGGTGACTCAGTGGCTCGACGAGTATGGCGAGAGCCACCGCAACGCGGTGAACAAGCGCCTGCACTGGACCTGCGTTCCCGCTATCGTGGTCTCGGTGATCGGGTTTTTCTGGTCATTGCCGGTGCCTTCCGCGTTCGCAGCCCTCTCTCCCTGGCTCAACTGGGCGACGATCGCCGCCGTGCTGAGCCTCGGCTACTACTTCGTGCTGTCGCCGCCGCTCGCCCTGGGCAGCGCCGTCGTCTTCGCGGCGATGTTTGCCATCGTGCTCGCGCTCGAGCGGCTGTCCTGGCCGCTGTGGCAAACCTGCCTCGCGATCTTCGTCGTGGCCTGGATCGGCCAGTTCATCGGCCACGCCATCGAAGGCAAGCGGCCCTCGTTCTTCAAGGACCTGCAGTTCCTGTTGATCGGCCCGCTGTGGCTGCTGGCCTTCGTTTATCGCGGCCTCGGCCTCGAGTACCGCCGCCCAGGAGTGCCGGAACAGGGTAAGTAGTCCCCGCTCGCCTTGCGGCGGGGCCGCCCCGCTATACTTGGCGACCCCCTGACAGGAGACCGCCCAGTGGCCGCACCCGCCTTCAACCTCGACCCGATGGACCTCTACGGCGTGCGCGCCCTCCTCAGCGAGGACGAGCAGATGGTGCAGGATTCCGTGGCGCGACTCGTCGACGACAAGGTGCTGCCCATCATCCGCGAGTGCTTCGAGGAGCACCGCTTCCCGAAGGAACTGGTGCCCGAACTCGCCGCCCTCGGCCTGCTCGGCTCCTCGATCGAGGGCTACGGCTGCGCGGGCCTGAACGGCGTCAGCTACGGCCTCATCTGCCAGGAGCTCGAGCGGGGCGACTCCGGCGTGCGCAGCTTCGTCTCCGTGCAGTCCTCGCTCTGCATGTACCCGATCCACGCCTTCGGCAGCGAGGCGCAGAAGCAGAAGTACCTGCCCCGCATGGCGAAGGGCGAGCTGATCGGCTGCTTCGGCCTCACCGAGCCGCACGGCGGCTCCGACCCGGCGAACATGAAGACCCACGCGAAGAAGCGCGGCAAGGACTGGGTCATCAACGGCTCGAAGATGTGGATCACGAACGGCGCGATCGCCGACCTGTGCGTCTGCTGGGCGATGACCGACGAGGGCATCCGCGGCTTCATCATCGACAAGGGCACCAAGGGCTTCTCGGCGCCCGAGATCGAGAACAAGTTCAGCCTGCGCGCCTCGGTCACCTCCGCGCTCTTCTTCGACAACGTGGTCGTGCCGGAAGAGCAGATGCTGCCCGGCGTCACCGGCCTGCGCGGCCCGCTGTCCTGCCTCACGCAGGCGCGCTATGGCATCACCTGGGGCGTGATCGGCGCGGCGCAGGCCTGCCTCGCGCAGATGATCGACTACACCAAGACCCGCGTGCTCTTCGGCCGCCCGCTCGCGCAGAACCAGGCGATCCAGATCCGCCTCGCCGACATGTCACGCCGCATCACGACCGCGCAGCTGCTGTCGCTGCAGCTCGGCCGCCTGAAGGACAAGGGCGAGATGGCGCCCTCGCACGTCTCGCTCGCCAAGTGGAACAACTGCCGCATGGCGCTCGACATCGCGCGCGACGCGCGCGACATGCTGGGCGGCGCGGGCATCAGCGCCGAGTACGTGCCGATCCGCCACATGCTCAACCTCGAGAGCGTGATCACTTACGAAGGCACCGAGACGGTGCACCAGCTGGCGATCGGCCGCGAGCTCACGGGGATCAGCGCCTTCTGATCGCGCTCCAGGAGACCTGACATGCGTCACGGCTGGCTGGCACTCACCCTGGCGCTGTGCGCGGCGCTCACGGCCTGCGGCGTCAATCCGGTCACCGGCGAGAAGGAGATCCAGTTCGTCTCCGAGGCGCAGGAACTCGCGATCGGCCGCGAGCAGTACGCGCCGATGCGCCAGGCCGAGGGCGGCGATTTCAGGGTGCTGCCGGAGCTGACGGCCTATGTGAACGGCGTCGGCCAGAAGCTTGCGGCGGTGTCCGATCGCCCGCTCCCGTACGAGTTCGTGGTGCTCGACAATTCCGTGCCGAATGCCTGGGCGCTGCCCGGCGGCAAGATCGCGGTGAACCGCGGGCTGCTCACGGAACTCACGAGCGAAGCGGAGCTGGCTGCAGTCCTGGGCCACGAGATCGTGCACGCCGCCGCGCGCCACGGCGCGAAGGCGCAGGAGCGCGGCGTGATGATGCAGGCGGGCATGGCGGCCGCGCAGATCGGCGCCGCGGTCGGCGGCATGGATGCGGGGCTTGCGAACCTCGCGCTCGGCGGCGCTTCGATCGGCCTGCAAATG
>CAUJHJ010000059.1 GCA_963204835.1 Pseudomonadota bacterium
CCCCCGTTCCTTGGTGCGGGTTTTTGGTTTTTCGGTTCGCGGCCCCCCACCCCAAAAAAACACCCTATAACCCCAAACCCCGGCACCAGGATTTCAGGCCTTGTGCCAGGCCTCGAGGGTGGCGGCCTCGACGGCGGGGTCGAGGCCGGCCTTGAGTTTCGCCTGGCGCTCCGCGGGAAGGGTGCGGAACCACTCCAGCGTGTCGCGCACGGTCTGAGCGAGCGGGCGAGTCGTGAGGCCTGCGGCGTGGGCGCGCTCGCTGGCGGTCAGTGAGGCGCCGGCCGACGCGCCGCTCATCGGCGACCAGGGCGGCAGGTCCACCTCTTCGGGCTTCCACTGCTTGAACAGGAACTCTTCGGGCACCCACGTCGGCTTCGTGCCGCTCGCGGGCGAGGCATCGAGGCTCGCGCGGACGAGGTCGCCGATCGTGTACTCGCGCGGCCGTGTCACGGCGTTGAAGTAGCCCGTCGCACGGCCTTCAACCAGCTTCAGCATCCACGTGGTGAGGTCGCGCGCATCGATGATCTGCACAGGATCGCGCTCCGTGCCGGGCGCCAGCATCTCCCCGCCGCGCGCGGCGCGTACCGGCCAGTAGGTGAAGCGGTCGGTCGGATCGAGCGGACCCACGATGTAGCCGGGGCGCACCACGCTCGCGCGATCCGCGAACGCCTTCATCGTGTAGGCCTCGCACAGCGCCTTCATCGGCCCATAGGTGTCGTTGGTGATCTTTTCCTCTTCGATGTTCGCGAGCGAACCGGTCGGCGAGGTCTCGTCATTCGGCGCGGCGAAGCTCGCGTACGCGGAGATGCTCGAGATGAAGAGGCAGTAGCCGGCATTGGGTGCGAGGAGTTCGGCGGACTGTCGCACGTATTTCGGGATGTATCCGGTGTTGTCGACGACGGCATCCCACGTGCGGCCGCGCAGTGCGTCGATCTGGCCCCCGCGATCGCCATGCAGCGTTTCGACGCCGGGCACGCCGTCCGCGTCGCGCCTGCCGCGGTTGAAATGCGTCACCTTCCAGCCTTGCGCAAGCGCCGCGGTCGTCAGGTGCGGGCCGAGGAAACCGGTGCCGCCGAGGATCAGCAGCGTCTTCGGGGCGCGCTCCGCCGCCAGCGTGCGGTGAAATGCCGCGAGCGCTGCCGTGCCGAGCCCGATCCGCAACACATCGCGACGATTCGTCATGAAACGGGTCCTTTCAATGGAGCGCGTAGAGGCGGCCGTCGAGGCTGCCCACATAGACGATACCCGCATCGACGACGGGCGAGGAGAGGATGGCGCCGAGCGAGCGGAAGCGGTAGAGGTCGATGTACATGTCCTGGAAGTCACGGAACACCGGCGCGAAGCCGGCGGGATCGAGGCGGTCGTCGGCGGTCAGCAGGTGCAGGGGATCGGCCTTCGAGGCATCCGTCTGGAATTCCCATGCGAGCCGGCCGTCCCGCGCATCGACCGCGTAGAGCTTGCCGTTGTGGCTGCCGAAGTAGGCAAGGTCGCCGGCGAGCGCCGCCGACGAGAAGACATACGCCCTGGCATCGACGTTGAACTTCAGCCGGCCGGTCTTCGCATCGAGCGCCATGAAGCGCGAGCTGTCGGAAGTGCCGACGTAGACGACGCCGTCGCGCACCGCGGGCGTGCCGTTGACCCAGGACTTGCTGGTGGGATAGTCCCATCTCTTGCGGCCGCTCTTCGCGTCGAGCGCATAGACATGCGCGTCGCGGCAGCCGACGTAGACGACCCCGTCCACGACCGCGGCGGAGGACTGGAAGCCGACCTGGTTGTGCAGCGCCGGGTCCTCGCCCGCCTGGAACAGCCACTTCGGTCGTCCCGTCGCGGCGTCGAGTGCCTGGAAGTCGCCGCCCCAGCTGCCGACGAAGATCGTGCCGTCGGCGTAGGCGGGCGAGGCGTGCACGACGTCGCGCATCGGGAATTTCCACTCCAGCACGCCGGATTCGGCGTCGACCGCATAGACGTTGCCGTCGCCGCTGCCGAAGAACACCTTGTCCTGCGCGATCACGGGCGAGGACGTGAACACGTCCCAGGCGTCGGGCATCGTCTGCCCGGCGGGCCCGTAGCCGTGCAGGCCCTTCGCTTCGAAGCGCCGCTCGTATTCGACGGCGAATGCCCAGCGTGGCTTGCCCGTCGCGACATCGAGCGCCACCAGCGAGCCGGCCGAGGAAACAAAATAAAGCGTGCCCCCGGCGACCGCAGGCGTCGAGGCGATCGGCTGGCGTGACGTGAATTTCCAGCGCTCCTTGCCGCTGTCGCGATCGAGCGCGAAGAGATTGCCGCTGGCACTTGCGATAAAGACGACCCCATCCGCGAGCACCGGTGAGGAGAACACGGGACCGCCGGTATCGAAGGACCACTTCACGCCGTGCAATTGCGCGGGGCCCGCCGATGCATAGACGCCGCTGCGGGTCGCGTCGCCGTGGAAAGTGCCCTGCGCTTGCGCCGCCGGGGCAGCAAGCAACAGAAGTGCAACGGCCGCCGCGTCTTTCATGGCCGGCAAGATAGCGTCCGCGGGAGGGGCCCACCGCCCGCGGACGCTCGCTTCATCGTGGGCGGGCCTCGGTTCGCCTCACGATGCAGGCTTCACGACGCGACCGGCTGCAACGGCACGGCACCCGGCGCACCGGGTTCCTCGACGAGCAGCTTGAGCGACGCGAGACCGGCTTCAAAATCGCGGCCGACCATCCGGTCCATGTTGAAGAAGAGACACACGATCCGGCCGATGAAGGGCGAATCGCCGCTCATCGCCCAGGTGACGACCGTGCCCGCATGCAGCCGCTCCAGCGTGTACTCGACGACGTTGTCCGCCTTCATTGGCTTCAGCATGCGCAGCGAAAGCTCCACGCGCCGGGGCGCCTCGCTCGCGACGATATCGATGCTGCCCGCGCCGACATCGCGATTGCCGTCGAACTCGTAGTGCGCGCCCGTGCCGGCGGTCGTGGCGCCGTAGGCGCGCTTCATCGCGGGATCACGTCGCTCGTAGGGCGACCACTGCTGCGCGGCGCGCAGGTCATTGAGCCAGGGGAAGATCGCATCGGGGAGCGCGGCGATCTCTATGGACCGGGCGATGCGGAAGCGCCTGGGCTGCGAAGCGGCGTAGGCGAGCAGGCCGGCGAAGAGCAAGGCGAGCGTGAGCAGGACGGGAATGAGCATGGTGGCCTCCTTGGGTGACCCAAGGACGCCCGCCGCCCGGCCGGCCCGACATCAGGGTCGCCGCGGCGGCAGCGCAGCCAGCATCCGCTTCAGTGCGAAGTGCCGGTAGCTGTCTTCGGCGAGGGCCCGGACCTCCGCCCGAGCAAAGCCGCGCGAGACATCCAGCTCGATCCAGCCGAGGTGCGCCGTGTAGACCGGCAGGCGATAGCGCGCTTCCATCGCCAGCAGTCCCTGCCGGCCGACGCCGACCCAGAACGCAAACTTGATCGCGCCGTCGCGCGCATAGGCCGACGCGAAGACGCGCTTGCCGGCGCGCCACACCGGGTGCCCGAACTGTACGCCTTCGGACACGGCGGGCAGTGCGCCGCAGATCGCACGCAGTTGCGCGAGGAGACGCTTCGCAGTGGGCGCCTGCGTCGGATCGATCTCGCTCGCGGCCAGCCTGCGTGCCGGCGGTGCGATCCCGATCGTGTCGCCGATCGTGGCGGTCAGGTGCGCTGGCGCCACCTTCTCATAGGCTGTGCGCACGAGCGCCGCGATGCGCTTCCACGAAAGGCCCTTGTCGAGATTGACGCCGAGCCAGCCCCGCAGGCCGACGTAGGGCGGAACGAAGAAATGCTTCGGCTCATCGCGCGTGTGGAACGCCTGCGCTCCTTGCGGCGCATTGAGCCACAGCGCCACGCGACCGTCGCCATGATGATTGACGACGTAGGCGGCGAAGGTCTTGCCCCGGACCTTGTAGCTCGGCGAGCCGTGCGAACGGATCTCCTGCGCCTCGGGAAAGGAGAGGCACACTTCGCGAACGGCGGAGCCGATGTCCCTGGCCACGGGCCGCATGATCGCATGGCACCAGGTCTCAGGCGGTCGGGAACTGCGCGTCGATGGTCTCGCCGTTCGCGAACTGGCACTTGCCCATGCCGCCGCCGGCCATCTGGGACGACGGGCGTTTCAGCCGGAAGCGGCAGCGCATGTGCTTGTCATTGGGACCGGTGAGGTTCGCGACCACCCGGCCGGAGTAGTGGGTCACGAAATCGAGCCTTGGCTCCGGTCCCCAGTAGGGCCAGCCGCGCCACGCGCCGCCCCAGCCGTACCACAGCGGCCCGAGGCGCTCGACGGTCGTGTCGTGGGTAATCTGGAAATACGGGCCGCTGTACACGATGCCGTCGGCGAGGGTCGCGGTCATCGTGCCCTCGTTCGCGCCGCCCGAGGCCCACGTGAATTCGACATGCTCGCCGCGGCGCGTCTCGCCGTAGCCGTGCCCGGAGGTCGCGCAACCGCCCAGCGCGAGTGCCGCGATGGCCGGGAAAACCAGGGTTCGCATCGCCATGATGCACCTCCTGGGGACTTGGACGGCGCGGCTCGAGTGGCCGTTCCGGTCATTACGCAAATTTAAGGCGCCGTGGCATCACCTGCCGTAGGCTTGTCCACCATGTCGCGCGCAATGGACCCAGCCGGGTGGCGCAAGTGGCTCGCGCCCACGGTGTCGGTACTGGCCTTCGCGCTCGTGATCGCCGTCCTGCACCATGCGCTCGCGCGCTATCACCTGCGCGACGTCGTGGTCGAGCTGCGGCACCTTCCGGCGCCGGCGCTGCTGGCCGCGAGCCTGCTCACCGCGACGAGCTACCTGCTGCTCACCGGCTACGACGCCCTCGGCGTGCGCTACGTCGGCAAGCCGGTGCCGTACCCGCGCGTCGCCCTGACGTCGTTCATCGCCTACGCCTTCGGCCACAATTTCAGCCTCGCCGCGTTCACCGGCACCGCGGTCCGCTATCGCATTTACTCGACCCAGGGGCTCACCGCCATCGATGTCGCGACGATCGCATCGTTCTGCGCGCTCACCACGGCGCTCGGACTCGGCGTGCTGGGCGGTGTCGCGGCACTGTACGCCGTGCCGGGCACGACCGCGCTGCACCTCGGGCACTTGTGGTCCCAGCTCTTCGGCCTGCTGCTGCTCGGGCTCGTCGCGACCTACGTGGCGTGGGCGTCATTCGCGCGGCGGCCGCTCGCCATCGGTTCCTGGGAGGTGCGGCCGCCGGGCGCGCACCTCGCCGGCGCGCAGCTCGCGGTAGGTGTCGCGGACCTGTCGGCCTCGGCCGCGGTGCTCTGGGTGCTGTTGCCCATGTCGGCCGGCATCGACTTCCCGACCTTCGCCGGCATTTATGCAATCGCCGTCGTGGGCGGCGTCGTGAGCCAGGTCCCGGGCGGACTCGGCGTGTTCGAGACGATCCTGCTGCTCGCGCTGCCGCATGTGCCGGCGCCGGAGCTTCTCGGTGCGCTGCTCGCCTGGCGCGGCCTCTATTACCTCGCGCCACTCGCGCTTGCGGCCACCGTGCTGATGTTGCACGAGCTGTACCTGCAGCGTTCGCGGCTCGCGCACATGCGGCGGGCGGCGGGCGGATGGATCACGCCGCTGCTGCTGCCGATCGCACCGCAATTGATCGGCGTGCTCGTGTTCGTCGCCGGCGCCGTGCTGCTCCTTTCGGGAGCCACTCCGGCGCTCGACGACCGCATCCGCGAGATCCGCCGCATCGTGCCCCTGCCGCTCCTCGAGCTTTCGCACCTCGCGGGCAGCGTGATCGGCGTCGGGCTGCTGGTGCTCGCACGGGGCCTTTTCCGACGGCTGCGTGCAGCCTGGCTGTTGACGGCGTGGCTGCTGGTCGCGGGCGTCGCCGCCTCGCTCCTCAAGGGCTTCGACTTCGAGGAGGCCTCCTATCTCGCGGTCGTGCTGCTCGTGACCCTGCTGTCGGCCGCGGCGTTCTACCGGCCCGCGTCGATCATGAGCCAGCGCTTCACGCCGGGCTGGCTTGCGAGCACCGGCATCATCGTCGTGCTGTCGGTCTGGATCGGCTTCCTCGCCAACCGGCACGTGCCGTACTCGAACGAGCTGTGGTGGACCTTCGCAATGCACGGCGACGCGCCGCGCATGCTGCGCGCCTCGCTCGCCGTGATCGTGGTGCTCGCCGGGCTCGTGGCCGCGAACCTGCTGCGGCCGGCGCCGGCCGAGCCGCATGTGCCGGAGGCGCCGGACGCGGCGCGTATCGGCGCCGCGCTCGCGCACGCGGATGCAAGCCTCGCCAACGCCGTGCTGGCCGGCGACAAGCGCGTGCTGTTCCACGGCGACGGCGACGCCTTCCTGATGTACCAGGTGTCGGGCCACAGCTGGATCGCGCTCGGCGACCCGGTGGGTTCCGCGCAGCAGCAGCAGGACCTCGTGTGGGCGTTCCGCGAGCTGGTCGACCGGCGGGGCGGGCGCACGGTCTTTTACCAGGTGGGCAGCGCGGGCCTGCCGCTGTACGTCGATCTCGGGCTGTCGCTCGTCAAGCTCGGCGAGGAGGCCCGTATCCCGCTCGCGGACTTCGGGCTGGAGGGCAGCGCGCGCGCCGAGTTGCGCCAGGCGCGACGGCGCGCCGAACGTGCGGGCGCCAGCTTCGAGGTGGTGCCAGCCGTCGACGACCGGCTGTTTGCGCGGCTGCGCGAGATCTCGGACGCATGGCTCGACGACAAGGCCACGGCCGAGAAGGGCTTCTCCGTCGGCGCCTTCACCGACGCTTACCTGCGCCGGTTCGCGGTGGCGATCGTGCGGCTCGAAGGCAGCGTCGTCGCATTCGCGAACCTGTGGCCGACGGCGACGCGCGAGGAACTCTCGATCGACCTGATGCGCTTCGGCCGCGACGCACCGGCAGGCGCCATGGACTACCTGCTTGTCGAACTGATGCTGTGGGGCCGGGCGCAGGGCTATCGCTGGTTCAACCTCGGCATGGCGCCACTCTCCGGCCTCGAGTCGCGCGCGCTCGCGCCGTTGTGGCACCGGATGGGCGGCTTCCTCTACCGCCACGGGGAATCGTTCTACAACTTCGAGGGATTGCGCCGCTACAAGGAGAAGTTCGCACCGGCGTGGGAGCCGCGCTATCTCGCCTCGCCGGGCGGGCTGCAGCTCGCGCGGGCGCTGTACGACGTGTCGACGCTGATTTCCGGCGGCCTGAAGGAGCTCGTGACGAAATGAAGCCCGCAACCCGGAAGTGGGTGGGCCTTGCGGCCCTGGCGGCCGTCACGGCCTGCGCGCCCGCGAGGCCGGCGGACCGCGCCGCGGAACAGGTGTTCGAGATGGGCCGTTTCGGCAAGGTCGTCGTCTACGAGCCGGCGTCGAAGCCGAAGGGCGTCGTGCTGTTCGTTTCGGGCGATGGCGGCTGGCACCTCGGCGTCGTCGCCATGGCGAGGCACATGGTGGATGCGGGCATGATCGTCGCGGGCATCGACGTGCGCCACTATCGCGCGGCGGTCAACGCGCCGGGCGAAGAGTGCCGCTACTACGCCGCCGACTTCGAGGAACTGTCGCACGCCCTGCAGCGGCGGCTGAAGCTCGAGCAGTATCACCTGCCGGTACTGGCGGGCTATTCCTCCGGCGCAACGCTCGTTTACGCGGTAATGGTGCAATCGCCGCCCGGCACCTATGCCGGTGCGCTGAGCCTCGGCTTCTGCCCCGACCTCGATCTCGTGCGCCGGCCGTGCCGCGGCAGCGGGCTCGAATACACGATGCAGGGGGCGGAGGCGAAGCCGAAGGGGCTTGTCTATCGTCCCGCGGCGGCCAACCGCACGCGCTGGATCGTGATGCAGGGGGACAGCGACAAGGTCTGCAATCCGCAGGGCACGCGCGAGTTCGTCGCGGCGACGGGGCGCGGTGAGCTCGTATGGCTGCCGAAGGTGGGCCACGGGTTCGGCGTCGAGCGCAACTGGCTGCCGCAGTTCCAGCGCGCGCAGCTCGTGCTGGCGGCGGATGCGGTGCGGCCACCGCCTTCGCCGCCGCAGGTGCAGGACCTGCCGCTGATCGAGGTGCCCGCCGTGCCTTCGGCGGCGGTTTCCGCGGGTGATCGCCAGCGCTTTGCCGTACTGCTCACCGGCGACGGCGGCTGGACCGGCCTCGACCAGGATGTCGCCGGAGCGCTCGCTGCCCGCGGCATCCCGGTAGTGGCGATGAGCTCGCTGAAGTACTACTGGCACGCGCGCACGCCCGAGGAGGCGGCTCGCGACCTCGATCGCATCGTGCGCGCCTACGGCGAGCGCTGGCAGCGCAGCGAAGTGCTGCTCATCGGCTATTCCTTCGGCGCCGACGTCATGCCCTTCCTCTACAACCGCCTGCCCGCACCCACGCGTGCGCGCGTGCGGACGGTCAACCTGCTCGGGCTCAGCAGCACCGCGAGCTTCGAGTTCCACCTGTCGGACTGGATACCCGGCGGCAACGGCGACGGCCTGCCCACCGTGCCGGAGATCGCGAAGATGGGCGCCGAAGCGCGCGTGCTGTGCCTGTACGGCGCCGATGAGAAGGATTCAGCCTGTCCTTCCGCACGCCAGCCGGGCGTGGAAGTCGTGGAGCTCGATGGCGGGCACCACTTCGACGGCGACTATGCCGCGCTCGCTCGGCGCATCCTCGCCTATGCGGATTCGGCGTCCCGGTAGCGCGGCAGCCATGCTGCCAGCTGCGCGAGCGCCTGCTCGATTTCCTGCGGATTGACCGCGAAAGAAAGGCGCACGAAGCGCTGCCCGTTGACCGGATCGAAATCAATCCCGGGGGCGAGGCCCACGCCGGTCTCGTCGACGGCGCGCAGGCAGAACTGCATGCTGTCCCGCGTCAGGTGGCCGATGTCGGCGTACAGATAGAAGGCGCCGTCGGGCGGCACGATGCCGGTGATGCCGAGCGCCGCCAGCCCCTCGATGAGCCGCGTGCGATTGCGCTCGTAGATGCGTACCCAGCGCTCGAGGTCTTCGCGCTCGTCCATCGCGGCGAGCGCGGCGTGCTGCGCGAGCGTCGCGGGCGTCAGGAACATGTTGATCAGGTAGGCGTGCACCTGCGCGGCCCAGTCGGCCGGTACGATCATCCAGCCGAGGCGCCAGCCCGGCATGCGGTAGAGCTTGGAGAAGCTGTTGATCACGACGGCGCGCGGATCGATCTCGAGCGCGCTCACCGCGCGCTTGCCGAAGCTGATGCCGTGGTAGATCTCGTCGGAGATGACGCGGATGCCGCGCGTGCGGCAGGTCTCGAGCAGCGCCCCGAGCTGGCGCGCGTCGAGCATCGCGCCGGTGGGATTGGCCGGGCTCGCCACGACGAAGCCCTGCGGTGCGGGCGTGAGTGCGGCGAGCTGCGCGGGCGTGGGGTGGAATCCCTGTTCGGGCCCGCAGTCGATTTCGACGGGTGTAAGGCGCAGGGCTGCGAGGGTGTTGCGATAGGCGGGATAACCGGGCCGCAGCATCGCGACCCGATCGCCGGGCCGGAACATCGCGGCATAGGCCGCGACGAGCCCCGCGCTGGCGCCCGCGGTGAGCAGCACGCGCTCGAGGCCGACTTCCACGCCATGGCTCGCGGCGTAGTAGGCGACGATCCTTTCACGCAGCTCGACGAGCTCCGTGTAGCCGAGCGGGTCGCGATCGAGCACCCGGTGCGCCGCCGCGATCGCGGCGGGCGGCGCGCCTGCGGAAGGCTGGCCGTAGTGCATGCCGATGAACGGTCGCCCCGCGCGCAGCCGAGCGGCGCCGCGGGTGCCGATTTCGCCGGCATGGAAGGGCGTGACGCTCGGGCCTCTCATGCGCGTAGGCCCTTCATGCGCGACGCAGGATGAATTCGTGATCGCGCTGCGCGCCGACGGGGAACTCGTATTCGCCGCAGCGCGTGAAGCCGAAGCGCCCGTACAGGCGTTGCGCGCCGAGGTTGCCGCTCCAGACGCCGATGTACAGCGGGTCGAAGCCCTGCGCTTCGAGCCAGGCGAGCGCGGTGCCGAGCAGGCGCGAGCCGAGCTGCCCGCCCTGGAAATCCCGGTGCACGTACAACTGGAACAGCTCGCCGGCGTTCGACTCGAGGTCGGGCACGGGCAGCTTGCAGGGGCCGGCCGACGCATAGCCTGCAACCGCACCGTCGGCCGCCTCGACCAGCCAGGCCGCGACGTGGGGGTCCTGCAGGCGCCGGCTCCACGCCTCGGGCGAGTGCGCGCCGCGCAGGAACTCGGTGAGGTCTTCGGCCGGGTACATGTGGCCGAAGGTCTCGGTGAAGGTGGCGCCGCCGATTTCGCCCAACCTGAAGGCATCGCCGATCGTGGCGCGGCGGACCGTGATCGCGTTCGTCATGGACCGCTCCTCACCATCGCCGCGAGCAGGCGGTCGGCGACCTGTGCGGGGTCGTCGCAATGCCCGC
Source organism: Pseudomonadota bacterium (assembly GCA_963204835.1). Taxonomy (GTDB): domain Bacteria; phylum Pseudomonadota; class Gammaproteobacteria; order Steroidobacterales; family Steroidobacteraceae; genus CADEFQ01. The sequence goes on from CAUJHJ010000059.1 coordinate 10,340, forward strand.
TGTGCACCGCGGACGTCTGGATGATCGTGCTGCGCGGCGCGACCAGCCAGTCGAAGCGCTCCCGCGGCGTGAGCCGGCCGATCGGCCCCGCGGCCTCGCCGCCGCGGCAGACCGCCGCGATGCTCTCGAGGTGGCGACGCACGAGCGTGACATCGGCGCCCGGCGCGAGCGCCGCGAGCCGGCGCTCGTCGAGCTCGATGCGGGCTTCGAGAAGGTCGCGCTCGCCGCACCGCACGATCACGCCCACGTTGACGAACTCGCCGCGCTCGACGCGCGGGACGAAGCGGATCACGGCGTAGTCATACGAGCAGCGCGCGCGCACGCCGGGCCTCCTCGACGAAGATCTGTCGCTGCTTCAGGCGTTGCTCCAGGAATGCGGCGTAGGCAGTGCGGCGCGATACGTCCGCCAGCCAGGCATCCGGCACGTCGTCGGTCACCCGCGCGAGTACTTGTGGCGTGAGTCGCCGGCCAAGCCGCGCATCCGCCGCCGGCAGTTCGGCAGCGAACGGCAGCAGCACATGGTCGCGGATGCGCGGGAACGGGTCGCCGCTGCGCCCGAGGCCGCCATCCCATCCATGGTGGAAATAGAGTGATGCGCCGTGGTCGATGAGCCAGGGCTGCCCGTGCCAGGTGAGCAGGTTGGCATTGCGTGCGGTGCGATCGACATTCATGACGAAGGCGTCGAACCAGACGATGCCCGAGGCTAGCTCGCTTCCGGGCCGATCGGCGATCGGGTCGAAGGTGACGGAGCCCGGCAAATAGTCGAGCGCGAGGTTGAGGCCCGCGCTCGACCGGATCAGGTCCTGGATCTCGGGGTCGGGCTCGGTGCGGGCGAGGGTCGCATCGAGCTGCACCATCACGATCTCCGGCACCGGCAGCCCGGCCGCGCGGGCCAGTTCGCCGGCGATCAGCTCGGCAACCAGCGCCTCTGCGCCCTGTCCCGCACCGCGAAACTTCAGCACATAGAGCCCGTCGTCGTCGGCCTCGACGATCGCGGGCAGCGATCCGCCCTCGCGCAATGGCGTGACGTAGCGGGTGGCAGTGACGGTCCTCATGGCGCGGCAATTGTACGCATATGCGATCATGGAACCGATGAGTACCGCGTACCGCGCCTATGTCCTGGCGCTTCTCGTCGTCGTCTACACGTTCAATTTCATCGATCGCGTGATCGTCGGCATCCTCGCCGAGCCCATCAAGCGCGACCTCGCGCTCACCGACACCCAGCTTGCGCTGATGGGCGGCGCCGCCTTCGCGCTTTTTTACACGCTGCTCGGCGTTCCGGTCGCGCGGCTCGCCGACCGCGCAAGCCGCACCTGGATCATGACCGGCGCACTCGCACTCTGGAGCGGCTTCACGTCGCTCTGCGGACAGGCGCAGTCGTTCGCGCAGCTGCTGCTCGCGCGGGTGGGCGTCGGGGTGGGCGAGGCGGGCGGCGTCGCGCCCGCCTTCTCGCTCATCAGCGACTATTTTCCACCGCGGCAGCGCGCCCGCGCGCTCGCGGTCTTTTCGTTCGGCGTACCGATCGGCAGCGGCCTCGGCACGCTGCTCGGCGGCCTCGTCGCCAGCTGGGTCGATTGGCGCGTGGCCTTCCTCGCCGTGGGCGCGGGCGGCCTGCTGCTGGCCCCGGTCTTTCGCCTTACCGTGCGTGAACCGGAGCGCGGCGGGCTCGACGGGCCGGCGCTCCCATCCGCCGCAGGCCCGTCACCCGCGGCCCGCAGGTCGCTGGCCGAGGTCCTGCGCATGCTCGCCGGCAAGCCGTCATTCCTGCTGCTCACCCTCGGCGCATCGAGTTCATCCGTGGTCGGCTACGGACTCCTCTTCTGGACGCCTTCGTTCTTCATGCGCAGCCACGGCCTCAGTCTCGCGCAGACCGCCTGGTTCGTCGGCCTCGGCACGATGATCTTCGGCATCGCGGGGATCTGGCTGGGCGGCTGGGCTGCCGACCGGTTCGGCGCGCGCCACAAGCCGGCCTATGCGCTCGTGCCCGCCCTGCTGCTCGTCTCGATCGTGCCGTTCCTCGTGGCCGGCGCCCTCGTGCCGTCCGTCGTGGCGGCCCTTGCGCTTTTCAGCGTGCCGATGGCCCTCAATGCGGGCTGGACGGGTCCCGTCTACTCGACGCTGCAGCACCTGGTCGTTCCGCAGGTGCGCGCCACGGCGTCGGCGGTGTTCCTGTTCATGATCAACCTGATCGGCATCGGCGGCGGCACGCTGTTCGTCGGCGCGCTGTCGGACTATCTCGCGCCTCGCTTCGGCCACGACGCCCTGCGCTACGCGCTTGTCGTGGCCGCGGGCTTCTATTTCCCCAGTGCCGCGTTGTTCTGGGCCGCTTCGCGCCGCCTCGAGCGCGACTGGAGCGACGCCGAAGCGCGCTAGCAGCGCGCCGTCAGCGCGCCCGGGACTTCACCTGCTCCGCGGCGCGCAGGATCGCCGCAAGGCTCTTTTCCACATCGTCGTCGGTCGTCGCCCACGAGCACACGCTGATGCGCAGCGCAGTGCGTCCCTGCCAGACCGTGCGCCCGCACCAGCAGGTGCCGTCGGCCTGCACCGCCTCGACCACGCGTTCGGTGACGGCAGGCTCGCCGAAGGACACCAGCACCTGGTTCAGCGCAACTTCGTTCAGGACTTCGTGGCCGGCTGCGGAGAGGCCGGTCGCGAAACGGCGCGCGCCGCGGCAATTGCGCTCGAGCATTTCGGCAAGCCCGCTGCGCCCGAGCGAGGCGAGCGCCGCCCAGACTTCGACGCCGCGCGCGCGGCGCGACAGCTCCGGCGTGTAGTCGGCAGGATTGCGCGCCCCATCGCCAGCCGGCAGGTATTCGGCCGAGATCGCCATCGATGCCGGCAGTACCCCGGGCTTGCGCACGAACGCGATGCCGCTGTCGTAGGGCACGTTGAGCCACTTGTGCGCGTCGGTCGCCCATGAGTCGGCCAGCTCGATGCCCGCGGCGAGCGGGGCGAGGCGCTCACTGGCGCGAGCCCACAGGCCAAACGCGCCGTCCACATGGCACCAGGCGCCCTCCTCATGCGCGGCCGCGCACAACCCGGCGAGCGGATCGAAGGCGCCGGTATTGAGGTTGCCGGCCTGCAGGCAGAGGATGGTGGGGCCCGCGATGCGCGGCAGGCGGTCTGCGCGCATGCGGCCCTGGCCGTCGACGGGTACCCGCACGACGCGCTTGCGGCCGAGCCCCAGCAGGCCGAGCGACTTGATCAGGGTCGGATGCGCTTCCTCACCGACCAGGACGGTGATCGGCGGGGCGCCGAACAGTCCGTCGGCTTCGACCGACCATCCGGCCCGCGCCAGCACGTCGTGGCGGGCCGCGGCGAGTGCGGTGAAATTCGCCATCGTGGCGCCCGTGACGAAAGCACCCTGTGTCGAAGGCGGCAGGCCGAAGAGACTGTTCAGCCAGGTGAGCGCGACGGCCTCCACGCGCGAGACGCCCGGCGTCGCCGTCGCGAGCGCCGCGTTCTGGTCCCAGGCCGTCGCGAGCCAGTTCGCGGCCACGGTCGCCGGCAGGGCGCCGCCGATCACGAAGCCGAAGAAGCGCGGGCCGGCCATCGCCATCGTCGCGGGGCCCACGATGCCGTCGAGTTGCGCGAGCACCTGCGCCGCATCCGTCGACGTTGCGGGCATCGGGACATCGAGCGCCGCGAGCCTCGCCACCGCGTCGGCGGGTGGTGCCACCGGACGCCTGTCGAGTGAATCGAGGTAGCGGACCGCGCGCCGCGCGGCGTCCGCCAGCAATTCAGCGTGCGAGGCTTGGGAAGGCGGGCGCGCGGGGGATGTCATGGGGTGGCGGACGCGGCTGAAGGCGGGCCATCAGCAAAACATACCGTCCGGATGAACGGAAGGGGGTTGCGCGGCGCTGCGACCGCGGGCAGCGCCGGGCCGTTCAGCGCACCGGTCGCCAGTGCACCTTGTCGCGGCCGCCCTTCCTTTCCCGCTGCACTTCCATCTGCACCGTGATGGACTCCGGGTCGAAGAAGACCTCGTGGTAGTCGAGCAGCGTGCCCTTCGCATCCCGCACCATGCGGCGGATCGCAAGGACCGGTGCGCCGATGTTCACGGCGAGCTCGCGCGACAGCACGTGGTCGGCGGCGATCGCGGTGACCTGCTGGCTGCCGACCGTGGGGACGAGGCCCGCCTTCTCGAAGACCACGGTCGTCGGATGGCCCTTCAATCTTGCCTTTGCAAAGCGCGCGGCGTAGCGCTCGGGGATGTAGTGGCTGATCACGGCGAGGGGCTTGCCGCGATGGGTGCGCGACCGCTGCAGCAGCAGCACCCGCGGCCCGAGCTCCGGGCAGGCCGCGAGGATGCGCGGCGGCGTTGCGATGACGCCATGCTGCAACACCTTGGCGACCGTCATGCGGGTCATCGCCCGCAGGTCGCTCAACAGCGCGCCGGCGTCGGTGGCGGCTTCATTGCGCGACTTCTTCGCGCCCTGCATCGTCGCGTAGGTGCCGCTGCCGTGGCGCCGCTCGATCATGCCCTCGGCGGCGAGCCGCGCGAGCGCGCGCCGCACGGTGGTGCGCGACAGGCGGGTCTCGCGCGCGAGGTCCGGCTCGCTCGGCAGCGCCCCGCCGGGCGGGATGGTGCCGTCGGTGAGCTGTTGCTGCAGCATCATGTAGAGGCGATGGTGCAGGGCGAGGCCGTTGGCCTTCGGGCGTCCTTTTCTGGGCATGGCAAGATAGTAACAGCAGCGGAGTGAAGTTGTATGCTCGTGGATGTACTCAGGTGTCCGGGATGCGAACGCGGCAGCTTGCGGGCGGATCGCGCGGGATACATCTGTTCCCAGTGCAGCGCGGGCTTCCCCGTCATCGGCGGTGCGGCCTGGCTGTTTCGCGACCCGCGCGGCGCGGCCGGCGAATGGCGCGCGCGCCTCACGCTGATGCTGGCGGAACTGCAGGCGGATGCGGCGGGTACCCGGGCGGCGCTGGCTGCTCCCGACCTGCTGCCCGCCACGCGCGCGCGCCTCGAGCGGCTCGCGGCGGCGCTCGAGGACCATGGGCAGCGGGTGGCGCGGCTCCTCGAGCCGCTGCAGGTACATCTTGGGGCCGCCGACCGCGACACGCTGCGCGCCCTGCGCACCCGCATGCCGGTGTCGCAGGGCCTGACCAACTATTACGTCAACATCCATCGCGACTGGGCCTGGGGCGAGGCGGAGAACGCCGCCTCGCTCGACCTGCTGGACACCGCCGGGACCGAGCCGCTCGCAGGGGCGCGGGTGCTGGTGCTCGGCGCTGGTGCCGGCCGGCTCGCCTATGACCTGCATCGCCGCCATGCGCCTGCGCTGACCGTCGCAATGGACCTCAATCCGCTGCTGCTCGCCGTCGCGCGGGAGATGTTCGCCGGGCGCCGGCTCGAGTTGTATGAATTTCCGCTCGCGCCGCGCGGCGCGGCGGATCACGCCGTCTTGCGCAGCCTCGCGGCGCCGGCCCCGGCGGACGAGCGTCTGCAGCTCGTCGCCGGCGACGCGATGTGCGCGCCGTTCCAGCCGGGCGCCTTCGACGTGGTGGTCACGCCATGGTTCGTCGACATCGTGGAGGAGCCGTTTCCCGCCCTCGCGACGCGCATCAATGCGCTGGTCGCGGATGGCGGGCGATGGCTCAATCTCGGCTCCGTCGCCTTTGCATTCATGGCCACGCAGCGTGCGCTGCAGTTTTCGCTCGATGAGGTCCTCGGCATCGTCGAAGGCGCCGGGTTCACGCGGCCGGTCCTGCGCGAAGCGGTGGTGCCGTACATGCAGTCCCCCGCGAGCCGCCATGCGCGCCTCGAGTCGACGGTCGCCTGGACGGCGCGCAAGGTCGCCTCCGTGGCGCCGCCGGCGTCACGCGGCCCGCCCGAATGGATCGTCGACGCGCGGCTGCCGGTGCCGGTCACGGCCGACCTGCAGGCGCACGCGCGCGCGACGCGCATCCACGCATTCCTGATGTCGCTGGTCGATGGCCGCCGCTCGCTCGCGGACATCGCGCAGGTGCTGGTCGAGCAGCGGTTGATGAAACCCGAGGATGCGCTGCCGGCCACGCGGGCCTTCATGTTGCGGATGCAGGAGGACGCCGGCAGGCGTATCAACGTCTGATGAGTACAGAAATCATGCCGGTGAAGATCGCCGGGGAAGGCGAGGCCTCCCGGCCCGCGGCCGACCGGTTGCTCGCCGGGGATCCCGTGCAGCGGGCATGGAATGCGTATTCGGATGGCAGCGAACAGTTCCATGTGGGCCACTGGTCGAGCACGCGGGGCGTGTGGCGCGTGCGCTACACGGAGTGCGAACTCTGCGTCCTGACGGCGGGGCGGGTCGAGCTCGTGAGCGAGGCGGGCACGCGGGTGAGCTTCGGTCCCGGTGACGCATTTGTCGTTCCAGCAGGCTTTTCCGGCACCTGGGCAGTCATCGAGGATTGCACGAAGATCTATGCAATCTTCATTCCCCAGCCCTGAGTCCCGCGTATAATCCCCGCACGGGGGTTGCTCGAACAATTCTTGCCGTACCCACGGGTTGCCCCGTGCAGGCGGGGTGCAACTCAAACGAGGGAGGATTCATGAATCGACTCAAGATGCTATCCGTGACCGCCGCGCTGCTGGGTGTTGCGGGCGCGGCACAAGCGCAGTTCAGCTCCACGGTGACGGCGGTCAGCGACTATGACTTCCGTGGCGTTTCGCTGAGCGCCAAGGACCCTGCGCTGCAGGCGAGCCTCGACTACGCCTTCGGCGAAACGGGGTTCTCCGTCGGGGCCTGGGCGAGCAACATCGACTACGGCAGCGACTTCGACGGCACGCTCGAAATCGACCTGTACGCGGGCTACGAGGCGTCCATCAACGACGACCTGTCCTGGAATGCCGGGCTCGTCTGGTACACCTATCCGGGATCGGACAACTCCGCGACGAAGTCGAAGATTTCGTCCTACCCCGAGCTATCGGCCGGGGTCGACTGGAAGGGCTTCGGCTTCAAGCAGTGGCTCGCCATCGACTACGGCGGTTCGAACGACACCGGGCTGTACACCGAGGCGAACTACACCTTCGCCCTGCCGCAGAACTTCTCGCTGACCCTGCACGCGGGGTATAGCTGGGGCGATGCCTTCAAGGACATCGAGTACCTCGACTACGGCGTGACGGTGGGCGTGGATGTCGGCCGCTTCAGCCTCGCGCTGAAGTACGTCGGCACCGACGCAAGCGGCGCCGACAAGGTCTCGGACGACGTGTTCAACAACGAAGGCCGCGCGATCTTCTCGGTCAGCACCACGCTGCCCTGGGGAGAATAAGGGACCCAACCTGGTGCCGGGTTTTCGGTCGAGTAACCGAAAACCCGGCACCTATTCCTGGAGGACGCTGGCCAGCGTCCCGAAGATTTCGTCGATGTGCGTCGGCTCGATGATGAGCGGCGGCGAGAGCGCGACGATGTCGCCGGTCGTGCGAACCAGCAGGCCGCGCTCGAAACATTTGCGGAACACTTCGAAGGCCCGCGCGCCCGGCCGGCCCGGGATGGGCTCGAGCTCGATGCCCGCGATCAGGCCGCAGTTGCGCGTGTCGATCACCGCGGGCCGCCCGCGCAGCGAATGCACGGCATCCTCCCAGCGCAGCGACAGTTCCCTCGCGCGCGTCAGCAGGCCTTCCCGCCGGTAGATGTCGAGCGTCGCGAGGCCCGCGGCGCAGGCGAGCGGATGCGCCGAATAGGTGTAGCCGTGGAACAGCTCGATCGCCCCCGGCGGGCCCTGCATGAAGGCATCGTGGATCGCCTGCCTCGCGACCACCGCCCCCATCGGCACGCAGCCATTGGTGAGGCCCTTCGCCATCGTGATGAGGTCCGGCGTGACGCCGAACTCCTGCGCGGCAAACGGCGACCCCGTGCGGCCGAAGCCCGTGATCACCTCGTCGAAGATCAGCAGGATGCCATGTCGGTCGCAGATCGCGCGCAGCCGCTCGAGATAGCCCTTCGGCGGCAGCAGCACGCCGGTCGAGCCCGCCACGGGCTCGACGATCACGGCCGCGATGGTCGAGGCGTCATGCAGGGCCACCAGCCGTTCGAGATCGTCGGCCAGTTCGGCGCCGTGATCCGGCAGCCCGCGCGAGAACGCGTTGCGTGAAAGATCGTGCGTATGCCGCAGGTGGTCGACTCCCGGCAGCATGCTTGCGGCCCACGCCTTGCGGTTGGCGACGATGCCGCCGACTGAAATGCCGCCGAAGCCGACCCCATGGTAGGCGCGCTCGCGCCCGATCAGGCGGGTGCGCGCGGCATCGCCGCGCACGCGGTGGTAGGCGAGCGCGATCTTGAGCGCCGTGTCGACCGCCTCGGAGCCCGAGTTCGTGAAAAACACGCGATTCAGGTCCGGCGGGCAGAGCGCCGCGAGCGCGGTGGCGAGTTCGAAGCCGGGTCCATGCCCCATCTGGAAATTGGGCGCGTAGTCCATGGTTTCGAGCTGGCGGGTCACCGCCGCCGTGATCTCGCCGCGGCCGTGGCCGGCGTTCACGCACCAGAGGCCGGCCGCACCGTCGAGGACGCGGCGCCCCTCCGGCGTGAAGTACTCCATGCCCTGCGCCCGCGCGAGCAGGCGTGGCGCCTGCTTGAACTGGCGGTTGGCCGTGAAGGGCATCCACAGTGCATCGAGGTCCGGCCCGGCGACTGTTTTCATGCTGAAATGATAAGGAAAGTTGACACACTTGGCCAGAAAGGCCGAAATTTGGGCTCTTGTGTCCATGATGCTAAACAGGTTGCCCGCATGAGCATCGACGTCGGGGCGCGCCTGCGCCGGGTGCGGTTGATCTACGGCCTCTCGCAGCGCGAACTCGCGCGCCGCGCGGGGGTGACAAACGGCCTCATCTCGCTGATCGAGCAGAATCGCGTCAGCCCTTCGGTCGGCTCGCTGAAGAAAGTGCTCGACGGCGTGCCGATGTCGCTCGCCGAGTTCTTCACGATCAATGTCGACGAGGCGCCGCAGATATTCTACGGCGACGACGAACTCGTCGAGATCGGCTCCGACGACGTGTCGCTGCGGCTCGTCGCCGCACAGCGCCCGGCCCGCCAGCTCACGATCCTGCGCGAGCGCTATGCCCCGGGCGCGGCGACCGGCGACGATGCGCTGTCCCATCGCGGCGAGGAGGGCGGCGTGGTCGTGCGCGGGCGCATCGAGCTGACCGTCGGCGGCACGACCCGCGTGCTCGGGCCGGGCGAGGCCTACTATTTCTCGAGCACCATCCCGCACCGCTTCCGCAACGTGGGTCGCGAGCCCTGTGAGATCATCAGCGCAAGCGCTCCCCCGACCTTCTGATCCCGACGAGGCTTCCATGTCCGCCAACGTGTCGAATCCCGGCAAGGCCCCGTCCCCGACGTGGCACGAGCGCGCCGCCCGGCTCACCCCGCAGACGCGCGCCTTCATCGGCGGGGAGTACGTCGAGGCGCTCTCGGGCGCGCAGTTCGACAACGTGAATCCCGCGACCGGGCAGGTCTTCGGCCGCGTCGCGGCGGGCGATGCGCCCGACATCGAGCGCGCCGTCGCGGCGGCGAAGCGGGCATACGACCAGGGCGTGTGGTCGCACACGAAGCCCGCGCACCGCAAGAAGGTGCTCGCGGCCTTCGCCCAGGCCATCCTCGCGCACCGTGAAGAGCTCGCGCTGCTCGAGACGCTCGACATGGGCAAGCCGATCAGCGACAGCCTCAAGGTCGACATACCGGCGGCCGCGCGCGCCATCCAGTGGTACGCGGAGGCCGTGGACAAGATCTACGACGAAGTGGCTCCCACCGGCCCCGATGCGCTCGCGCTCGTCACCCGCGAGCCGATCGGCGTGGTCGGCGCCATCGTGCCGTGGAATTTCCCGCTGGTGATGGCGGCCTGGAAGATCGGCCCGGTGCTGGCGGCGGGCAATTCGCTGGTGCTGAAGCCGTCCGAGAAGTCGCCGCTCACCGCGATCCGCGTCGCGCAGCTCGCGCTCGAGGCGGGCCTGCCGCCCGGCGTCTTCAACGTGGTGCCGGGCTACGGCCACACCGCCGGCAAGGCGCTGGCGCTCTCGGTGGACGTCGGCGCGATCGCCTTCACCGGCTCGACCGCGACCGGCAAGCTGGTGATGCAGTATGCCGCGCAGTCGAACCTCAAGCGGGTGTCGCTCGAATGCGGCGGCAAGTCGCCCAACATCGTGCTCGCCGACTATCCCGACCTCGAGCGCGCGGCGACGGCTGCCGCCTACGCCATCTTCTTCAACCAGGGCGAGATGTGCTCGGCCGGTTCGCGCCTGCTCGTGCAGCGCAGTGCGAAGGACGCGGTACTCGACAAGGTGGCTGAAATCGGCCGCGCGATGGCGCCGGGCGACCCGCTCGATCCCGCGACGAAGCTCGGCGCGATCGTCGATGAGACGCAGATGAAGCGCGTGCTCGGCTACATCGAGGCGGGCCGCGGCGAGGGTGCGAAGGTCGCGCTCGGCGGCCGGCGCGTGCGCGTGGAGAGCGGCGGCTATTTTGTCGAGCCGACCGTGTTCGATGGGGTCGGCCGCGACATGCGCATCGCGCGCGAGGAGATCTTCGGGCCCGTGCTCGCGACGATCGCCTTCGACACGATCGAGGAGGCCATCGGGATCGCGAACGACGTCGACTATGGCCTCGCGGCGGCCGTCTGGACCCGCGACGTGACGACCGCGCACCGCGCCGCGCGCGCGCTGCGCGCCGGCACCGTCTACGTGAACTGCTACGACGCCGACGACATCACGGTGCCGTTCGGCGGCTACAAGCAATCGGGCATCGGCCGGGACAAGTCGCTGCATGCCTTCGACAAGTACACGGAGCTGAAGACGACCTGGCTCGACCTGTCGTGAGCGCGCTTGCCGACGCCCCGCTCGCCTTCGTCGATGTCGAGACTACGGGCGGGCATCCGCTGTACCACCGGATCGTCGAGGTGGGCGTGGTGCTCGCGCGCGGCGATGCGGTCGAGGAATCCTGGACGACCCTCGTCAATCCCGGCGGGCGCCTGCCGCCCGCGATCCAGCGCCTCACCGGCATCGATCCCGCCGAGCTCGAGGACGCGCCGCATTTCGCGGACATTGCGGCACCTCTCGCGCAGCGGCTCGAGGGGCGGCTCTTCATCGCCCACAACGTGCGCTTCGATTACGGTTTCATCCGCAATGAACTGCGGCGCGCGGGCCATGCCTTCGAGGCGCGGCTCGCCTGCACCGTGAGGCTTTCGCGGCGCTTCTATCCGCAGCAGCAGCGTCACAACCTCGATGCCGTGATCGCCTTCCACGACCTGCCTTGCGCCGCGCGCCACCGCGCGCTGCCCGATGCGATGGCCCTGTGGCAGTTCTGGCGGCGCCTGCGCGCGAGCTGGCCGGCGGAGGCGATCGAGGCCGCGCTCGAGGAGCTCACGCGAAGGGTGTCGCTGCCGCCGCAGTTGCCGCCGGCACTCGCCAACGAGCTGCCGGAATCGGCGGGCATCTATCGATTCTACGGGTCGGCTGCGGCCGGCGGCGAAGAGTCGCTGCTGCATGTCGGAAGCGCCGCGAACCTGCGCGAGCGCGTGCTCGGCTTTTGGCGCCACGCGCCGCGTGCGGCGAAGACGCGGCGCCTCGCGAACGATACGCGGCGCGTCGAGTGGACCGAGGCGGCGGGCGAACTCGGTGCGCAGTTGCTCGAGGCGCACTGCGTGCGCGAGACGCCGCCCGCCTACGACCGCCGGGCCCGCGACGCGGGTGAGGCGCTCACCTGGTGCTTCGGCGATACGCCGGCCGCGCCACGACTGCAGGCGCTCGCGGACGGCTGGCCCGAGGGCGATTGCTTCGGCCTCTATCGCACGGCAAGGGAGGCGCGTCGCGTGCTCGCAGCGCTCGCCGCGGAACACAAGCTGTGCGCGAAGCTGCTCGGGCTCGAGGAAGGCGAAGGCTCCTGCCTCGCGTACCAGGTGCAGCGTTGCCGCGGCGCCTGCGTCGGCGCCGAGTCCCCGCAACGGCACCTCGCGCGCGCGAAGCTCGCCTTCGCGGCCGAGAAGCTCAAGCCCTGGCCCTTCGACGGCGCGGTCGCGATCCGCGAGCGCGACTTCGGCGGCTTCGAGCAATGGCATATGATCGACCGCTGGCGCTACTTCGGCAGCCTCTCGGACGATGCGCCCGAATCGACGGCGGCGCTGCGCACAGCGCCGGACTTCGACCCGGGTGTGTACCGCCTGCTCACGCGCTATCTCGCGGCCCACGCGCCGCGCGTGCGGCCGTGGCCGCCGCGCCCATGATGCGCTGCCTCGCCAGTGCGCCGCGCGGCTTCGCCGACCTGCTCGCGGCGGAGCTGGCGGCGTTCGGCGCAACGGACGTGCGCGAGCGTGCGCTCGGCGTGGGCTTCTCGGGCCCGCTCGAGGTCGCCTATCGCGCCTGCCTCGAGTCGCGCGTGGCGAGCCGGGTATTCCTCGAGGTCGCGCATTTGCAGGCCGATACGGCGGATGCGCTGTACGCCGCGCTGCGCGCGCTTCCCTGGCACGAGCATGTCGATCCCGACGGCACGCTCGCCTGCGATTTCAGCGGCCGCCACCCCGGCATCAACCACACGCGCTACGGCGCGCAGCGCGTCAAGGACGCGATCTGCGATGCGCTGCGCGACCGCCATGGGCGGCGGCCCGACGTCGCGCTCGAGCGCCCGTCGGTGCGCGTGCACGCGCACGCTCACGGCGCCGAGGTGACGGTCTCGATCGACCTGTCGGGCGAGGGCCTGCATCGGCGCGGCTATCGCCTGCAGGCGGGCGAGGCGCCGCTGCGCGAGAACGTCGCCGCCGGCATCCTGTTGCGCGCCGGCTGGCCGCAGCTCGCCGCGGAAGGCGCGGCGCTGCTCGATCCGATGTGCGGCTCGGGCACCTTCGTGATCGAAGCGGCCCTGATCGCCGCGGACATGGCCGCTGGGCTGCGGCGGGATTACTTCGGATTCAAGGGCTGGAAGGGCCACGACCCTGCCCTGTGGGAACGGCTGCGCATGGCCGCCGCCGCCCGCGTGCGCGAGCGCGAGGCGGCGCGGGCCCCCTTGCGCGGCAGCGACGCTGACCCGAGGGCCGTGCGCGTCGCGCGGGACAATGCGGAACGCGCCGGCGTTGCGGCCTGGGTCGAGTTCGCGCAGGCGCCGCTCGCGCAGGCGCAACCGTCCGCGCCGCGCGGCCTGCTGTGCACGAACCCGCCGTACGGCGTGCGCCTCGAGGATCGCGAGACGGCGCGCGCCCTGCATCGGGAGCTCGGCGGCGTCATGCGTGATCGCTTCCAGGGCTGGCGCGCCGCGGTGATCACGGGTGCGCCGGAACTTGGCCTCGACATCGGCCTGCGCGCGCAGCGCACCCACACGGTGTGGAACGGGGCGCTCGAGTGCCGCCTGCTGCGCTTCGAGGTCGAATCGGGCAGCGTGCGCGATTTCCGGCGGCCGCGGCCGCTTTTCGACCCGGCGCTGCGCGGGACCGACGGCGCACGCATGTTCGGCAACCGTCTCGCGAAGAACGCGAAGCGCCTCGGCGCCTGGGCGGCGAAGGCGGCGGTCGGCTGCTACCGCGTGTACGACGCCGACATGCCCGAGTATGCGTTCGCGATCGATCTCTACACGATGGCCGACTCCGCGGAACGACGCGCCTGCGTGCAGGAGTACGCCGCGCCGCGCGAGATCGAGCTCGAGGCCGTGCGGCGCCGGCGCGCCGAGGCCTTCTCGGTCCTGCCCGAGGTCCTCGGCCTGCCCGAGGGCCACATCCACGTGCGCATGCGCCGCCGCACCGCGCGCGGCGAGCAGTACGAAAAGGAATCCGGGCAGGGCGAGTTCCATGTGGTCGCGGAAGCGGGCCTGCGCTTTCGCGTGAATTTCACGGACTACCTCGATACGGGCCTGTTCCTCGACCACCGCCTCACGCGCGCGCGGCTGCGCGCTGCGGCGGCGGGCGGGCGCTTCCTCAACCTTTTCGCCTACACGGGCAGTGCCACGGTGTGCGCCGCCGCGGGCGGCGCCCGCGAGACGACGAGTGTCGATCTCTCGCGCACCTACCTCGACTGGGCGCAGGCAAATCTCGCCGCGAACGCGCTCGCCGGGCGCCAGCACCGGTTCGTGCAGGCCGACTGCCGCGAGTGGCTCGCCGGGGCCGCGCATGTTAGCGAGCGCTACGAGCTGATCTTCCTCGATCCGCCGACCTTCTCGAATTCGAAGCGCATGCAGGGCGTGCACGACGTGCAGCGCGACCACCCCGCGCTGATCGACGCCTGCATGCGGCTGCTCGCGCCGGGCGGCTTGCTGGTGTTCTCGACCAATGCGCAGAAGTTCCGCCTCGATGCCGCGGTCGCCGTGCGGTACGCGGTGGACGACGTCACGCGCGCCACCATCCCGGAGGATTTCGCGCGCAACCCGCGCATCCACAGCTGCTACGAGGTTCGCGTGCGCTGAGGCGTATACTTGGCCGCACAAGCCAGCGGCCCGTTGAGTGTGGGGGTAGCATGTTGCGTACGGCGGTACTGTTCGCGGCGCTCGCGGGATTTTCCGTTGCGAGCCCCGCCTATGAGAATTTCGGGCCTTACGTGGGCCTCGGCGCAGGACGCTCACAGGCGAGCGTCGATCTCGACACGGGCGAGAACTTCTTTTCGATCGATGCCGACGACACGGCCTGGCGGGTGTTCGCCGGCTACCGCTTCTCGCCGTACATTGCATTCGAGGCGAGCTATTCCGACTACGGCGACTTCTCGGCGGAGGCGGGCGGGGAGCGCCTGGCCGTCGGACAGCGCGGCGTCACGCCCTGGGTCGTCGCCTCCTGGCCGATCGGCCCGTTCGAGTTGCTCGCGCGTGTCGGCTATTTCATCAACACGACCGAGTTCAAGCTCCTGTCGGGGGGGCGACCGGATCGAGGTCTCGAGCAGCCAGGACTCGATCACCTTCGGCGCCGGTGTCGGCACCCTGCTCGGGCGCCACATCAACCTGCGGCTCGAGTACGAGCGGCTGGACCCCGACGAGTTCGACGACGCCGACGCCCTGTGGCTCACGGCGGCGTGGCGCTTCCTCTAGCGGCCTACAGCAGGTCCTTCAGCCGGTACCAGGCCATAGCGAGCACCAGGGCCGGCCGGCGCAGCAGTGCGCCGCCCGGGAATTCGCGGTGCGTGATGCGGCTGAAGATGTCGAAACGCTCGGCCGTGCCCGCCACGGCCTCTGCGAGCAGGCGCCCCGCAATGCCGGTCAGCGCAATGCCATGCCCGGAAAAACCCTGCAGGTAGTACACGTTCGGGGCGAGCCTGCCGAAGTCGGGCGCCCGGTTCATCGTGATGTCGACGAAGCCGCCCCAGCTCGATTCGATCTTCGCGTCACGCAGTTGCGGGAAGACCTGCAGCATGCGCTGGCGCGTCGCATGGGCCGTGTTGAACGGATCGAGCCCCGAGTAGCTGACGCGCCCGCCGAACAGCAGCCGGTGGTCGCGCGAGCGGCGGAAATAGTCGAGCACCCAGTTGATGTCGGTCACTGCGGCATCATTGGCAATGAGCGCGCGCGCGCGGGCTTGGCCCAGCGGCTCGGTGGCGACGATATAGGTGCCGACCGGCATGATGCGTCGTGCGAGCGGCGGGGCGGCGTCGCCGAGCCAGGCATTGCCGCAGAGCGCGAGGTAGCGGCATTGCACGCTGCCGCCCGCGGTGCGCACCCGCACGCGCTCGCCGCCCTGCCAGCCGAGCGCGCGGCTGCCCTCGTAGATGCGCGCGCCGGCGCGCACGGCGGCGGCGGCCAGGCCCAGCGTGTAGTTCAGCGGGTGCAGGTGGCCACTGCGCGTGTCATGGGTGCCGGCGAGGTAACGCCCGCTCGCGATCAGCGAACGCACTTCCTCCTGCGGCACGAAGCGCAGGCTCGTGTAGCCGAAGTCGCGATGGAGCCGCTCGACCCAGTGGCGCAGTTCCGTGACCTGCCGCGGCTTGACCGCCACGTGCATTTGGCCGGGCACATAGTCGCAATCGATCGCGTGGCGCGCGATCAGCGCCTGCATCAGGTCGAGGCCCTCGACCGAAATGTCGAAGGCGCGGCGCGCGTCGTCGCGGCCGAGCAGCGCCTCCATCCTGTCTTCGCCGGCGGCGAAGCCGGGCAGGGCCTGCGCGCCGCTGCGTCCCGAGGCGCCCCAGCCGACCCGCGCGGCCTCGAGCAGCACGACGCGGTAGCCACGCCCGGCGAGGTGCAGCGCGGTGGACGTGCCCGCGAGACCTGCGCCGACCACGCACACGTCGCAGTCGACCTCGCCCGCGAGCACCGGGTGGGCGGGCGCCGCATGGCGCGAGGCGGCGTAATAGCTCGCGACGTACTCGTGGTCCGCGATCCCGTGCCTCACAGCGGCCCCAGGTACCAGGCGCATTCGACCGGCGTCACGTAGGAACTGAAGTCCTCGAGTTCCGCGCGCTTGACCGTGGCGTAGTGCGATGCGAAGCGCGCACCGAGGTACTCGCGCGCGAACGCGCTCGCCGCAAAACGCTCGATGGCCGTGGCCCACTGCGTCGGCAGCGGCTCGCCCGTGGACTGTGCGTAGGCATTGCCGCTGACCGGCGGCGGCGGCTCGGTGCGGCGCATGAGGCCGTCGTGCAGGCCGGCGAGCATCCACGCGAGCACGAGGCAGGGGTTCGCGTCGGCGCCGGCCTGGCGATACTCGATGCGGCGGTTGGCGGCGTCGCTCACCGGGATGCGCACCGCGGCGCCGCGGTTGTTGATCGACCAGCTGGGCGTCATCGGCACGTAGGATTCGCTGCGGAAGCGCCGGAACGAGTTCGGTCCCGGCGCGCAGATCGCCATGCCCTCGGCCATCGAGTCGAGGAGGCCGGCCACGGCATGCCGCAGTGGCGGGTGCGTGAGGGGCTCGTCGCAGGCGAAGACGTTGCGGCCGTCGCGATCGAGCAGGCTCAGGTGGATGTGCAGGCCGCTGCCGGCCATGTCGCGATAGGGCTTGGCGAGGAAGGTCGCATCCATGCCATGCACGCGCGCGACGCTCTTGACGATGCGCTTGAAGCGCAGTCCCTGGTCGCAGGCGGCCAGGGCGTCGGGCAGGTGCTGCAGGTTGACCTCGAACTGCCCGGGGCCGTACTCGGGCAGCGCGCCCGTTGCCGGCACGCCCTGCGCGTGGCAGTCGCGCGCGATCTGCGCGAGCACGGCCGAGTACTCGTTGAGGTCGGTCATGGCATTGATCTGCGTGCGGTACTCGCGCCGCCCGGTGAGCGGCCCGCGCGGCGGCTGCGGCAGGCCGTCGGCACCGCGCTCGAGGTCGACGAAATAGAACTCGTATTCGATCGCGACCACCGGCGTGAGGCCAAGTGCCGTGATGCGCTCGAGCACCGAGGCGAGCACGTGGCGCGGGTCGCCGAAGAACGCCCGGCCGTCGGGCTCGTGCATCGTCAATTGAAGCTGGGCAATGCCATCTTCCTGCCACGGCACCGGCACCAGCGTGCCAGGGATGGGCCGGCAGGGACGGTCGGCGTCGCCGTCGTCGAATCCGAGGCCGGTGGCCTGCACGGTCCCGCCGAGCACGTCGAGCGCGAACATCGAGCCCGGCAGCAGCATGCCGCTGCGAAAGGCGGTCCGCACGCCATCGAGGTCGAGGCGCTTGCCGCGTTCGACCGTGTTGAGGTCGTGCAGGAACGCGTCAAAGAAGCGCGTTTGAGGGTGCGCTTCGAGAAACTGCTGCAGGTCGGGGTGCGCTTCGCTCGGCATGGTGGCCTCGTTTAGGATTTCGGACACCCGGCCGGGGCGGCCCGGCGCCAAGCTTATTCGGGCCAGGTGGGGCGCAGCAATCGCGAGGGGCCATTGCAGGGCCGCAAGGGACATTGGTGCGATGCACCATCCGCTGGGGCGTGAGCTGTGGTCTAATGGGCATGCAGCCGGCCCGCACGGGTCGGGTGATAAATATCCTAAACGCGCGACCGGGTACCCCGATGGCCATGAGGCGTCCAGTGATCGGCATTCCGGCGGATCGCCGCATGCTCGGCGCCCATCCGTTCCATGCCGTGGGCGAGAAGTACATCCTCGCCGTGACGGAGGCGGCGGGCGGGTTGCCCTTCCTGATCCCGTCGCTCGGCGACCGGCTCGACATCGGCCAGTTGCTCGCGCAGGTAGACGGCATCCTGTTCACCGGCTCGCCCTCGAACGTCGAGCCGTACCGCTATGACGGCGAGCCGAGCGATCCGGGCACGCAGCACGATCCGGAGCGCGACGCGACCACGCTGCCGCTCATCCCGGCCGCCGTCGCGGCCGGCGTGCCGGTGTTCGGCGTCTGCCGCGGCTTCCAGGAAATGAACGTCGCGTACGGCGGCTCGCTGTGGCAGAAGGTGCAGGAGCAGGCCGGCAAGCTCGACCACCGGGAAGACAAGGCGCAACCGCTCGAGGTGCAGTACGCGCCCGTGCACGAGGTCGAGCTCGTGGAGGGCGGCATGTTGCGCGCGCTCGCCGGCGCGGGCCGCGTGCGGGTCAACTCGCTGCACGCCCAGGGCGTGCGCATGCTCGCGCCGGGCCTCGCGGTCGAGGCGCGCTCGCCGGACGGGCTGGTCGAGGCTTTTCGCGTGGCGGACGCCCCCCATTTCGCACTCGCGGTGCAGTGGCACCCCGAGTGGCAGGTGATGAGCAATTCCTTTTCGCGTGCCATGTTCGCGGCGTTCGGCGCCGCGAGCGCCGAGCGCGCCCAGGTCAGGTGATTTATGGCGAGTGACATCCAGCAGTTCTTCCGCGACCACGGCATCTCCGAGGTCGAGGCCATCATTCCGGACATGGCGGGCATCGCGCGCGGCAAGGTGATGCCGGCGACGAAGTTCGCGGAGGACGAGGGCATGCGCCTGCCGGAAAGCATTTTCCTGCAGACCGTGACCGGCGATTACCCGGACGAGCCCGAGGGGGCGATGAGCCCCGCCGAGATCGACATCGTGTTGCGGGCCGACCCGAAGACGGTGCGGCGCGTTCCGTGGGCGGCCGAGCCGACCGCACAGGTGATCCACGACTGCTTCTACGCCGACGGCCGCCGCGTGACGATGGCGCCGCGCCATGTGCTGCGACAGGTGCTCGAGCTCTACGCACAGCGCGGCTGGGATCCCGTGGTCGCGCCGGAACTCGAGTTCTACCTCGTCGAGCCGAACGCCGACGCGGACTACCAGCTGAAGCCGCCGGTCGGGCGCTCGGGGCGCTCCGAACCCGGGCGACAGTCCTACAGCATCGCGGCGGTCAACGAGTTCGACCCGATGTTCGACGACATGTACCAGTTCTGCGAAGACCAGGACATCGAGATCGACACGCTGATCCACGAGGACGGCCCGGCGCAGATGGAGATCAACCTGCTGCAC
>CAUJHJ010000060.1 GCA_963204835.1 Pseudomonadota bacterium
GCGCCGCCTGCGGCGGTCCCCTCGTCGCGGCGGCGCCCGGCGCACTGTGTCGGTAGACGCAGAAAGACCTGTATACGCCGGACGCTGATCGCCGCTCCACGGCGCGCTCCACGCTCGTCACCGGACGCCCCGCACCCCCACCGGCGCGCGGCTGACCACGCATCGCACGCTACCTGGCTGAGGTGCAGAAAGGTCGCCTCACGCAGCGATCCTGACTTCAAGGGAAGCAAACTGTGTATTGCGGGCGGCCGGCCGGGGGCGCGGCGATTCATCCGCGGACGAGCGTGGAGGGCGCCGAGGAGCGGGGGTCAGAGCGAGGCGAACGCCGAGATCTCAGCGCCTGACGACACAGTGCGCCGAGCGCCCCCGCTCCGAGGGCACGCCCTCGAAGAGGGCGCGCCCGGATAGCGAGGGAGCGGATGAATCACTGCGCATCCGGCCCGCAACCCGCATCACGCAACTGTCAGTCTTTCGACCGCGCATCGAATCACTTCGGGCACCGGAACTGGCCGGCGGGATGCGGCTTCCACGTACACGTGCACGAAGCGGCCCGCGGCGGCCGCATCGGGCTCGCCGCGACGGAAGATGCCGAGGCGGTAGGTGATGCTGCTCGTTCCGAGGCGCTCGACGGCGAGGCCGACTTCGAGCGCATCGGGGAAGGACAGCGGCCGGAAGTAGCGGCAGCCCGTTTCGACGACGAGGCCGATCGCGGGCAACGCGCGGATGTCGACGCCGGTCGCCTCGATCAGCCAGCCGTTCACGGCCGTGTCGAAGTACGAATAGTAAGCGACGTTGTTGACGTGGCCGTAGTGGTCGTTGTCTATCCAGCGCGTTGCGATCGGGCGAAATACCGGGAATGCGCCGCGGACGGGCGGTGCGGCGTGGTTGGCAGGCTCGCTCATGCCACAATTGTAGCCGTGAAGACGCGTGCCGCCGTGCTCGATGCGATGGGCCTGTCCCCGCCCTACGCGACCTCGCGCCCGCTCGCGATCGCGCAGGTCGACCTCGACCCGCCCGGTGCGGGCGAAGTGCTCGTCGCGGTGCGCGCCGCGGGGCTCTGTCATTCCGATCTCTCGGTGATCGACGGCAACCGGCCGCGCCCGTTGCCGATGGCGCTCGGCCATGAAGCGGCGGGCGTCGTCGAGGCGCTCGGCGCAGGCGTCACGGACCTCGCGGTCGGCGATCACGTGGTCACGACCTTCGTGCCGGGCTGCGGCAGCTGCGAGCCGTGCAGCGACGGGCGGCCGGCACTGTGCGAGCCAGGAGCCGCGGGCAATGCCGCCGGGACGCTGCTCGGCGGGGCGCGGCGCCTGCATCGTGACGGCGCCGACCTGCACCATCACCTTGGCGTCTCGGCGTTCGCCGATCGCGCGGTCGTCTCGCGCCGCTCGCTGGTGCGCGTCGACAGCGCGTTGCCCTTCGAGGAGGCCGCGCTGTTCGGCTGCGCGGTGCTTACCGGCGTCGGCGCCGTCGTCAACACCGCGCAATTGCGCGCCGGGAGCCGGGTTGCGGTGATCGGCCTCGGCGGCGTGGGCCTCGCGGCGCTGCTCGGTGCCCGCGCACAGGGCGCGGGCCTCACGCTCGCGATCGACCTTTCCCCGGCCAAGCTCGCGCTCGCGCGCGAACTCGGTGCGACGCACGCGCTCGATGCCGCCGATCCCGGCGCGGAAGCGAAGGCGCGCGAGTTGACCCGGGGCGGTGTCGACTACGCGTTCGAAATGGCCGGCTCGGCCGCCGCCCTGGCGCTTGCCTACCGGATCACGCGACGCGGCGGCACGACCGTGACCGCGGGCCTGCCGCACCCGCAGGCGTCGTTCACGGTGCCCCAGGTCGGCATTGTCGCCGAGGAACGCACGATCAAGGGCAGCTATCTCGGCGGCGCGGACCCCGCGCGCGACATTCCGCGCTACATCGGCTGGTATCGGGCGGGCCGGCTGCCGGTCAACCGGCTGCTGTCGCACCGGCTCGCGCTCGATGACATCAACGCGGGTTTCGACCGGCTCGCGCGCGGCGAGGCGGTACGTCAGGTCGTGCTCTTCGACCGGTAGCGCCAGAAAAGCGCGGCAAAGCCGAGCGCGAGCAGCGACAGCAGCCCGAAGAATTCGATCATCGGCAGGTAGCCCGCGGGATTCGCGGCGCTCGCGCCGCTCGCGTCGTTGAGCGCACCCGCCGTGAAGTTTGCGCCCGCCATGCCGACGTTCTGCACCATCGTCATGAAGCCGTACGCGGTCCCGAGCCGCTGTGGCGGCTCGAGCAGGGTGACAGCGGGCCAAAGCACCGCGGGCACGAGCGAGAAGGCGACGCCGATCAGCGCCGTGCTGACCTCGGGGGACAGGTCCGTCGCGCCGAGCACATAGAACGCGGCGGCGAGCAGGGCCGCGCCGATCGTCAGCAGGAGGCCATGGCGCCCGATGCGATCGTTCAGCCAGCCGAAGAGCGGCGTCGCGAACACCGCGGCGAGGAACACGTAGCTGTTGAGCACGCTCGCGGCCTCGAGCGAAAGCCCGCCGGTGTGCTGGAAATACTTGATCGAGAACGTGCTCCGGAACGGGAAAATCACGGAATAGAACAGCACGCACAGCGCGAGCACGTACCAGTAGCCGGGGCTGAACTGCGCGAGCTTGCCGAGCTCGATCCGCTCGCGCGACAGGCCGAGAACCTGCAGGCCGCGCGCCGCCGCGGTCGCCTCGAGTCGCCAGTAGGCGAACGCGGCCACGACGCCGGCGAGCATGATGCCGGCCGCGAGCGTGAGCGGCGCCTGCCAGCCCGACGCATAGGCGCCTGATGCCCACACCGGCGAGACGTCGACCGCGTAGGAGCCGACGCGCGCGAAGCTGATCGACAGCGCCATCGCGAAGGCGAGCTGGCGACCCGCGAACCAGATGCCGAGCGCGACGATCGTCGCGACGATCATGGTTTCGGCGCCGATGCCGAACATCAGGCGGCCGGCGGCCATGAGGGCGAAGGGCGTGCCGATCGCGGTGAGCGCGGCGCCCGCGAGGCACACGAGCGAGGACCAGAAGGTCACGAAACCGGGACCGTAGCGGTCGACGAGGATGCCGCCGACGAACACCAGCACGATGTTCGGCACGCTGTAGATCGCGTTCAGCGTGCCGATCTGCGTGTCGGAATAGCCGAGCTCGCGCGAGAGCTGCTCGGCGAGCGGGCCGATCGAATCGTAGACGTAGTAGTTGCCGAAGAGCGCGAGGCCGGTCAGCGCGAGCACCGCCCACGCCGCCGCGCCGCGCGTCACGGCACGAGCACCGTCGATCCGGTGGTGCGCCGCGCCTCGAGGTCGCGGTGCGCCTGCGCCGCGTCCGCGAGCGCATAACGCTGGCCGATGCGCACGCGCAGCTTCCTCTTCACGACCATGCCGAAGAGCTCGCGCGCGGCAGCCGCGAGATCGGCGGGCGCAGCGATGTAGGCGAACAGCGAAGGCCGCGTGAGGAAGATCGACCCGCGCTTCGCGAGCTCGAGCGGCGAGATGGCCGGCGGCGGGCCCGATGCGTTGCCGTAGGTGACCATCATGCCAAGCGGCCGCAGGCAGTCGAGCGATTCGATGAAGGTGTCCTTGCCGACCGAGTCGTACACGACGTGCACGCCCGCGCCTTTCGTCAGCGCCTTGACCCCGGCGACGATGTCATCGCGGCCGGACAGCAGCGTGTGGTGGCAGCCATGCCGCTTCGCGAGCGCGGCCTTCTCGCCGCTGCCGACGACGCCGATCACGCGCGCGCCGAGCGCACGCGCCCATTGGATGAGCAGCAGCCCGACACCGCCCGCGGCGGCGTGCACGAGCACCCAGTCGCCCTTCTTCACGCGATAGGTGCGCCGCACGAGGTAGTGCGCCGTGAGGCCCTTCAGCATGATCGCCGCCGCCGTCTCGTCCTTGACGCCCTTCGGCAGCTTGACGAGCCGCGCGGCCGCTACGTTGCGCACATCGCAATAGGCCCCGGCGGAGGGCAAGGCATAGGCGACCCGGTCGCCGACGCGCAGGCCCTTCACCTTGCGGCCGATGGCCGCCACGACGCCCGCCGCTTCGCGGCCGGGCACCGCGGGCAGCGGCAGCGGATAGAGCCCGGTGCGGTCGTAGACGTCGATGAAATTGAGGCCGATCGCGCTGTGCCGGACCTGCACCTCGCCCTCGGCCGGCGGGGGTAGCGCGACCTCCTCGAGGCGCAACACCTCGGGGCCGCCCGTTTCTCGCATCAGGATTGCCTTCGCCATGGCGAAAGTCTACGCGGACTCGCCGGTCGCCGCGATGCGCAGTTCCGTCACGATCCGCCCGCCGATGAGATGGTCCTGGATGATTCGCTCGAGGTTGTCCTCGGTGCAGGCCCGATACCACACGCCTTCCGGGTACACGACCGCGACGGGCCCGCCCACGCATACGCGCAGGCAATCCGCCTTGGTGCGCAGCACGCCGTACGGGCGATCGACGAGGCCGAGTTCCCTGAGGCGTCGCTTGAGGAAGGCCCAGGACGCCTGCTGCTGCGCCTCGTCCGCGCACTTGCCGCCCACGCACAGGAAGATGTGCCGGCGGGCGGTATCGATCTTGAGGACTTCGACGGCGCGCGCGAGCGCGCCGGGGTCGGGCGCGCCTTCGGCCATCTTCAGAGCGCGGAGTCGTCGGTCTCGCCCGTGCGGATGCGCACCACGCGCTCGATGCCCGTGATGAAGATCTTGCCGTCGCCGACCTTGCCGGTCTTGGCGGCCTTCAGCATCGCATCGACCACCTGGTCGACCCGATCGTCGCTGACCGCCACCTCGATGCGCGTCTTCGGCACGAAATCGACGACGTACTCGGCGCCGCGATAGAGCTCGGTGTGGCCGCGCTGGCGGCCGAAGCCCTTCACTTCGGTGACCGTCATGCCCGAGACGCCGATCTCCGACAACGCGGCGCGCACGTCGTCGAGCTTGAAGGGTTTGATGATCGCGGTGACCAGTTTCATGCACTCACTCCCGTCGATGTTCCTCGGCTGGCGTGACTAGCAGCTTTCGTGCCAGTGCCCCGCATGCACGAAATCAGGCGTTTGCTGCGCTCGGCCGCGCGTACGGACCGGCGACGCGCACCATTCTAGCGCAACGCTCGCGGCCGCGCGCCCGCACTTGGTGCAGTTGGGTCCGCCCGGCGCTCCCAGTATGCTTCGGCCCCCATGCCGGAGAACATCGTGATCGTGGGCGCGGGCCAGGCCGCCGCGCAGGCCGTCGAAATCCTGCGCCGCAAGGGCTACGCGGGCGCGCTCACCGTCGTCGGCGAAGAACCGGTGCTGCCCTACCAGCGCCCGCCGCTCTCCAAGAAATTCCTTGCGGGCAGCTTCGAGCGCGAGCGCCTGCCGTTCCGCCATCAGGCGTTCTACGACGGGCACGATGTCCGGCTGAAGCTCGGCCGGCGCGCGCTGCGCCTCGATCGCGCCGCGCGCACGATCGGCCTCGACGACGGCAGCGTGCTCGCCTACGACGCGCTGCTGCTGGCGACCGGCAGCCGCGCGCGCCGCGCGGCCGTGCCGGGCGCCGGGCTGCCCGGCGTGCATGTGCTGCGCACCCTCGCCGACGTGGACGCGATACGTGCCGAGGCGCAGGCCGGTCGGCGCGCGGTGATCGTCGGTGGCGGCTATATCGGCCTCGAGACGGCGGCCACGTTGCGCGAACTCGGGCTCGAGGTCACGGTGCTCGAAATGGCCGATCGCGTGATGAACCGCGTCGTCTGCGAGCCGGTGGCGCGCTTCTACGAGGCCGAGCATGCGCGCCGCGGCGTGCGCATCCTGCTGCGCACGGGGCTCGCCGCTTTCTCCGGCGATGCGCGCGTGCGCGCCGTGCATGGCACCGACGGCAGCATGCATCCCGCGGACCTCGCCATCGTCGGCGTCGGCGTCACGCCCGCCGACGAACTCGCGCGCGAGGCGGGGCTCGCCTGCGACAACGGCATCGTCGTCGACGAGCATTGCCGCACGTCCGACCCACTGGTCTTCGCGGCGGGGGACTGCACCAATCACCCGAGCGCGCGTTACGGCCGGCGCCTGCGGCTCGAGTCGGTCGACAACGCCTTCGAGCAGGCGGCGAGCGCGGCACACAACCTGCTCGGCATTGCCACCGCGCACGACCGGACGCCCTGGTTCTGGTCGGACCAATACGACCTCAAGCTGATCATCGTCGGCCTCTCGCAGGGCCACGACCGCGTGGTGATGCGCGGCGATCCCGCGTCGCGCAGTTTCTCGGCCTGTTACCTGCGCGACGGCGAGCTGATCGCGGTCGATACCGTGAACGCCGCGCGGGACCAGATGGCGGCACGCAAGCTCGTCGCCGCGCGCATCCACCCCGATCCGGCGCAACTCGCGGACATAACGCGGCCACTGAAGGATTGTGTCGCCTGAACTGCACGGAATGCGGCCGACAGGCGATAATCCGTCCGCATGGGAGTCGGGGGAAAGGTCTGCGCCTGGGGAATCGCGCTCGCACTCGCGCTCGCCAGCCCGTGGGCCGCGGCGCGTGCGCCGTCGCGCATCGTCTATCTCGAGCCCGCGCGCGCCATGCAGGCCAAGCGCCTGACGCAAGGATCGCGTGAGGAACTGGCCTTCGAGGCCTTCGGCAAGCGCTTCGACCTGCATCTCGAACCGAACCCGCAGCTCGCCGCCGCGGTTCCTGCGGGGCGCGCGGACCTCGTGGCGCTCGAAGGCCGCATCGCCGGACTGCCGGGCTCCTGGGCGCGCCTCACCCGCACCCGCCGGGGGCTGAGCGGCCTGGTCTCGGATGGCCGCGAGATTTTCGCCATCGAGCCGGCGAGCGAGGTCGCGGCGCTCGCGGACGCCGCCCTCAAGGCACCGGCCGCGGGCACGGTCGTGTACCGCCTCGCCGATGCGCTGGTCGATCCCGAGGCCGTCAGCTGCGGCGTCGCGGATCAGGGCAAGCCGACCACCGCGCTCGCCCTCTACAAATCGCTCGGCGCCGAACTCGCGCCGCTCGCGGCGTCGGTCGCCGACCGGCAGATCGACGTGGCCATGGTCGCCGACCATGAGCTCTACCAGGCCTACGGCGATGCGACCATCGACTTCCTGCTTGCCCGCATGAACGCCGTCGACGGCCTGTTCGCGGCGCAAGTGGGCCTGCGCGTCCATGTCGGCTCGGCCTTCATCTACACGACCGACCAGGATCCCTTCACGGTGACGGCTGCGCCCGAACTGCTGCAGCAGCTTGCGGGTTACCGCCGCACCACGATCGCCTCGCAGCGCCTCGGCCTCACGCACCTGATGACCGGCCGCGAACTCGACGACACCACCGTCGGCATCGCCTACCTGGACGCGGTTTGCGGGCTGCAGTCCGCCAGCCTGACGGAAGCGCGCTCCGGCAAGCTGAGCGCCGCACTCATCTCGCTGGTCGCCGCGCACGAAATCGGCCACAACTTCGGCGCCCCGCACGACGGCGAAGCGGGCAAGGCCTGCGCGGCGACCAATCCGAACGCCTTCCTGATGGCGCCCACGCTGTCGACGGCCAATTCGCAATTCTCGCAGTGCAGCCGCGACGAAATCGCGAGACGCATCGCGGCGGCGCAATGCCTGACGGCCGTCGACCAGGTCGACGTGGAAATCATCGCGCCCGTCGCGACGGCGCGCCACGGTGTCGGCGTCAACTACTCGCTCACCTTCAATGTGCGTTCGCTCGGCACGCGCGACGCGCTCTCGACCCTCGCGCGATTCGCCGTCCCGGCCGGCTCGACGCTCGAAGCGGCGAATGCCGCCGGCGGCAGCTGCACCGTGAGCGGCAGCCAGGCAAGCTGCAGCCTCGGCACGCTGCCCTCGGGCGCCGCGCGCACGATCACCCTGTCGCTCACCGGCAATGCGATCGGCACCGAGACACTCACCGCCGACGTGATGGCGATCGACGATGGCGCGGTCGCGAACGACACCGCCTCGGTCGAGATCGTGACGGCGCCACTCGCCGACCTCGCGACGACCGCGGCGGTCTCGCCCGCGAGTCTCGTGGCGGGCGGGGATGCGCAGTTCGCGGTGGCGATGACGAACAAGGGACCGAGCGTCACCTCCGACGCGCGCCTGTCGATCGACATTCCCGCGGGAATTACGGTCAGCGGCATCGATGCCGGGGGACTTGCCTGCGCGGTGAGCGCCAACAGCATTTCCTGTGATCCGCAGCTGGTCGCGGACGGCGACGCCCGCACCGTGCGCTTCACGGTACGCACGAGCACTGCGGGCAACTTCACGGTGACGGCCGTGGCGCTCACGGCCGCGATCGATCCCGAGAGTGCCAACAATTCGGCCAGCGCGACCCTCGCGGTCACGGCTGCGGGCGGCGGCCCGACCACGCCACCACCCCCACCGCCGCCGCCCACGAGCGGCGCCAGCAGCGGCGGTGGCGGCGGCGGCAGCTTCCCCGTGGCGCTGCTGCTGTTCCTCGCGCTCGCGCTCGCGGCACGCGCGGCTCAGCCGATGACGACCAGCAGGTCCTTGGCGTCGACCGCGAGGCCTGGCCGCACGAGCACTTCGGCGACCTGACCGTCCTGCTCGGCCCGCACGGCCGTTTCCATCTTCATCGCCTCGAGCGTCGCGACCACGTCGCCGCGCGCGACCCGCTGGCCGACCGCGACTGCGACGGTCGCGATGCTGCCCGGCATCGGCGCACCGACGTGGCGCGCATTGCCCGGTTCGGCCTTGCGCTGTGGCGGGCGGCGCGCGACCTGGCTGCGATCGGCAACCCGCACCGAGCGCGGCTGGCCGTTCAGTTCGAAGAACACGGTGCGCGTGCCATCATCGTGCGTCTCGCTGACCGCCACGTAGGTCACGATCAGCGTCTTGCCGCGCTCGAGGTCGATGCTGATCTCCTGCCCCGGCTCCATGCCGTAGAAGAAGGCGGGCGTCGGCAGGCGGCCCATGTCGCCGTAGGCGGCGCGATCCTTCGCGTAGTCGAGGAACACGCGCGGGTACATCAGGTAGGACGCGAGCTGGTAGTCGGTGACTTCGCGGCCGATCTTCTGCGCGACATCCAGGCGCGTCGCTTCGAGATCGACCGGCGGCAGCACTTCGCCGGGCCGCACGGTGAGCGGCGTGGCGCCGTTCAGCACCTTCGCCTGCAGCGCCTTCGGGAAACCGCCCACCGGCTGGCCGATGTCGCCGCGCATCAGCTGCACGACGGACTCCGGGAAGGCAATCTGCGTCGCCGGGTCCTCGACCTGCGCGCGGCTGAGCCCGCTCGTGACCATCATGATCGCCATGTCGCCGACGACCTTCGAAGTCGGGGTCACCTTCACGATGTCGCCGAACATGTCATTGACGTCGGCATAGGCCTGCGCCACCTCGGGCCAGCGCGCCTCGTCGATGCCGAGCGCACGCGCCTGCTCGCGCAGGTTGGTGTACTGGCCGCCCGGCATGCCGTGCACATAGACCTCGGAGGCGCCCGCGCGGATGTCGCTCTCGAACGCGGCGTAGCCCTGGCGCACCTGCTCCCAGTAGGACGAGAGCTTGCGCAGGTTCGCCGTGTCGATGCCGGGATCACGCTCGCCGTGGCGCAGCGCCTCGGCGATCGAGCCGAGGTTCGGCTGCGAGGTGAGCCCGCTCATCGCGTCGATCGCGCCGTCGACCGCATCGCAGCCCGCCTCGGCGGCCGCGAGCACGCTCGCGGCGGCGATGCCGCTCGTGTCGTGCGTATGGAAGTGCAGCGGCAGGCCCGTCTCGGCCTTGAGCGCCGTGACGAGCGCGCGCGCCGCGGCCGGCCGGCACAGGCCCGCCATGTCCTTGATGCCGATGATGTGCGCACCCGCCGCCTTCAGTTCGCGCGCGAGCTTCACGTAGTAATCGAGCGTGTATTTCTTCTCGCGCGGATCGGACAGGTTGCCCGTGTAGCAGATCGCCGCCTCGCACAGCCGGCCGCTCTCGAGCACGGCATCCATCGCGACGCGCATGTTCTCGACCCAGTTGAGCGAATCGAACACGCGGAACACGTCGACGCCGCAGGCCGCCGCCTGCCGCACGAAATAGCGCACGACGTTGTCGGGATAGTTCGTGTAGCCGACGGCGTTCGAGGAGCGCAGCAGCATCTGCAAGAGCAGGTTCGGCATGCCCTCGCGGAACTGCGTGAGGCGCTCCCAGGGGTCTTCCTTCAGGAAGCGCATCGCGACATCGAAGGTCGCCCCGCCCCAGCACTCCACCGAAAACAGCTGCGGCAGCAACTGCGCGTAGTATGGCGCGATCGCCGCCATGTCGATGGTGCGCATGCGCGTCGCGAGCAGCGACTGGTGCGCATCGCGCATCGAGGTGTCGGTCAGCAGCACGCGCTTCTCGGCGAGCATCCACTGCGCGAACTTCTCCGGCCCGAGTTCGTCGAGCTTCTGCTTCGTGCCGGCAGGTGGCGCCGCCTTGAGCGCCACCTTCGGCAGGCGCGCGAGCCCGAGCCGCGCGGGTCGCGGGCGGGCCTTCGTCTCGGCGTTGCCGTTGACGATGGTCTCGGCGAGGTAGGTCAGCATGCGCGTGGCGCGGTCGCGCTTGCGCGGGAAGCGGAACAGCTCCGGCGTCGTGTCGATGAAGCGGGTGGTGTACTCGCCGTTCGCGAACGCCGGGTGCGTGATCACCTGGTCGAGGAAGCGCAGGTTCGTGACGACGCCGCGGATGCGGAACTCCCACAGCGCGCGATGCATGCGCGCGGAGGTTTCCTCCGCGGTGGGCGCCCAGGCCGTCACCTTCACGAGCAGCGAATCGTAGGAGCGCGTGATGATCGCGCCCGTGTACGCGGTGCCGGCATCGAGGCGGATGCCGAAGCCCGCGGGGCTGCGATAGGCGGTGAGGCGGCCGTAGTCCGGGATGAACCCGTTCTCCGGATCCTCGGTCGTGATGCGGCATTGCAGGGCATGCGCCATTACCCGGATGCCGTCCTGCGCCGGCACGCCGCTCCCGGGCGTGCCGATGCGGGCACCGGCCGCGATGCGGATCTGCGCCTTCACGATGTCGATCCCGGTCGCGCACTCGGTGACGGTGTGCTCGACCTGGATGCGCGGATTGACCTCGATGAAATAGAACTTGCCGGTATCGGCGTCCTGCAGGAATTCGACCGTGCCGGCGTTCAGGTACTGCACCGCGCGCCCGATCGCGAGGCCCGCCTCGCACAACCCGGCGCGCTGCGCGTCCGAGAGGAACACCGCCGGCGCCCGCTCGACCACTTTCTGGTTGCGCCGCTGCACCGTGCAGTCGCGCTCGAAGAGGTGCACGAGGTTGCCATGGCGGTCGCCGAGGATTTGCACTTCGAGGTGGCGCGCACGGCGCACGAGCTTCTCGAGGTAGACCTCGTCGTTGCCGAAGGCTGCCAGCGCCTCGCGCCGCGCGACCGGCAGCAGTTCCGCGAGCTGCGCGTCGTCTTCGATGACCCGCATGCCGCGCCCGCCGCCACCCCAGCTCGCCTTGAGCATCACCGGGTAGCCCACTTCGCGCGCCAGCGCCTGGCCGGCCGCAATGTCCGCCGGCAGCGGCGGCGTGGCCGGCATCACCGCCACGCCCGCGGCCACCGCCGCGTTGCGCGCCGACACCTTGTTGCCGAGCGTGCGCATGTTCGCCGGGGTGGGTCCGACGAAGATCACCCCGTCGCGCTCGCAGGCTTCCGCGAAATCGGGGTTCTCGGAGAGGAACCCGTAGCCGGGGTGGATGGCATCGGCGTGCGACTCGCGGGCGATGCGCAGCACGTCCTCGATGTCGAGGTAGGCCTCGACGGGTCCCTTGCCGTGGCCGACGAGGTAGGCCTCGTCCGCCTTGGTCCGGTGCAAGGAAAAGCGGTCCTCGCGCGAATAGATCGCGATGGTGCGAATGCCGAGCTCGGTGGCGGCCCGCATGACGCGGATCGCGATCTCGCCCCGATTCGCGACCAGCAGGCTGCGAATGCGTTTTTCCCGGATGGCCACGAAACCTGCCTGATTTGCTGAAGGGAACGGCGCCCGTGGCGCTGGCGGATGGCCGGGCCGGGCCTGCCCGATCATAGCCGCGTAAGGCGCCGACTGTCGCGCCTCGGTAAACTCGTACCATGCTTACCATCGCCATCCACGGCGGCGCCGGCACCCTGCCGCGCGCCGAAATGACGCCCTCCCAGGAAGCCGCCTACCGGGCCGGCCTCGGGGCCGCGCTCGACGCCGGCTTCGAGGTGCTCGAGCGCGGCGGCAGCAGCGTCGACGCGGTGACCGCCGCGGTGCGGATCCTCGAGGACGACCCGCTCTTCAACGCGGGACGCGGCGCGGTGCTAACCCACGAGGGCACGGTCGAACTCGACGCCTCCGTCATGGAGGGGCGAAACCTCGCGGCCGGTGCGATCGCGGGCGTGTCGCATGTGCGCCATCCGGTCGAGCTGGCGCGGGCCGTGATGGAGCACTCCCCGCATGTGCTGCTGATCGGCGCGGGTGCGGAGGAATTCGCCCATGCGCGAGGCCTCGAAACCGTGCCGAACGACTGGTTCAAGACCGAGGTGCGCAAGGCGCAGCTGCGCCGGGTGCTGGTCGGCGACACGCGGCCGGCGAACGAACTGTCGGCGCTCGGCACGGTGGGCGCGGTCGCCCGCGACGGCGCGGGCAACCTCGCCGCCGCCACCTCGACCGGCGGCATGACAGGCAAACGCTACGGGCGCGTGGGCGATTCGCCGATCATCGGCGCGGGCACCTACGCCGACAACCGCTGCTGCGCCGTCTCGGCCACCGGCCATGGCGAGTACTTCATCCGCACGGCCGTCGCGCACGACATCTACGCGCGCATGGCCTATGGCGGCGCCACGCTGCAGGCGGCCGCGGACGCGGTGGTCATGGACCGCCTCGCGAAGATGGGTGGCGAAGGCGGCATCATCGCGGTCGGTGCCCGCGGCGAGGTCGTGATGAGCTTCAACAGCGAGGGGATGTTCCGCGGCAGCCGCACTTCCGAGGGCAGGCGGGAAGTGGCGATTTACCGGGATCATTAGGAGGAGCGGGCGAACAGACTTCAGCGAACAGCTTGCAGCCAGGCCACCCGCCCGGCCGGGACAGCCAGCCTGGCGACCCGCGCTCCTGGCTGCAGGCTGCAAGCTGTGCGCTGCCGGCTTTCCGCTGCTACCCCGCCGTCCGCAATTCCCGCGCGGCGAGGACCACCGTGGCCTCGCCGAGGTCCGCCTCCTCGAGCACGGCATGCCGATTGCGGCCCTGCTCCTTGGCGAGATAGAGCGCGCGATCAGCGATCCGGACGATGAGATCGTGCGATGAATCGCGTCCCGGCCGCAGTGACGCGACGCCGACGCTCACCGTGACGTGCGGCTGGGTGAGCGAGCGCTCGTGCGGGATCGCGAGCCCTGCGACCGCGTCGAGTATGGCGCGAGCCACCTGCTCGCCGCCCTCCCGGTCGGCGCCCGGCAGCACGGCTATCATTTCCTCGCCGCCGTAACGCGCCACGCAGTCGCGCGGCCGCGTGCCGGCCGCGTGCCGGATGGCGCGGGCCACGTCGCGCAGGCACCGATCGCCCGCCTGGTGCCCGTAGCGGTCGTTGTAGGCCTTGAAGTGGTCGATGTCGATCATCACGACCGTGACGACGTCGCGGTCGCGGATGGCCTGCTGCCAGATGCGATGGATCTCGCCCTCGAGCGCGGCGCGGTTCAGCAATCCCGTGAGCCCGTCGTGCGTGGCTACCTCGCGCAGCAGGCGCCGGTCGAGGAAGGCGGCGCGGTTGGCGTGCTCGAGCGCGTAGCAGCCCGCGCCGGCGTAGAGGTTCGCGCAGATGAGAAGGAAGGCGAGGTAGAGGCCGAATTGCGGCGGCATGCTGCCCGCGGCCGCTGCAACCAGGAAGCCCGCCAGCGTCAGCAGGTTGGTGCGCACGGCGGCCTTGAAGGACAGGCCGAGCATGAAATAGAAGAAGAAGACCGCGATGATGAGGCGCGCATAGATGAAGGTGGTGAGCGCGCCCTCGGCCTTCACCGCAAGCAGCACGGTCGCGAGGCCGTAGAACGGCGCGAAGAGGTGCACGAACGGCCAGTACCAGCGGTAGAGGCGGCCTGACGTGAGCACGATCGCGATCAGCACGAGCGGAATGTGCACGCCGAAGCGGACCGCATCCGGCACGCCGTGCGCATCGGCACCGATGAGCGTGCGATCGAGGATCGCGAGCCCGAAGATCGTCGCGAGCGCGATGCACAGGCCGCTTCTCACGAGGCGGCGGCGCGAGAGCCGGTACTCGGCGACGAATTCGGTTTCGAGTTCTGCGGGAAAGCGCAGCCAGGGGAAGCCGGTGCGCAGCGTGCGGGCTACGAGCGACTCACCCTCTTGCGGTTGCGTCGCCGTGGACACGCGGTCAGGGCGCGGGGGCGTCGGTCTCGCGCGGCGTCTTCACCCGGGTCCGCCACACGTCGTAAGGATCCCAGCCTCGGCTGGCGGCCGCCTGCGGCGCACGTTCCCTCTGCGCGGCGGCGGGCATCGTCGGCTCGTTGGCGGCGACGAGCGTGGAGGATACGAATCCGTCGGCCCCGAAAGGCTTGGTTGTTTTCATCGTCGGGGGGTCTCGTCCCTGGACTGGTCTGATTGATTGTCGGGGGCGATTTTAATCCTTTCCCTGAGACAGCGGGGAGGCAAAATCGTGACACTGATATGTCAAATCAGGGCTTTGCGCCGATTCTGTGAGCTAGTTCTCGAAATACCGGGCGAGGTAAGCCCCGAAAGTGCCGGTATCAGCAGCCTCGATTGCCTGCTGCCGAACGAGCGAGGCCTCCGCACCCCCCTGGAACTCCGCGAGCCGCGCGGTATTGGGGGGGTAGAGCTCGAGGAAATAGGCCTTGTGCGTGCTCGACATGCGTTGCGCGAGGTCGAAGAAGGACTCGCCGGTCGACTCGAGCTCGTGCATCAGCCGGGCCGACGGCGTGCGCGCGACATCGCGCACTTTCTCCGCCTGCACCGCCAGTGCCTGCGAGTAGGGACGGGCCGGATCGTCCCCATCGAGGATCTCGCAGAGGCCGGTCATGCCGTCGAGCAGCTCGCGGGCCCAGTCGACGAGCCGCGCCGGCCGGCCGTCCCGCTGCAGC
Organism: Pseudomonadota bacterium; assembly: GCA_963204835.1. Lineage (GTDB taxonomy): Bacteria > Pseudomonadota > Gammaproteobacteria > Steroidobacterales > Steroidobacteraceae > CADEFQ01. Next base: position 15,007 of record CAUJHJ010000060.1, read on the forward strand.
ACGAGGCCTGGCTCGCGGCCGCGGCGCGCGACGAGCACGTGGTTGCGGTCGAGGGCCTCCTGCTCTTCGTCGCCGATCGGCGCGCTCTCGCGCAACAGGCACAGTGCGAGGAAGGCCTCGAGGAAACGCAGCTTCGCCTGGTTGACACCCACCGGGTCGAAGGCGCTGACATCGAGCGCGCGCACTTCGACGTATTCGACCCCGCCGCGCAGCAGCGCCTTGGTCGGCCGCTCGCCCGAGCGCGCGACACGCTTCGGCCGGATGTTGCTGTAGTACTCGTTCTCGATCTGCAGCAGGTTGGCGTTGAGCTGGCGCCACTGCCCGTCGACTTCCACGCCGAGCGCCTCGTAGGGCGGATAGGGCGTGCTGATCGCCCGCGTGAGGTCGTGCACGTACTCGTCGAGGCTGTTGACCGAGACCGACACGCCCGCCTGCTTGCGGTTGCGGTAGCCGAGATCGCTCATGCGCAGCGAGGTGGCGTACGGCTCCCAGGCCGTGGCCCCCGACTGCGCGGGCAACGTCTCGCCGCGCACGCGCAGGAATGAGCTGCAGACCGCCGGCGAGACCCCGAACAGGTACAGCACGATCCAGCCGTGGCGCCGGTAGTTGCGCAGCAGGTCGAAATAGGCCGCGGAGCGCAGCGCGGCGCTGCCGGCGCGCTCGCGCAGCGCGGCGTATGGCTCCCAGAACTTCTCCGGGAACGAGTAATTGAAGTGCACGCCCGAGATCGCCTGCATGACGCGCCCGTAGCGCAGGCCGAGCCCCTCGCGATACACGGTCTTCATGCGCCCGACGTGCGAGCTGCCGTACTGCGCGATGGGGATCGACTCGTCGCCGTCGATGCGGCAGGGCATCGAAGTGGCCCACAGCCGCTCCTCGCCGAGGTGCCGGTAGACGAACTGGTGCATGTCGCACAGGTACTGCAGCAGTTCCCAGCTCGTCGTGAAGGTCGGGGTGACGAGCTCGATCAACGCCTCGGAATAGTCGGTCGTGAACTGCTCGTTCGTCAGCGCGGAGCCGAGCGCGCGCGGATGCGGGGTCGTGGCGATGCGCCCGTCCGGGGTGACGCGCAGCGACTCCTTCTCCACGCCGCGCAGGCCGCCGCGCAGCAGCGGCGCACCGCCTCCGTTGACGAGCAGGGCGAGTCGCCGCTCGAAGCTGCGGTCGATGGCGGGTGCGGGCATGGGGCTACCAGGGCGTGCGGCGCAGGAGCACGTCGCGCAGCAGGGTGAAATCGCCGCGCAGGCTGTAGAGGGGGTGGCTGAAGGTCGCCGGCCGGTTCTTCTCGAAGACGAAATGCCCGATCCACGCGCAACCGTAGGCGAGGACCACGGCGGCGGGCAGCAAGCGCCATTGCCGGGTGGCGAGCGCGAATACGGCGATCGCGAGCAGCGCGAGCGTGCCGATCACGTGCAGGCGGCGCGAGACGGGATGGCGGTGCTGCCCGAGGTAGAACGGGTAGAACTCGCGGAAGCTGCCGAATTCACGGGCCATGGTGGGGGCATCTTGCCGCGTTGCCGGCGGCGGGCGCAATCACGCGCCTGCGGCGCAGCGGGCGGCGAGCGCCCGCAGGGTCTGCGGCAGGTCGTGCCGCAAGGTCGCGAGGATGAGCCACTGCGGCACCGGGTAGCGCGGCACGACCCGCACACGATAGATCGCGAGCGTCGTGGCGCCCCCGTCGAGCGGCAGGAGTGTCCAGCGCCCCTCGTGCTCGCGCAGGCCGCCGCTGACGTTGCTGATGCGCACCTCGTGCGGCGGGCTGTAGTCGGCGCGAAAGACGAAGCGGATCCGCGGCAGGTACCAGCGCAGGTTGACCACCTGCTCGACCAGCTCGTGGCTGCCATCCGGGGCGGAGGCGATCACGCGGCAGGATTCGAGGCGCGGCACGAAGCGCAGCGCCTCCCGGCAGGAGGTCATCACCTTGAACACCCGCGCCGGAGGCGCCGCGATGCGGATCGCGGCGACAGCGCCGCGCGCCTCCCCGTCGGGGGCGTCGGCGGCATCGGTGGCGACCACCACCTCCCCGGCGAGCGCGCGGGCAAGGTCGGCCTCGGTCAGGGGCGCCGCGAGCGTCAGGGCAGCGGCAAGCCAGGGCAACAGGGGCATCGTGCCCCGAGTATGGCCGGTCATTGTCCGTTCAGGTACCGCGCGCTACCGTTGCAGGCATGCTGCGCCGATGCGCCCTGCTGCTGTTCGCCCTCTGCTGCGCCCCCGGGGCCTGGGCCGACAGCCTGCGCTGCGGCACGCGGCTCGTCGTCGAAGGCACGACCCGCGACCAGGTCACCACCTGGTGCGGCGCGCCTTCCGACGTGCAGGAGCGCCGCGTGCTGCGCCCGCCCATCATCTGGTACAACGGCCGCCCGGTGCGCGTGGCCGGTGACCGCCATGTCGAAGTGCAGGTCGAGATCTGGACCTACAACCTCGGCCCGAACAAGCTGATGAGGCGCCTGACGATCGAGGACGGCGAAGTGACCGGGATCGAGACGCTCGGCTACGGCTATCGCGGCAAGCAGAAGGGCGGCGGGTGAGCGAAGGGACGGCCGCTTTCGGATTGCGCCTCGCGCAGCCTGCGGACGACGGCGCGATCGCCTCGATCATCCGTAGCGTGATGCCTTCCTTCGGCGCCTGCGGCCCGGGCTTTGCCATCAACGACCCGGAAGTGGACGCGATGAGCAGCGCCTACCGGCGCCCGCGCGCGGCCTATTTCGTCGTCGAGCAGGCCGGCCGCATCGTCGGCGGCGGCGGCATCGCCCCGCTCGAGGGCGGGCCGTTCCAGACCTGCGAGCTGCGCAAGATGTACTTCCTGCCGGAGGCACGCGGCCAGGGGGCCGGCGCGAGCCTGCTGGCGCGCTGCCTTGCGGTCGCACGCGGCTTCGGCTACCGCTCCTGCTACCTCGAAACGCTCACCGGCATGGACGCCGCGCAGAAGCTATACCGGCGCGCCGGGTTCAAGCCGCTGCCCGCGCCGCTCGGCGCGACGGGCCACCACGGCTGCGACCGCTATTTCCTGCTCGAGCTTCCCTGAGCGGCCAGCGCGCGCCGCGAGACGACCGCATAGCGCCAGGTGAGCAGGACGGCACAGGCGAAGAGCCCGGCGATCAGGCCCGTCCACACGGCGCTGGCACCCTGTCCGAGCACGACGCCGAAGCCGTAAGCCAGCGGAAAGCCCACGAGCCAGTACGCAACCACGTTCAGCACCATCGGCACGCGCGCGTCCTTGAAGCCGCGCAGCGCGCCGGCGGCCCCCACCTGCAGCCCGTCGGCCAGCTGGAAGGCCGCGACGAAGGCGAGCAGCTGCGTCGCGATCGCCAGCACCTGCGCATCGCTCGTGTAGGCACCCGCGACCTCGCGCCGCAGCGCGAGCAAGGCAAGCGCCGACAGCGCCATGACCGAGACGCACAGGAACATGCCGACCCATCCCGCGAAGCGCCCGGCCGCGGCGTCGCCGCCGCCGAGCCGGTGCCCGACATGGATCGTGGTCGCCGAATGCAGCGACAGCGGGACCATGAACATCAGCGACCCGTAGTTGACGGCGATCGCGTGCGCGGCGAGCACGGTCGAGCCGAAGGCGCCGAGCATCAGGCCCGCCGATGCGAACAGCCCGCCCTCGGCGAGCACGCTGCCGCAGATTGGCAGGCCGAGCGCGAGGATTTCGCGCAGGCGCGCCCCGCTCGGCGCTTCGAAGCGCCGCAGCGGCGCGAACGGTGCGTAGCGGCGATGCCGGCGCATGTAGCGCCACATGAAGAGGAACACGGTCCAGCTCGCGAGCGCCGTGCCGACGCCGCAGCCGACCGCGCCGAGCGCCGGCAAGCCGAAGTGCCCGTACATGAAGACATAGTTGCCCGCCACGTTGGCCGCGAAGCCGAGCGCCGCGGTGTACATGACGGGCCGCGTCCAGCCGATCCCCTCGCTCGAAAAGCGCAGCGCGAAGAACGCGTACAGGGCGGGCACGCCGAACGCCACGGCACGCACATAGCGCGCCGCGAGGTCGGCGACCTCCGGCGGTATCGCGATCGCGATCAGCACGGGCCGCGCGAACATCAGCGCGGCGAAGGTCACGAGCGACATCGCAAGCGACAGCCACAGGGCATTGCGCGTGAAGCTGCCGACATCGCCGTCGCGGCCCGCGCCGTAGGCATGCGCCACCGTCGGCGACAGCGCCATCAGCAGGCCGAGGCCGCCGAGGTTGAAGAACGACACGTAGTTCGCCCCGACGGCGACGGCGGCGAGGTCGCGCGCGCCGAGCCAGCCGGCCATGACCGTGTCGGCCGTGACCATGCCGGCCGTGGCGAGGTTGTTGATGAGCAGGGGCAGGGCGAGATGCGCGATCGACGCGGCATCCGCCCGCGCCCGCGACAGGCGTGACGGCATCGGGATTGGCTGGCGGGACGGGGAGCATGGCATTCTATCCCCATATGCTCGCCGGAACAGCCATCAGGCGCGTCGCCGTGCTCGGCGGCCAGCGCATCCCCTTCGCGAGGGCCCACGGGGCGTATGCCGCGGTCGGCAACCCGGACATGCTGGGCGCCGTGATGCGCGCGATGGTCGCGAAGTACGGCCTTGCGGGCCTGCGCCTCGGCGACGTGATCGCCGGCGCGACCATCAAGCACTCGAAGGACTTCAACCTCGTGCGCGAGTGCGTGCTGGCGAGCGGCCTCGACCCGCAGACGCCCGGCCTCGACGTCCAGCGCGCCTGCGGCACGAGCCTCGAGGCGGCGATCCTGGTCGCCAACAAGATCGCGCTTGGCCAGATCGACGCCGGAATCGCGGGCGGTGTCGACTCGGTGAGCGACGTGCCGATCGTCTATCCGCGCTCCTACCAGCAGAAGCTGCTGCGCAGCTACCGCGGCCGCAGCCTCGGTGCGCGCCTCGCGCCGTTTTTCGGGCTGCGGCCGCGCGACTTCAAGCCGGTGATGCCCGCCGTGGTCGAGCCGCGCACGGGCCTGTCGATGGGCGAGCACTGCGAGCAGATGGCGAAGACCTGGCAGGTCTCGCGCGAGGCGCAGGACGAGCTCGCGCTGGCGAGCCACCAGAAGGCCGCGGCCGCATGGCAGGCGGGCTTCTACGGCGACCTCGTGGTCGACTACGAGGGGCTCGCGGCCGACAACAACATCCGCCCGGACACCTCCCTCGGGCAGCTCGCGAAGCTGAAGCCCTCCTTCGATCGCAGCGCCGCGGGCACGCTCACCGCGGGCAACAGCACGCCGCTCACCGACGGCGCCTCCGCCGTGCTGCTCGCCTCGGAAGAGTGGGCGCAGGCGCGCGGCCTGCCGGTGCTCGCCTGGCTGCGCTACGGCAAGGCCTGGGCGGTCGACTACGTGGGCGGCCACGAGGGCCTGCTGATGGCGCCCGCCTACGCGGTCCCCGCGATGCTGAAGGACGCCGGGATCACGCTGCAGGACTTCGATTTCTACGAGATCCACGAGGCCTTCGAGGCGCAGGTGCTGTGCACGCTCGCCGCGTGGGAATCGGCGGATTTCTGCCGCGAACGCCTCGGCCTCGCGCAACCGCTCGGCCGCATCGATCGCGCGAAGCTGAACCTGAAGGGTGGCAGCGTCGCGATCGGCCATCCGTTCGCGGCCACCGGCACGCGCATCGTGGCGACGCTCGCGAAGATGCTCGCGGAACATCCGCAGGCACGCCGCGGCCTCATTTCGGTCTGCACCGCCGGCGGCATGGGCGTCACCGCGATCCTCGAGCGAGCCTGATCCCGGCCCGCACCGCCCGCCACCGGCATTGGGGGCCTGCGGGCGCCCCTGAAAACGCCTGATCCCCGTCCGCACGGCCGCCGACATGGGAGCCACGGCCATCCCTGAACACGCCTGATTCCGGTCGCATCCTTAGCCGGTATGGACGTCGAGGTCGTCCCCGAACGCCCCTGACCGCGGCCCGTCGGGCATGCCGGGCCAGGTGCCGGGGGCTTGACACATACCAACCGGTTGGTACGTTTCACGCCATGGTCCGCCGTGCCCCTCCCCACTCCGCCCCCTCCGCGCCACGCTCGACGCGCGCGGCAGCCCTGCCTCGGACGCGGGCGGCAGTCCCGGCGCCGGCGGCAACCGCGGCGGCGGCGGCACGACCGCCTGCTGCGCCTGCCCCGGCGCGCGGCGATGCGCGCACCGCCCTGCTCGATGCCGCGCTCACGCTGGTGCGCCGCCAGGGCTGGGCCGCGACCAGCATCGACCAGCTGTGCCGTGCCGCCGGCGTCACCAAGGGCGCCTTCTTCCACCACTTCGCGTCCAAGGAGGCGCTCGGCGTCGCCGCGGCGGCGCGCTGGACCGAGCTCACCGCACCGCTGTTCGCGAACGCGGACTATCACCGCCACGCGGACCCGCTCGAGCGCCTCTTTGCCTATCTCGATTTCCGCGCCGCGCTCGCCGACGGCCCGCTCGAGGCCATCACCTGCTTCGCCGGCACGACGGTGCAGGAGACCTTCGCGAGCTCGGAGCCGATCCGCGCGGCCTGCGGCCGGTCGATCCTCGACCACGCGGATACGCTGGTCGGCGACTTCCGTGCCGCACTGGAAGCGTATCCGCCGCGGCTGCCGGTCGACGCCGAGAGCCTGGCGGTGCTCACCCAGACGGCGCTGCAGGGCGGCTTCGTGCTATCGAAGGCGACCGGCGATCGTGCGCCGCTGCTCGACGGCGTCGCGCACCTGAAGCGCTATTTCGGCTTGCTGTTCGGACGATCACCTCTCGGTTGATCCACCACGCGCCAGAGCGAAACACAAGGAGGCGACATGGCTTACATCGACGGCTTCGTGCTCGCGGTTCCGACCGCCAGCAAGGACAAGTTCATCGCGCATGCGAACCAGGGCAACAGCGTCTTCATCGAGCAGGGCGCGACGCGCGCCTGGGAGTGCTGGGGCGATGACGTGCCCGACGGCAAGCTCACGGACTTCCGCCGCGCCGTGCAGGCGAAGCAGGACGAGACCGTGGTCTTCAGCTGGATCGAGTGGCCCGACAAGGCGACGCGGGACGCCTGCTTCGCGAAGATGGAAGAGCTGGCGAAAACCGATCCGCGCATGCGCGACAACCCCATGCCCTTCGACGGCAAGCGCATGATCTTCGGCGGTTTCGTGCCGGTCGTGCGGCTGGGGAAGTGACCATGTCGAACCCACCCGGCAGCTTCATCTGGTACGAGCTCATGACCTCCGATGCCGACGCGGCCGCGCGCTTCTATGGCGCCGTCGTGGGCTGGACGATCGCGCAGCAGCCGGACCCGCAGGCGGGCGGACAGGACTACCGCTCCATCGTGCGCAGCGATGGCGGCATGGCCGGCGGCGTGCTGCAGCTGACGCCCGAGATGACGCGGCACGGCGCGCAGCCCGCCTGGCTCGGCTACCTGTCGGTGGCGGACGTCGATGCCGCGACCCGCGCGATCGAGGCGGATGGCGGCCGGACGTACCTCGCGAAGATGTCGCTGCCGGTCGGCGACATCGCGATGCTGGCCGATCCGATGGGCACGCCGTTCTACGTGATGCGCCCGGTGCCGCCGCCGGA
>CAUJHJ010000061.1 GCA_963204835.1 Pseudomonadota bacterium
TCGCCGCCTCGACCACGGTAACGGGGTTGGGCGGCATGCCGGGGCCCGGCGCGCCCTGCGCGCAGGCGGCGAGCGTGGCTGCGACTACCTGTGGTGGCAGGCTGGCCAGATGGAACGGGGTTCGTTTGGGGGGGGGCATGGGGGTTTCCATGGGGGAATCCAGTAGTCTTCGATATTGCACTGCAATATCCGCAGCTCGAGGTCTGCACGCAGGCACGGCCAAGGACGCGCCGACGGGCCTTATGCCGACGTACAGGAGACTCGGGGGCAGGAGCAGGGCGGTACTTTACCGGGCCGGCGGCACGGACCGCCACCCCCGCTTGCGCGGCGGCGCGCGGTTGCTATAATGCGCGGCCTTTTTTGACCCACGTCGCATTCTTCTTTCCGGGGATGTGGCGAGGGTGCCGCCGGCGAAGCACGGGCTACGCCGTATTTCGACAAGCGGCTTCGGGCGAGGTTGGCGATGAACGCCAAGACCACTCGAGCATCCTGCGGCTGCGGTTGCGGCCGGATGCACGGGTTTTCTCCCCTCCCGAGGCCCAGGTGCCGACCACCAATCGCAGTGGCCGGCGGTGATTTTTAACGAGGAATAGGCCCATGGCTATTGGTCTGGTCGGCCGCAAGGTCGGCATGACGCGGGTGTTCACGACAGCGGGCGAGACCGTGCCCGTCACCGTGATCGAGGTTCTCCCGAACCGCGTCACCCAGGTGAAGACGAGCGAAAAGGACGGCTATCGCGCCGTGCAGGTCGCCTATGGCTCGAAGCGGCCGCAGCTGCTGACGAAGGCAGTCGCCGGCCACTACGCCAAGGCGAATGCCGCGCCGGGCAAGGCGCTCGTCGAATTCCGGCTCGAGGGCAAGGACGGCGCGGAGCTTGCCGTCGGCGCCGAGGTCAAGGCCGACCATTTCAAGGCGGGCCAGGTGGTCGATGTCACGGGCACCACCATCGGCAAGGGCTACGCCGGCACGATGAAGCGCCACAACTTCGGCGGCCACAACCAGACGCACGGCGTCTCGGTCTCGCACCGCACGCCGGGCTCGATCGGCCAGCGCCAGACGCCGGGTCGCGTGTTCGCGGGCAAGCGCATGTCGGGCCGCATGGGCGGCGAGCGTCGCACCACCGAGAACCTGCGGGTCGTCGAGGTCGATGCCGAACGCAACCTGCTCCTGATCCGGGGCGCGGTGCCGGGCGCCGATGGCGGCCAGGTGATCGTGCGTCCCTCGGTCAAGGCCGCGCGCGCCGCGAACCGCAAGGTGCTCACGCCGAACAAGGCGGGCGACAAGAAGGCCGGCGCGAAGAAGTAAGGACTGACACTCATGAAGCTCAAGGTGGCAGGCAGCGGCAAGAACGCAGCGGAGCTCGAACTCTCCGCTGGCACGTTCGGCCATGAATTCAACCAGGCGCTGGTGCACCAGGTCGTCACGGCGTATCGCAACGCCGGCCGTTCGGGCACCAAGGCGCAGAAGTCGCGCGCCGAAGTGCGCGGCGGCGGCAAGAAGCCGCACTCGCAGAAGGGCACCGGCCAGGCGCGCGCCGGTTCGAGCCGCAGCCCGATCTGGGTCGGCGGCGGCGTGACCTTCGCGGCGAAGCCGCGCAGCTTCGAGCAGAAGGTCAACCGCAAGATGTATCGCGGCGCCATGCGCTCGATGCTCTCGGAACTCGTGCGCCAGGACCGCCTGGTCGTCACGCAGGCGCTCGCGCTCGAGGCGCCGAAGACCCGGCTGCTCGCCAACGAACTGAAGAACCTCGCGCTCGCGAACGTGCTGATCGTCGTCGAGGCGATCGACGAGAAGCTCTATCTCGCCGCGCGCAACCTGCCGAACGTCGAAGTGCTGCCCGCCGCGGCGCTCAACCCGCTCGCGCTCGCGGCCCACGACAAGGTGCTGATGACCGTCGGCGCCGTGAAGCTGATCGAGGAGCGCCTGCAGTGACTGGCAAGGAACAACTGATGAACATCCTGCTGGCGCCGCACGTCACCGAGAAGACGTCGCTCGCCATGCAGAACCACAACCAGTACGCGTTTCGCGTGCGCCGCAGCGCCACGAAGCCGCAGATCCGCGCCGCCGTCGAACTGATGTTCGACGTCAAGGTGACGGGCGTGCAGGTGGTCAACGAGCCGGGCAAGACGCGCCGGTTCGGCAAGACGATCGGCCGCACGCAGGACTGGAAGAAGGCCTACGTGAGCCTCCTCGCAGGCCAGGCGATCGACCTCGAAGCGAAGCCGAAGGCGTAAGGACAGGAATCATGGCGCTCATCAAGATGAAGCCGACGTCGCCTGGCACGCGTTTCGTCGTCAAGATCGACAAGTCGCAGCTGTGGAAGGGCGGGCCGTACGTGCCGCTCACCACGAAGCAGAAGAAGAATGCCGGCCGCAACAACCAGGGCCGCATCACCACGCGCCACCAGGGCGGCGGATCGCGGCAGAAGTACCGCATCATCGACTGGAAGCGCGACAAGGACGGCATCCAGGGCGTCGTCGAGCGCGTCGAGTACGACCCGAACCGCACCGGCCACATCGCGCTCGTGAAGTATGTCGACGGCGAGCGCCGTTACATCCTCGCGCCGAAGGGCCTCGCGGTCGGCGACGAAGTGCGCTCGGGCGTCGATTCGCCGATCAAGCCCGGCAACGCGCTGCCGCTGCGCCACATCCCGGTCGGCACGACCGTGCACAACGTCGAGCTGAAGCCCGGCAAGGGCGGCCAGCTCGCACGCAGCGCCGGCGGTTCGGTGCAGTTCACCGCGCGCGAGGGCCTGCACGCCTACATCCGCATGAAGTCGACCGAGACGCGCAAAGTCCACATCGACTGCCGCGCGACGATCGGCGAGGTCAGCAACGACGAGCACAGCCTGCGCAAGTACGGCAAGGCCGGCGCGAAGCGCTGGCGCGGCGTGCGCCCGACGGTGCGCGGCGTCGTCATGAACCCGGTCGACCACCCGCACGGCGGCGGCGAGGGCAAGCCCGGCCAGGGCAACCCGCACCCGGTGTCCCCGTGGGGCTGGCAGACCAAGGGCAAGAAGACCCGTACCAACAAGCGCACGACCAACATGATCGTGCAGCGTCGTACGAACAAGATTCGCTGAGAGGCCTGAAGAGAATGCCACGCTCACTGAAGAAGGGTCCGTTCATCGACCTGCACCTCGCGAAGAAAGTCGCGACGGCGGTCGCCAAGAACGACCGCAAGCCGATCAAGACCTGGTCGCGCCGCTCGATGGTGATCCCCGACATGGTCGGCCTGACGATCGCCGTCCACAACGGCCGCCAGCACATTCCCGTGCTCGTCACGGAAAACATGGTCGGGCACAAGCTCGGCGAGTTCGCCCCGACGCGCACCTTCAAGTCGCACGGCGGCGGGCGCAAGGCCGAGGCAGGAGCATAACGATGCAGGTCACCGCCAAGCTGCGCTACGCGCGCATCTCGCCGCAGAAATGCCGCCTCGTCGCCGACGTCGTGCGCGGCCAGCCGGTCGGCAATGCGATCGCCCAGCTGAAGTTCATGCCGAAGAAGGGCGCCGGCCTCGTGCGCAAGGTGCTCGAGTCGGCGATCGCCAACGCCGAGCACAACCACGGCGCCGACGTCGACGAGCTCAAGGTGGCGCGCATCGAGATCGACACCGCGCCCGTGCTCAAGCGCTTCGCGGCGCGCGCCAAGGGGCGCGGCACCCGCATCGTGAAGAGGAACAGCCACATCACGATCGCGGTCAGCGACGGGAAGAAGGACTGAACGCATGGGTCAGAAAGTCAATCCGATCGGCATCCGCCTCGGCATCACGCGTGACTGGTCGTCGAAGTGGTATGCGGGCAAGAAGCAGTTCCCGCTGCACATCCACACCGATTTCCGCGTGCGCGAGTTCCTGCGCAAGAAGCTGGCGGAAGCCTCGGTCAGCCGCATCCAGATCGAGCGCGCCGCGCGGCGTGTCAACATCACGATCCAGACCGCGCGTCCGGGCATCGTGATCGGCAAGAAGGGCGAGGACATCGAGAAGCTGCGCCAGGAGACGGCGAAGCTGCTCGGCCTGCCGGTCGTCGACGTGCGCCTGAATATCGCCGAGATCAGGAAGCCCGAGCTCGACGCGCAGCTCGTGGCCGACGGCATCGCGCAGCAGATCGAGAAGCGCGTGATGTTCCGCCGCGCAATGAAGCGCGCCGTGATGAGCACGATGCGCAGCGGTGCGCTCGGCATCAAGGTGCGCGTGTCCGGCCGCCTGAACGGCGGCGAGATCGCCCGTACCGAGTGGAGCCGCGAGGGACGCATTCCACTGCACACCTTCCGCGCCGACATCGACTACGGCTTCGGCGAGGCCAACACGACCTACGGCGTGATCGGCGTGAAGGTCTGGATCTTCAAGGGCGAGGTGTTCGAGAAGGCCGAGATGGATGCGGCGCCGGCCGACGAGGCCGCGACGCAGCCGCAGGCGGCATCGCAAGGGGAGGCAGTGGCCGGTTAATTCCGCCGCGGGCAACTGACATATGCTGCAACCGAAACGAACCAAATACCGCAAGATGTTCAAGGGCCGCAACACCGGCCTGGCGCATCGCGGCGCGAACGTGTCCTTCGGCGAGTTCGGCCTGAAGGCGACCGCGCGCGCGCGCATGACCGCGCGCGAAATCGAGGCAGCGCGCCGGGCGATGGCCCGCCACGTCAAGCGCGGCGGCCAGATCTGGGTGCGCGTGTTCCCCGACGTGCCGATCAGCAAGAAGCCGCTTGAGGTCCGCATGGGCAGCGGCAAGGGCAACGTCGAGTACTGGGTGGCGAAGGTGCTGCCCGGCAAGGTGCTCTTCGAGATGGAAGGCGTCGACGAGCAGACCGCGCGCGAGGCGTTCCGCCTTGCCGGCGCGAAGCTCTCCGTTTCGACCGCCTTCGTGAAACGGCAGGTGCGCTGATGAGTGCGAAGGAATGGCGGGCCAAGCCGGCCGCGGAACAGAAAGACGAGTTGCTGAAGCTGCGCCGCGAGCAGTTCGCGCTGCGCATGCAGCGCGCCACCGGCCAGGGCGTCAAGCCCGACCAGTTCGGCAAGGTGCGCAAGTCGATCGCGCGCCTGAAGACGGTGATGCGCGAGGCCGCGATCGCTGGAGAGAAGAAATGAGCGAAGCTACGACCGACAAGGCGGCCCGCACCCTCACCGGGCGCGTGGTCAGCAACAAGATGCAGAAGACCATCGCCGTCGAGATCGAGCGGCTGGTCAAGCACCCGACCTACGGCAAGTACATCCGCCGCACGACCAAGCTGCTCGCGCACGACGAGAAGGGCGAGTCGCGCGAGGGCGATCGCGTATCGATCACGCCCTGCCGGCCGCTGTCGCGCCGCAAGTCCTGGCGCCTGGTCGAGGTGCTGGAACGGGCGGGAGGGCGCTGAGCCATGATCCAGCTGCAAACGATCCTGACTGCCGCCGACAACAGCGGCGCCCGCACGCTGATGTGCATCAAGGTGCTCGGCGGCACGCGTCGCCGCTACGCGACCGTGGGCGACGTGATCAAGGTGAGCGTCAAGGACGCGATCCCGCGCGGCAAGGTCAAGAAGGGCGAGGTCTACGACGCGGTGGTGGTGCGCACCCGCAAGGGCGTGCGCCGCGGCGACGGTTCGCTGATCCGCTTCGACGGCAATGCGGCGGTGCTGCTGACGAACAAGCTCGAGCCGATCGGCACCCGCATCTTCGGGCCCGTCACGCGTGAGCTGCGCACGCAGCAGTTCATGAAGATCATTTCGCTCGCACCCGAAGTGATCTGAGGAGGGACGCGGTGAGCAAGATTCGCATGAAGGATCACGTGGTCGTGCTGTCCGGCAAGGACAAGGGCCGGCGCGGCGCGATCGTCAAGGTGCTCGA
>CAUJHJ010000062.1 GCA_963204835.1 Pseudomonadota bacterium
CTGGCGCGCCGGCGACGCCGCATGACGGCTCATGAGGTCGCGGGCCAGGCGGGCATCACCCGGGTGACGCTGCGCCGTGCCGAGGCCGGGGAGCCGGCGGTCACGATGGCAACCTACGTGAAGGTCCTTGCCGCGCTCGGCCTGGCTCAAGACCTCGCTCTCGTTGCGCGCGACGACACCTTCGGGCGCCGCCTGCAGGATGAGCGGCTGCAGCGCCCTGCGGCCGCAAAGCCGCCGGCTGCGATTCGTCTTGCGGACTACCCGTTGCTGCGCGAGATCGCCTGGAGCACGGATCCCGAGGCGCAGCTCAGCCCGAGCGAGGCGTTCGCGATCTACGAGCGCAACTGGCGCCACCTCGATCGGGACGCCATGGGCGCCAAGGAGCGCCGGCTTCTGGAGCGCTTGACCGCCACCGTCGGCAAGGGGGTGCTCCTTGTATAGGCGAGCGCATCACCAACGAATCCAGAAAGTCCTGGAGTCTCTGGATGCGCAACGCCTCCTGAAGCACCAGTGCCTCTTCGGCGGCGGGACTGCGATCGCGCTGTCCCGGGGCGAGTACCGCGAGTCGGTGGACATCGACTTCATCGTGTCGTCCGTCAACGGCTACCGCGAGCTGCGCAGCATCGTGAGCAGCGAAGGCGTCTCGGGCTTGATGACGCGGCCGCTGCCGCTCAAGCGCGAGGTGAGGATCGACCGCTACGGCATCCGCTGCGCGCTGGACGTCGGCGACAGCCGGCCGATCAAGTTCGAGATCGTGTTCGAAGGCCGCGTGCAGCTTGCCGACCCGCTGCCCGAGGATCGGATCGATGGCGTGTGGACTCTGGCGATGGAGGACAAGGTCGCCACCAAACTGATGGCCAACGCCGACCGTTGGGCCGACGATGCGGTGTGGAGCCGCGATCTCGTCGACCTGGCCATGCTGACCGACGGTGGCAGGGCCGATCCTGCCGGGGTCGCGAAGGCGATGCGCGCGTACGGCGAAGGCGTGCTCAGAGATTTCGAGAACGCCCGCACTCGACTCCTGGAGCGCGACAAGCGTCTGGCGACATGCATGAAGCGCATGGACATGACCATGGCCGAGGCCGACCTCCGCGCGAAGATCTCGAGCATGGTGGTCGCGCCGCCTGAGTTGCCGGCGAAAGCGCGTCGCCCTCGGTGACGGGTGACAAGGTCACGTGGGTGCGCGCTGTCTGCGCAGCCAGCCGCTGGCCGGCCGGGTGATATATGATGCCGTCATCATGCGAACCATCGTCGAACTGCCCGAAAGCCAGGTCGAAGCGCTCGCCGAGCTGTGCGCGCGGCAGAACATCTCGCGTGCCGAGGCGATCCGCCGCGCGGTCGATGCCCTGCTCACGAGCCAGCCCCGCCCCGGCCGCGACCAGGCCTTCGGCGCCTGGAGGGGGCGCGGCGACAGCCGCCGCGTGGTGAAGGCTCTGCGCGACGAGTGGTCGAGGTGAACGCGCCCTGAAGCGCGGAGCAAGGACGAGGCAAGGGCGCGGCGTGAAGGCGGTCATCGACAGCGACGTGCTGATCGACTTCCTGCAGGGCATCGAAGCCGCGCGCACGGAACTGGCGCGCTACCGCCAGCCGGCGTACTCGATCATCAGCTGGATGGAGCTGCACTGCGGCGCGCGCAATGACGCCGAGCGCGAGGCGGCCCTGAGCCTGCTGGCGACGATGACGCGCATCGAGCTCACCGACGCCGTCGCGCGCCGCGCCGTCGAGCTGCGGCGCGCGCTGCGCTTGAAGCTGCCCGACGCGATCGTGCTTGCCAGCGCCGAGACCGAGGGCTGCATCCTGGTCACGCGCAACACGCGGGACTTCCCATCGAACGACCCGCGCGTGCGCTTCCCCTACGAGGTCTGACCGTGACCCAGGGCCCGCGCTCCGAACGCAACACGCAAAACCGCGTTGTCGCGCTGTTCACCGACGCGGCGCGCGCGGACGGCCTCTCGTACCGCTACCTCGGCGACTGGAGCCAGCGCGAGAACAACCGCGGCGTCGAGGTCGAGCTGCTGCGCGCCAGCCTGCAGGCGCGCGGCTATTCGCCGGCGCACATTGCCGGCGCGCTGCAGCAACTGCTCGCCGCTGCCGACACCACCGGCATCACGCTGTATCAGGCCTCGCTGCGCTGCTACAAGCTGCTGCGCTACGGCGTTCCGGTGCAGGTGGCGGCCGGGCAGCCGCACGACACGGTGCACCTGATCGACTGGGCCGAGCCGGCGAACAACGACTTTGCGCTCGCAGAGGAAGTGACGCTGAAAGGCGGCCACGAACGCCGGCCCGACCTGGTGCTCTACCTGAACGGCGTCGCGATCGCGGTGGTCGAGCTCAAGCGCGCCTCGGTGGAGGTGGCCGACGGCATCCGCCAGTTGATCACCAACCAGGAGGCGATCTTCAACCTGCCGTTCTTCCCCACCGTGCAGTTGCTGCTGGCGGGCAACGACGCGCAGGGGCTGCGCTACGGCACGGTGACGACACGCGAGGAGTTCTTCGTCGAGTGGAAGGCGGCGCCATCGTCCGACCGTTCACCGGAAGGAACGCCGCTGCCGCCCGGCGCGCTGCTCGACCGGCCGCTGGCCGAGCTGTGCGCCAAGGCGCGGCTGCTGGACCTGATGCGCCACTTCGTGCTGTTCGACGGTGGCGTCAAGAAGGTGCCGCGCCAGCACCAGTTCGCCGGCGTCAAGGCGGCGCAGGAGCGCATCCGCCAGCAGGAAGGCGGCGTCATCTGGCACACGCAGGGCAGCGGCAAGAGCATCCTGATGGTGCTGCTGGCCAAGTGGCTGCTCGAGCACGACGCGCGCTCGCGCATCCTCGTCATCACCGACCGCGACGAGTTGGACAAGCAGATCGAGGGCGTGATGAAGAACGCTGGCGTGGTGGCCGCGGACGCGCCCAGCCCGCGCATCACGACGCGCGCCGAATTCGTCGCCAAGCTCGGTGCCGCCTCACCCAGGCTGCTGTGCGCGCTGGTGCACAAGTTCGACCCGACCGACCTGGAAGGCCCGCCGCCGGTGCACGGCCGCTTCTACGTCTTCGTCGACGAATGCCACCGCACGCAGGGCGGCGATATGAACCGGCAGATGAAGCGCTGGCTGCAAGGGGCGATCTTCATCGGCTTCACCGGCACGCCGCTCTTGCGACGCGACAAGCAGACCACGCGCGAGGTGTTCGGCACTTACATCCACACCTACAAGTTCCATGAGGCGGTGGCCGACAAGGTGGTGCTGGACCTGAAGTACGAGGCGCGCGACGTGCCGCAGCGCATCAGCGCGCCGGCCGCGATCGAGGCGTACTTCGAGAAGAAGACGCGCGCGCTGAACAACTTCCAGAAGGCCGTGCTGCGCAAGCGCTGGGCGACGATGCAGGAGCTGATGAGCGCGGCCGAGCGCAAGCAGCGCATCCTGCACAGTATCCTCGAAGACTTCGACTTGAAGCCGCGGCTGAACAACGACCGCGGCACGGCGATCCTGGTAGCGGCCAGCATCTACGACGCCTGCCACTACTTCCGGCTGCTGCAGAACACGGCGCTCGGCCCGCACTGCGGCATCGTCACCTCGTTCGAGCCGAACCACAACGCAATCTCGCGCGAGCCGGCCAACAGCGACGAGCGCTACAAGTTCGACACCTACATCAAGCATGTCCTGAAAGCCGGCCAGACGACCAAGGCTTACGAGGACGAGGCGAAGCGCCGCTTCATCGAAGAGCCGGCGAACATGAAGCTGCTGGTGGTGGTAAGCAAGCTGCTGACCGGCTTCGACGCGCCGAGCTGCACCTACATCTACCTCGACAACGAGCTGCACGACCACAACCTGTTCCAGGCGATCTGCCGCACCAACCGGCTCGACGGCGACGACAAGGACTACGGCTACATCGTCGACTTCAAGGAGCTGTTCAAGGACGTGCAGGAGGCCATCGCGGTCTACAGCTCCGACGAACTGGACATCGACGACGCCGGCAGCGGCGGCGGCAACAACGTCGAGCTGAAGGACTGGCTGAAAGAAGGCAAGGCGCAGCTCGATGCAGCGCGCGAGGCGCTGCGCTACCTGTGCGAACCGGTGCCGCTGTCGGCTGCCGGCACGCGCGAGGTGGAGCAGCTCCTGCACTACTTCTGCGGCGACGCGAGCGACCCGGAGGCGCTGAACAAGACCGAAGCGCTGCGCATCACCTTCTACAAGTCGGTCGCAAACTTCGTGCGCGCTTACGCCGACATTGCTGGCGACCTCGAAGCCGCGGGCTACAGCGCGGCCGAAGCGGCGGCGCTGAAGAGCGAAGTGGAGTTCTTCGGCGATACGCGCAACGCGATCAAGAAGCACTCGGGCGAGGAGCTGGACATCAAGCCCTACGAGGCCGACATGCGGCACCTGCTCAACACCTATGTGCAGGCCGACCCCGCCAACGACCTGGGCGACCTGAGTTCGCTCTCGCTCACCGACCTGATCATCAAGACCGGCATCCACGACGCCATCGCGCGCAAGCTCAATGCCAAGCACAAGCAGTCGAACAACGCCGTGGCCGAGGCGATCATCAACAACGTTCGCAAGACCATCATCCGCGAGAAGCTGACCGACCCGCGTTTCTACGAGGAGATGTCCAAGCTGCTGCAAGACCTGATCAAGCAGGCGCGCGACGATGCCGCCGCCTACGAGCGGTTTCTGAAGGACGCCGAGGCGCTGGTGCAGCGTCTGGCGCACAAGCACAACGTCGCCGGTGTGCCGGCGGTGCTGCACGGGCATCCGGAAGCGATCGTGCTCTATCGCAACTTGCCGGTGTTCCCGCCGGGCAGCCCAGTCGAGACGCGCGACGAAGGGCCGGATGACCGCGAGCGCAGGGCGGTGATCGCGCTCCGGATCGACCAAGCCATGCGCGAAAGCGCACCGGCGGGCTGGAAGGGCGACCCAGCACGCGAGGCGCAGGTTCTGAATGCCCTGTTTCCGATCATGGGGCGCGACCGCGAGGCGACCCGCGTCATCTTCCAGATCATCAAGCAGCAGGCCGGCTACGCATGAACGACACCATTGTGCTCGGCGACATCGAGATTGAGCTCACGCGCAAAGCGGTCAAGCACGCCCACCTCTCGGTGCATCCGCCGCACGGGCGCGTGTCGCTGGTGGCGCCCGCGGGGACGCGGCTGGACGTGGCGCGCGCCTTCGCGATCACGAAGCTGGCCTGGATCAGGCAACAACGCTCGCAGTTGCGCGCGCAGGCGCGCGAGGCGCCGCGGCGCTTCGTCCAGCGCGAGACGCACCACCTCTGGGGCAGGCGGCACCTGCTGGCGATTTGCATCGCCGACGCCAAGCCGGCGGTGTCGCTCGACCACCGGCGCATCACGCTGACGATCCGCCCCGACACCAGCGCCGCAAAGCGCGCCGAGGTCGTGCACGAGTGGCACAAGTCGCTTCTGCACGGCGTGGTGCCGGCGCTCATCGAGAAGTGGGAGCGCCGGCTGAGCGTGCAGGTGACGGCCTACTTCCTGCAGCGCATGAAGACCAAGTGGGGAAGCTGCAACCACCGTGCCGGGCACATCCGCCTCAACACCGAGCTGGTGAAGAAGCCCAAGGACCTGCTGGAGTACGTGATCGTGCACGAGATGCTCCACCTGATCGAGCCGAACCACTCCGCGCGTTTCGTCGAACTGCTGACGCTGCACTACCCGACGTGGAGAGAAGCGAGGGCGGAACTGAACGAGTTGCCGCTGTCGGCCGAGGTGTGGCGGGAGCAGGTCTTACTCGGGTGACTCCCACAGCAGGTCGTAGGCATACTGCGCATCTTCCTCGCGATCGAAGGGGCCATGCGTGATGTTCACCGACGCTGGATCGCGGCGAAGTCGGTCTTCCAGTTCGGCCGTAGCGCACCAGCCGCCGAAGCCGCATACCCGGTACATGCCGGCCAGCCTTGTCAGCGGCACGGGTTCGCCGAAGCCGCGCTCAATCAGGCCCCGGGAGATCCAGCGCGAGACCCTGACCACAGTCGCGCCGTCACCAAGCCAAGCGACCTCGGCGTCGGGCGCCGCGAGGTAGACGGCCTCACACTCCTCGGCACAGTCGAAGGGGCCGGCCTGTATATCGAGCCAGTACAGGCAGAAGTGACAGGCGATAGCCTCTGTGGTCGCCGTGGTCCGTGTAAAGCCGCAACCGGGAGCGCGTCCAACTGCACGGGTTGCTCGAAACCCAGGGCTCGCAGCCGCGCCGCCACCGGGGAACTCATCCATACGATCAACGGTTCGGTGTACTCCAGCGCGACGCCGGGCGGACGCGTCATGAGCAGCAGCTCGCGCACCGTGTCGTTGGGCTTCCATGTGTCCAAGTAGACCCAGCTCCCTGCGTCCAAGTAGCCACTTGGACACGTACTTGGACACACCGGCCCTCGGCTCTGTATGTCCCAGCTTGGACACAGTAGGAACAAAAAAGCCCGCTGTGACACGGGTTTACAGACATTCTCTGGATTTCGTTGGACGGCCTAGGAACCCATGTCATTTTCCAATGCAGAAGCGGGCAAAGATCTCGCCCAGCAACGCGTCAGCGCTGACCTGCCCGGTGATCTCGCCCAGGCTCTCGTGCGCCAGGCGCAGTTCTTCGGCAAGCAGGTCGAGCGCAGCGTCATGCTGCTGCGCCAGCGCCTGCGCCCGCTGCAGATGCGTCAGCGTCTGCCTCAGTGCCTGGACGTGGCGCGCACGGGCGATGAAGACGCCTTCGGCACCGGCCTGCCAGCCTGCGCAGTGCAGCAACTGCTGGCGCAAGTCCTGCAGCCCCGCACCCGTGCGCGCTGACAGGGCCAGCGCCCCCGGCGGCAGTGCCGCTGCCGCGGCGCTGTCGGCGGCGTCGAGCTTGTTCCAGACCTCCAGCAC
>CAUJHJ010000063.1 GCA_963204835.1 Pseudomonadota bacterium
AATGTGTCCCTCGAGTTCGAGTATGAGGAGCATTGACGCCACCGAATCGGCCGGCAACCCGGTCCGCTCGACGATCGCATCGACGCCCGTGGGGTCAAAGCCGAGCGCATCTAACAGGATTTCGTATTCCTTGTCCAACCGAGGGGTGGATTCCGGGGCCTCCGGGGAAGTCATAAGCGATTGTTTTGTAAAAGGTAATTTGAGCTCCTCCAGGATGTCCGGCGCGCTTTCCACCAGCTTGGCGCCGCTCCTCAACAGCAGGTGGCAGCCCCGGGAGAGGGGGTTATGGATCGAGCCGGGGATCGCGAAGACCTCGCGGCCTTGTTCGGCGGCGTGCCGGGCGGTGATCAGCGAGCCGCTGCGTCGTGCGGCTTCCACCACCAATACGCCGAGCGACAGGCCACTGATGATGCGGTTGCGCTGGGGAAAATGGGCCGGCAGGGCCGCCGTGCGCGGCGGGAACTCCGATACGAGCGCGCCCGAGGCGGCGATTTCATCGGCGAGGGCCGTGTGCTCGCGCGGATACACCGCATCGAGGCCCGTGCCGCACACGGCGACGGTGCGCCCGCCCGCCTTGAGCGCCCCGCGATGTGCGGCCCCGTCGATGCCGAGCGCGAGGCCGCTCGTGATCGTGAGGCCGCCCGCAGCGAGGTAGCGCGCGAATTCATGGGCGTCGGAGCGCCCGCCAGCCGTGGGATTGCGGCTGCCGACGATGGCGAGCTGAGCCGAGGCCAGCAGCCCCGCGTCCCCGCGCACCCAGAGGAATGCCGGCCCGTCGGCGAGTTCGCGCAACAGGGGCGGGTACTCGGGTTCGAGGCAGGCGACCAGTCGCGCGCCACTCGATTCCTGCCACGCGCGGTCCTGGTCGATCGCCGCGCGGTCGGGCGCGGCGGCCCAGGCGAGCGCGGCGTCCCGCCAGCCGCAGGCGCGCAGGCGTGCCTCGGGCAGGCGAAGCACGCGGTCGGCATCGCCCGCCGCGGCGAGCGCGGCGGCGAGCTGCCCGGCGGTGAGCCCCGGGCAGCGCGCTAGCGCAAGGGTACTGGCATCGGCGGGCATGGGCGGAGAATACTGCGGGCCGCGACGGGCCGCGCCGCGTGTTTCGGGGCCAAGAACGATGTTTCAGGAACTTACGCTGCATACCTACTGGCGCAGCAGCGCCGCCTACCGCGCGCGCATCGCACTCAACTTCAAGGGCCTGCGCTACGGGCAGGTCGCGCACCACCTCGCGCGCGGCGAGCAACGCAGCGCGGCCTACCTCGCGCTCAATCCGCAGGGGTTCGTGCCGGCGCTCGAGGCCCAGGGCGAGGTGCTCGGCCAGTCGCTCGCGATCATCGAATACCTCGAGGAGACCTGTCCCGAGCCGCCGCTGCTGCCGCGCGAGCCGCTGGCGCGCGCGCAGGTGCGGGCAATGGCGCTGGGGGTGGCCTGCGACATCCATCCGCTCGGCAACCTGCGTGTCCTCAACTATCTGCGCCAGGTGTTCGCGCAGCCGGAAGGGGCCGTGGAGGCCTGGTCGCGGCACTGGATCGAAGCGGGATTCGCGGCGCTCGAGGCGGCCGTTCGGCGTCACTCGAAGGACGGGCGGCATTGCCACGGCGCGGGCGTGACGCTCGCCGACGTGTACCTCGTGCCGCAGATGTACAACGCTCGCCGCTACGGCTGCGACCTGTCGGGCATGCCGACGCTCGTCGCGATCGACGCGGCGCTGAGGGAGCGGGCGGATTTTGCCGCGGCGGCGCCGGAGCTGCAGCCCGACGCCGCCGCGTAAGGACCCTTACGGCGTGCGGATCGTGTCCGCGACGCGGATCGCGTGCGAGGCACCCACCACGATCGCATAGCTCATGCGTTCGTAGCTCTTGAAGACGAGCGCCGTGCCGGCGCGCTCCGCAGGCAGCTTCACCTTCGAGTCGAACGTGCTGCCGCCCGTGAAGAAGCTGCTGCCCTGGCCGCGGCCCTTGTCGCGCACGGTGAGCCCCGCCTGGTCGATGGCGAGGATGTGGCCGGGCGCGAGGCCATGGCGCGTGCCGCGGTTGACCGCGATGATCTGGTAGGTGCCGATCAGCGTCGTGTCGTCGACCACCGAGATGATCGAACCGCTGATCGCGGCGGCCGGCACCCGCACGGCAAAGCTTGCCGGCGCCGTGGCGTCGTTGGCGATCAGCACGTCGCCTTCGAGGGTCTCGCGCGTCGTGTCCATGAGGCGCGCGGTGAGCGGATTGCCCGGCTGGGTGACACGCGCGGTTGCGGCGTACACGCCTTCATAGCCGAGCACGTCGCCGGTTTCCGGGTCGCGCAGCTTCTGGCCGACGTGCACGACGGCGTAACGCGCATCGGCCGGCGCGTCGAGGTTGCGCACGTAGATGTCCTCGCCCGTGCCGCCGATCATGTGCTCGTCGCGGAACGCGAGAACGTGCGGGGCGTTGTCGATCTGCTCCTTCGACAGCAGCGACGGGCGCGAGAGGAAGCCCGCGATGGCCTCGTAGGGAATGTTCTCGATCGGGCCTTCGGCGGGCGTGCTGCGCAGGCGCGGATTCAGGCGCGCGGCGCCGCCCTGTTCGAGGATCACGCGCGGCGTGCCGTCGCTGCCGTAGGCGAGCGCGAGTACGTCGCCGGGGTAAATGAGGTGCGGGTTCTCGACTTGCGGGTTCACGTACCAGATCTCGGGCCACAGCCAGGGATCGCGCAGGAACAGGTTCGAGATGCCCCACAGCGTGTCGCCGCGCTTGACGGTGTAGCGGCTCGGCGCGTCGGGGCGCACCGACTCCGCCGTGACCGCAGGTGCGGCAGCGGGAGCGGCCTCGTTCGTGACGGTGGCGGCCTCCGTGGCCGTCAGGTCGTCGGTCGGGGGGGCTGCGCCGGGTTCGGCGACGTATTCCTGTTGCGGTGCATTGGTGCGGGTGGCCTTCTCGGAAGAAGAGCAGGCGGCGGCCAATGCCACGCAGGCATAGAGAGCCACGCGCGACCAGCCGGCCGCAGGGCTAACTGACTGATTCGAAAACATCCCTCACTCCTCTATACCGGGTGGGGCAAGCGACCCCGCTGTTATAATCGCCCGCGGACCCGGTGCACACGGCCCGATGTCAACTTTGTGCGCTGGTTCAAATAAATGCGAGCCCGCTGAATACATTAGCAGCATTGCCGAAGGTTTCCATGTCCCTGCTCACGATCCTCGAATACCCCGATCCGCGCCTGCGGACCCGCGCCGAACCGGTCACCGTGTTCGACGAGGCCCTGGGCCGCCAGATCGACGCCATGTTCGAGACCATGTACGCGGCGCCCGGGATCGGACTCGCGGCGACGCAGGTCGATTACCACCGGCAGCTGATCGTGATCGACACCTCGGAAACGAAGGATGACCGCCGCGTATTCATCAATCCCCTGATACTGGAGAG
>CAUJHJ010000064.1 GCA_963204835.1 Pseudomonadota bacterium
GCGCGGTCCTCGAAGGTCTCGTTGCGCGCGTAGTCGAAGTCCTTGTCGCCCGTGACGAGCTGCGGCAGGCCCGTCGCCGTGTCCCACCAGCGCTTGAAGCCGCGCAGGAAGCTCTGCTGCGTCTGGCCGAGGTCCTGGTCCTGGTAGAACGCGCCGACCGTCCAGTCGAGCTGCGAGCCGCCCTTCGACACGAGGCGCAGCTCCTGCACGAAGGCGCTGTCCTTGAAGCTGCGCACCGCCGAGGCCATCGGCCGCGGGTAGTTGTAGTAGATCGGCAGGAAGCCGGCCTGCGCATAGAAGCCGGTGTTCTCGCTGACGCTGTCGCCCGAGTGGTCGTAGTACGAGGTGCTCGAGGTCAGGGTCGCGAAGCCGAAGTCGATGTTCGCCTCGAGCGCCGCCACGTCGACGTCGCGCGACGAGGGTTCGAGCTGGATCGAGCCGTTCTCGTACTTGCGGTAGCGGCGGCCGTAGCCGTCGAAGCCGCGCGTCACCTGGCGCCGGCCACCGATCTCGTCGCTCTGGATCGTGTAGGAGAGGGTCAGGTCGACCGCGTCCGTCGGGCGCCACAGCAGCGCGGCGCGGCCGTACCAGATCTCGGCCGTGTCCGCGTCCTTCTTGACGTAGTACTGCGCGGCATCGTCGAGCACGCCGTTCGGCGCGACCGGCAGGCCGTTCGCGTCGAGCCGGTAGAGGTTCACGTAGTCGGTGAGGCCGGGGTAGTCGAGGCGGGTGCCGGTGATGCGCAGCGCGGCGGTCTCGCCAAGCGGCACGTTCAGCATGCCGTCGAGCCCGTAGCCGACGCTGCTCGAGCCGTCCACCTGCGAGGCCGTGCCGGAGACGCTCGCCTGGAAGTCGCCGAGCTTCGGCGCGTTCATGATGTAGCGCACGGTGCCGCCGAGCGAGCCCGAGCCGTACAGCGTGCCCTGCGGGCCGCGCAGCACCTCGACGCGCTCGATGTCCTTCAGCAGGAAGTTCGCGTACACCGGCGTGTCGTTGACGTAGGTCGACACGGTGGGCACGGTCGAGAGCTGGTAGTCGCCGACGGCGGAACCGTCGGTGTTGATGCCGCGAATCATGATGCCGTTGATCACGCCGGAGTTGCGGTAACCGCGATCGACCACCGCAACGCCCGTGACGGAGCGCATCAGGTCGGCGTTGTCGACGATCTGGCGCTCGGCGAGCGATGCGCCGCTGACCGCCGAGATGTTGTACGGGACGTCGAGCACGGACTGTTCGCGGCGCGTCGCGGTGACGATCACCTCTTCAAGCACGTTCGTGTCGCCCTGCTGCGCGCGCACCGGGGCGGCGGGCAGGCCCGCGAGCACGGCGGCGACGGCCGCGGCGACCTGCGACTGGTAACGGCGATTTGCAAACATGGACTTGCTCCCCCGTGGACGATGCGTGGTCATGTGATTCTTTCAGTCAGTGAGCTGTGGCATGGCGAGCGGGCCAAGCGCCTGCAGCGCGGGCGAACGGTCGTGCCCTTCGACATAGGGCGGAAACTTGAGCTTGCTGTCGCGGAAGCTCTTGAGCGGCTGGGTGAGGCCGCACCAGCCTCGGGCGCGCGCTGCGCGCACGGCACCGAGGTCGAGCTCGGCGGCGAGGACTTCGCGGCCGCTGCCGGCCTCGTGGATCTTCTCGCCGCCTGGCCCATAGATGCCGGAGCGGCCGAAGCCGAGGTCGCCCGCGACATTTATGTCGGCGAAATAGCACTGGTTCGTCGCGGCACTCGCGCGCGCGATCGACAGTTCCACGTCGCGGTCGATCGTGTTGGTCATCGTCGGGTGCACGATCAGCTCGGCGCCGAGCCAGGCGAGCGTGCGGGTGGTTTCGGGAAACCACATGTCGTAGCAGATCGAGATGCCAACACGGGTGACGCCCGGGATGTCGAACACCACGAACTCGCTGCCCGGCGTGACGCCGCGCTCGTACGGGTAGAACGGGAACATCTTGCGGTAACGCGCCACGACGCGACCCGTCGGGTCGATGACGGGTGCGGTGTTGTACACGCAATCGCCGATGCGCTCGAACAGCGAGCCAGGCACCAGCCAGAAGCCGTTGCGCCGCGCAGCCTCGCAGAAGCGCGCCTCGGCGGGCCCCGGCAGCGGTTGCGCGAGCGCGGGATCCGCGCCGAACACGCCAAGCTCGCCGATCACGACGAGGTGCACCCAGGGAAAGCGCTTGCGGACCGCATCGATCTCGCGGTCGAAGCGGTCGAGGTTGTCGCCCCGCGGCAGGTCGAGTTGCAGGCCTGCGATACCGATGCGGCTCAAGTGATTCCCCCGGACGGCCGGCGACGCACATGCGCCGCTGCCGAGGGTGGCAGGGGTGGTCGCCTACGGATAGAACCAGATCATGACGTCAGATGGAACCAGATTCGCCGGCACCGGCGCGCTCAGGCGCGCAGGCGGATCGCGACCGCGTCGATCAGCCGGCCCTCCGGGTTGAACCACTTGATCTGCGTGCCGTCGATCACCGGGATGTAGCGGCCGACCTCGCCGTAGCACCAGGAGCGCCAGCGGCGGCAGAAGAGGCCGCCCTCGACCCACCATTCTCCCTGGTCGCAGTCCTCGTCCTCGAAGCCCGCGCGGCCGACCAGTTGGCCGCCATCGCGGATCTCCACCGTGCAGGGATCGCCGTAGACCGTGCGCGAAAGCAGCGTCGCTCCGGCGATGGTGCGGGCAAGATCGTCCGCACCGAGGCGCCGGCCGCGGCTGCCCTCGAGGTGCTCGACGGCATCCCGCGACAGGCTGCGCATCAGCGCGGCGAGCCGCGCGACGCCCTCGCGGATGCGCTCGGCCGGCAGGCTCGTGACGCCGAGGCGGAACACATTGTGCGGCGCCTCCGCGCCGGCGTAGTAGTGCGCCACCGGCTCGATCAGGATGCCGTGCTGCGCGGCCTGCGCGGCGAGGAAGTTCACGTCGAGGTGGTCGGGGCCGCGGACCCAGCAGGTGGTGCCGCCGCGCACGGGGGCGACCACGAGCGAACTCCTTAAATAGTGGTTCAGGGCGTCGAGCAGCGCCGTGCGTCGCTCGGCGAACACGCGCGCGAGGCGCCGCATCGTCGCATCGTAGTGCCCGAGGCTGATGAAGAGCGCGGCCGCGCGCTGATTGTTGGCCGGCGGCTGGCGTGCCTGCAGCGCTCGCAGCTCGCGCGCCGCGGCGATCACCTCGGCATCGGCGACGAGATAGCCGAGTCGCAGCGCGGGCGACAGCACCTTCGACAGGCTCGCGACATGGATCACGCGACCCGAGCGATCGAGGCTGCGCAGCGCCGGGAAGCTGCGGTCGAGGTAGGTGGTCTCGCACTCGAAATCGTCCTCGACGATCACGAAATCGCGTGCCTTCGCCCGGCGCAGCAGCGCCTTGCGGCGCTTCAGCGACATCGTCGTGCCGGTCGGGAACTGGTGGCTCGGCGTGACATAGACGACGCGCGCCTCGTCGAGCGCGCGATCGACGCGCAGGCCCTCCTCGTCGAGCGACTGCAGCAGCACGCGCGCGCCGCGCAGCGCGCAGAGCTCGCGCATCAGCGGATAGCCCGGCTCCTCGACCGCGACCGGCGTCGCCGCATCGAGCAGCAACTGCGAGACAAGCGACAGGCCCTGCTGGGCGCCGAGCGTCACGAGGATCTCCTCGGGGCGCGCCTCGATGCCGCGCCGCGGAAGCACCTTGGTGCGCAGCTCCTCGATCAGCTGCGGATCGTCGGCCATGCCGCGATCGGCGGACCAGTCCTGGATTGCGCGGGCGCCCAGCGTAAGGCGCGACGCCTCGCGCCACTCCGCGGCCGGGAAGAGTGAAGCGTCGAAGCGCCCGTCGATGAAGGGATAGGGATGCAGCTGCCAGTTCGGCGGACAGCGAAACTCCGTGCGCGGCGCCATCAGCGTGCGGATCTTGCGCGCCCAGAGCGGCGAGCCGGCACTCGCCGGCCGCGGCCCAATCGCGCCCGAGCGCCCGACCCGGCCGGCGAGCGCGTGCTCGTTGACATAAATGCCGCTGCGCTCGCGGGCCACGAGGTGCCCCTCGGCGACCAGCTGGTTCATGGCATGCAGCACGGTGTTGCGGCCCACCCCGAGCTGGCGCGCGAGGGCACGGGAGGAGGGCAGGCGGCGACCGCGGGCAAACGTGCCCGCGAGGATGTTGTCGATGATCCGCTGGCGGATCTGCCCCTGCAGCGTCAGGGCGCTGCCCGGGTCCAAAACTATCAATCTATCCAGCATCTTGACTCCCCGGCGGTCGGTCCGGACAATCGCCGGCCCGCTGTGGAAAGGTAGCTCAGCCGGTTAGAGCACGGCACTCATAATGCCGGGGTCGAGGGTTCGAGTCCCTCCCTTTCCACCAGATAATTCTTCGCGTATACAGCGGGTTAGGCCGTTCCGGAGAAGCCGCTGTGCGCAAACCCTTGTTGACGATCGCGCTGATGGCCGTGGCGGGCCTTGCTACGAGCGCGAGCCTCGCCGGCGATGAGCCGCCCTCCAGGCTCGAGAGCAACGCCAAGACGGTCGGCCACGAGGTCGGGAGCGCGACGCGCAAGGTCGGGCAGGAAGCCAAGAAGGTCGGCAAGGCGGTCGGCCATGCGGCGCGGGACGGCGCCAAGGCGGTCAAGGAAGGTGGGAAGGAATTCGTGCGCGCCGTGAAGGGCGAGCCTTCCGAGGCCAGCAAGCCGGACTGAGCTCAGGTCAGTTTCACTCGCTCTTCCCCGCAGCGGGCGCAACGCTCGGGCGTCACCAGCTTGCCCTGCTTCACGTCGAACCTCGCATCGCTGAGCGGCTGCCATTTGTGAAAGCCGGAGCTGCACAAGGTCTTGCCCTCGGCCCGCCGCTGGCGAACCTTGCGCAACTGGACGATGTTGTGGGGTGGGCCGCTCATGTTCAGTGCTTCGCCGACATTCTAATTCAAGGCGGTCAAGGCTGGCGCCGCCCGAGTGATGGCAGCGCCTGTTGTATTGTTTGTGATATGGCTGGCGCAGAAGTGCGCCCGGGTGCCGGGTCTTGCGATGCAGGGATGAATCGCAACTGAGAACGAGTGCGATTCAGCTGGTGCGCCAGGCTCGCTTGCGCCTTTCGGCCGGGATCTTTTGCGCGTTCGCACTTGCATTGGGGAGCGCAGCCCCTAGATTTCGTCCAGGTCGGTTCTATTTGGCTTGGCGCGAATGCGCTCGCAAGACGGCAGGTTGTGCACTCCCGAAGGAGCATCAACATGAATCGCTTTCCATTCCTGCGCCGCGGGTTGCCGGCGCTGGCGCTGTCCCTGAACCTGGCCGCGTGGCCCGCCTTGGGCTCCGACGACTGCGAGGTACCGGTGCAGCAGTGGCAATCGCGTGAAGCGGTACACCAGATGGCTGCCGCCCAGGGCTGGGAAGTGCAGCGTCTCAAGATCGACGACGGCTGTTATGAAATCCACGGCAAGGACTCCCGGGGCCGAGCCTTCAAAGCCAAGGTGGACCCGCAAACCCTGAAGGTCGTGAAGATCAAGTACAAGGATCATCAGCACGGCCGGGAGCGCGAGCAGGCCTCGCCGGCCCCGCCGCGCAGCCCATCCAACTAGTACGACGGAAGAAGACTCATGTCGAAACACGTGTCCAGGCCCCTCATCGCTTCCACTGTGGCTGCCGCATGCACGCTGGCCTTGCCCGCACTCGCGCAGGGCCGGCAGCTCACCTTGACGACACAGCTCAAGAACTACGGCGGCGACGGCGCCTACCTCGCCGTGTACCTGACCGATTCCAAGGGCGCGTACGTGCGGACGCTGTGGGTGGCGGGCGGCAAGGCCAAGTACTACAAGCACCTCACCGACTGGAATCGCCTGTCAGGCAGCGATGCCAGGCGCCTCGCCGGCGTGACGGGTGCCAGCGTGGGCGCGGGGCGCACGTTCAAGGTAACGGCAGATCTCGCCGATGCACTGATCGACGCGGGCTACGAAATCCGCATCGACGCCGCCGCGGAAGACATGCGCGACAGCCCTTCGGACGTTCGCATGCCCCTGACGTCGCAGAGTGTCGGCAAGTCCCAGACCGGCAAGCAGTATGTCCAGTCGCTGACCTACCAGCTGAAATAGGCAGCGCACATGGGCTGGAAAGCCGTCCATCGCTGGTTGGGCCTGGTGGCCGGTTGCCTGGCACTGGTGCTGGGCGTGACCGGTGCCTTCCTGGCCGCCGATCCGGTGCTGCAGGCGCGGCACGCGAGCCCTGTTCCCGCTGGCTTGTCGGTGGCGGCGCTGGCCGAACGCGTGCAACGCGCCATGCCGGGCGTGGAGGAGATTCGCCGCCTGCCCTCGGGAGCGTACGTCGCCTATGGCTTCGATGGCGAGCAGGCGCTGGCATCCTATGTTGATCCCGCCGACGGTCGGGCTCTTCCGGGCTATCGCCCTTCTGAGCTGCCGCGCTGGGTGAAGAACCTGCACCGCTCGCTGCTGCTCGGCGATGCCGGCCGCTGGGGTGCGGCGGCCTTGGCGTTGGCCATGGCGCTGATCTCGTGCTCGGGCCTCGTGTTGCTGCTGCGGCGCATGGGCGGATGGCGCCACCTGGCAGGCCCGGTGCGCGGATCGTTGGCGCAGCGCCTGCATGTCCTCGTGGGAAGGATCGTGCTCGTCGTGTTGTGCCTGACTTCGATCACGGCGCTGTACATGAGTTCGACGACGCTCGGGTTGCTGGATCTCGACGCCGGTCCCGAGCCGGATGTCGTCTCCACGATCGGCAACCAGGGTGGGCTGCCCGCCGCGCAGGTGCCGATGCTGCAAAGCCTCGGTGCGCGGGATTTGCGCAAGCTGAACTTCCCAAGCGCCACCGATCCAGAAGATGCATGGAAAGTGACCACACGGCAGGGCCAGGGCTGGATCGACCGGTACAGCGGCCAGGCCCTGGCCTGGCAGGATTCCACTGCCGCCCAGCGCGTGTACGACTGGGCCGTGGTGCTGCATACGGGTGAAAGCGCCTGGCCATGGGCGGTGTTGCTCGGGCTCGCGGGGGCTTCCATCGTGCTGCTGTGGTGGTCGGGCCTGTTCGTCTGGTGGCGGGCGCGTCGCCAGGCGGTTCGCATCACGGGCAACAGTCCCCCGGCGCAGGCCGACGCACTCGTGTTCGTCGCCAGCGAAGATGGCAGCACCTGGGGTTTTGCCCAGGCGCTGCACGACGCGCTGGTTCGGTGCGGCCATCGCGTGCACACGAGTGGCCTCGAGAAGTTCCAGACGACTCCGTCAACGCGGTACGTGTTCGTGCTGGCCGCCACCTATGGAGAGGGACAGGCCCCAACCCATGCCCGACAGGCCCTCGAGCGCATTGGGCGCCTTCCCGTCGGAACCGCGCCCGTGGCGGTGCTTGGCTTCGGCGACCGGCAGTTCCCGGCCTTTTGCGCCTTTGCCAAGGCACTGGATCAGTCCTTCCGCGCACGAGGCTGGCGAGCACTGCTGCCACTCGAATGTATTCACCAGCAGTCAAGTCAACAGTTCGCGGCCTGGGGCGAAGCCCTCGCGCTTGCGCTTGGCGAGCCGCTGGCGCTGAACCACGCACCTCGCGTACCGCCGAGCACGACGCTCACGCTGGTATCGCGACAGGATTACCCCGGCCGGACAGACCAGCCTACGGCCATCCTGCGCTTCCAGTGGCCACGTCGCGGCTGGAGGGATCGTCTGCGCGGGCGCGGCCTTGCGCACTTTGCAGCAGGCGACCTGGTCGGCATCGTCCCGCCGGGCGTCGGTGTGCCGCGCTACTACTCGCTGGCTTCAGGCTCCGAGGACGGATTCCTGGAGATCTGCGTGCGACTGTTTCCGGATGGCCTGTGTTCCACCCACCTCCACGGCCTGAAGCCGGGGGACGCCGTCCAGGCCTTCATCCGGCGCAATCCCGGATTTGCGTTGCAAGGCCGGCGGCAGCCCGTGGTGCTCATCGGCGCGGGCACGGGCGTGGCCCCGCTGGCGGGCTTCATCCGGCGCAACGACAGGCGCACGCCCATGCATCTCTATTACGGAGGGCGCGACCCCGCGCACGATTTCTACTTCGAGCCCGAGATCCGGGGCTGGCTCCGCGAGCAGCGCCTCGCCAGCCTGCAAACCGAGTTCTCGCGCATCGCGGGCGGCGGCTACGTGCAGGATGCCCTGCGCCGTGACGCATCACGCCTGCGCGACCTGTTGCGGCGGGGCGCCATTGTGCGGGTGTGCGGCAGCCGCCCGATGGGCCGGGATGTCGCCCAGACGCTGGATGGAATTCTCGGGACGTTGCGGCTGAGCGTGCAGCAGCTGAAGGCGAAGGGGCGCTATGCCGAAGATCTCTTCTGACCTCGGAGTGGCATGCGCCTGAGACTGAACGGCCCGACCATGGGCACACGCTGGTCCGTCCAATGCGACGGCGCGCCGGATACGGACGCGAAACTGTTGCACACGACGTTGCAGGCGACCGTGGAGCGGATCGATGCGCAGATGTCCCCCTGGAAGCCCGCCAGCGATCTCTTGCGCCTGCACCGCGCGCCGGTGGACAGCTGGGTGGAGCTACCCGCAGAGATAATTGAGGTGCTTGCCCGCGCGCTCGAGGTCAGCCGCCTGAGTGCGGGTGCTTTCGACCCTGCGGTTGGCGCGCTGGTCGATGCCTGGGGCTTTGGTGCGATACGCGATGAGCCCGACGCGCAGGCGATTCGCGCAGCGGGCGAGGCGGCCGACTGCCCGGCGCACCAGAGCCTCGAGCTGGAAGTGGGTGCTGGCAGGGTGCGCAAGCGCGCACGCGTGCAGGTCGATCTTTGCGGAATTGCCAAGGGCTACGCCGTGGACTGCATGGTGGAAGTCTTGCAGCACCATGGCATCCGCCACGCGCTGGCAGCGCTTGACGGCGAACTGCGTTCCCTGGGCGGCCAAGAGGATGGGCAGCCGTGGGCTGTGGCACTCGAGAGCCCCGAGGCCGGGCGCCGTGCGGTACATGGCGTGATCGAACTGCAGGACCTGGCCGTGGCCACCTCGGGCGATTACCGCCGCTATGTGGAGATAGGCGGCGTGCGCGTGGCCCATACGATGGACGGCCGCCGGGCAGCGCCCGTGCGCAACGACGTCGCTTCGGTCACCGTGCTGGCGCGCACCTGCATGGATGCCGATGCCTGGGCCACCGCGCTGCTGGTCGCCGGGCCGGACGAGGGGCAGGACATGGCGCGTCGCCTGGGTCTCGAGGCACTGTGGCTGCTGCGCCGCGGAGGCACATTGGTGGAGGTGGGACTGGGGCGGTTCGGCTCTGATGCAGCATCCTGACTTGCCGCATGACAGCCACTCCACGTGTTCCCTTGAGAGGGCAGCCAGCGGCGGATCCAGGTCGCAGTGCAGCTGCGCCGCTGGCAATCGGGCGTGGACCGTTCATGCAGACGCTTGCAGCGTGACGAGCAGCCCGTCCAGTTGCGCGAACTGCTCGGGCATCCCGCCTTCCATGCCCGCGCCGTTCTCGCCTTCCTCGTTGGTCCAGGCGAGGCGCACGTTCGGAATCACGTCGATGTACTTGCCGAAGAACGCATGGGCGCTCGCCGCATCGTGGCCGAACGCGACGCGGTAGCCGCCACCTGCGCGGACATCCATGTCGCAGGAGAACAGCGGCACGCCGGCCGACTTCGGCGCCCACCATCGCCTGAACAGGTCGGGCGTGGTCCACGCCTTGTACACAAGGTGCGCCGGGGCATCGAAGGACCGCGTGATGACGAGTTCGCGATCGGATTTCCGTTCCACCGTGGCGCCGTCCTTCGCGCGGGCGGGCTCAGGTCCTCTTCTTCCGTCCATCGGCCTTCTCCCTGCATTTCAGTTCCTCGACCAGCTTGTCCAGCGCGTCGAAGCGCGCTTCCCACAGCTGGCGATACCGTTCGATCCATCCCGCCTCCTCCTCGAGCCGCCGCAGGCCGAGGCTGCAGGTGCGCACGCGCCCGACCTTTTCGGTGGTGACGAGCCCGGCCTGCTCGAGGACGACAACGTGCTTCTTAATGCCCGTGAGGGTCATGCGGAACTTCGCGGCGAGGTCCGTGACGGACGCACTGCCATGCCCGAGCTGCTCCAGGATGCCGCGCCGCGTGGTGTCCGCGAGGGCGGAAAAAGTGGCGTCGAGCCGGGCGTTCATATACTGAACCATTGAGTTCAGTATATAGCCCGCTGGTAGGCAGCGCGCAAGGGGCCGGGTCCGTATTAGTACGGGTGGGCGGCTTGCCCTGCGTCAAGGCATCCGGGCCGCAGGCGGCGCACATTGCCTGCGCACCCGGGGCGTGCGCAGGGCATGTCCCGCGTCCGGGAGACATCATGTTGCACATCAGGATTGCGCCGATCCTTCCGCTGACACTCGCCATGGCCCTTGCCGCAAACACGGGCGCTGCCGCCGAGCCCGCTCCCGGCCCGGCTACCGACCTGCACACGGCCCTCGTTTCCGGAAAGGCGCACCTCGAGTTTCGCTACCGGCTCGAATCGGTGGACCAGGAGCCCTTCGGCAGCGACGCCACCGCGTCGACATTGCGCAGCCGGTTGAACTACCAGACGGGTGAGCTGCGCGGCTTCAGCGCCTTCTTCGAGGCCGACAATGTCACGGTGATCGGCGACGAAGATGCCTACAACAGCACCGTGAACGGTGCGGTGAGCCGCCCGGTGATCGCCGATCCCGAGTTCACGGAAGTGAACCAGGCGTACCTGCAGTACAAGGCCGGGAGCTTCACCGGCCTGCTCGGGCGCCAGCGGATCACGCTCGACAACCAGCGCTTCGTCGGCAACGTGGGCTGGCGCCAGAACGAGCAAACATTCGATGCCGTGACTCTGAAGGGCAAGCTGTTGTCGAAAGTCCAGCTGCAGTATTCGTTCATCGGCAACGTCAACCGCATCACGGGGCCGGAGGAGGGCGCGCAAGCCGCCAACTTCCATGGCGCGGTGCAGCTCCTGAACGGCAAGGCGGATCTCGGGCCGTACGGCGCACTTGCAGGCTTTGCGTACCTGCTCGATCTCGAGAATGCGCCGGCCCTGTCGAGCAGCACGGTCGGCCTGCACTGGTCCGGTGCCCACAAGCTCTCGGGTACTGCCGCCCTCAACTGGACGGTCTCCTACGCGAGCCAGCGCGACTACGCCGACAACCCGAACTCCTACCGCGCCGACTACGTCCTGGTCGAAGGGGGTGCGACTCTCGGCCGCTATGGCGTGCGTGCCGGCTACGAGGTCCTCGGTGGGGACTCGCAGCCCAACCG
>CAUJHJ010000065.1 GCA_963204835.1 Pseudomonadota bacterium
AACGACTACCCGCAGGGCGCCGAGCTCTACACCTCCGACCTCGACGGCAAGAACGTCAAGCGCCTGACGAACAACAAGTGGTATGAAGCGGAAGTATCCGTCTCGCCCGACGGCAAGTGGATCGTCTTCGGCCGCCAGATCGACGGCAAGATGGACCTCTGGCGCATGCGCCCCGACGGCACCGGCGAGCAGCAGATCACCTTCACGGACGACTGGCAGGAAGGCGCGCCTTTCTACCTGCCCGACAACAAGACGATCCTCTATCGCGCCTGGAAGCGCAGCGAGTACGGCAAGGTGAAGCCGACGCCGATGACCGTCTTCACGATCCGGCACGACGGCAAGCAACACACCGTGCGCACATTCGACCACGACATGAACTGGGCGCCCTATCCGGCCCCGGATGGCCGGCACTACGTGTTCGTGCGCATCGTCGAGGGCAACAACTGGGAAATCTTCCTGGGTGACCTCGCGGGCGGCGAGCCGAAGCGCCTCACCTACAGCCCCGGCTTCGACGGATTCCCGTCGCTCTCGCCGGACGGCAAGAAGATGCTGTTCGCGCGCAGCACCGGCGGCGGATTCATGTCGAACCTCTACACGCACGTCATGGACGTGTCTTCGCTGAACCTTGGTCCGGCCAACTTCAAGGGCGTGCCGGGCATCAAGGCACCGAAGAAGTAGCGGACAGGCGGGGCCACTTCGCGTGGTCCTTGCTCGCCATCCCCACGCTGGCAGGGCTGCCCGTCCTGCCAGCGGCGGGGCACGAGCCGCGTCCCTGCAATTCCTGCGACGTGCAGAAGGCTGCCTCGCGCAAGTGGCGTGACCGCCCCGGGAGTCCGTCCCCGTAAGGTATCCTGCGGGGCGATGGGCGCGCCCGCAGGCAACGAAGGCTATTCGGTTCTCGAGAACGCCTCGCTGCGCGAGCGCAATACCTTCGGCGTGCAGGCTCGCGCCGGCCTGCTCATCGAGGTGCGCGAGCCTGCGGCGCTCGCGGAGCTGTCCGGTTCCGTGCGGCTGCGCGGCGAGCCCTTGCTCGTGCTCGGCGAAGGCAGCAACGTGCTGCTGACGCGCGACTGGCCGGGAGTCGTGCTGACGATCGCCGCGCGCGGCATCGAGGTGCTCGACGACGACGGCGCGACCGCGCGCATCCGCGTGCAGGCCGGCGAACACTGGAACGATTTCGTCTACTGGTCGTTGGCCCAGGGCTTCGGCGGCCTGGAGAACCTGGTGCTCATCCCGGGCGCGGTCGGCGCGGCGCCGATCCAGAACATCGGCGCCTACGGCACCGAAGTACGCGAGTTCATCGCAGCGGTCGATGCGTGGGACCGCGAGGCGATCGCAATGGTGCGCCTCGACAATGCCCAGTGCGGATTCTCCTATCGCGATTCGCACTTCAAGCGCGCCGGCGACCGCTATGTCGTCACCGCCGTCACCTTTGCGCTGACCCGCCGCCCTGCACTGCGGCTCGACTACGCCGGCGTGCGTGATGAGCTCGCGGCGATGGGTGTCGTGGATCCGACGCCCGCCACGCTCGCCGGGGCGATCGCGCGCCTGCGCCGGCGCAAGCTGCCCGATCCGGCGCAGGTCGGCAATGCAGGCAGCTTCTTCAAGAACCCGGTGGTGGGAGATGCGCTCGCGCTGGCATTGCGCCGCGAACACGCCGGCCTGCCGGCCTGGCCGGCAGGCGAGGGCAGGACGAAGCTGTCCGCCGCATGGCTGATCGAACGCGCGGGCCTCAAGGGCCTGCGCGAGGGCGATGCCGGCATTTCCGCACGCCACGCGCTGGTGCTTGTCAATCACGGCCGTGCGAGCGGCGCGCAACTCTGGGCGCTCGCCCAGCGCGTGCGCGACACGGTGCGCGAGCGCTTCGGTGTCGACCTGGAACCCGAGCCGCGCGTCATCTGAGCGGCGGCGAGGCGGCCGGCCAGCCCGGGCTTGCTATTAATTAAATGTTGAATTAATTTAGTGGGCATGACAGCCGCACGCCGAAGACGGGCGCCGCGGGCCGGCCGCACGGTCGGCCGGCCGCGCGGCCAGGATCCCGGCGTGCGCGCCCGGCTGGTCGACGCGGCGATCGCGCAATTCATCCGGGTCGGCATCCAGGGCGCGTCGTTGCGCGCGATCGCGGAAGAGGCGGGCGTGACCCCGGCCATGCTGCATTACTACTTCGGCGACAAGCGGCAGATGACGCTGGCGGTGGTCCAGGAGCGCCTGCTGCCGGCGATCGAGCCTCTGCGGGCCGGGATCGAGGCCGCCGCGCCGGACGCAGCGGGGCTGGTCCGCGCCTTCGTGGAAGGCGTGGGCGACATGGTCGAGAGGCACCCGTGGCTGCCGCCCTTGTGGATCCGCGAGGTGCTGTGCGAGGGCGGCGCGTTGCGTGATGCGCTGTTCAAGGGCCTCATCCCGAAGCTGCCGCAGAGGCTTGCACGGGGCTTCGCGACGGCACAGGCCGAGGGCCGCATGCACCCGGACCTCGACCCGCGCCTCATGGTGGTGTCCCTTGTCGGCCTGACATTGTTTCCCGCTGCAGGGGCGCCGATCTGGCGTCAGTTGTTCACCGCGGACGATATCGGTGCCGACGTGTTGCGCAGGCACACGCTGGCGCTGCTCGACCATGGCATGGGTGCGGGCCGACGGGACGCCGGGCGCAGGGGAGGGACAACCGGATGATTCATCGCCACCACCGCGCTGCTGGTTTCGGGTTGCTGCTGGCGATCGCGGCGTTGCTGGGTGCGTGTGCCAAGGCGCCGCCGCAGGCGCTCGGTACGCTCGAGTTCGACCGCATCTCGCTGCCATCACCGGTCGCGGAACGCATCGTCGAGGTCGGCGTGCGCGAGGGCGAGCGCGTAAGGGTGGGGCAGCTGCTTCTGCAGCTCGATGCGTCGCACACCCGCGCGGAACTCGCCGCGGCGGAGGCGCAGGCGCAGCAGCAGCGCGAACTGTTGCGCGAGGCGCAGGTGGGGCCGCGCAAGGAAGACATTGCGCGTGCGCGCGCCGACCTCGCCGCCGCGGTGGCGACCGCCCGGCAGGCGCGCGCGAACTACGAGCGCCTGCAGCCGCTTGCGGGCGAGGACTACGTATCCGCCGCCGACCTCGACCGGGCGCGTGCCGCCGCCGGGTCGGCGGATGGCGCGGTGGGCGCCGCTCGTGCGGCGCTCGACGTGCTGCTGCATGGCAGCCGGCCGGAACAGATTGCGCAGGCCAGGGCGGCAGTGGCATCGGCAGAGGCGCAGGCCGCGGCGCAGCGAGTGCTGCTCGGCAAGTTGGACGTGGTTGCGCCGCGCGACGGCATCGTCGACAGCATCCCGTACAAGCTCGGCGATCAGGCGCCGGTCGGTGCGCCGCTGGCGATCCTGCTGGCCGGTGAGGCGCCGTACGCGCGCATCTATGTGCCGGAGCCGCTGCGCGCGGGCCTGCGGGTCGGCGATCGGGTGCGCGTGTTCGTCGATGGGCGCGAGCAGTCATTCGAGGGCCAAGTGCGCATGATCCGCAACGAGCCGGTGTTCACGCCGTACTACGCGCTGATCGGCGACGATGCGGCGCGGCTCAGTTTCATTGCGGAAGTGTCCCTCGGCGGCGCTGCGGCCGAGCTGCCGGCGGGGCTGCCGCTGCGCGCCGAACTGCCGGGTGCGATGCCTTGAGTGCGCGGCCACCGTCCGGCGTCGACACCGCCATCCGGGCACGGGGCCTTGGCAAGCACTTCGGCGGGCTCGTCGCTGTCGACAGGGTCGATCTCACGGTGCCCGCCGGGCAGGTGTACGGTTTCCTCGGCCCCAATGGCTCCGGCAAGTCCACCACCATCCGGATGCTCTGCGGCCTCTTGTTGCCCAGCGCCGGTGAGATCGAGGTGCTCGGCCTCGAAGTGCCGAGGCAGGCCGAGGCGCTGCGCAGCCGGGTCGGCTACATGACCCAGAAATTCTCGCTGTTCGACGACCTTTCCGTGCGCGAGAACCTCGAGTTCGTGGCTGCAATCCAGGGTGTCGCGCAGGCCGAAACCGCGGCCCGTGTCGATGAGCTGCTGGCCCGCTATCGCTTCGAGGATCGCGAGCGGCAGCTGGCAGGCACCTTGAGTGGCGGGTGGAAGCAGCGTCTTGGGCTCGCGTGTGCCGTAATCCACCGGCCGGAGCTCCTGTTCCTCGATGAACCGACCAGCGCGGTCGACCCCGAGTCGCGCCGCGACTTCTGGGAGAAGCTGTTCGAGCTCGCCGATGCCGGCACCACGATCATGGTGTCAACCCACTTGATGGACGAGGCCGAGCGTTGCCACCGGCTCGCCATCCTCGATCGCGGCCGGCTGGTCGCGGATGGCACGCCGGCGCAGCTCGCGGGTGCGCTCGCCGGGCGCACCCTGCTGGTCGAGACGGCGACCCCGCGTCGCGTGCTCGAGGCGTTGGTCGGCGTCGCGGGCCTCCTGAGCGTGGTGCAGATCGGCAGCAACCTGCGCGTCCTGACCGGGGATGGCGCCGACCCGAGGCGGGCGTTGCGTGACATCGAAGCCGCGCTCGGCGAGACCGGGCTCGCCGCCGACGTCACCGAAGTCGCATCGAACCTCGAGGACGTATTCGTCGCGGCGACCCGCAACGGGTCCCGGCCCCCGGAACGCGCGCCATGAAATGGCGCCGCCTGTGGGCGATCACCACGAAGGAGCTGCGCCAGCTGCGGCGGGACCGCGTGAGCCTCGGCATGATCGTCGGCATCCCGGTGATCCAGCTGGTGCTGTTCGGTTATGCCATCAACACCAACGTGCGCGACATCGCGGCCGGCATCGCCGACCAGGCGAATACCTCGGCGTCGCGGGCACTCGTGATGGACATGCTCGCCACGGACGTAGTGGCGCCGGCTGCGAGCGCCAACACGCCGCAACAGTTGATGGAAATGATCCAGCGCGGGCAGATCGGTGTCGGCATCGTCATCCCGCCGGACTTCGAACAGCGCCGCCACGACGGCCGGCCGGTCGCGCAGGTGCTAGTGGATGGCAGCGACACCGCCGTGCAGGCAGTGGCCGCGCAGCTGGCCCAGGTGCCGGTCGATGGCGCAGCCCCGGACCCGCGTGCGCCCGCGCGCAGTACGCCGCCGGAAGGCGCGATCAGCGTGGTGAGCTTCTACAACCCCGAGCGTCGCTCGGCGGTCAACGTCGTGCCGGGCCTGATCGGCGTGATCCTGACCATGACGATGGTCATGTTCACCGGCATCGCAATCGTGCGCGAGCACGAGCGCGGCAACATGGAGATGCTGATCGCGACGCCCCTCACCAGTGCGGAGCTGATGATCGGCAAGGTGCTGCCGTACATCGGCATCGGCCTGCTGCAGGTGAGCGTGATCCTCGCGCTCGGGCGATGGCTGTTCGCGGTGCCGGTGCGCGGCGGCCTGCTCGATGTCTATGTGGCCGCGGGCCTGCTGATCGTCGCGAATCTCGCGCTCGGGCTCCTGATCTCGACCCGCGCCCGTTCCCAGTTCCAGGCGATGCAGATGACGATGTTCGTGTTCCTGCCGTCGATCCTCCTGTCCGGCTTCCTGTTTCCATTCGCCGGCATGCCGAAGGTTGCGCAGTGGCTGGCCGAGGTCTTGCCGTTGACGCATTTCATCCGGCTGATCCGTGGCGTGATGCTGCGGGGCGCCGGGCTCGCGCAGCAATGGACCGAAGTGGCGGCGCTCGCGGGCTTCACGTTCGTGATGATGGCGGTGGCGATCCGGCGATTCAGGAAGCGGCTGGACTGACGGCGGCGTCGCCGGCCGGCCGCCATTGCCCTACACTTGCGCTCCGGCAAGCCATAGGTCAGCAATGGAATTCACCTCGCCCGAGTTCTGGATCGCAGTCGGCCAGATCATCCTCATCGACATCCTGCTCGGCGGTGACAACGCGGTCGTCATTGCGCTCGCCTCGCGCCGCCTTCCGCATGATCGGCGCAAGCAGGCGATCTTCTGGGGTGTGTTCGGTGCGGTGGCGCTGCGCGTGGTGCTGATCTATTTCGCGCTGCAACTGCTGCGCGTTCCCTTCCTCAAGCTCGGCGGCGGCCTCCTGCTGCTGTGGATCGGCGTCAAGCTGCTGCTGCCGCAGAAGGAGGGCGAGGGCCACGACATCGACGCGAGCACGCACCTGCTCGGCGCGATCCGCACGATCGTGGTGGCCGACGCGGTCATGAGCCTCGACAACGTCATCGCCATCGCCGCCGCGGCCAAGGACCATGTCGGGCTGGTGGTGTTCGGCCTGATCGTGAGCGTGCCGATCATCGTCTGGGGAAGCCGCTTCGTCCTGAAGCTGATGGACCGCTTTCCCATCGTCATCGTCGGTGGTGCGGCGTTGCTCGGCTGGATCGCGGGCGACATGATCGCCCACGATGTTGCGCTCCATGCGCACGCCGCGGCCTTGCTGCCCGGCAAGTGGCTGTATGCCGCGCCCGTCGCGGGCGCGGTGCTGGTGGTGGCGATCGGCAAGCTTCTGGCGGCGCGCCTGCCGGAAACGCCCGCGGCGGCGGGGCCGGTGGATCTTGCGCGCCGCGACGGCTCATGAAGGAGTGTCCATGCTGAACCTGCTGATTGCCGTTGACGGTTCGACGTATTCCGATCGCGCGATCGACTATGCGCTGGCCCGCGCCGCGGCCACCCGCGATGGCGCCGAGGTGCACCTGCTCAACGTGCAGGCGCCGCTCGCCGGCGTGAACGTGAAGCTCTTCATCAGCCAGGACAGCCTGCAGGCCCACTACCGCGAGCAGGGCACGGCCGTGCTCGCAGGCCCGCGCAAGCGCCTGTCAGGGAGCGGGCTGCCCTTCGATCACCATATCGGCGTTGGCGATCCCAGCCAGGTGATCGTCGAGTATGCGGGCAGCAAGCGCTGCGACGAGATCGTGATGGGCACGCACGGGCGCGGCTTCCTCGGCGGGGTGGTGCTGGGGTCGGTCGCGCAGCGGGTCGTGCAACTCGCGCCCTTGCCGGTGGTCCTGGTCAAGTGACCGGTCAGGATTCCGGCGACTCCGCGGGCTCGAACACGCCGAGCGTGCTCTGGTATTTTTCCACGTACCAGCGATTCTCGTTGTTGTAGCGCGGTATCGTGACGGGGCGAATGCCGGCGGCATCTTCCTTCCAGACGCAAGGGCAGGGCACGGCCTTTCCCGGGGCTTGTTCGCCCGCCCGGCGCAGTTCCCCGGGCTGCACCCGCATCGAGCGCAGGGCGCGGTACAACTTCGCCACATTCCGCGGGCCCCCGTTGTAGGCGGCGACCGGAAAGATGCCGAGCACCGCGGGGTTTTCCCTGTAGGCGAGGCGGATGTCGGCCTGCATCTGGGACAATTCGATGTCCAGCAGGCAAATGGCCGCCTTCATCGCATTCAGCAGGTTCGTGGCGCCGCGCTCGAAATCCGGATCGATGCCGGCCCGCGCGCAGCGGCGGACGACCAGCGCGTAGGTGCCATTGCCGCGCCGGTTCGTGAATTGCATGGGGCCGAGCGCCGCAGCGCTCGAGACGCTGTAGCGGTAGGCCTCCTGGCGCTTGAGCCCGTACTGGCTCAG
Organism: Pseudomonadota bacterium; assembly: GCA_963204835.1. Lineage (GTDB taxonomy): Bacteria > Pseudomonadota > Gammaproteobacteria > Steroidobacterales > Steroidobacteraceae > CADEFQ01. Next base: position 7,504 of record CAUJHJ010000065.1, read on the forward strand.
GACCTCGTCCAGCGCGCCATTGCCCTTCTCCCTGAAATCGGCATCGTCCGTCTGCTCGATGACCGCGAGGGTCGTGACGACTTCGATCGGGATCACATCGGCGAGCAGCTCGCCCGGGAACGCGCTGCTCGGCACCCCCGCCTTGCGCAACTCATCGCTCGCCTTGCGCGCCGTCGCACTGAGGTACTCGCGCCCGCCGTCGACGAAGCCCGGGTCGAGGGTGTCGTCGGTGAACGGCAGGTAGACGATGGGCTTGGCGGTCGCCGCCACCGCCCGCCAGCGCTTCTTCCTGAGCAGCGCGTTGTCGAATACCGGGAACTTCCGGCCGTACACCTTGAGAGGCTCGCCGTTGCGGGAGAAGGCGAACATCAGCCGCTCGGCACCCGTGCCCTTGACGTGGCGAGCCTGCACGCCGGGCGTGCGCACGATGAATCGCATCGGCCTGCCGCCCGGTCGCCACCTGACAGGAGGCCGGGGAATCTCGATGTGCGCGATGGTCCAGTCCTTGCGCACTTCGCTCCACAGCGCAAAAGCCACCGGGCGCCCGCGCAGCACTTCCCTGCGGCCCTTGCCGGTGAACACATAGTCGAGCCTGGCGTCGCGCAGCAGCGCCTGGGCTTCCGTCACGAGGTCGCGGATTTCGTCCTGCCGTTGGCGACGGCCCTCGACGAGGACCTCGGTGAGCCCGGATGGCGTCGCGGGCGCTTCGGGCTGCTCCGATTCGGCGACGGCCAGCGGCACCTCCGCTTCCTCCAGCGAGGCGTCTGCCGGCGCGACGTCAGCCGGTTCGTCGTCGCGCGCAGGCCCGTCGGGAACGACCGTCGGCTCGGCTTCCCCGACGGCTACGCCCGTCGTGTGGCAGGCAGCGCAAGCGAGGAGCCCCAGCAGCAAAAGGGCCTGTGCGGCCCGGCGCGTCGTGAGCGAGCTCAGCATGGGGCATGCAGGGTATTCAGCCGCCGCCGGCCCCCTCGCGTCACTCGCCGTCCTTCAGCGCGGCCAGCACCTCGAGCGACTTCGTGACGTGGTCGCGAGGGGAGATCTTGTCGTCGGCCGAGGACAACGTCGCCAGGATCTTGCCGCCGGGCGCAATGACGAACGTGGTGCGCTCCGTGAAGGCATGGTCGATGTCGATGCCCCGCGTGTCCTTCATGCCGGGCTTGCCTTCGAAAACCTTCAAGTCGTAGGACTTCGCGACCTTGCCGTCGGGGTCCGAAGCCACCGCGAACTTGCCGGCGCAGTACTCGGGGTCCTTCGAGAACTCATTCAGGCGCGCGATGCTGTCGTGCGAGACACCGATGATGGTGGCACCGGCGGCCGCGAATTTCTCCGCGTTCACCGAGAACTCGTGCGCCTCGATGTTGCAGCCTTGCGTATAGGCGGAGGGGTAGAAATACACGACCACCGGGCCTTTCTTCAGGGCCTGCGCGAGCGAAAAATCGAACTCCTGTCCGGCGAGGGACGCCTTGGCCGAGAAATCGGGGGCAAGGGCGCCGCTCTTGAGTGCGGCGAGGGCGGGCAGCGACAGGGCGCAGCACAGCAGCGCGGGATACAACGGGGATTTCACGGCGATCTCCTGCAAGGGTCCGGACCGCCAATGATACCGCTGCCGGGGGTCTCCTGGCCCGGCGCGATGGTGGATCAGGAGAGCAGGATGGGGACGCGTCGCCAGCCGCCTGAAGGATAGGTTTCGCGCTCGAGCGATTCGCCTGGCGCAAGCACGATCCGGGACGTCCCTCGCAACAGAGCCTCCACCGCCACGACGAGCTCAAGCGTTGCGAGGGGGCGGCCCGGGCAGACGTGGACGCCGGCGCCGTAAACCAGGTTGTGTCGCGCATGCTCGCGCGGCTGGTAGGCGTCCGGGTCGCCGAACACTCGCTCGTCGCGGTTGGCGGACGCCCAGTTGAGGTAGACGCGGGTGCCTGCGGCGAGCGTGAAGCCGGCCACCCGGGTGGTGGCGGTCACGACGCGCCGGTTGACGAGGAAGGGATCGTCGATGCGCAGCATTTCGTCGATCGCGGGCGCGAGCTCTCCCGGCGCCGCACGCAGGGCGGACTGGATATCCGGGTGGGCGGCGAGGAAGTGGATTGCGACGCCGAGCGACGCCGCGATGGAACCGAGGTCGCCCGCCGTCCAGTTGCGCAGGATCGAAACGACTTCCGCGTCGGTGAGCGGGCGGCCGCAGATGCGCACATCGAGCAGCTCGGCAGTCGGATCACGCGGCGCCGCGGCCCCGAGGGCGCGTCGCCGCCGGATCTGCGCCGCCACGATGTCATCGAATGCGGCAGCCGCCGCATCGGTGCGCGAGCGGTCCGCCGACCGTGTCGCTTCGTGGCTGTCGGCGAGCCACGCGAGGAGTTCGACTTCGACGCCCTGCCAGCCGAGCCAGTCGGCCTGCGCGCGGATCGCAAACGGATAGCCGATGTCCGTGACCGCGTCGATGAGGGTCCCGCGTGGCAAGGCTGCCATGAGCGCGTGTGCGCACGCGCGGATGCGCGGCTCCAGCGCGCCCATGCGCTGGGGCGTGAAGAAGCCGTCGATGAGTGCCCGGTACGCCGCATGCTCGGGCCCGTCGAGGCTGTTCGGGATCTGGCGGAAGGTCGAGGCCGCCGATGAAAAGGTCACGGGGTCGCTGGCCGCCGCGAGCACGTCGGCGTGCCGGAACAGCGTGACGCCCCGCGGCGATTGCGCGACCGGGCAGGCCGCGCGCATGCGATCGTGGCTGCCGCGCTGGTCGGCGAGGACTTCCGCCGACAGGGGTTCCCATGCCGGAATGCCGCCCTGCATGCGTTCCCTCAACGCTGCGACTGCACGATGCGCGCGAGCGTGAGCATCGGCACCCCGCCGGCTTTCACGACGACGTCGTCGAAGCGCCGCAGGTCGTAACGGGCACCCAGCGACTGCCGCGTTTCGTTGCGCAGCCGGTTGATCTCGCTGTGGCCGATCTTGTAGCCGCAGGCCTGGCCGGGCCAGGCGCAATAGCGATCGACCTCGCCAGTGACTTCCGCGACGCTCGAGCCGTTGGTCTCCGCAAACCAGCGGATCGCCTGCTCGCGCGACCAGCGCTTCGCGTGCAGGCCAGTGTCGACCACGAGGCGGCACGCGCGGAACGCAATCGACTGCAGGTAGCCGAGGCGCGCGAGCGGGTCGTCGTCGTACATGCCGAGTTCGTCGGCGAGCTGTTCGGCATACAGTGCCCAGCCCTCGGAATACGCATTGAAGGCGAGCAACGATCGATAGAGCGGCAGGTCGAAGGTGTATTCGCCTTGCCACACATGGCCGGGGATCGACTCGTGGTAGACGAGCGTGGGCATGCTGTAGCTGCGCCACACGGCCATGTCGTGCATGTTGATCCAGAACTTGCCCGGGATCTTGCCGTCGATGGTGCCGGCGCCGCCGTACGCGCCCGGGGCGCCGGGCTCGACCTCGGGCGCCATGCGCTTGATCTCGAGGTTGCCGCGCACGAGCGTCGCGAAGGCGCGCGGCAGTTCGGGCCGTATCCGCTGCGCGCTCGCCTCGAGGAGCCGCATCAGGCGCGCGCGATCCGCGTCGGTGTTTGCATACTGGTAGCGCGGGTCCTCGCCGAGCGCGGTCATGCGCTCGCCGACCGTGCCCTGCGTCATGCCGCGGCTACGAAGGATCGCATCCATGCGCGACTGCAGCTCACCCAGTTCCTGCAGGCCGCGCTGGTGGATTTCCTCCGGCGTGAGGCGGGTCGTCGTGCCGGCGACCAGGCACCAGGCGTAGTACTCCTCGCCACGGGGCAGCTTCCATACGCCCGCGTCGCTGTTCGCCTTGCGCCGCTGCGCCTCGAGCTCGCGTTGCTGGCCCGCGAGCGCGGGTGCGATGCGCGCCTTCGCCATGGCTGCGGCCTGCCGGCCATAGTCGCCGCCGAGGTGTTTCGCGCGCGTGGCGAGCGAGGCGATGATCGGCCAGGCGGCGACCTCGCCCGCCTGCGCGAGGGTGATCTGGGCGATCGTCTTGTCGAGCAGGAAGGCGGGCGCGATGACGCCCTGGGCCGCATCATGCGCGAGGCGCGCGGTTTCCCCCTCGATCTGCCCGGCATAAGCCTCGAGCCGCGACAGGTAGGCGTCGGCATCCTCGCGGGTCCCGATCGTGTGCTGCTCCGTGAGCAGGCTCGGGATCTCGAGGAAGGCGCCGGTGTTCTGCGCGACCACATAGGGTGCGTTGCGCCATGACCAGTTGAGGTTCAGCAGCGCGACATCGCCGTAAGGAAAGCGGAAGCCCTCGGCGGCGAAGCCATAGGCGGTGCGCAGCACGTCGGCATCGGTGCGCAGCCTGTCGCCGAGCGCCGCGACGTCGAGCGCTTCGAGCGCGGCGAGCCGCGCGGCCACGCGTTGCGCGATGCGTGCCTGTCCTTCCGGGGTGCGATCGGTGAGCCGTGCCTTGAGCGCGGCGCGCGCGCCCTTGTCAACCCCGAGGCCGGTCGCATTCTCCGGATAGTCCGCGAGCAGGTCCTCGCCCATCTGCGCAAGCAGTCTCGCCGCCGCCGCATCGGCGGCCGTGGCTGCGGGTGCGCCCGCCGCCGCGACTGCGGGAATCCCTGATGCCAGCATCGTGGCGCTGCCTGCCGCTATGAACTGCCGCCGGTTCGTGGTCATGCGTCGATCCCCTGCCGTAGTAAACTGCGCGCCCGGACCCGAGGCCCCCATGAACGCACCCGCCTTCAGCACATTCTCCGCCATCGCCGAGTTCTTCGTCACGGCCGGCGTCTTCTACATCGTACTGCGAAGCTACCGCCAGAAGGGATTTGCGTGGCTGTTCGCCGCCGCGCTCGTCGTCTTCGAGTTTTCGGTCAACATGATGTACATGATCTTCCGCATGCGCGAAGCGTCGGCCGGTGGCGAGGCGACGAGCACGCCCCATCCGCTCGCGCCCTTCATGGCGGCGCACGGCATCCTGTCGCTGCTCGTGTTCCTGCTGCTCGTCGTCTATTCGTACCTGGCGTTCGTGGCGGACCGGCGCGGCCGGCATTTCTTCCACGACCATCCGGGCATTGCGTGGTCCTTCCTCGGACTCTGGGTCCTGAGCGTTGGCTCGGGCTGGGCGCTCTACGCGATCAACTACCTGTGATCGCGGCGGCGAGGCCGGCGATCGCGATCAGGCTTGCGCCGACCGTGAGATAGCGCACCGCCGCGCGCGCGCGCTGCACTTCGTCCTGTGGCGCCGATTGCATGACCGTGTAGACCGCCACCAGGGTCAGGTGCGCCGAGACGAGCAGCACGAACACGAAGCCGAAGAAGATGTGCGCCAGGTCGAGGGCCGCATAGAGCCGAGTACCGTCCTCGAGCGGCGTCACGAGCGGCAGGCCCGTGGCCACGGCGCCGCAGATCACGAAGAAGGCATGCAGGCCGACGCGATAGTGCGTGCGCTGCGCATGTTCGCGCACCCGCAGCCAGTGGCGCAGTTGATAGAGCGCGTAAGGCACTAGCGCGACCATCGCGCCAAGCCAGTGGACGAGGATCCAGTACTCGCGGCGCGCGCGCGGCATGGCGAAGAACAGCAGCACCGATCCCGTGAGCAGGGCCAGCAGCAGGCCGGCCAGCGTCACCATCACGAGCGGGGAGCGCCAGCGTTCGATCCGGGTTGGGGGCATGCGCGCAGGATGACGGCGATGCATCGCGCGGGCAATCCGGGGAGGCCGCATCCGCTACAATCCCGCGGATGTCGCCAGCGTTCGACGCGCGGCTGCGCGAGGCCGTGCAGCTCGAGAATTCCGGTCGCGTCCTCGAGGCCATCGCGGCCTATGAGCGCTTGCTCGCGCAATGGCCCGCGCTGCCTGAGAGCTGGTTCAATCTCGCCGTGTTGCAGCGGAGGGCGGGTCGCTTCGAGGCCGCGCTCGAGGCCTATCGCCACGCCCTCGAGCAGGGCGTTTCCATGCCTGAGGAGGTGCACCTCAACCGGGGTGTCATCTACGCCGATCACCTGCGGCAGGACACGGCCGCCGAACGGGAGCTTGCCGCGGCTCTCGCATTGAATCCGGGGTACGCACCGGCACTGCTCAACCTGGCGAACCTGCACGAAGACCTCGGCCGGCGCGACGAGGCGCTGGCGACCTACGAGCGCCTGCTTGCCATCGATCCCGGTCACGGCGAGGCGCTCGCACGCCATGCCTCGCTCAAGGGCGCGACGCATGCAGGCGATCCCTTGATCGCACGGCTGCAGGCCGCCCTCGCGCGGCCGGGCCTGCCCGCGGCAGATGCCGCGAGCATCGGCTTCGCGCTCGGCAAGCTGCTCGACGCCTGCGGCGCCTACGATGCGGCGTTCGAGGCGTTCGCGGCCGCCAATCGGGCCAGCCGCGCGAGCGTCGCGACGCAGGCACCGTTGTATGTCCGCGCGCGCGAAGAAGCCCGCGTCGATGCGCTGCTCGCGGCGTTCGGATCACCCGGCGGGACAATGGCCGCCCCGCCAGTCGCGCTGCCGCCGGGTGCGCCGCGCCCCATTTTCATCTGTGGCATGTTCCGTTCCGGTTCGACGCTCGCCGAGCGCGTGCTCGCACGCCATCCCCTGGTGACGGCGGGAGGGGAGCTCGACCTCCTGCCGGCCCTCGTGCGCGGCGAACTCGCGCCCTATCCGCAGTCGCTGGCGCGGGCCACTCCGCAGGCGCTTGCGCGGCTGGCGTCCGGCTATCTCGAGGCGCTCGCGCAGCGCTTTCCCGGCGCGCCGCTCGTGACCGACAAGCGCCCGGACAATTTCCTGCACATCGGGCTCATCAAGGCGCTGTTCCCCGCGGCGCGCATCGTCCACACGACGCGCGCCGCGCTCGATAATTGCCTCTCTATCTATGGTCTGCACCTCGACCAGCGCATGGGCTACGCGCTCGACCTGATGGACACCGGCCACCACTACGCCCAGTACCGCCGCTTGATGGCGCACTGGAAGGCGCGCCACGGCGCGGACATCCTCGATCTCGACTACGACGACGTCGTGCGCGAGCCGCAGTCCGCGATCGAACGCCTGCTCGCGTTCTGCGGACTCGAATGGGACGACGCCTGCCTAGAACCGCAGCTTGCGGCAGGCGCCGTCAAGACCGCGAGCGTCTGGCAGGTGCGCCAGCCGATCCACGGCCGATCGTCCGGGCGCGCGGCGCACTACACCCGCCAGCTTGCCCCGCTGGCGGCCTGGTTCGAAGCGCAGGGCATCCGCTGATGGCCCCGCGCAGCGATCTCGAGTTCATGCGGCGTGCGCTCGAGCTGGCGGGGCAGGCCGAGGCGCGCGGCGAAGTGCCGGTCGGGGCCGTGCTCGTGCGGGACGACACGATACTCGGCGAAGGATTCAACCAGCCGATCGGCGCGCACGATCCGACCGCGCATGCGGAGATCGAGGCGCTGCGCGCGGCGGGCCGCATGGCCGTGGGCTATCGGCTGACCGACACCACGCTATACGTGACGCTCGAACCCTGCCTCATGTGCGCAGCGGCAATCGTGCACGCGCGGGTGCGGCGCGTCGTGTTCGGTGCCTGGGACCCGAAGGCGGGCGCGGCCGGCAGCACGCTCGACGCCTTCCGCCTGCCCGCCATGAATCATCGGGTCGACGTGTTCGGTGGTGTGCTCGCGCAGGAGTGTGGCGAGCGCCTGAGCCGGTTCTTTGCGGCGAGGCGCGAGGCGTGAGCGTGCGCAGTATCTGTGTCTACTGCGGCGCGCAGTCGGGCGGCCCGGCCGCGTACGCACGGGCGGCCGCCGCGCTCGGTGCGGCCATCGCGCGCGAGGGACTCATCCTGGTTTATGGCGGCGGGAGCGTCGGCCTGATGGGCGTGGTCGCGGATGCGGCCCTTGCCGCGGGCGGCAAAGTCATCGGCGTGATTCCGCGGCTGCTGATGCGGCGGGAGCTGGTGCACCGGGGCCTTACCGAACTGGTCGTCACTGAATCGATGCAGGAGCGCAAGTCGAAGATGGCCGAGTTGTCGGACGCCTTCGCAGCCTTGCCCGGCGGGATCGGCACGCTCGACGAGTTGTTTGAGATGTGGACCTGGGCGCAGCTCGGGTTGCACGCGAAGCCATGTGCCCTCATTAATACAGAGGGTTATTACGATGATCTCATGGCATTCCTCAGTCGTGCCGAGCGGGACGGCTTCCTGCGGCCAGGAACCCGCGAGCTCTTGCGGGTCGTCCCGGATCTGCCCTCGCCGTCGGTTTTCTTTACAGCCGGATAATCCCGATCGGTCGCCAAGACTCTAACTAATTGATTTTATTTCGGGATGCTCGTCTGGCCCGGTTGTTGCTTTGCAAAGACCGTCCACAGGAGGTTCCCGCAGAAAATGACCAAGAAGTTCCGCCTCGCGCTTGCAGCGCTCGCCATCGCCGCTTCAGGCGCCGCCCATGCCGACTACATCGATCTCGGTTCGATCACCGCACCGGAGCTCGTGAATTTCGGCAACAGCTGGATTTACACCGAACCGACGAACTTCGTCGATGAGTTCGCGTTCACGCTGACGAACGCGGCTTCGGCCTACGGGATGATCCTCGAGGGCAACTGGTGGTTTGGCCAGACGGACGTGCAGCTGCTCTCGCTCGTGTCGAACACCTACATCAACTTCGACTTTTCGCCGGGGCATTTCAGCTTCACGGGCCTGACCGCCGGAGCCTATTCGCTCTTCGTGTCGGGCAATACTTCGGGCTTCCTCACCGGTTACACCGGCACGATGGACTTCCGTCCCGCCGCCGCGCGGGTTCCCGAGCCGGGCACGCTCGCGCTGTTCGGCGTCGGCCTCGTCGCGCTCGCCTTCATGGCGATGCGCCGCCGCGTCCGCGGCTGATTTCCGCCTGATCCGCTGTCCTCACTGCGCCGCGACTTCGGTCGCGGCCGCAGTGGGCGGCAGCAACTCCGTCTCCGCCTGCAGCGCCGTCTCGATCGACGGCAGCGTTTGCCACTCGAGCACGCTCAGGTACTGGCGCACGCGCTGTTCGAACTGCACCGGCTCCCAGCCGCGCGCATAGCCGCGCTTTGCCTGCAGGTACCAGCCCTCCTGCGCCAGGAGCGGCAGGCTTTCGCGCACCTGCGACCATCGATCCGGGTTGCCGCCGCGCGCCTGCGTGATCACCCGCGCATCCTCCAGGTGACCGAAGCCGACGTTGTAGGCCGCCAGTGCCATGGACGTGCGGTCGGGTTCGGGGATGCGCGCCGGCAGCTTGTCGCGCACCTCGAGGAAATAGCGCGCACCGCCGCGAATGTTCTGCCGCGGGTCGAAGGGGTCGTCGACGCCGAGTGACGCGGCCGTAGCCGGCATCAGCATCATCACGCCAAGCGCGCCGTTGTGCGAACGCGCGTCGCGGTCCCATTGCGATTCCTGGTAGCCAATGGCCGCGACGAGGCGCCAGTCAAGGCGCGTCTCACGGCCGGCCTCCTCGAACCATGGACGCAGCAGCGGCAGGCGCGTCTCGATGTGGCTGCGAAAGCCGCGGGCGATGCCGGGCTGCATGCGGGGCCTGCGCTCGTCGCCCGAGACCGCGGCTGCGGCGATCCGCTGCCTCGTGCCCTCTGCGGCTAGGAATGCGTCGATCGTGGCGCGCAGCGCGTTCGAGCGCCGCCGCACCATCCACTGCACCGGGCGGCTCTGCTCGAGTTCGAAGGCCGCCAGCAGTTCCGGATAGGCCTGGTGGATGAAGCGGAACGCCGGCGCATCGACGATCGTGATATCCGCCTCGCCGGCGGCCAGGATATCGAGCGGCCGGTTGCGGGCGTCCGCGGGAAGTTCCTGCCATTGCAGCCCCTGGCCGAGGCGGTCGCGCAGCCCAGCGAGCATGTCGGCCTGCGGGCTGTCGGCCTTGGACACGATCCGCCGGCCGCGCAGCGCATCGATGCCCTTCGGCTTGACGGCCCCGCGGACATAGACGACGAGCTGGGCGACTTCATCGTAATTGCGCGATGGCAATGCGAAGACCTGCCAGGCGCCGCGATAGGTGAGCTGGGCCGCGGCCATGTCGGCTTCGCCGGTCCTGAGCGCTTCGACGGCCTGTCGCTCCGACTCATAGGGCGTCATTGCGAGGCGCACGCCGAGCGAGCGCGCAAAATCCGCCGCGAGCTCGTACTCGAGCCCTTCCGGACCCTGGGCGCCGATGTAATAGGTCGTGGGCAGGTTGAGCGTTGCGACGCGCAGCTCGCCGCGTTCGCGTATCTGCTCGATTGTGGTGGGCGGGGCGGTGCACTGCACCAGTCCCGCGAGGGTGGCCAGCACACTGAGGGTCCGCCACCGCCGCGGACCACCGATGTGGCGCATCGAGCCACCTCACAGGAGACAAGGACTTCGGCTAGAATACCAAGCTCAGCGTCGTGCACGAAATCGTGCGGCAGGCTTGAATCCCCAGCTCTCTCAATGAGTTACGTGGAATCAAACCTTTCGCACGCGGAAATGCGCACCCGGAGAGGTACCGAAGTGGTCATAACGGCGCCGACTCGAAATCGGATGGTCGGTTAATCCCGGCACGTGGGTTCGAATCCCACCCTCTCCGCCAATTCGCACCAGGGACGGTCGCGGCTTCAGAGCTTGTGCGTCGACAGCAGCAGGCTCGTTTCGGTGCTCGAGATGCCCTCGACGAGCCGGATCCGCGCGAGAACGCGATCGAAGGACTCCAGGCTGTCCGCGCGCAGCTCGGCCACGATGTCCCAGCGGCCGTTGGTCGAATGCAGCGCGCTCACCGCCGGGTCGCCGCGAAGCGCGCGGATCACTGCCTCGGTACGATTGCCCTCGACGAGCACGGTCATCAGGGCGCGGATGTGCTGGGCTTCGACCTGCGGCCGCAGGCGCAGCGTGTAGCCGACGATGACGCCGTCCCGCTCGAGCCGGGCGAGCCGATTGGTGACCGTGCCGCGCGCGACGCGCAGTGCCTTCGCCAGCGATGCGATCGAGGCGCGGGCGTCCTCCCGCAGCAGGGCGATGAGCTTGCGATCGACCTCGTCCATGGGGGCTCCTGATACGGCGTCTACAAGGGTTCAATCATATCGTCAGTATTCTATGACTAATTGATCAAATAACTGATGATTATGGACAGTTTACTGGCTTTTCAGTGACATGAGCCGAACCGACACTGGGAGGAGGCGGTGAATCGGGGGAGAGGTCCATGGTCGATTACATCGGTGTCGAGCGCATCCAGGCACTCATGTCCCGGGTCGGGGTTGCACGGCTGCTGGCCGGGCTCGCAGGGGAGATCGAGGCCGATTTCCTGCGCTGGGGCGAATTCGAGAAATCGGCGCGGCACGCGATCCATTCGCAGGTCGGCGTCATCGAGCTGATGCCCACTTCCGACGGCCACTTGTATTCCTTCAAGTACGTCAACGGCCACCCAAAGAACACGGCCGAGGGCCTGTTGACGGTCACGGCCTTCGGGGTGCTCGCCGATGTGGCCACCGGCTACCCGCTGCTGCTCTCGGAGATGACCTATGCGACGGCGCTGCGCACGGCCGCGACGTCGGCGCTCGCGGCGCGCGCGTTGGCGCGCCCGTCGTGCAGGACGATGGCGCTGATCGGCAATGGCGCGCAGAGCGAGTTCCAGGCGATCGCCTTCCACGCCATGCTCGGCATCCGCGAGCTGAGGCTCTACGACACCGATGCCCGCGCCACCGACAAGCTGGTGCGCAATCTCGCCGGGCAGCGCCTGTCCGGCCTGCGCCTGGTGCGCTGCGAGTCGGCCGCCGCGGCGGCGCGTGGGGCGGACATCGTGACCACCGTCACGGCCGACAAGCGCAACGCCGTCATCCTCGCGCCCGAGTCGGTCGAGCCCGGCATGCACCTCAATGCGCTCGGCGGCGACTGCCCCGGCAAGACCGAATTGCATGCCGGCATCCTGCGGCGCGCCGACGCGCGCGTGTTCGTCGAGTTCGAGCCGCAGGCGCGCATCGAAGGGGAGATCCAGCAACTCGAGCCGGCCTTTCCCGTCACTGAATTGAGCGTCGTGCTCGCAGGCGGCGCGCCCGGGCGCACGAGCGCGGCGGACGTGACGATCTTCGACTCGGTGGGCTTTGCGCTCGAGGACTTCTCTACGCTCCGCTTCCTGCATCGCCTGAATCGCGAGCAGGGTGGCCTGAGGCGCGAGATCGACCTCGTGCCGGATCTCGCGGATCCCAAGGACCTGTTCTCCAGCCGGCCCGCCGTGGCTGACCGGGCGCGGGCATGAACGCGCCCGCCAGCCCGCGCGTCGCCAGCCTGATCGGCGTGCCGACCGACATCGGGGCGAGCGCCCGCGGCGCTTCCATGGGCCCCGAGGCGCTGCGGGTGGCGGGGCTGCGCGAGGCGATCCTGCGCCAGGGCATGCAGGTGATCGATCGCGGCAACCTTGCGGGCCCGGTCAATCCCTGCGAGGCCCGCCAGGGCGGCTATCGCCACTTGCCGGAGGTGATCGAATGGAATCGCGCGCTGCATGACGCAACGCGGGCCGAGCTCGCGGCCGGGCGCATGCCGATCATGCTCGGCGGCGATCACTGCCTCGGCATCGGTTCGATCAGCGCGGTGGCGCGGCATTGCCGTGACAGCGGCCGCAAGCTGCGCGTGCTGTGGCTCGATGCGCACACTGATTTCAACACCGCGGCGATCTCGCCGAGCGGCAATGTGCATGGCATGCCGCTCGCCTGCCTGTGCGGCTTCGGACCGCAGGAACTCGTCGCGATCGGCGGGGAGGGACCGGCGATCCGGCCTGAATGGCTGCGGCTCATCGGCATCCGCAGCGTCGATGCCGGGGAGGCGCGCTTCGTGGACGAGCAGGGCCTCGAGGTCTACGACATGCGCTGCATCGACGAGATCGGCGTGCGCGAAACGATGGCGCGCGCGCTCGCCGGCATCGACGACGAGACCCACCTGCACGTGAGCTTCGATGTCGATTTCCTCGACCCGCAGATCGCACCGGGCGTCGGCACGACGGTGCAGGGCGGGCCCTCGTACCGCGAGGCGCAGCTGTGCATGGAGATGATCGCCGACACGGGCCGGCTCGGCTCGCTCGACGTGGTGGAGCTCAATCCCGCACTCGACGTGCGCAACCAGACCGCGGCGCTCGCGGTCGAGCTGATCGAGTCACTGCTCGGCAAGACGACGCTCGCGCGACGCTTGCCGGCGCAGCGGCCCTACGCCTTGGGGCAGGCCGGTGCCTTCGAACGCATGAGCTTCATCAGCTCGTCGAAGCGCGCGAGGTCGGCCGGGTCGGGCGGCGGGCCGTCGCCGCCGAGGAAGGCGCCGAAGACCGACGCGCCGTCCTGGTCGTAGAACAGCACGCCCCGCGGCGCGACCTGGTCCTTGTTCTTGCCCGGCAGCTTCACGGCGTAGATCGCCGAGTAGAGGTCGGGGCGCAGGTGGCCGCGCAGCGGGTGCGAGTACTCGATGTTGAAGTACTTGCTCGACTTCGACGGCGTGCCCTTGCCCGCCGCGCTCCTGATCTCGAACACGTTCGCGCCTTTCATGATGAGGAAGGTCGCTTCCTTCCAGGCGCCGATGGCGGCCCAGATTTCGGCGAAATCGGCCGCGGGCGCCGATGCGGACGCATCCGCGCCGAGCGCGCTGGCCACGGTCGCCTCGGGGAGCGCGAGGCGCGTGGCGGCCACCGGCGGCATCGTGCCGGGATTGGCGGCGTAGAACTCCGCCACTTGCCGCGCCTGCTCCGGGCTGGCGCAAAAGTCGGCGGCGAGCACGCTGCCCGTGATTCCCGGGCAGAGCAACAGCAGGGCGGCGGTTCGGGTCGCGGGCGACATGGGCTTATCCTTTCTTCCAGAGGCTGCGATCGGCGAGATAGCGCGCCGCGTCGCGGCCGTCGGTCGGCTGGTAGTGCGAGTAGAGATTCGGCGGAAAGGCCTCGGCGTAGTCCGCGTAGAGGTCCCTGTAGAGCGAAGGATGGATGGTCGGCAGGCGCCGCTTCTCGCGAAACGCCTTGATCGGGATGCGCGCGAGCACCGGGCCCTCGGCCGGCGAGTTCGCCCTGGCGAGTTGTGCACCATCCGGGCCGTAGATCGCGCTGCCGCCCGAGCTGATGTCGTCGAACGACCCGGGGTTGCCGGGCGAGATCGCATTGTTCGCGATCGCGGTGTACATCTGGTTGTAGCGCGCGTTGGCGCGGATATCGTATTCGTCGAAGCCGCCGGTCGCCGTGCGCAGCATGATCTCGCCGCCCCGCAGCGCGAAGGCCCGGATGATCTCCGGCTCGAGCTGCGTCGAGGTCGTGCAGAGGTTGCCGATCGGAGTGCGGGTCACCGGCACGATTTCCTCGTGGCCGTACATCTCGACGTACTGGTCGAGCACGTCGTAGATCGTCGTGGTGAAGATCTCGAAGGCGCCGCCGAACAGGCCCTTGATGTTGCGCGCCTTCCAGTGGCGCCCGACGATCTGGCCCTCGCCATCGATGATCGTGGTGATCGACAGGACGTGGTTCGGCCAGGCCGGGTCGCGCGCGTAGGAGCCGAACACGACGTAGCAGCCATAACGCTTCGCGCGCGCCGCGATCGCCTCGATCTCGGGACCCGGGATGTCGATCGCGACCTTGAGCAGGTCCTCGCGTCGCCAGCGGGCATCGAAGCCGGTCAGCGGGAACTCGTGGAACATCACGAGGTTCTTCGGCCCGAGCCAGCCGTTGGCCGCGTCGATGAGCCCGAGCATGTGGGCGAGGTTCTCGCCGATGCTCGCATCCCGGTTCTGCGCATCGACCGCGCGCACGCGCGACTGGACCACGCAGAGCGAGATCTCGTCGCGCGCGAGCGGGACCGTTTGATATTGCGGGTGGCTCATCGACGCGAGGCGCCGGCGGCTATTTCGCCGGCTCCTTCTCCGCAGCGCCCTCGGCCATCTGCTGGCGCGAAAGCTCCGCCTTCACGTGTGCCGGGGTGCGCACCGCGAGCCAGGCTGCAATGACGAGACCGCCCGTGAAGAGACCCATTTCGAGACCGTATTCCCATGGCTTTTCCCAGAACTCCGTGAACAGGTGCCAGCGTCCGGCGATCTCGACGGCGTTCCAGCCGATGATGGCGGTCGGAATGCCGTAGCGGATCGCGGTCGTGACTTTCCAGAACTTCATCAGCCGCAGGAAAAGATAGGCCGCCCAGATCACCATCAGGAAGAAGATGCCATAGGTGACCGGATGGTGGTCGCCGAGGATGTTCTCGTCGTAGATGAACAGCAGCATCAGGTAGCAGAACCAGAGCACGTAGATCGTCTCGAGCGAAGTGATCGCCGCGAAATTGCGCTGGTGCCCCGGGTTCGGCTTGCCGGTCTTCAGGTGGGCATGGCGCTGGATCCACAGGAACATGTTGCACTTCGTCTCCTTGTTGAGGAGGAAGTACACGAGCGTCGACATCATCACGCCGATCGAGGACATCATCACGAGGTACTCGGCCTTGGTGGCGATCTCGCCCGCGACGCGCGTATCCATCAGGTCGGGTACGCCGAGGGTATGGGCCGACCAGACGAAGGAGAACTCGATCCAGCCCGTCCACAGGAACGTGCCGGCCCAGAACCCGAGCCAGGTGGCCGAGACTTCGTTCGTCTTGCGCATGCCGATCACCAGCAGCACGGCGCCGAACAGGCCCATCACGAAGGCGGACTGATAGACGTACTGCTCGCCGAAGACGTCTTCCATCAGGATCATGACCGTGTGCCCGAGGGCCTGCACGACGAACACGATCAGGAAGGCGAGCAGGCCGATGTAGGGCGGCCGGTACAGCAGCCTCTTCAGGGCGCTTTGCGGGGCGGCGTTCTCGTTCGACACGGCGTTCATACTCTTTTCTCCGGCATTTCGAGGTATTGCAGCTTGGCTTCGACCTTGTCCCACTCGCCGGCATCCGCGGGGCTCGCGCCCTTGTGCGTGATGACCGGCCAGAGGACGGCGAGTTCGCGGTTCAACCCCGCGAATTTGTTCTGTGCGGACGTCAGGTCGTCCTCGGAGGCGATGGCGTTCACCGGACATTCGGGCACGCACAGCGTGCAGTCAATACATTCGTCCGGGTCGATGACGAGGAAGTTCGGGCCCTCGTGGAAGCAATCCACCGGGCACACTTCGACGCAATGCTGGTACTTGCAGCGGATGCAGCTTTCGGTCACGACATGGGTCATCGAGGCCCTCCTTATGCGCGCGAGTCTAGGCATCGCGCCCCGCCGTGTGTGTCAACGGTACGTCAACGTGCCGTTGCGCCGCTGCCGGTGCGGGGGCTGTCCGCCTGTCGGCTAACTCACTTGCGCCGCCGGCAGGCGTACTTCGAGCACGAGTCCGCCCGCCGGCCGCCGTCGCGCGAGGACACGCCCGCCGTGCAGCGTGAATACCCGGCGCGCGATCGCAAGGCCGAGCCCCGTGCCGGTGGGGCCGCCCGCGACGCCGGGCCGGGGCACCCGGAACCAGGGCTCGAAGATGCGTTCGAGGAACTGCTCCGGCACGCCAGGCCCCGAGTCGAGGATTTCGACGTGGATGTCCTCGCCCGCCACGGCCGTGACTTCGACGAGGCCGTCCGCGGGACTGTGCCGGATGGCATTGCGCACGAGGTTCTCGAAGGCGCTGTGCAGCAGATCGGGGTCGCCCACCACGTAGAGATCGGACGCGACCTGCAGCTGCAGGCGTACGCCGCTGCGCGCGGCCTCGACCTCGGCGTCCTGCGCGATTTCGCGCAACAGGTCCTCCGTGCGCACCAGCCGGCGCGTCATCGAGGCGGTGTCGTCGAGGCGCGAGTAGCGCAGGATGTCGCCGATCAGCACGTCCATGCGGCGGATCTCGCGATCGATGCGCTCGCGGTCGAGCGCACTCACGCCCTCGCGGTGCGCCGACAGCACGGTGGCCGCCTGCAGGCGGGTGAGGGGGGAACGCAGTTCGTGCGACACGTCGCGCAGCAGGCGCTGGCGGTATTCGAGCAGGGTCGCGAGGCGCTCGGCCATCGCGTTGAAGTCGGTGGCCAGCGCGCCGAGCTCGTCCGCGCGCCGGGCGATGCGCCCCGGCACGCGCGCGTCGACCTGTCCCGAAGCGAGGCCGCGCACGGCGAGCTGCAGTTCCATGATCGGGCGGGTGAGGGCGCGCGCCACGAGCCAGGCGGCCGCCGCGATCACGAGCAGCGCGATCGCGAGCAGCGCGAGCGTCGTCGTCCCGCTGCCGAGGGGCCCGACATTGCGCGGCATCACGAACATCGACAGCACTTCGCCGTCGCGCCCGATCAGCTGGGGCGCGAGGATCGTCGGCCGGTAATTGTCCGGGTGGGGCTCGGGGCCGTGTGCCGCGATCGCCCGCATCGTGCGCGCGGCCCAGCCCGGCAGCTCGCGGCCGCGGATCTCCGAGCCGTCGGGCGCCACCACATAGACCGTCACGTCGCCCGGTATGCCGGTGTCGCCGCGCTCGAGCCAGGTGCGCAGCCCGTCGATGCCGCCCGCGGTGAGCGCGTCCGCCGCCTTGCGCCCGAGCGGACTCTGGCGGGCATGCACATAGCCCTCGAGTTCGTGCGAGGCGAGCACCGCGATCGTCGCAAGCGCGAGCGCGATGAACAGCACGATGGCCGCCGCGACCGTCAGGAATAGCCGCCAGTAGAGCGGCGAGCCGGGTGGGCGCAAGGTCATGGGGCGCCGTCCTTCATGTCGCGCCCTCTGCGACGTCGAGCACGTAGCCGTGGCTGCGCACGCCGCGGATGCGCGGATTGTCGATGCCCGCGTCGGCGAGCTTGCGGCGCAGCTTGCTCATGATCGTGTCGATGCTGCGGTCGTACGGCTCGAGCCGGCGCTGCAGCGCGAACTCGGTCAGTTCGCCGCGCGACAGCACTTCGCCCTGGCGGCGCATCAGCACTTCGATGACGCGCATCTCGGCGGGAGTGAGCGCGATCGGCTGGCCGTCCGCCAGCAGCTCGAAGCGCTTCAGGTCGAGGCGCAGCCTGCCGCTTGCGAGCTCGTTGCGGGTGGCCGTACCGCCCTCGCGCGGCGGCGCACGTTTCAGGATCGCGCGGATGCGCGCCGTGAGTTCGAGCGGGTTGAAGGGCTTGGCGAGGTAGTCGTCGGCCCCGCCGGTCAGGCCCGCGATGCGCTCGGCGTCGGCGCCGCGCGCCGTGAGCATGATCACCGGCACTTCGGTGGCCCGGCGCAGCCGCGCCAGCACCTCGAAACCGCTGATGCCCGGCAGCATGACGTCGAGCACCACGAGGTCCGGCGGGCTCGCTTCGAGCCGCGCAAGCGCCGCTTCCCCGCTCGTGGCGGCCTCCACCCCGAATCCATGCAGTTGCAGGATTTCCGCGAGCATCGATGCCAGGCTCTCGTCGTCGTCGACGAGCAGGATGCGTTGGGGCGGATGCGGCTGCATGGTCGCAGTGCAGAATACGGTATCTTGCCCAATTTGCGCGCCGGAGGACGGGTACATGGCCGAAGCGGGGTCGGGCGACACGCCATCGAATGCGGCGCAGCTGGCGTCACCTTCCTACCTGTTGCCGGCGCGCGACCCGCAGTTCCTGCTCGGGGACTCGATGCGGGGCGTGCGCTTCCTGCTCGAGTATTCGAAGGCGGAGGAAGTGCTGCGTCGCTGGCGCGTGCACTCGACGATCGTGGTCTTCGGCAGCGCCCGCGCCGGCGAGCATGCGCCCGGCAGGCCGGGCGCATGGTACGCCGAGGCGCGCCGCTTCGGCCGCTTGGCATCGGAACTCGGCGGCGCGTTGCGCACCGACGGCTGCCAGCGCGAGAACGTGATCGCGACGGGCGGCGGCCCGGGCATCATGGCCGCGGCCAATCGCGGCGCGACGGAGGCCGGCGCGCCGTCGATCGGCTTCAACATCACCCTGCCGCAGGAGCAGGAGCCGAACCCGTTCACGACGCCCGAGCTCACCTTCCGCTTCCACTACTTCGCGATGCGCAAGATGCACCTCGCGATGCGCGCGAACGCGCTGGTGGTGTTCCCGGGCGGCTTCGGCACCCTCGATGAGCTGTTCGAGATCCTGACGCTGCAGCAGACCAACAAGGCCCCGCGGATCCCGACGGTGCTGGTCGACGAGGCCTACTGGAGGTCGGTGATCGATTTCCGGGCGCTCGTGGCTGCGGGCATGGTGGGCGAAGCGGACCTCGCGCTCTTTCGCTTCGCGCGGGACGCCGACGAGGCCTGGGCGCAGCTGCAGGTGAGCCGCGCGATCAATGGGGGCGGGACTCCGGTACCATAGCGCCGTGTCGTTCTTCCTGATCGCCTTTCCCGCGCTCTTCTCGATCATCAATCCGCTCGGCGGCAGTTTCATCTTCCTGTCGGCGACCGACCACTATCCGCGCCCGGTGCGCGCGCAGCTCGCGCTGTGGGTCTCGATCTACAGCTTCGCGATCGTGACGGGCTCGGTCTACATCGGCGCGTACGTGCTCGAGTTCTTCGGCATCTCGATCCCGGTGCTGCGGGTGGCTGGCGGGATCGTGATCGCGCTCACCGCCTGGAAAATGCTCAACGCACCCGACGATGTCGCCCCGATGCAGGAGCGCGCCGCCGAGAGTGCCGCGGTCGCGCTGGTCGAGCGGGATACGGTGCGCCGGATCGCCTTCTACCCGCTCGCGATGCCGCTCACCACGGGGCCTGGAACGATCGCGGTCGCGATTTCGCTCGGCACCAGCCGGCCGCGCGACATCGGCCACCTGCACTACCTCGGGTTCGTGGTCGAGGTCGCGGTGACGGCGCTGTGCATCTGCGCGCTCATCTACCTGCTCTATCGCTGGTCGGACCGAGTCTCGCGCCTGCTCGGCAGCACGGGCACCAATATCATCATGCGGCTGTCGGCCTTCCTGCTCTTCTGCATCGGCGTGCAGGTGCTATGGAGCGGCGTCAGCGGGCTGCTGGCGCAGTCAGGCGCCTGACTTGCCGCCGCGCGGCGCCTGGCGCGCCTGTGCATAGGCGCGGGCGAACGCCTCGACGAAGACATGCGGCAGCTGGTGTTCCGGCATTTCGGTGATGTTGCGGTAGAAGTCGGCGTACAGGTCCCAGTATTGCGCCCGCTGGCTGCCGACGGGCTTGCCCTTCTTGAGCGCCCGCTCGAAGCGGCTCTCGAGCTCGGCCGGGTCGAGGCGATCGAGGAATTCAATGAAGGCGGCGCGCAGGGCCGTGCCCGCCGCGCGTTCGTGGCCGCGGGCGTCCTCGAAGCGCTCGCGCAGCCACTGCACCGCGTCGAGCCGCCGGCTGTCGTGGCTCGCGAGGACGCTCGACACGAGGTCATCGACGGCGCCGCGATCGAGCGGGAACGGTTCGTCGGCCGCGGCGGCCGGCAGTTCGATGCGGTAACTGTTGCGCACCTCATGGTGATGACGGCTCAGGTCCTTGAGTCCGAGCAGGGCCTCGCGGAACAGCTGGCCGGCGAGATGCAGCATGCGTGTCTGCGCGTCGGCCGGCAGGCGATCCGGATCGATGCCCGCGCCCCGGCAGAAGGCGGCAAGGCCCGTCTGCACGTCGTGGAAGGCGGCGGGTTGCGCGGCCTCCTGCGCGCGCGCGGCGCGCGCGAGCCGCGCCATGCGCCGCGCGACCGCTTCAGCCTCGGCCTGGCGGGCGATGTTCGAGTCCCGCAGCGGGTCGAGCGGCGTTGCGACCGCCTGGCCGAAGGCATTGACCGCGCGGAAGCTGTCGCTCGGCGACACATCCGAGGCGAGCAGCGAGGCCAGGTTGAGGGAGGCACCGATGTCGCCGTCCGTCGCCACGGGATCGCCGCGGCTCCCCCCGAGGATGTCGAGCGCCACGCGGGCGCTGTCGGTCGGCGGAAAATCGGTGGCGGAGTCGAGTGCGACGAGCAACTCGTATTCCCCGAGTCGGACCAGGTCGCCGTTGGCGAGCTGGTGGGTGGCGTGCTTGCCGATCGGCCGCTGCGCGTCGTTGACG
Organism: Pseudomonadota bacterium; assembly: GCA_963204835.1. Classification (GTDB taxonomy): domain Bacteria; phylum Pseudomonadota; class Gammaproteobacteria; order Steroidobacterales; family Steroidobacteraceae; genus CADEFQ01. The sequence continues at coordinate 28,275 of CAUJHJ010000065.1, forward strand.
TAAGCGCCGTTGGTCGACAGGTCCTCGAGCAGCCAGTGGCCGTTGCGGAAATGCACGCGGGCATGGCAGCTCGACACATAGCGCAGCGGATCGGGAAGCACCCAGTCGTTGTCCGCGGCGCGGCCGATCGTGCCCCCGCCGACGCCGAACACGATCGACGAGCGCTCTCCGAGAGCGCGACGCTGGGGACTGACGACACGAAGCCTGAGCGCCATGGAGGACCGTTCGAGCGGACCCGCCGCAGGGTCCGTACAGACATATAATGGGAGGCTTAAATTAACAAGCGCACCCCGACTCTCGATGGCAGCCAGTCACATTTTCAAAGTCATGTTCGTCTACCAGGGCAAGGTCTATGAGGTGTATGCCCGCAAGGTCCACCACGGAAATCTCTTTGGATTCATAGAGATAGAGGAGCTGGTGTTCGGTGAGCGCAGTTCCGTGGTGCTCGACCCCGGCGAGGAGCGCATCAAGGGAGAGTTCGAGGGGGTCAAGCGCAGCTGGCTGCCGCTGCACTCGGTGCTGCGCATCGACGAGGTGAGGAAGCAGGGCGTCAGCAAGATCACCGCGCTCGAGGGTGGCAATGTCGCCCAGTTCCCGGGGCCCATATACACGCCGCCCCCGGGCGGTGCGGGACCGGGAAAGTAGGCCGCCCGCCCGATGCTGGTACTCACAGGCGCTCCCGCACTCTCCACGTTTCGACTCGCGAAGCTCCTCGAACGCCTGCGCGCACTTGAGCCGCGCGTGCACGCCGTCGATGCGCGTTTCATGCACCTGGTCGACGCGGCGCGCGAACTCACGTCGCCCGAGCGTGCGCTGCTCGAGACCCTCCTGACCTATGGCCCGCGCACGCCGGCCGCGGCGGGCGCGGCTGCGGGCCGCACCCTGCTCGTCGCGCCGCGCCCCGGGACCGTGTCGCCGTGGGCGAGCAAGGCCACCGACATTGCGCAGGTGTGTGGGCTTGCGGCCGTGCGGCGGATCGAACGCGCGATCGAATACCGGATCGCCGGCGTCGACGCGCTCGATGACGGCGCCTGCCTGCGGCTCGCCGCACCGCTGCACGACCGCATGACCGAGGCGGTGTTCCTCGCCGCGGCCGACCTCGCCGTGCTCTTCAGCCATGCGGCCCCCGGGAAGCTGCGCCGCATAGCGCGCGCTGGCGGCCGGCCCGCGCTCGAGCGCGCAAACCGCGAACTCGCGCTCGCGCTGTCGGACGACGAGATCGATTACCTCCTCGCGGCCTTCGAGCGCCTCGGGCGTGACGCGAGCGACGCCGAACTGATGATGTTCGCGCAGGCGAACTCGGAGCATTGCCGCCACAAGATCTTCAATGCCGACTGGATCATCGACGGCGCGCCGATGCCGAAGTCGCTGTTCGCGATGATCCGCAATACCCACGCCCGCAGTCCGCACGGCGTGCTGTCCGCCTACCGCGACAATGCGGCCGTCATCGAGGGCGGCGTCGGCGCGCGCTGGCATGCCGACCCGCACGGCGGCGCCTACCGCCGCAGCGTCGAGCCGATCGACATCCTGATGAAGGTCGAGACGCACAACCACCCGACGGCGATCTCACCGTTCCCGGGGGCCGCGACCGGCGCGGGCGGCGAGATCCGCGACGAGGGCGCCACCGGCCTCGGCGCCAAACCGAAGGCGGGCCTCGCCGGCTTCTCGGTCTCGCACCTGCGCATCCCCGGCCTGCCGCAACCCTGGGAAGCGGTCGGCAGCAAGCCCGGCCGCATCGCCTCCGCGCTCGACATCATGCTCGAGGGCCCGATCGGCGCCGCAGCATTCAACAATGAATTCGGCCGGCCGAACATCTGCGGCTACTTCCGCAACTTCGAGCTGCGCGGCGCGGGCGACCCCGCGGAGCGCATGCGTGGCTACCACAAGCCGATCATGATCGCAGGCGGCGTCGGCAACGTGCGCCGCGCGCACGTCGAGAAGGGCGAGGTGCCCGTCGGCGCGAAGATCGTCGTGCTCGGCGGGCCGGCCATGCTGATCGGCCTCGGCGGCGGCGCCGCGTCCTCGGTCGGCAGCGGCGCCTCGAGCGAGGCGCTCGATTTCGCATCCGTGCAGCGCGGCAACCCGGAGATCCAGCGGCGCGCACAGGAAGTGATCGACCGGTGCTGGGCGCTCGGCGACGGCAACCCGATCCTCCTCATCCACGACGTCGGCGCGGGCGGCCTGTCGAACGCGGTGCCCGAAGTCGTCGCGCACAGCCGGCGCGGCGCGCGCATCGAGCTGCGCGAGGTGCCGAACGACGAGCCCGGCATGACGCCGATGGAAATCTGGTGCAACGAGGCGCAGGAGCGCTACGTGCTGACGATCGCGCCGCGCGACATCGGGCTGTTCACTGCCCTGTGCGCACGCGAGCGTGCGCCGTTCGCGGTGATCGGCGACATCGACGACAGCGGGCGGCTCGTCGTGCACGACCGCCTTGCGGGCGAAGATGTCGTCGACATGCCGATCGACGTGCTGCTCGGCAAGCCGCCGCGCATGTTGCGCGACGTGCAGGCTATCCGGCCCCCGCGCGCGCCGCTCGCGGCAGCCGCGCGCATCCGGGACGCGGCCGCCTTGCGCGAAGTGGCGCTGCGCGTGCTGCAATTTCCCGCGGTGGCGGACAAGACCTTCCTGATCTCGATCGGCGATCGCACTGTCGGCGGGCTCATCAGCCGCGACCAGATGGCCGGGCCCTGGCAGGTGCCGGTCGCGGATGTCGCGGTGACGCTCGCCGACTACGAGGGCTACGCGGGCGAGGCCATGGCGATGGGCGAGCGCACGCCCGTGGCGGTGCTCGATGCGCCGGCCTCGGGCCGCCTCGCCGTCTGCGAGGCGGTACTCAACATCCTGGCGGCCGATGTCGCGGCGCTGCGCGATATCCGCCTATCGGCCAACTGGATGGCCGCCTGCGGCGAGCCGGGCGAAGACGCGGCCTTGTACGCGACGGTCCGCGCGGTCGGCGAAGAACTCTGTCCCGCGCTCGGCATCGCGATCCCGGTCGGCAAGGACTCGCTGTCGATGAAGACGGCCTGGCGGGAGGGCGGCATCGACCGAGCCGTCGTCGCACCGGTCTCGCTGATCGTGTCTGCCTTCGCGCCGGTGCGCGATGCGCGCCGCACCTGGACGCCGGCGCTGCGCACCGATGCCGGTGCGACCCGCCTGCTGCACGTTGCGCTCAACGGCACGCGCCAACGGCTCGGCGGCTCGATCTTCGCCCAGGTCCACGGTGAGCTGGGCGACGAATGCCCGGACCTCGACAAGCCGGCCCGGTTGGTGGCATTCGCCGCGGCGCTCGGCGCCCTGCGTGACGCCGGCCACGTGCTCGCCTATCACGACGTATCGGACGGCGGCCTGTTCGCGACGCTTGCGGAGATGGCGTTCGCGGGTCATTGCGGGCTCGACGTGAGCCTGCCTGCGGGCGACGGCGCGGCGGTCGCGCAGCTCTTCGCCGAGGAGCCGGGCGTGGTGTTGCAGGTGCGAGCCGGGGCGCTAGACGCCATCCGCGCCACGTGGCGCCTGCACGGCCTGGAAGCCTGCGTGCGCGACATCGGCGCGCCCGCGGCAGGCATGCACGTGCGCATCGTCGCCGGCGACCTGGCGCTCGACCTGCCGTGGCAGGAGCTGCGCGCGGCCTGGTCGCGCACGTCCTGCGAAATGCGCCGCCTGCGCGACGAGCCCGCCTGCGCGGACGAGGAGTACGCGGCCGCCTGCGACGCGGCGGACCCGGGCATGGCCGTCGCACTCGGCTTCGATCCCGATGAGGACATCGCAGCGCCGTTCATTGCCCGCGGCGCGCGCCCGCTCATCGCCGTTCTGCGCGAGCAGGGCGTGAACAGCCAGGTGGAGATGGCCGCGGCGCTCGATCGCGCCGGCTTCGAAGCGCACGACGTGCACATGACCGACTTGCTGGCCGGCACGCGCAGGCTTGCGGAGTTCCGCGGCCTCGTCGCCTGCGGCGGGTTCTCTTACGGCGACGTACTCGGCGCAGGCGAAGGCTGGGCCAAGTCGATCCTGCACCATTCGCGCACGCGCGACGAATTCAGCGCGTTTTTCGCCCGCCCCGACAGCTTCACGCTCGGCGTGTGCAACGGCTGCCAGATGCTCGCCGCCCTGAAGGAGCTGGTGCCCGGCGCGACGCATTGGCCGCGCTTCGTCAGGAACCGCAGCGAGCAGTTCGAGGGGCGTTTCTCGCTCGTCGAAGTCCTGCCGTCGCCCTCCATCCTGTTTGCCGGCATGGCGGGCTCGCGCCTGCCGGTCGCCGTCGCGCACGGGGAGGGTCGGGCGGAATTCGCGTCGGACGAGGCCGAGGAAGCGTTCGCTGCAGCGGGCCTGACGGCCTTCCGCTACATCGATACGCGCGGGGCGGTGGCGACCCGTTATCCCGCCAATCCCAACGGTTCACCGCGCGGCATTGGCGCCGTCACCAGCGCCGATGGCCGCGTGACGCTCACGATGCCGCATCCCGAGCGTTCCTACCGCTACGTGCAGAATTCCTGGCAGCCGCCGGGCGCCGGGGAGGCGAGCGGCTGGATGCGCATGTTCCGCAACGCGCGGGTGTGGGTGGGCTGAACCGGCCGCGCCGCTCAGGCGGCGAGCGCGCCGGACCTCACGAGCTCGCCCACGGCCGCGATGTCGCGGTCGAGACGGTGGTCCTCGCGACGGAACGGCACGCGCTCGCGGATGCGCCCGTGCAACACCTCGAGTTTCGCGCTCGTGTGCAGCGGGCGCATCACGTCGATCGCATGGGCCGCGGCGAGGAATTCGATCGCAAGCACCGAGGCGGCGCGATCGCACATCGTGAGCAGCTTCTCGCCGGCCCAGGGCGCCATGCTGACATGGTCTTCCTGGCCCGCCGAGGTCGGGAGCGAATCGACCGACGCCGGGTGTGCGAGCGTCTTCAGGCTCGAGGCGAGCGCGGCGGCCGAGACGTGCGCGATCATGAAACCCGACTCGAGGCCCGGGTGGTCCGCCATGAACATCGTCAGGCGCGGATTGACGCGGCGATCGAGCAGGTCGATGCGCCGTTCCGACATGGAGGCCGCATCCGCGGTGGCGATCGCCATGAAGTCAGCGACATAGCCGATCGGCGCGGCGTGGAAATTGCCCCCCGAGAGGATGTCGCTGCCGAACACCAGCGGATTGTCGGTGGCGGCATTGACCTCCCGCTCGAGCACCGAGCGCGCGTGCGCGAGCGTGTCGGCCCAGGCGCCGAGCACCTGCGGCATGCAGCGCACGGCATACGGATCCTGCACGCGATCGCAATCGGCGTGGCTGCGGTGGATTTCGCTGTCGGTGAGCCAGGTGCGGAAGCGGTGCGCCACCTCGATCTGGCCGGCGAGGCCGCGCGCATCGTGGATGCGTGCGTCGAAGGGGGCGTGGCTGCCCGCCAGCGCCTCGACGGTGAGCGCGCCCGCGGCGATCGAGCAGGCGAGCAGGTTCTGCGAAGCGAACAGGCCCTCGATCGCGAGCGCGCAGGACAGCTGCGTGCCGTTCAGGATCGCGAGGCCTTCCTTCGCCTCGAGCACGAGCGGCTCGATGCCGGCTGCACGCAGTACTTCGCTGCCGGCGAGCGTGCGTCCGCGATGGTGGGCCTCGCCTTCACCGATCAGCGCGAGCGCGAGGTGCGCGAGCGGCGCGAGGTCGCCCGAGGCACCCACCGAGCCGAGGCTCGGCACGACAGGCAGGACGTTGTGGTCCACGAGCGCGAGGATCGCGTCGATCACCTCCGGGCGTACGCCCGAGTAGCCGGTTGCGAGGCTGTTCGCCTTGAGGATCAGCATTCGCCGCACGATCGCATCGGGCAGCGGCTCACCGACACCGCAGGCATGGCTGCGCACCAGGTTGACCTGCAGCTGTGCGACGGCGCTGCGCTCGATGCGGCGGTTCGCGAATGCGCCGAAGCCGGTGTTGAGTCCGTAGACCGCGGCCTCGCCTTGCGCGGCAGCCGCAACCAGGCGAGCGGACTCCCCGAGCCGCACATGCGCGTCCGGCGCTAGCGTGAAGGCGCGGGCCTTGCGGGCGTCGTTGGCGAGGACCTGCAGGGTGAGGGAGCGGCCGTCGAGGGCGATGGCGGTCATGGCGCGAGCATACGCCGACGGCCGGTTGGTTGCGGGCTGGAGGGGGAGTGGGACCTCCGGTTCCTCACGGGTCGAGCGCCGCCTGCGGCGGTCCCCTCGTCGCGGCGGCGCCCGGCGCACTGTGTTGGTAGTAGCTGAAAGACCTGCATACGCCGGGCGCTGATCGCCGCTCCACGGCGCTCTCCACGCTCCTCACCGGAGGTCCCACAACCCCTCCGGCGCGTGGCCAGCTACCCGACGCACCCAGCCCAGCTGACG
>CAUJHJ010000066.1 GCA_963204835.1 Pseudomonadota bacterium
CGGAGGAAATAGACCGAGGAGCACCAGCTGGCCGACCACGATCTGCAGCAGCGCGAGGCTCACGCAGATGGGCATCGGCTGATCGAGCGCCGAGCGCAGGATGCGGGCGTTCGCCGCGAGCACCCACGCGAGCATGCCGAGACCGGCGATCGCGATGGGCGCGACCGCGGCGTCGTCATGCTGGAAGCGGCTGGCGAACCATGCGGTTGCGACCAGTGCGGGCGCGAGAACCGCCTGGTAGCCGAATACGGCCGTCGTCGTCTGCAGAAATCGTTCCGGTTTCGAAAAAAGCCGCATGAGCGCGACGTACCAGACGAGCGTGAAGACGACATCCACCACGAGATGCAGGTGCCACGGCCCGGCGATCGGCGGCAGCAGCGTGCTGACGAGGAAATTCACGAGGAAATTCGCCCCCATCGTGCCGACAAGCAGGAACGCAGACGCCGGCAGCTCTTCGGGACCGCGACGCAGCAGCGCGATGTCGGTGAACAGGCGGACGAGACTCAACATGCTGGCCGCCGCTTTCGGGCTCGTGATTCGGCTCGCATAATGCCGGACCGATTGTACGGGAGTCGCCGGAACCCTTCCGCATGACCATGACCACTGCCCTCATCACGAGCCCCGGCGACCTCGACGAACTCGGCGCCGAGCTCGCGGCCGCGCCTGCCATCGGCCTCGACACGGAATTCATGCGCGAACGCACCTACCGCGCCGAGCTGTGCCTGCTGCAGACAGCAACGCCGTCGCGGGCGACCTGTGTCGACCCGCTCGCACTCGAGGCGCTCGCCCCGCTCGCGACGGCGCTCGGCACGAGTGGTCCCGTCAAGATCCTGCACGCTGCACGTCAGGATCTCGAAGTGCTGTGGCCCACGGTCGGACGCGTCGGGCCGGTATTCGACACACAGGTCGCGGCTGCGCTGGCTGGCTTTCCTGCACAGGTGGGCTACGCCGAGCTCGTGCGCAAGCTGCTCGATCACGAGCTTGCGAAGGCGCATACGCGCACCGACTGGTCGCGCCGACCCCTCAGCCGGGAGCAGCTCGAGTATGCGCTCGACGACGTGCGCTTCCTCGCGCCGCTGCGCGACACCCTGCTCGAACGCCTCGACAAGCTTGGCCGCACCGCATGGCTCGCGGAAGACCTGCGCGAGCTCGCCAGCCCGGAGAGCTTCATCGTCGACCCCGATTGCGCCTGGCAGCGACTGAAAGGCGTGCAGGCACTCGACGCGGGGCGTCAGCGGCTCGCGAAATCGCTCGCGGCATGGCGCGAACGGCGCGCGATCGATCACAACCGCCCGCGCGGATGGATACTCGACGACACCGCGCTCAAGGAGATCGTCGCCAGTGTGCCGCGCGATGCGGATGCGCTCGCGGCGATTGCAGAAGTACCGGAAGGCGTGGCGCAGCGCTCGGGGGCGGAACTCCTGCAGCTGGTTCGCGAGGCGGAAATTCCCGAGCCTCCACCGCCACTGCCACGCCGCGAGCGGCCTGATCCCGCATTCACGAATGCGGTGAAGCGCCTCGTGGAACTCACGCGGCAGGCGGCGGGCGAGACCGGGATCAGTGCCGAGATCATCGCGCCGCGCCGCGAGCTGGAACGGCTCGCGGCGGGTGATGAAACCGTCGCGGTACTGCAGGGTTGGCGGCGGGAGCTCGTGGGCGATCGATTGCTCGAGGGGTTGCGGGCGAATGGGTGACGGGCAGCGGGCTACGGGCAGCGGGCCCGGGCAGGAGCGCAGCATCCGGTTCCTCGCGGGTCGAGCGCCGCCTGCGGCGGTTCCCTCGTCGCGGCGGCGCCCGGCGCATGGGCTCGTCGAAGCCGGAAAAGATGGTGGACGCCGGGCGCAGCTCGCCGCTCCTCGGCGCCCTCCACGCTCGTCACTGGATGCTGCGCTCCCGCCCGGACCCGGTGCCGGCTGCTCTTCGCAGGTGAAGAAGGGCTACGTGCGACGCGCAAGAGGCGCGGAGGGCGCCGAGGGGTAGCGGCCAGAGCGAGGCGACGCATGACTCTCCGCGCCTCTGGCCCATCGCCCGTTGCTCGTTGCTCGGCGCGCGTAGCCCGCCGCGCACCGCCCTACGCGCGCGGCGCCTCTTCCACCAGAATGCCCTCGCCGGTGCGCTCGGCCAGCGCGGCTTCGAGGCGCTGGGTCACCTCTTCCATTTCGGCGTCCGCATCGATCATGCGCAGGAGACCCTGCGCGCTGTAGTGGGCCACGAGTGGCTTCGTCTGTTCGTCGTACACCTGCAGCCGCTTCGCGACGGTCTCCTCCTTGTCGTCGGGGCGCTGCACGAGATGCGGCGCGGCGCAGCAGCCATCCACCGGAGGAGGCGCGGTATGGATGTTGAACACGCGCCCGCAATTCGTGCAGCTGCGGCGGCCGGAAATGCGCTTGATCAGCTTGCCGTAGTCGACATCCATCAACACGACCGCATCGAGCGGCGTGCCAAGTTCGCCGAGAAGGCGCGCGAGACCCTCGGCCTGCGCGATCGTCCGCGGAAAACCGTCGAGGATGAAACCCTTGCGCGCATCCGGCTGCCCGAGGCGCTCGCGGATGATGCCCAGCATCGTCGCATCGTCGACGAGTCTGCCTGCATCCATGATGGCTTTGGCATGCACGCCGAGCGGCGTGCCGGCCTTGACCGCGGCACGCAACAGATCGCCGGTCGAGATCTGCGGCACACCGTGCCGCTCGACCAGCCGCTGGGATTGCGTGCCCTTGCCGGAGCCGGGCGCGCCAAGGAGGACAATGCGCATGGGC
>CAUJHJ010000067.1 GCA_963204835.1 Pseudomonadota bacterium
TTCGGACACACTGCCCAGCGTCTGCGCCAGCTTCAGCAAACCGACCTTGTTCTTGATGATCTTCTGCTCGCTCGTCATCTGACTTCTCCTTCGCATCTTCATGCGTCATGATAATGTCAGATCAAGTCGTAGCTAGTACACAGCATCTTGCGCAGGAATCCATTGAAGGCCTTCGCCAAGAGCTCCCGACGCTCGCTCCAGAACTCGTTGCTACGATCGATGTGCCACAAATTGCTATCAAGCGGGATGCACTGACTCTCGAGAACGCCCCTATCCAGCTTCTTGAGGTAAACGTCCGGGGAAGCCGCGCCAACAGCCCGATTCGCCTCCCCTGAGACAAAAGCAATATTTGCGATCGTGTCCGCGGTGCCTTTCTGCTTATCAGGAAACTGGGCCCTCGGTAGGATATGGTGCCGGTCTACGTTCGCCTGCAGCAGAACTTCCGTGCCGGAGAACAAATCACGCAATCCTTGATGCCTACAAGCCACGTATGTCGCGAACATCATCCCCTTGTCATTCAGGGGTCCGCGAAAATCGTTCGCGCCGGCACCGAACTCACCTTCATCTCTTCTTACGTTCCCGAGTAGCCGCCCGATAGGGTCGTCTGACCTACACGCTCGAAGGTCCTGATCGAGTGCTGTCTCGGTAGCCCTGCTGTACCTGTGCTGTAACGCCGCCATAGCCAACCAGCCCGCGATTCCCTTTGCGTCGCGGTCACGCACCCCTTGAGATGAGCACAGCGCGATAACAGGCACGAGCAATGCTCCGCTCCACAGAATGTCCATATTGACCAGACCGAACTGGTTTCTTATGAGCGCGATGGCTTCGTTTGTAGCCTTTCGAGTCCGGCTCCATGCGGCAAGAACATCTCCGCGGCTCAGTTCATGAAGTGGCGTTCGGCTCCGGCCATCGGGTATTGCAACAAATGCGCATGCGCGGAACAAATGCATGACATTTAGCCTTGAAAACCCCTCCCTTCGCAGTTCTGAGACAAACGGGACCACTTCATCCGCGATGAATCCAGTGTGACGCGCTGCCACCCTGGCGCTGTGAATATCTTCAGTCTTCAGCTTCACGCCCAAGGTGTTGATTCTTGTGAACGCGTCTACAGCCTCGTCGAACGAGTGATCGATCATTTTCACCGCAGGAATTTCGTACTCTAGTACCTTTCTCAGCCGATCAAACCGCGCCTCGCGCTTTTCTCCTTTCAGTCCTTCTGGTATTGCGCGACGAATCTGCCTGTAGGCCTCATCGTCAAGTATGTCGCTGACCTTGAACCATTGCGGATCACGCCGCGTAGCAGCGTTTGCCAGCCTAAACACGTCCGCATCTGGGCTGAACAGGACTTCAATTCCTTCATCCCCACTAAGAATCCTCGACAAGGTAATCACTCGCTGCTGCCCGTCGATGAGCCAGCTCGTAGTACTCGATCGAGCAGGTCGCGGATCTCTGCGGCGCGCTCGCGCCTCCACCACACTTGTCCAAAGCAGCAACACTGATACTGGAAACCCTCTATATAGGGAATCCATCAGTCGGGGAGCACGGCTCGGCTTCCACACGTACTCGCGCTGAAATTCCGGTATTACTAGTCGGCCACCTCGGTAATCCTCGACGAGCTGCCGCACCTTGATTTGCTGTATTTCTAGACGTGGCGTTGACATGAATGATTCCTCGTTTTTTCTATCGCAATTCGTGTCATTCAGCCCGCGCCCGACACCTTCATCGCCGTCTCTTTTGGGCCAGACCACCAAAGCATATCTGCACAATGCAGTATATTGTCGAACTCCTAGTCTGTGCATCGCCGTGGTGGCGCCAGTTAGTCAGGTGAGTCGCATCAACGACATTCGGTGCCTATCAAGCTGCTTCTGAAGACCGCTATGAGAAATTCCAAGCCAGACAATGAAACTGGCGAGACCGCCCTCACCCACACGCCGATGATGCAGCAGTACCTGCGCATCAAGGCGCAGCACCCCGACTTGCTGCTCTTCTACCGCATGGGCGATTTCTACGAGCTCTTCTACGACGACGCGCGCCGCGCCGCCGCGCTGCTCGACATCACGCTGACCGCACGCGGCACTTCGGCCGGCGCGCCGATCCCGATGGCGGGCGTGCCCTTCCACAGCGTCGACGGCTATCTCGCCCGGCTCGTGAAGAAGGGCGAGTCGGTCGCGATCTGCGAGCAGCTCGGCGACCCCGCGAAATCGAAGGGCCCGGTCGAGCGGCAGGTGGTGCGCGTCGTCACGCCCGGCACGATCACCGACGAGGCCCTGCTCGACGACCGCCGCGACACGCTGCTCGCCGCGGTCGCCCGGGACACGACGGCCAAGGGCGAGCGCTTCGGGCTCGCCTGGCTCGACCTCGGCGCGGGCCGCTTCACGGTGATGCAGGGCGAAGGCGCGACCGCGCTCGCCGCCGAGCTCGAGCGCCTGAAGCCCGCCGAACTGCTCGCGGCGGAAGGCAGCGCGTTGCCGGCCCATCGGCCGGGCCATGGAACCGGGCGCGACTGGCCGCTGCGTCATCGCCCGCCCTGGCACTTCGAGCTGGCGAGCGCCTCGCGCCTCCTGACCGACCAGCTCGGCACGCTCGACCTCGCGGGCTTCGGCGCGGACGAACTGCCGCTCGCGATTGCCGCCGCGGGCGCGCTCCTGCAGTACGTGCGCGACACGCAGCGCTCGGCGCTGCCGCACCTGACCTCGCTCACGGTCGAGGAGCGCAGCGAGGCGCTCGCGATCGATGCGGCGACCCGGCGCAACCTCGAGCTCGACACGAGCCTCACGGGCCGGCCCGAGGCCACGCTGATCGCGCAGGTCGATTCGGCGGTCACGGCCATGGGTTCGCGGCTGCTGCGCCGCTGGCTCAACCGGCCGCTGCGCGACCACGCCACCCTGCGCGGCCGCTACCAGGCGATCGGCGAGCTGCTGCATTCGCGCCGCTACCTCGAAGTGCGCGAGCCGCTCGCCGCGATCGGCGATGTCGAGCGCATCCTTGCGCGCGTCGCGCTGCGCTCGGCGCGGCCGCGGGACCTGGCCCAGCTGCGCCGGGCGATCGGTGCGCTGCCGGCGCTGCGCGCCGCGCTCGCCGCGCTCGACTCGCCGCTGCTCGCGGCCCAGGCGGCGCAAGTATCCGGGCATGCCGACGTGCTCGCCCTCCTCGCCGCTGCGATAGCGGAAGAGCCCTCGCAGATGCTGCGCGAAGGCGCCGTCATCGCGCCGGGCTACGACGCGGCGCTCGACGAGCTGCGCGCGATCTCGACCGATACCGACAGTTTCCTGCTCGAGCTCGAGCGGCGCGAGCGCGAGCGCTCGGGCATCGCGAACCTGAAGCTCGGCTACAACCGCGTGCAGGGCTTTTTCATCGAGATCTCGCGCGCACAGGCCGATCGCGTGCCGGCCGACTACGTCCGCCGCCAGACCGTGAAGTCCGCCGAGCGCTTCATCACGCCCGAGCTCAAGGGCTTCGAGGACAAGGTGCTCGGCGCGCGCGAGAAGGCGCTCGCGCGCGAGCGCGAGCTGTACGATGAGGTGCTGACGCAGCTGATCGACCGTCTCGCGCCCCTTCAGGCGACGGCGGCGGCCGTCGCCGGGATCGATGCGCTCGCCGCGCTCGCGGAGCGCGCGCTCGCGCAGCGCTGGGTGGCGCCGGAACTCACGGCGGAACCGCGCCTGGCGATCGAAGGCGGTCGGCACCCGGTGGTCGAACGCTGCATCGAGGATCCCTTCGTGCCGAACGACCTCGCGCTCGATGCGCGTCGGCGCATGCTGATCGTCACCGGCCCGAACATGGGCGGCAAGTCGACTTACATGCGCCAGAACGCGCTGATCGCGATCCTCGCGCACATGGGCAGCTACGTGCCCGCCGAGCGCGCGGTGATCGGCCCGGTCGACCGCATTTTCTCGCGCATCGGCGCCGCCGACGATCTCGCGGGTGGCCGTTCGACCTTCATGGTCGAGATGACCGAGACCGCCAACATCCTGCACAACGCGACCGCGCAGAGCCTCATCCTGATGGACGAGATCGGCCGCGGCACGAGCACCTTCGACGGCCTGTCGCTCGCCTGGGCGGTGGCGCGGCAGCTCGCGTTGCAGGTGCGCGGTTACACGCTGTTCGCGACCCACTATTTCGAGCTGACCGCGCTCGCCGCGGAAATCGACGGCTGCGCCAACGTGCACCTCGACGCCACCGAGCACGCCGATTCGCTCGTCTTCCTGCACGCGGTCAAGGACGGCCCCGCGGATCGCAGCTACGGCCTCGCCGTCGCGCAGCTCGCCGGTGTGCCACGGGCGGTGATTGCCGCCGCGCGCGGCTATCTCGCCGAACTCGAAGCGGCGCGTGACCGGCATCCTCCCACGGCGCAGCGGGAACTCGCGCTCGTGCCGCCGCCGCCCGAACCGACGCCGCAGGCGCTGGCCGAGCGCGCCGCGCTCGATCAACTGTATGCACTCGACCCGGACTCCCTGTCGCCGCGCGCGGCGCTCGATGCGCTCTACGAGCTCGCGGTCAGGCTGAAGCGCCCCTGACGCAGGAAGCAGGCCGCTTCGAGCGCGACCCGCCGCGACAGCAGCATGCCCGTATGGCTGACGGGCAGCACGATTCGATCGACCGCACCGGCAAGCTGCGTTTCCCGCACGGCCACGGTGCCGTCGTTCGGCTCGTGGAAATGCGCGAAATGGCGGCCGAGGCCCATGGGGCGGCAGCCCGCGATCACGCCCACGTCATGTCCGTTCCCCGCAATCGAGGCGCCTGCGAAGCCAGCGCGAGCCAGGACGGCGCCGCTGCGCCCCAATGCCCTGCCGAGCACCGGGCGGCGCATGAGCGCTGCCGCCGCCCCGCTGCCTGAGACCGGCGATCCCAGCAACACCACCCGCCCTGGTGGCAGGGGCGCGCCGCGCCGTGCCGCGCGCTCGATCGCGCGCAGGATCAGGAGGCCGCCGAAGCTGTGGCCGACGAGGTGCACGTCCCCTGGCCGCCCCTCGGCGACGGGGATGGCCATGAGGCCCGCCACGCGACTGGCCAGCCGGTCGGCCACGCGATCGGGGTCTTCCGCGGTCGCCGTGTAAGCAAAGACGTGGGTGCGGGCGCCCAGGTCGCGCCCGAGGCGCCGGCGCAGGAAAACGGCCTCGGCGCCAGTCATGTAGAGGCCATGGACAAAGACGATTGCGGCGGTCATCGGCTCACCCGTCGGAAGGCAATAGCTTATCGCCTGGCCCAGGGGGGTTGAATCCGGCGCGGGAGGCGCAATATGGCCCCCATGCGAATGGAAAAACTGACCAGCAAGTTCCAGGCGGCGCTCGCCGACGCCCAGTCGGTCGCACTCGGGGCGGACAACCAGTTCCTGGAGCCGGTGCATGTGCTGCAGGCCCTCATCGACCAGCAGGGCGGCACCGTGCGCCCGCTGCTGCTGAAAGCCGGCGCGAACATCGCCCGCCTGCGCACCGATGTCGCCGCCGCGGTCGACCGCCTGCCCAAGGTCGAAGGCACGCCCGGCGAGATCCATCTCTCGAACGACCTCGGCCGGCTGCTCAATGTCACCGACAAGCTCGCGCAGAAGCGCGGCGACCAGTTCATTTCGAGCGAGCTGTTCGTGCTCGCGGCCTACGAAGACAAGGCGACGCTGGCGAAACTGCTGAAGGACGCCGGGGCGGCGAAGGCCGCAGTCGAGAAGGCGATCGACGAAGTGCGCGGCGGCGAAGCCGTCAGCGACCCGAACGCCGAGGAGAGCCGCCAGGCGCTCGAAAGGTACACCATCGACCTCACCGCGCGCGCCTCGGGCGGCAAGCTCGACCCGGTGATCGGCCGCGACGACGAGATCCGGCGCACGATCCAGGTGCTGCAGCGGCGCACCAAGAACAATCCCGTGCTGATCGGCGAACCCGGCGTCGGCAAGACCGCGATCGTCGAGGGCCTCGCCCAGCGCATCGTCAATGGCGAAGTGCCCGAGGGCCTGAAGGGCAAGCGCATCCTCGGGCTCGACATGGGCGCGCTCATCGCGGGCGCGAAGTTCCGCGGTGAATTCGAGGAACGGCTCAAGGCGGTGCTCAACGATCTCGCCAAGCAGGAAGGCCAGGTCATCCTGTTCGTCGATGAGCTGCACACCATGGTGGGCGCCGGCAAGGCCGAAGGCGCGATGGACGCCGGCAACATGCTGAAGCCCGCGCTCGCGCGCGGCGAGCTGCACTGCGTCGGCGCGACCACGCTCGACGAGTACCGCAAGTACATCGAAAAGGATGCCGCGCTCGAACGGCGCTTCCAGAAGGTGCTGGTCGACGAACCCTCGGTCGAGGACACGATCGCGATCCTGCGCGGCCTGCAGGAGCGCTACGAAGTGCACCACGGCGTCGACATCACCGATCCGGCGATCGTTGCCGCGGCGACCCTTTCGCACCGCTACATCGCGGACCGCCAGTTGCCCGACAAGGCCATCGACCTGATCGACGAAGCGGCCGCGCGCATCCGCATGGAGATCGACTCCAAGCCCGAGGCGCTCGACAAGCTCGAGCGGCGCATCATCCAGCTCAAGATCGAGCAGGAGGCGCTGAAGAACGAGAAGGACGAGGCCTCGAAGAAGCGCCTCGCGGCGCTCAAGGATTCGCTCGCGCAGCTCGAGAAGGAGTACGCCGACCTCGAGGAGATCTGGAAGAGCGAGAAGGCGACCCTGCAGGGCGCCGCCGCCATCCGCGAAGAGCTCGAGAAGGTGAAGCTCGACATGGAGGCCGCGCGCCGCAAGGGCGACCTCGGCGAGGTCGCGAAGCTCCAGTACGGCCGCGTGCCCGAGCTCGAGAAGAAGCTCGCGCAGGCGCAGGCCGCCGAGCAGCAGGAAACCCGACTTGTGCGCAGCAAGGTGACCGACGAGGAGATCGCGGAGGTCGTCTCCAAGTGGACCGGCATCCCGGTCTCGAAGATGCTCGAAGGCGAGAAGGAAAAGCTGCTGCGCATGGAAGAGGCGCTGTCGCGCCGCGTCGTCGGCCAGGACGAGGCCGTGCGCATCGTCTCGAACGCGATCCGCCGCTCGCGTGCGGGCCTCGCCGATCCGCGACGGCCCAACGGTTCCTTCCTGTTCCTCGGCCCCACCGGCGTCGGCAAGACCGAGCTGTGCAAGGCGCTCGCGGAATTCCTCTTCGACACCGAGGAATCGATGGTGCGCATCGACATGTCGGAGTTCATGGAAAAGCACTCCGTGGCGCGGCTCATCGGCGCGCCCCCGGGCTATGTCGGTTACGACGAGGGCGGCTACCTCACCGAAGCCGTGCGCCGCCGGCCCTATGCCGTGATCCTGCTCGACGAGGTCGAGAAGGCGCACCCCGACGTATTCAACGTGCTGCTGCAGGTGCTCGACGACGGCCGCCTGACCGACGGCCAGGGACGCACGGTCGATTTCCGCAACACGGTCGTGGTCATGACCTCGAACCTCGGCTCGAACGTGATCCAGGAGCTCGCGGGAGAAGGCAACTACACGCGCATGAAAAGCGCGGTCATGGAGATCGTGCAGCAGCAGTTCCGGCCCGAGTTCATCAACCGCATCGACGACATCTGCGTGTTCCACCCGCTCGGGACGGCCGAGATCCGCCGGATCGTCGACATCCAGCTCGCGCACCTGCGCCAGCGGCTGGCCGACCGCGGCATCGAGTTCAGCCTCGATGGGGCCGCGCTCGACCAGCTCGGCGAGGCGGGCTTCGATCCGGTGTACGGTGCGCGGCCGCTGAAGCGCGCGATCCAGCAGCAGATCGAAAATCCGCTCGCGCAGGCGCTGCTCGCGGGGCAGTTCGGGCCAGGCGATCGCATCCGCGCGGTCCTGCACGAGGGCAAGCTGGCGTTCGAGAAGAGCCTCTGATCGGCAGCGCGGATTCCCCGTAGAATCGGCGCCGGGAGGATCCATGCCGTTCTACGAGTACCAGTGCGCAAGCTGCGGCCACTATTTCGAGGCCATGCAGAAGATCACCGATGCGCCGTTGCGCAAGTGCCCCGATTGCGGCAAGTCCGCCCTGAAGAAGCTGCTGTCGGCGCCGGTGTTTCGCCTGAAGGGCAGCGGCTGGTACGAGACCGACTTCAAGTCCGACAAGGAGGCGAAGCGCAATCTCGTCGACGAAAAGAAGGACGAGAAGCCGCCCGAAGCCAAGCCGGAGGCCAAGGCCGACGCCAAGGCCGAGCCGAAGCCGGAATCGAAGCCCGAAGCCAAGCCGGAGCCGAAGGCAAAAGCCAGGGCAAAGACCAAGGCCAAGGCCGGGGCGAAACCGAAGCCCGCCCGCAAGACGCGCCGCTGACGATGTTCGCGCCGCAGCGCGTCGCATCGCTGGCAGCCGGGGAAACCGCCCGGTTTGCGGCGGAGCATCCCGTGTCGGCGGCCCATGCCGGCCGCCTCGCGGCACACTGGCTGAACGGCGTGCCGATGCACTGGATGCGCGACTGGGGCACGCCCTTCCCGCTCATCGTGCGCGAGGCCGCGGGCGCGCGGCTCGACGATGTCGATGGCCGTTCCTACGCCGATTTCTGCCTCGGCGACACGGGCGCGATGTTCGGGCACTCCCCGCCCGCGATCGCGCAGGCGGTGGCGGCGCAGGCGGGCCGGGGTTTCACGGCGATGCTGCCGGGCGAGCGCGCGGCGGAAGTCGGCGAAGGCCTCGCACGGCTCTTCGGCCTGCCCTGCTGGCAATTGACCCAGACGGCGACCGATGCCAATCGTGCCGCCCTGCGTTGGGCGCGCGCGATCACGCGCCGCCCGAAGACCCTCGTATTCCGGGGCTGCTACCACGGCACCGTCGATGAGGTGATGTTGCGGCCCGGCGGAGTCGGCGCCGCCTTCGACGCGCGCCAGAGCGCCGTCGCGGTCGAATTCGACGACCTCGCGGGCGTCGAGGCGGCGCTGCGCAGCGGCGACATCGCGGCGCTGCTCCACGAACCGGTGATGACCAACACCGGCATGGTGCTGCCGCAGCCCGGCCTGCACGAGGCGCTGCGCGAGCTGACGCGCCGCCACGGCAGCCTGCTGATCGTCGACGAAACCCATACCCTGTCCTCGGGCCTCGGCGGCTACACACGCAGCCACGGCCTTGCGCCGGACTTCCTCGTGTGCGGCAAGGCGATTGCGGGCGGCGTGCCCTGCGCGGTGTACGGCTTCACCGCCGAGGTGGAGGCGCGCATCCAGGGCGTGCTCGCCGCGCGCCACGAGGAGCACGGTCACACGGGCATGGGCACGACGCTCGCCGCCAATCCGCTCGCACTCGCCGCGCTCGCGGCGGCGCTGGCGACCCTGCACACGGCGGCGACCTACGAGGCGATGCTCGCAGGCGCCGCCGGTCTCGAGGCGAAATTGCAGTCGCTCCTCGATCGCCGCCGCCTCGGCTGGCACGTCGCGCGTGTCGGCGCGCGACTCGAGATCGGCTACGGCGAGCGGCCGCGCAACGGCACCGAAGCCGCCGCGCTCATGCAACCCACCCTCGAGCAGGCGATCCATCTCTACCTGTTGAATCGCGGCTGCCTGCTGACACCCTTCCACAACATGATGCTGGTCTCGCCCGCGACCACCGCCGGCGACGCCGATCGCCTCGTGGCGACGCTCGACGCCTGCCTCGGAGAGCTCGCATGAACGAACTGCAACGCTTCCGGGCTGAGCATCCGGACATCGACGCGGTGCAGGTTTTCATCACCGACGCGAGCGGCGTGCCGCGCGGCAAGAGCGTGCGCGCAAGCGAACTCGAGGCGATCTACCGCGACGGCCGGCGCGTCGCAGGCTCGATCCTCGGCCTCGACATCACGGGCGAGGATGTCGATGCAACGGGCCTCGTGTGGGAAGCGGGCGACGCCGACGGGATCTGCCGGCCGGTGCCCGGCACCCTGTTGCCCTCGCCGTGGCTCGCGCCCGCGACCGGGCAGCTCATGCTCACGATGTCCGACGGCGACGGCCGGCCCGCCGCGGGGGATCCGCGGCACGTGCTCGCGCGCGTCGTCGAGCGGCTCGCGGCGAGGGGTTTCGTGCCAGTGGTTGCCTGCGAGCTCGAGTTCTACCTGCTGCGCGAGTCGGGCGGGCGGCTCGAGCCGGCGGGCCGGCGGGTCGCGGGCGAGCCCGCCCGCATCGAGTCCTACAGCCTCACCCGCCTCGACGACCTCGCGCCCCTCTTCGCCGACGTGCACGCCGCCGCGCAGGCCCAGGGGTTGCCGGCGGAGACGCTGATGGCGGAGTACGCGCCCGGGCAGTTCGAGATCACGCTGCACCACCGGGCCGACGCGCTGCGTGCCGTGGACGAGGCGATCCTCTTCAAGCGCCTGCTGCGCGGGGTTGCGCGCCGCCATGGCCACATCGCGACCTTCATGGCGAAGCCCTTCGCCGAGCGCGCGGGCAGCGGCCTGCACATCCATGTGAGCCTCGCGGGCCGCGACGGTCACAATCTCTTTGCGGCGGAGGACCCGGCCGGGACGCCGCTCCTGCGCCAGGCGATCGGCGGGCTGGCCGCGACGGTCGCCGACGCCTTCCTTGTCTTTGCGCCGAATGCCAATTCATACCGGCGCTATCGCAGCCTGTCCTACGCGCCCGTCGCGCCCACCTGGGGTATCAACAACCGCACGGTGTCGCTGCGGGTGCCCGCGGGACCACCGGCCTCACGGCATGTGGAGCACCGCATTGCCGGCGCCGACGCCAACCTGTACCTCGCGGTGGCTGCGGTTCTCGCGGGAATCGATAAGGGCATCGCTGAAGGCCTCGACCCCGGGGCGCCCGTGGAAGGCAACGGCTACGCGATGACGCGGCCGCGCGTATTCCCCCCGACCTGGCACGAGGCCATCGAGCGCGCCGCCGGATCGGAGTTCCTGCACGACGCGCTCGGC
>CAUJHJ010000068.1 GCA_963204835.1 Pseudomonadota bacterium
AGACGACGGTGCGCACGCGCAGCTCGGAGCCTTCGGCGCGCCCGGCCTCGCCATGGCTCGCGAACACGAGCTGCTCGGACGTGTCGTAGATGCCGGGCCACCATGCCGCGAGCGTGGCGACATCGTCGCCCGCGGCTGCGCGGGCGATCTCGAACGTACCGACCGCAATCGCCGCGAGAGCGAGGGGTCGCCAGGCGCTCATCCCGGCGGCTTCGTGACCCGGATCAGACCTTCCTGGGCGGTGCTCGCGATCAGCTTGCCGTCGCGCGCGTGCAGCATGCCGCGCGTGAATCCGCGCGCGCACGAGGCGCTCGGGCTGTCCATCGTGTAGAGCAGCCAGTCGTCGACGCGCGGCGGGCGATGGAACCACATCGCGTGATCGATGCTCGCCATGATCAGGTTGCCGGCATGGTAGGACGTGCCATGCGGCCGCACCGCCGTGTTCAGCAGGTTGTAGTCCGATACGTAGGCGAGCAGGCAGCGATGCAGGCGGTCGTCGTCGGGCAACGACCCGACCGCGCGCAGCCAGACGTGCTGCAGGGGCGCGAGGTCCCGCGGGTGCAGGTAGTCCACCGGCTCGACGGCACGGAACTCGAACGGACGCTGCTGCTCGAACATGCGCCGCAGCTTCTCCGGCAACTGCTCCAGCACTTCGGGCGGCGGCGTGCCGCTGTCGGGAAGCGATTCGGGCGGCGGCACTTCAGGCATCGGCAACTGGTGGTCGAGGCCCTGCTCGCCCACCTGGAACGACGCCGACACGTTGAAGATCTGCTCGCCGTGCTGGATCGCCACGACGCGCCGCGCGGCGAAACTGTGCCCGTCGCGCGCGCGGTCGACGTGGTAGACGATCGGCGCATTGAAATCGCCGCGCCGCAGGAAATAGGCGTGCAGCGAGTGCACGTCGTGCGAATCCACGGTCGCATAGGCCGCCATCAGCGCCTGACCGAGCACCTGCCCGCCGAACACCTGCGGCGCGCCGATATCGCGGCTCACGCCGCGAAAGAGGTTCACCTCGAGGCGCTCGAGCTCGAACTGGCGCAGCAGGTCGGCGAGGCGCGGGTCCACGCCTCAGGTGCCCGTGACACCGAGCCGCTTGTGCATCACCGGGCTCGTGGTCGTGTACTGCAGGAACTGCTTCTTCTGCGGATACAGGTGATGCTGGATCGCGAAGGCCGCGAGTGCCGCCTCGTGGAAGCCCGAGAGGATCAGCTTCTTCTTGCCGGGATAGGTGTTGATGTCGCCCACGGCGAAGATGCCGGGCACCGAGGTCTGGAACTTCTCGGTATCCACCCTGAGCGCCTTCTTCTCGAGCTCGAGGCCCCACTCGGCGATCGGCCCGAGCTTCGGGTGCAGGCCGAAGAACGCGAACACGTGGTCGGCCTCGAGCGGGTGCAGCGTGCCGTCCGCGCCCCTGACCTCGATGCCGCGCATCACCGCAGTCTCGCCCGCGCCCTCGACGGCGAGCGACTGCGCGAGGCCCTCGATGTAGCGCAGCTTGCCCGCCGCCTCGAGTTCGCGCATGCGGGCCACGGATGCCGGCGCCGCGCGGAAATCAGCGCGCCGATGCACCAGCGTCACGGGCGTGCCCTTGGCTGCGAAGTCGATCGCCCAGTCGAGCGCGGAATCGCCGCCGCCGAAGATCACGAGCCGCTTGCCGAGGTAATCGGCGGCGCCGCGCACCCGGTAGTGGACCTGGCGGCCCTCGAAGGCTTCCGCGCCCTCGACGCCGAGGCGCCGCGGCTGGAACGAGCCGACGCCAGCGGCGATCACGATCGCGCCCGCGTCGAAGGTCGTGCCGGCATTGTTCTTCACGTGGAAGCGCCCGGACTCGAGGCGGTGCAGTTCGGAGACTTCGGCGCCGAAATGGAATTGCGGATTGAAGGGGTGGGCCTGCTGCATCAGGCGATCGACCAGTTCCTGCGCACCGCAGACCGGCAGCGCCGGAATGTCGTAGATCGGCTTGTCGGGGTACAGCTCGGCGCACTGCCCGCCGGGCGCCTTCAGGGAATCGAGCACATGGGCCTGGATGCCGAGGAGACCGAGTTCGAACACCTGGAACAGCCCGCAAGGACCCGCACCGATGATGACCACTTCCGCACTGATCGCGTTCAAACCGAGCTCCCTGTAGGCAAGAGGAAATTCTAGCAGCCCGTTGGCCGGCGGCCATCGGGACCGACTATATTAGGGGCTGCTGCACGGTGGCCCCCGGGGAGATCCCATGCTCACGATCAACGTCAACGGCACTGATCGCTCTGTGGACGTCGACCCGGAGACGCCCTTGCTGTGGGTGCTGCGCGACACGATCGGGCTCACCGGCACCAAGTACGGCTGCGGCATGGCGCTGTGCGGTGCCTGCACCGTCCATCTCGACGGCCAGCCGATCCGCTCCTGCTCGACACCCGTGGGCTCGGTCGGCAAGGCCAGGGTCACGACCATCGAGGGCCTTTCCCCCGACCGCAGCCACCCGGTGCAGAAGGCCTGGATCGAGCTCGACGTCCCGCAGTGTGGCTACTGCCAGTCGGGCCAGATCATGTCGGCGTCGGCCCTGCTCGCGGCCACACCGAAGCCGAGCGACGCGGACATCGACGCCGCCATGTCGGGCAACATCTGCCGCTGCGGCACCTACCAGCGCATCCGCGCCGCCATCCACCGCGCCGCGGAGCTGGCCGGGGACAAGCCGTGAGCGCCACCTGCGACCTCCATGCCATCCCGCCCGGCGCCTTCTCGCGGCGCGATGTCCTGAAGGCCGGCGCCGCCGGCGCGGGTCTCGTGCTCACGATCGGCCTCGCCGGCTGCCAGAAGCCGGGCCGGGCGCGTGGTGAACGCAAGCTCATCACAGCCAATGCCTGGCTGCGCATCGGCACCGACGATTCGATCACCTTCCTGTGCGACCGCTCGGAGATGGGCCAGGGCGTCTACACGGCGCTGCCCACGCTGCTCGCCGAGGAGCTCGGCGTCGATCCGCGGCGCATCGCCATCGAGTTTGCGCCCGTGGGCGACGCCTACAAGAACGGCGCGATCGGCGCGCAGGTCACGGGCGGCAGCACGAGCGTGCGCGACGCGTGGACGAAACTGCGCACCGCGGGTGCGCAGGCGCGCGAAATGCTGCTCGCCGCGGCCGCGAAGGAATGGGACACGACCGCGGGCACCTGCCGCGTGGAGAACGGCGAGATCGTCTCCCCCTATGGCAAGCGCCTGTCCTTCGGCGCGGTCGCCGAAGCGGCCGCGGCCCTGCCCGTGCCGAAGGAGGTGGCGCTCAAGGCGCCGAAGGACTTCCAGTGGATCGGCAAGCCGCTCAACCGATTCGACACGCCCGCCAAGGTCGACGGTTCCGCCATCTACGGAATCGACGTCAAGCTGCCGGGCATGCTGTACGCCGCGCTCGCGCAGCCACCGATGCTCGGCGGCAAGGCGAAGTCCGTCGATGACGCCGCGGCGAAAGGAATGCCGGGCGTGCGCCATGTCGTCCACACGAGCTCCGGCGTGGCGGTCGTCGCCGACAGCTGGTGGCAGGCGCGCGAGGCACGCGATGCGCTCAAGATCGAATGGGACGGCAACGGCACGGCGGGCCTCAACGACGGCGCCATCCTGCGCGGCCTGATGCAGGCCTCGCGCAACGCCGGCCTGGTCGCGCGCAAGGAAGGCGATGCGGAGGCCGCCCTCAAGGCCGCCGCGCGCGTGGTGCGCGCCGAGTACCAGTTGCCCTTGCTCGCGCACGCCACCCTCGAGCCCCAGGTATGCACGGCCGACCTGCGCGCGGATGCCTGCGACTTGTACATCCCGACGCAATCGCAGGCGGCCGCGCAAGCCGCAGCCGCGGCGGCGGCGGGCCTCGAAGCGAAGCAGGTCAACGTGCACACGACCTTCCTCGGCGGCGGCTTCGGGCGCCGGCTCGAGGTCGACGTGATCGCCGCGGCGGTCGAAGCCTCCAAGGCGACCGGCAAGCCCGTGAAACTGCTCTGGACCCGCGAGGACGACACCACCCACGATGCCTACCGCCCGCCGGCCTTCGATACGGCCACGGCCGGATTCGACCGCGAAGGCAAGCTCATCGCGTGGAGACTGCACCTGACGGGGCCCTCGATCACCGCGCGCGTATTTCCCGGCGCAGTACCGACCGGCAGCGTCGATCCATTCTGCGTCGAGGCAGCGGCCAACTATCCCTACGACGTGCCGAACGTGCTGGTCGACTGGGTACCGCACGAGGTGGGCCTCAACGTCGGCTACTGGCGTTCGGTGAGCCACGCGCTCAACTGCTTCGTGGCCGAGAGCTTCATGGACGAACTGGCGATCTCGGCCGGCGCCGACCCGGCGGCCTTTCGCCGCGCGCTGCTGGCGAAGCAGCCGCGCTACCTCGAGGTGCTCGACGTCGCGCTGCGCCGCGCGGGGTACGACACGCCGGCCGAGGGCCGCTTCCGCGGCGTCGCCGTGATGGAGGGTTACGGCACCTACATGGCCCAGGTCGCGGAAATCTCGCTCGTGGGCGGCAAGGTCAAGGTCTGGAAGATCGTCTGCGCGATCGACTGCGGCCAGACGGTCAACCCCGGCATTGTCACGGCGCAGGTGGAGAGCGCGATCGTTTTCGGGCTCTCCGCGGCGCTCTGGGGCGAGATCAACGTGCAGGGTGGGCGCGTGCAACAAACCAACTTCCACGACTACCGGGTCGTGCGGCTGACCGACATGCCGGTCATCGAGACCCTGCACGTCGAAAGCGACAATCCTCCCGGGGGCGTCGGCGAACCGGCCACGGCGCTCGTGGCACCGGCCGTCTGCAACGCCATCTACGCGGCGACCAAACGGCGCCTGCGCTCACTTCCCATCGCGAGACACCAACTGGCATGAGCAAGAATTCCGAACTGCAGAAGCGGCGCGAGGCCGCGATCCCCCGCGGCGTCGGCAACAACTACGCGATCTACGCCGATCGCGCGCGGAACGCCGAGCTGTGGGATGTCGAGGGGCGTCGCTACATCGATTTCGCGAGCGGCATCGCGGTGCTGAATACCGGCCACGTGCACCCGGCGTTGAAATCGGCGCTCGCTGCGCAGATCGAGCGCTTCACGCATGCCTGCTTCCAGGTGACGCCCTATGAAAGTTACGTGGCGCTGGCGGAAAGGCTCAATGCGCTCGCGCCCGGGAAGACGCCGAAGAAGACGATCTTCCTGTCGACCGGCGCCGAGGCGGTGGAGAACGCGATCAAGATCGCCCGCTACCACACGAAGCGCTCGGGCGTGATCGCGTTTTCGGGCGGCTTCCACGGGCGCACGCTCGCCTGCAGCGCCCTCACCGGCAAGGTCGTCCCCTACAAGGCGGGCTTCGGGCCGATGTTGCCCGAGGTCTACCACCTACCCTATCCGATCGCCTATCACGGCATCAGCACCGACGATTCGCTCGCCGCGCTCGAGCAGCTCTTCAAGGCCGACGTCGATCCGTCGCGCGTCGCCGCGATCATCATCGAGCCGGTACTCGGCGAGGGCGGCTTCTATGCGGCCCCCGTCGAACTCCTGCGCCATCTGCGCACGCTGTGCGACAAGCACGGCATCGTGTTGATCCTCGATGAGATCCAGACCGGGTTCGCGCGCACCGGCCGCCTGTTCGCCACGGAGTACGCGGGCATCGAGCCCGACCTGATGACGGTCGCCAAGAGCCTCGCGGGCGGCCTGCCGATCTCGGCGGTGATCGGCAAGTCCGACATCATGGATGCGCCGGTGCCCGGCGGGCTCGGCGGCACCTTCGCCGGCTCGCCGCTCGGCTGTGCCGCGGGCCTCGCGGTGCTCGACGTGATCGAGCGCGATAGGCTCGCGGAGCGGGCGAACGCGCTCGGTGAGCGGCTGGTCGCACGCCTCAGGGCGCTGCAGGCACGCCATGCCTGCATTGGCGACGTGCGCGGCCTCGGCATGATGGTCGCGATGGAGCTCGTCAGGAACCGGCGGGCCGATGCGCCCGACGCCGATCTCGCGAAGCAGCTCGTGCAGGCGGCGGGCCGACGCGGGCTCATCCTGCTCTCCTGCGGCATCTACTCGAACGTGATCCGTTTCCTCGCCCCGCTCACGATCGAGGAGACGCTCCTCGACGAAGGCCTCGGGTTGCTCGAGGCGGCGCTGGAGGAAGTGACCGGCAGCGCGCAGCGCGCGACGGGCTAGGCGCGCCCCGCGTTCGAATCGGTCGGCGTGTGGAAGTACTCGCTTTCGCCCGCGAGCTCTTCCATCAGCCGCTTGAGCTCGGCCATCCGCCCGGCCGCGGTACTGATCGGCATGCAATCCTGGCAGCGCGGGTCGCCGCAAGGCTGGCGCGAGTAGAGCCAGTACTGCACGGCACCCGCGAGCAGTCCGTCGGCAATGTCCCAAAGATCTGCGTCCTTGTCCTTGTCCGCGATCTTGTTGCCGAGATCGACCGCCTTGCTGAAGGCGGCATCGAAGCTGTTGCCGAGTTCGCTCATGGCGGCATTGTAACCCGCGCGTCAACCGGCTTCGACCAGTAGACTGGCCCGCATGCGCTTGACCGTCCCCGCCACCCTCATCGCGGCCCTGCCTTGCGCGATGCCTGCCTGGGCGGCGGGCGATGACCCGCTGCAGGCCTGCCGGAGCATCGTGGGCCCGCTGGAGCGCGTGGCCTGCTACGACCGCCTGTTGCCGCCTGTCACGCGCGCACCCGCGGCCGACACCGCGGCGGAGCCAGCGACGACACCGCCCGCGCCGCTGCGCGGCGAGGGCGGCGGTTCGCGCCTCGATCGCTACTGGGAGCTGCACGAGGAGGCTCAGCGGGGCAGGTTCGTGATGCTGCCGTTCAAGCCGAACTACGCGCTGCCCGTGACCTACAACTCCTCGCCCAACGGGAGGCCGTTTGCCGGCGGCGACTTCAATGTCGAGGAACTCGAGGTCAAGTTCCAGTTCAGCTTCAAGATGAAGCTGTGGCAGGACATGTTCGATTCACCCGTCGACCTGTGGCTCGGCTATACGCAGCAGTCCTACTGGCAGCTCTTCGACCAGCAGTCCTCGCCCTTTCGTGAAACCGACTACGAGCCGACGGTGTTCGCGGTGCTGCCGGTCCGGTTCAATGCGTTCGGGCTCACGACCCGCTTCCTGTCGCTCGGCGTGGTGCACCAGTCGAACGGCCGCGGCGAGCCGCTGTCGCGCAGTTGGAACCGCATCGTCGGTGCGGCGGTGTTCGAGCGTGGCAATCTCGTCGGCCAGCTGCGCGCCTGGTACCGGATGCCCGAAAAGGAATCCGAGGACGACAACCCCGACATCGACGACTACCTCGGGTTCGCGGACGTGGCACTCTCGTACACGCACGGCAGGCAGGTATGGAGCGCGATCCTCAAGGGCAACTGGCGCTTCGACCGGAACCGCAGCGGCATCGAACTCGGCTGGTCGTTTCCGCTCTGGCGCGAGTCGCCGCTGCGCGGCTACGTGCAGTACTACCGCGGCTACGGCGAGAGCCTGCTCGACTACAACGCGAAAGCGAATCGCGTCGGCATCGGCTTCGTCGTCAACGACTGGTTCTGAGCACGATCTTGCCGCGCGTGCGCCCGGCCCGATTCAGCTCCTGGGCCTGCGCGGCTTCTTCGAGCGGGAACACGCGGTCGATGTTCAGCGCCAGCTTGCCCGCCTCCGCGAGCGCGACGATCTCGCGCAACGCCGGGCCGAGAGGTTCGGGCCGGGGTCCGCCGATGCAAAGGACCCGCGCCGCTTCGCAAGCGGCTGAATCGGGACGCCCGGCCACGGTGACGAGCCGGCCGCCGGGCCTGACCACGGCCAGCGATCGCGCGAGCGTCTCGCCGCCGACGGTGTCGAACACGATGTCGACGCCGGACACTCGATCCTCGAAGCGCGCCGCCTGGTAGTCGATGACTTCATCCGCGCCGATCGACCGCAGGTAATCGGCATTGCGCGCCGAAGCGGTCGCGATCACCCGCGCGCCGTGCGCCTTCGCGACCTGCACGGCGACGCTGCCGACGCCGCCCGCACCACCCTGCACCAGCAATCGCTCACCCTTCCGGATGCCGCCGGCCTGCACGAGGTAACGCCATACCGTGGTCCCCACCGTCGGCAGACCCGCGGCCGCTTCGAGGCTCCAACCGGCCGGCGCGCGCACCACGTCTTCCGCCGGTGCAATTGCATACTCGGCATAGCCGCCTTGCGGCGCGTTTTGCAGCGATGCGACGACGGTATCGCCGGCGCGCCACCCGGAGACGCCCTCGCCGACGGAATCGACGGTGCCCGCCACATCGAACCCCGGTATCCACGGCGCCTCGCTGCTGATCACGCGGCCGAAGCCCTTCTCGCGGATCTTCCAGTCGACGGGATTGACACCCGCGGCCGCAACCTTGATGCGCACCTGCCCCGCGGCGGCCTGCGGGATCGCGATGCGCTCGACCTGCAGCACTTCCGGACCGCCGGTCGCATGCGCGCGCACGGCCAGCATGCCTTCGGCGCCCGAAGCTGCCACCACCGCGCTCACGATCAACGTGCCGAGCGCGAGCGGGAATCGACCCGGGAAGCGCAGCATCAGAACAACCGCATGCCGATCCACCAGGCACCGGCCGCGAACAGCGCCGAGGCCGGGATCGTCACGATCCACGCCAGCACGATGTTGCCCGCGATGCCCCAACGCACCGCCGATGTGCGCTGCGCGGTACCGACGCCGACGATGGCGCCGGTGATCGTGTGCGTCGTCGAGACGGGGATGCCGAACGAGGACGCGCCGAAGAGCGTCAGTGCACCGGCCGATTCCGCAGCGAACCCGCCGACCGGGCGCAGCTTCGTGATGCGCTGGCCCATGGTCTTGACGATGCGCCAGCCGCCGAACAGCGTGCCGACGGAGATCGCGCTGTAGCAGCTGACAATGACCCAGGCGGGCAGGTGGTCGCGCGTGGTCTCGCCCGCCGCGATCAGCAGCAGCCAGATGATGCCCATGGTCTTCTGCGCGTCGTTGCTGCCGTGGCCCACGCTGTAGAGCGCGGACGACACCAGCTGCATCCTCCTGAAGACCCGATCGACCCGATGCGGCGACACCCGCAGGCAGATCCACGACACCGCCACCATCCACAGCGCGCCGAGCAGCACGCCGAGCATCGGCGCGATGACGATGAAGGCCGCGATCTTGATGATGCCCGGCGCGAGCAGCGGCGCGGTGCCCGCCTTGGCCATGGCCGCGCCGATCATGCCGCCGATCAGCGCATGCGAGGAGCTCGAGGGAATGCCGTAGTACCAGGTGATCACGTTCCAGCTGATGGCGCCGACCAGCGCGCCGAAGATCACGTGGTAGTCGACGAAATCCGGGTCGACGATGCCCTTGCCGACGGTCGCCGCGACCTTGAGGTGGAAAATGCCGATCGCCACGAAGTTGAACATCGCGGCCCAGACGACCGCCTGGTAGGGCTTCAGCACGCCGGTCGAGACGACCGTGGCGATCGAGTTCGCGGCGTCATGGAAGCCGTTCATGAAATCGAACAGCAGCGCGAGCACCACGAGCATCGCCAGCGTCGTCAGGACGATCTCGCCGTTCATCGTCAGCCGTTCTCGAGCACGACGCCTTCGATCACGTTCGCGACGTCCTGGCACTTGTCGGTCGTCGCTTCGAGCAGTTCGTAGATCGCCTTCAGCTTGATCAGCTGGCGGTCGTCGCGCTCGT
>CAUJHJ010000069.1 GCA_963204835.1 Pseudomonadota bacterium
CGCGGCCGAGGCGGCGCTCGAGTGCGGCGTGGAGACCTTTGTCCTGATCTCGACCGACAAGGCGGTCAATCCGACGAACGTGATGGGCGCGACCAAGCGTTTCGCCGAGATCATCCTGCAGGGCATCCAGGAGCGCTCGACGACGACGCGCTTCTGCATGGTGCGGTTCGGCAATGTGCTCGAATCGAGCGGTTCAGTCGTGCCGCTGTTTCGCGAGCAGATTCGTTCCGGCGGGCCGGTCACGGTGACCCACAAGGATGTGATCCGCTATTTCATGACGATTCCCGAGGCCGCGCAGCTCGTGCTCCAGGCGGGCGCCATGGGCAAGGGCGGCGACGTTTTCGTGCTCGACATGGGCAAGCCCGTGCGGATCGAGGACCTCGCGCGGCGCATGATCCGGCTCATGGGACTCGCCGTTCGCGACGACAGCAACCCGGACGGCGAGATCGAGATCGTCTACACGGGGTTGCGGCCCGCCGAAAAGCTGTTCGAAGAGCTCCTGATCGGCAGCAATGTCACCGGCACGGAACATCCGATGATCCTGCGGGCGATGGAGCACCGCATGCCCTGGCGCGACGTGCAGCACCTGATCGACGAGATGCTCGAGGCGCTGAATCACAACGACTGCGATCGCGCCCGCGACATCCTGATGCGGGGTGTCGTGGAGTACCGGCCCGGCGAGGGCCTGCAGGACCACGTCTGGATGCGAAAGGGCGAACTGGCCCAAGCACGGGCGGCGGGCAATGTGGCCGATCTGCGCGCCCACCGGATCAGCGCGCGCCGTGCGCCGGAAGGGCTCGAGAAGCCTCTGCCCCCGGCGTTCGAATAGTGCCGCGTTCCGCAGGGCCACCGATGCAGGGACGCGTGAAGTCCGCTAACCTCCCGCCCCCATGCGTGTCACGATTTTCGGTTCCGGCTATGTGGGCCTGGTTACGGGTGCCTGTCTTTCCGATGCAGGCAACGATGTCCTTTGCGTGGACGTCGATGCGGGCAAGATCGAACGCCTGAAGCGGGGCGAGGTCCCGATCCACGAGCCGGGCCTCGAGGCGCTGATCAGGAAGAACGCCGAAGCCGGTCGTCTCAAATTCACCACCGACGCGGTCGAGGGAGTTCGGCACGGGCTCTTCCAATTGATCGCCGTCGGCACGCCGCCTGACGAGGACGGCTCGGCGGACCTGAAGTATGTCCTCGCAGTGGCCCGCACGATCGGCGAGCACATGGCCGATTACCGGGTCGTGATCGACAAGTCCACGGTGCCGGTCGGTACCGCGGACAAGGTGAAGGCCGAGGTCACGAAGGCGCTGGCAAAGCGCGGCGCGCAGGTCGAGTTCGACATCGTCTCGAACCCCGAATTCCTGAAAGAGGGTGCGGCGATCGCAGACTTCATGAAGCCCGACCGCGTGATCGTCGGCACCGACAATCCGCGCGTCACCGAGCTGATGCGCGCGCTTTACGAGCCCTTCACGCGCAACCACGACCGCCTGATCGTGATGGACCTGCGCTCGGCGGAGCTGACGAAATACGCCGCGAACGCGATGCTCGCGACCAAGATCAGCTTCATGAACGAGCTCGCCAACATCGCCGAGCGGGTGGGGGCGGACATCGAGAAGGTGCGTGTCGGCATCGGTTCCGATCCGCGCATCGGCTACAGCTTCATCTACCCCGGCACCGGCTACGGCGGCTCCTGCTTCCCGAAGGATGTGCAGGCGCTGATTCGTTCCTCCAATGCCGTGGGGCACAAGCCCGCGCTGCTCGAGGCGGTGGAGGGCGTGAACGAGCGCCAGAAGGCCTTCCTCGTGGGCAAGATCGAGCGTCACTTCAAGGGCGACCTCAAGGGTCGCACGTTTGCGCTCTGGGGCCTCGCCTTCAAGCCGAACACCGATGACATGCGTGAGGCGCCGAGCCGCACGATCGCGGAGAAGCTGTGGGCGGCGGGCGCGAAGCTGCGCGCCTACGATCCGGTGGCGGGCGAGGAGGCGCGCCGCGTGTTCGGTGCGCGCCAGGACCTCGCGATTTGCGGATCGGCCTACGAGGCGATCGAGGGCGCCGATGCGCTCGTGATCGCGACCGAGTGGCAGGAATTCCGCAGCCCGGACTTCGATCGGCTGAAGGCGGGGCTCAAGCAGCCGGCGATCTTCGATGGCCGCAATCTTTACGACCCGCAACTGCTGAAGCGCTTCGGTTTCAGCTATTACGCGGTGGGGCGGGGCGAGGCTTAGGCCGGGCCCATATCAGCGCACACTGGCCTCGTGCGCACTGACATCGGTCGCAGCGAAGTCCGCACCCTTGTAGAGCAGGCAGTCGTCGAGCGATATCGCCAGTGCGTAGGGGAAGCAGTCGCCGTAGTTGAGCCCCGCCGCATGGCGACCCTTGCCAAACCGCCGCCAGGCACGCCGCGCGAGTTCTGCCTGTTCGAGATTGACGGGCACAACGGCGAGGCCAGCTTTCGCGCAAAGCAGGTCGAAGTCGCGCACGCCCTCCGCCCCGAAGCGCGCTTCAAGCACGATCGAGACCTCCACGAAGGTCGCGGCCGATATCCTGCGAACGTCGGCAATCTCTATTGCTTCATTGAACCGCCGTCGCTCGGGCTCATTGCGCAGGATTGCGACCAGGGCGGACGTGTCGATGACCATCAGCGCGGAAGGCCGTCCGGACCGTATCCAAGGATCTCTTCGTCGCTGCGGCGATCGAGCGCCGGCAAGGCGGCACAGTGCGCCGCAATTTCGTCAAGCTCGTCCGCCAGTCGCCGGCGGGAGCGCGCCCGCTGTGCGCGTTCCAGTCGTTCCCTGAGCGCCTGGGTGACGGCTTGGGTCTTGGTTTCCCCGGTGAGCAGCGAGATCGCGGTGGCGAGCTCATCCGCTTCCTTGCTGCGAATGTTGAGAGCCATGATGCTACACGTATACATACTATGCTACACGTCGTCAATCTTGCATTCGGCCATTTGAGAACCACGCTCCCAATCGAATTGGAAGCTCCCGTATCATGCCGCCCCGGAAACGGCTGAAAAAAGAAGGATTTCCGTGCTGATTCCCGTGATTCTCTCCGGCGGCGCCGGAACCCGCCTGTGGCCCCTTTCCCGCGAGCTCTACCCCAAGCAGCTGCTGCCCCTCGTGGGCGAGCAGACGATGCTGCAGGCCACCGCAGGCCGCCTGGCAGGCACCGGGGCCGCCGGCCCGATCGTCGTCTGCAACGAAGCCCACCGTTTCATGGTGGCTGAGCAGCTGCGCCAGATTGATGCTGCCCCGCGTGCCATCCTGCTGGAGCCGGCCGGGCGCAACACGGCGCCGGCCATCGCGCTCGCGGCGCAGGTCGCGCTCGAGTCGCTGCCCGGCGCCGATCCGATCCTGCTCGTGCTGCCCGCCGACCATGTGATCCGCGATGTCGCGGCCTTCCAGGCGGCAATCCGCACGGCCGTGGCGGCGGCGGGCCTCGGGCACCTCGTGACTTTCGGCGTCGTGCCGACGGCGCCCGAGACCGGCTACGGCTACATCCAGCGCGGTGCGCCGCTCGCCGGTGCGTCCCGCATCGCGGCTTTCGTCGAGAAGCCGGCGAAGGCGGTCGCCGAGCAGTACCTGAAAGCAGGCAACTATCTCTGGAACAGCGGCATGTTCGTGTTCCGCGCCTCGCGCTACCTCGAGGAACTGCGCAAACACGCGCCGGACATCGCGGCGGCCTGCGCAGCGTCGCTCGCCGCGGCGAAGCGCGACCTCGATTTCACGCGCGTCGATGCGCAGGCCTTCGCGGCCTGCCGCAGCGATTCGATCGACTACGCGGTGATGGAGAAGACCGATGACGCCGTGGTCGTGCCGCTCGATGCGGGCTGGAGCGA
>CAUJHJ010000070.1 GCA_963204835.1 Pseudomonadota bacterium
AGTCCGACTTTCCATTCCTCGAGTTCCTCGTTGTCGTTGCGGCTCGTGAACACCACGCGGTTCTTGTATTCGCCGCGGACGAAGAAGCGCCGTGTCAGGTAGAAGCGAAATCCTGCGCCGTAATAGGCGGACTGGTCGTGCCGGTCCACCGCCTGCGGATTCTGCGGGTCCCGGCTCACATTGAAGAGCCCGCCGCCGAGCGTCACGAACGGCGAGAAGCGCCACTCGGGTGCAAACACATGATTGAGGCCCAGGTCGAGCGTGTAGCCGCTGCGGTCGGCGGAGGCCGCATTGCTCGTGACGCCGAGGAACTGCGACGGCGACAGGTCGACCTTCAGGTGATCGGTGAGCGAGAAGGCGAGGTAACCCGAGACGAGGTTTGCCCCGTCGAAGTCGCCGACCATGCCGCCAGCCTCCCAGCGGTGCGAGGTGAAACCCGCGCGGTCGCCGAGGTCGATCGCGAGCAGGGTGCCGTCGCCGAGCAGGGTCTTCACCATGTCGCGCTGGGCCGCCCAGCCCTCGACGCCGCGTTCCGTGCGGACCTTGAGCCAGTCGGTGCGGCGCTTGACGATCTCGACGGACTCGCCCCGCCCGACCACCTGCGTGACGGGATAGCCGCGGCCGGGGCCCGTGCGCAACTCGAGGTAGGGCTCGGCCACGAAGACCTGCAGCAGTTCCTTCGCGGCGTGCGCCGCGGGCGCTGCGACGAAAAGGGCGAGCAGGCCGCAAAGGAGGGCCGCAGGCCTAATTGACCGGTACGCCAGGATCGAACGGATTGTTGTAATACTGCGCTCCAATATCGACCCATTCCGAGATCAGGCGTAGTTCGGCCGGCGAGAGATAGCCCGCATGGGTACCGCTCGCCGCGAAGCGACTGAAGAAGCGAGTGGACCCCCGCGCGTTGCCGGCGCTCAGCGGTGGAGCATACGGTATCGGTGCGAAGATCGGCAGTCCCGAGACCGGGTCGATGCCGACCTGCTGCTGGCAGTCGATCACCGCACCCGTCGCCGGATCGAGACACTGCTGGTTGCTCGTGAACAGGAGCTCGCGATACGCGGCGAACTGCAGCGGTTCGGCCTGCGATGCGCCGTCCTGCAGGTCGAGCTGGCCCGCGGGAACCATGGGCGCGGCGGCCGCATTCGTCGTGTTGTGGCAGCCAGCCTGCGAGCAGGTGTGGTCGGCGACCTGCAGCATGGTGACCGGGTCGATCACCGGGCGCGGCAACGACCAGAGCGGATGGATGTGCTGCTCGTAGTTGATCACGATGCGGCAGGTCGGCGTCCAGCGCGTCTGGCACTCCGTCGTGGTCGGTGCAGGCGTCAGCAGCGCAACATAGTTGTAGGCAATATCCGCATCGGGGGCGCGCACGACGGGATCGGTCCACACGTCCTGGTAGACCACGTTGACGGACGGATTGATCGACTCGCAATTGACACCGGTGGTGCAGGCCGAGGTGACGCGCGCGCGCGTTTCCGCCATCGTCTCGCCCGCCTGCGGCAGGAAAGTCGCGACCGTGTTCGGGAACGGCGTGCCGGTCGTCTGGGCGCCGCTGTAGGCGCTGCCGAAGAGGCCCGCGCGGCCGTGCGAGGTCGGCGTCTGCGCATTGCGGATGTGGCAGCCGCCGCAGCTGCGCACTTCGCCGGGCCGCAACTGCAGCCAGTTCGCGTGCCGCGGGAAGCCCGGCAGGCGGCGGCCGTTCTCGTCGAGGATCGCCATCTGGAAGGCGACGTTGGCCGGTACCTTGATGCGCACCGAGCCGTCGGGCTCGATCGGCGCATAGGCGAGGATCTCGCGCATGAAGTTGGTGGCGCCGAAGGCGGCATTGTCGATGTCGCGCACGTCGTCATCGGGGATCGAGACCATCTTCTCGATGCGGATGAAGCGGGCAAGGCGCTGGCCGGCCGTGGTCTGTGCCGGATTCGCCATGCCGCGGATGCCGCCGCCGCCCGGCGGCGCGGCGCGGTCGACGCCGTCGAAATCGTAGATGCTCTTGATGTTGAGGATGCCGGCGCCTTCCGCGAAGAGGTCGGGGTCGGCATCGACGCCCGGCGACTTGTCGAGGATCACGGCCGGCGGCGTGCGCGGCTGCGCGATCACGACGTCGGTGATCATGCGGCCGGCCTCGGGCGTCATCAGCGGCAGGAAGGCCTGCGCATTGAGGTCGTACATCCAGAGGCTGTACTGCGACGGCGCGGGCAGTGCGGCAGGGTCGCCCACCACGTCGTCGGTGCACGGCCGCTCCTGGCCGTTCAGGGTCGCGCGGCACTGCGCCCAGCTCACGACGATGCGGTTCGTGCCGTCCCACAACGGGAAGGCATCGTGGAAGCGGCCGCCAGGGGATATGCCCGGCACCGTGCGCACGTCGTTGCCGGTGGCCGCGCGCTGCGCGGGGCCGGTCATTCCCGCGTTCGCGAGCGTCGGCTGCGTGTTCTCGACATAGGTGCCGACGTCGATCAGTTGCAGGTTGCCGCCGAAATCGGCGTCGTCGCGCGGGCGGATGAGCGCGAGGATGCTGCCGTTCGGCATCTCGCGCGCCTTCACGAACTCGATGGCCGAGTTGTTCGTGCCGGTGTCATGGCTCTGCGCGCCGTAGAGCAGCTCGAGGTCCGTGCCGTCGGGGTTCGACTGGTACAGGTGGATGCCGTCGCGCCCGCCGGGGGCGTCGTCCCAGCGGCTCCACATCAGCTTGCCGTTGCGCAGCACCGTGGGGTCGAGGTCGTGGTCGGGGTTGTAGGACACCTGGTGGATGCCGGTGCCGTCCGCGTTCATCACGTGCAGCACGAAGGCCGGTTCGTTGCGCGAGGAGGTCTGCGCCTCGAACTGCGGCTTGCCCTCGTCGATCAGCACGGCCTTCGCGCCGCGCTGGCGCGTCGAGGAAAAGAGTATCCGGCCGTCGGGCAGGTAGTGCGGGGAGAGGTCCTGGCCTTCCTCCGCGATGATGTCGGAGGAGATCACCCGCCGCAGCCGGTCGGTCGCGAAGGTGTACTCCCAGATGTTCCAGGTCGGCGGGTCTTCCTCGTCCTGGTTCATGTCGAGCGGGCCGCGCATCGCGAACACGATCGACCTGCCGTCGAAGGACGCGTCGATGTCGCGGATGTCGAACAGGCCGGTGCCGGTTACGCGCTGCGTAACGTTGCGTTCGGGCGCGGAAGGGTCGGCGCGATCGCGCACGTACACGCCGATCGCCGCATCGGGCTGCACGTCGCGCAGCTCCGTGAGGCTGTCCAGCTGCATCGGCGCGGGCGCCGTGCGCTTGATGTATGCCATCGGGAAGTCCGCCGCGACGGGGTCGCGGTCCTGGCCGCTGCCGATGTCGACGTTGCCGCCCGGGCTGCAGGCGGCGACCGCGCCGAGCAGGGCGGTGGCGACGAGCCCGTGCACGCCGCGCCGCATCGCGTGACTGGCCGCACTTTCTCGCTGCTCGCTCATGCCGCGTTCCTCATGTGACGTAATCATGCCCGCAACTTCTCGCGCCGATCTGCCGAGACGGTCACAGCGCGCGGCGGCGCGGCGCGGTCTGCTGTGCACATGGCAAGGAGGCCCAGTGATAGACGCGCGCGCAGGCACGAGGTGTGACGGCAGTCGCAAGAAATCGTGGCAAGCATACCTGCGCAACGCATTGGTACGGGATGTCGTCACGCGGCGACGTCTGCGCGATGAGACATTCCGGGGGGTTGTTTGGACTGCTTATAGTTGCAGCCGCAAACAGGGAGCCGCTATGAAATTCGATCGTCGAACCTGGGCAGCATGCCTGCTCGCGAGTCTCGCGGCCGCAACCGCGGCGGCGGGTCCGCGCGAACAGGCGAAGCGCATGCACGATCGCCTCGCCGGCGTGCCGCCGACCGAGGCGGTGCTCGCGAGCATGGCGGCCGACATCCAGGGCGGCAATGCCCTCGACGCCGCCGAGACCGCGATGCAGAACCGCGCGTTCTACGACGTCACGCTGAAGAACTTCGCGACGCCGTGGACCAACCGCGACCAGACCGTGTTCGCGCCCCTGAACGACTACACCGCCACCGTGATCGGCATGGTGCGCGACGACGTGCCGTTCAATACGGCGCTGTCGGCCGACCTCGTCTATGTGAGCAATGCCGGCGGCCTGCCGGCGTACTCGGCGGCCAACAACGACCACTACGCGCAGGCGGAAACCCGCGGCATCGATCTCAAGGCGACGCTCGTGTCTCGCCAGCAGTCGGCGCTGCTCGGCATCCCCGCCGCCGCGACCGCGGGCCTCATGACGACGCGCGCCTCGTCCGAGGCCTTCTTCATCGACGGCACGAACCGCGCGATGTTCCGCTTCACCCTGATGAACCACCTGTGCCGCGACCTCGAGCAGGTGCAGGACACGCAGCTGCCGCCCGATCGCATCCGCCAGGACGTGAGCCGCAGCCCGGGCGGCGACAGCCGCGTGTTCCTCAACAACTGCATCGGCTGCCACACGGGCATGGACCCGATGACGCAGGCCTTTGCCTACTATGACTTCGACGAGACGCAGCAGCGCCTCGTCTACTCGGCCGGCGTGCCGAATGCGAAGTATTTCGTCAATGCCGACAACTTCAAGCCGGGCTATGTCACGCCCGACGACCGCTGGGACAACTACTGGCGAAAGGGCCACAACCGCCTCCTCGGCTGGGGCTGGGGCACGACCGCGACCACCGGCTCGGGCACGGGCGCGAAGTCGCTCGGCGAGGAACTCGCCAACAGCGAGGCCTTCGCGACCTGCCAGGTGCAGAAGGTCTTCAAGGCGGTGTGCTTCCGCGCACCGCAGGACAACGCGGATCGCGCCAAGGTCGCGTCGATCACGCAGCTCTTTCGCAACAACGGCTACCGGATGAAGACCGTCTTCGCCGAGACCGCCGCGTACTGCATGGGACAGTGAGGTGAGTGCCGTGAGCATCCTGCGCCTGACGACACACATCCGCGGGGCGATCGCCTGCGCCGCGCTCGCAACGCTCGCAGCCTGCAGCGGCGGCGGAGCCCCCACCGAGGTCAACCCGGTCACGACGCCGCCACCGGTGGCCGACTACACGGGACCTGCGCCGGCCAACGCCGACGTGCAGGCCTTCCGCATCAATCTCTGGGAGAACATCAAGGCGAGCAACCGCTGCGGCGGCTGCCACAACGCGGGCGGCCAGTCGCCGAACTTCGCGCGCAACGACGACGTCAACCTTGCCTACCAGGCCGCGATCGCACTCGTCGACCTGACGCAGCCCGACCAGTCGCGCCTGGTGACGAAAGTCGCCGGCGGCCACAACTGCTGGCAAGCCTCGGCTTCGGCCTGCGGCGATACCATGACGGTGTGGATCCGCAACTGGGCGGGTTCGGTCGCCGGCGGCGGCAAGACCATCCAGCTGCAGGAGCCGCCGATCAAGGATGTCGGCGCGAGCAAGACCTTCCCCGACAGTTCGAGCCTCTACGGCTCGACCATCTGGCCGCTCGTGCGTGGCCAGGGCCAGTGCCTGCGCTGCCACACGCCGGCGTCGGCCACGGCGCAGTCGCCATACTTCGCCTCGAGCGACGTCGACGCGGCCTATGCGGCGGCGCGCGCGAAGATCAACCTCGATGCGCCCGAGCTCTCGCGGCTCGTCGTCAGGCTGCGCGAGGAATCGCACAATTGCTGGACCTCGAGCTGCGCCAACGACGCCAACACGATGGAAGCGGCGGTGCGCGCCTTCGCGAACGGCATCCCGGTCACGCCGGTCGACCCGACCCTCAAGCTGTCCAAGGCGATCACCCTTTATGACGGCACCGTGGCGGCGGGTGGCAACCGTTACGAGACCGCGCAGATCGCGCTCTACGAGTTCAAGACCGGCATGGGCACCACCGTCTACGACACGAGCGGCGTGGAACCGGCGGCGAACCTCACGATGTCCGGCTCGGTCGAGTGGGTCGGCGGCTGGGGCCTCAACGTGAAGACGGGCGGCAAGGCCCAGGGCACCACGAGCGGCAGCAAGAAGCTCGCCGACATGATCAAGGCGAGCGGCGAATACTCGATCGAAGCCTGGGTCGCCAACGGCAACGTGGTGCAGGAAGGCGCCTACATCGTCAGCTATTCCGGCGGCACGAACGCCAACAACGCGACGCTGTCGCAGATGGCCTACCGCTACCAGGCCGCCACGCGCAGCAGCGATACGGACGCGAACGGCGAGCCGGCGCTGCTGACGCGCGCCGAGGACGAGGATGCGCAGGCTTCGCTGCAGCATGTGGTGCTCACCTACGACCCGGTGAACGGCCAGCGCCTCTACGTCAACGGCCAGTACACGGGCGACACCGACGGCAACGGCGGCTCGCTGTCCGACTGGGACGACAGCTTTGCGCTGGTGCTCGGCAACGACCCGTCGGGCCAGCGCCAGTGGACGGGCGTGATGCGGCTCGTCGCGGTCCACAACCGCGCGCTGACGCTGTCGCAGATCCAGCAGAACTTCACTGCGGGCGTCGGCGAGCGCTACTTCATGCTCTTCAACGTGAGCGAGCTGCTCAGCCTGCCGAAGAGCTACGTGATGTTCGAGGCGAGCCAGTACGACAGCTACAGTTACCTCTTCACGAAGCCGACCTTCATCAACCTCGACTCGGCGACGGCGCCGAGCGGCATTGCGCTGAAGGGCCTGCGCATCGGCGTGAACGGCCAGGAAGCGCGCGTCGGCCAGGCTTATGTTCCGCTCGACCTGACGGTCGGCGGCCCGAACTACGTCGCCGGCAGCGGCCAGCTGCTCTCGGATACCGGCACCGTGATCGGGCTCGAGAAGGGGCCGGCCAGCGACCTGTTCTTCCTCACGTTCGAACAGCTCGGCACGCAGACGCGTGCCTATCCGGAAGGGCCGATGCCGGATCCGCCGGTGATGGCCGACAGCTCGAATCCGGAGATCGGCCTGCGCACCTTCGACGAGATCAACCAGACGATGTCGAACATCACCGGAGTGCCGGTCACGACCGCAGCGGTGGCCGGCACCTACGATCTCGTGAAGCAGGCGCTGCCGTCGGTCGAGTCGATCGACACCTTCGGCTCCTCGCAGCAGATGGGCGTCGCGCAACTCGCGATTTCCTACTGCGACGCGATGGTGGAGGACACCGGGCTGCGCAACGCCTTCTTCGGCGGCGCGCCCGACGTCAATACGCCGGCGGGGCGCGACGCGATGATCACCAGCATCGTCGCCAAGGCGGTCGGCACCAACCTCGGCAGCCAGCCGTCGGACGGCGAGGTGCGCACCGAACTGAATGCGCTCGTCACGAGGCTCGCCGGTTCCTGCGGCGGCAGCTGCAATGCGACGCGCACCGCCACGATCGCCAAGGCCTCGTGCGCCGCCGCCGTGGGCAGCGCCGCGATGCTGCTGCAATAGGTTCGAGGGAGAACATCCATGCTGATCCGCCACAAGCCCCCCCGCGAACTCGGCCTCGATGAGCCGCTGCGGCACTCCAGCCATGCGGCCCCGGTGTCACGACGCGAGATGATCGCGCGCGGCTTCCGTACCGGCGCCGCGGTCGTCGCCGCGCCGTCGGTGCTGAGCCTGCTCGCGCCGCGCACGGCGCACGGCGCGCTCTCGCCCGACATCGACGCGCTGAAGCAGGCCTG
Organism: Pseudomonadota bacterium; assembly: GCA_963204835.1. GTDB lineage: Bacteria > Pseudomonadota > Gammaproteobacteria > Steroidobacterales > Steroidobacteraceae > CADEFQ01. Next base: position 7,571 of record CAUJHJ010000070.1, read on the forward strand.
CGGCATCACGGACGGTGCCGGCAAGATCCCCTTCATCGCCTTCGACCTCGCGGGCGGCGCGAACCTGTCGGGCTCCGAAGTGCTGATCGGCGGTCCCGGTGGCCAGCTCGACTTCCTTTCGACCGCCGGCTACGGCAGGCTCGGCCTGCCGGGCGACATGGTGCCGAACTCCACCGGCCCGACGACCTTCGTCGACACGTCCCTCGGTCTCGCCTGGCACCCGGACGGCGGCATGCTGCGCGGGATCCTGTCCAAGGCGAGCGTCGCGGCGCAGGCGAACACCAACGGTGCCGTCATCGCGGCGCGATCGGAGAACGACACCGCCAACAACCCGCACAACCCGATGTACGGCATACAGCGCTGCGGCGCCGACGGCCAGCTGCTCACGCTGATCGGCTCGCGCGCGTCGGACTCGGGCGGCAACTCGATGTCGCCGATGCCCTACGACCTCGCGTACCGGCCGACCAAGGTGGATCGCACCAGCGACGTCACCGGCCTCGTCGACACCGGCAAGCTCGCGGAGCTGATGGCGCAGAACGACGCCGTCGCGGTGCTCGAGTCGATGGTGCGACTCTCGGGCGACAAGCTCGGGCGGATCAATTCCAACGTGAGCCGTGATGCGGCGATCAAGACGATGGTGGAGTGCGGCTACACCAAGACCGCCTATCTCGCCGACCGCTTCGGCCAGCCCGCGAACCTGAACCCCGAGCTCGACACGCGCATCAAGGGCGCGGCGGGCATCTTCTCCGACGCCGAATTCGACTCGGACGGCGAGTTCGAGAAGACCGCCGCCGTGATGAAGATGGTGATCGAGGGCTACGCGGGCGCGGGCACCATCACGATGGGCGGCTATGACTACCACGGCCAGGGCCGCGCCACGGGCGAAGTGCGCAACTTCCGCGCCGGCCAGTGCATCGGCGCCTGCCTCGAGTACGCGCATCGCGTGGGCAAGCCGCTCATGGTCTACGTGTTCAGCGACGGCTCGCTGTCGTCGAGCAACCAGGTCGACAACACGACGAACGGCCGCGGCAAGTTCATGTGGGTGAGCGACAACCAGTCGACCGCGTCGTCGTTCTTCCTCGTGTACAACCCGCGTGGGCGGGCGGTGGTGACCCCGAGCGGCAGTTCGTTCAGGACCGGCAACCAGATCGGTTACTACACGGACGACGGCGCGGTCGCGAACAACTCGAACCCGGCGGCCAACGCGGTCAACCTGCTCGTCAACACGGTGCTGCTGAACTACCTCGCCCTGCACCAGCAGATCGGGCAATTCACGACGACCTTCCCGAACCACGGGCTCGGCTCGGGCGCGCAGCTCGACAGCCTCGCCGTGTTCGCACCGATCGTCGACAGCGTCATCACGAACCCGCTCTGAGGCGCTGTCGCGCTTTGCCGACGCTGCCTTGCCCGTCGCACGGAGTGTGCGGCGGGTCTCGCGTTCGGGGCGCGATTTGCCGATCCGCTCCGTTGACATTGTCAAGTGCGCATGCGACGGTCGCAGGCGCAGGGCGCGCCGTTTTTTCGCTTGCCGCGCGTGCTGCCATGAGGACCATTTCTTGATCGACCGTGCCATTCCCGCGTTGCTGGCGCTGTGCGCGGCGTTTGCCGCGTGGGCGGCCGACCCGCCGCTCATCGGGCGCGAGGCGCCGGACTTCGCGCTGCGCGCGATGGCGGGCGACAACGTGCGCCTCTCCGAGGCGCGCGGCCAGGTGGTGGTGCTGTCGTTCTTCGGCAGCCGTTGCAACACCTGCCGTGCGCAGCTCGCGCAGCTCGACGGCGTCTACCGCACCTACGGGCCCGCGGGCCTCGTCGTGTACGGCGTCAGCATCGACGACGACGAGGCCGGGGCGCGCAGCTTCGCGCAGGGCGTGCGCGTGGGCTTCCCGATGCTGTCCGACCCCGCGAAGGCCGTCGGCCGCGAATACGCCATTGACCGCCTGCCGTCGCTCGTCATCCTCGACCGCGCCGGCAAGGTCCGCTACCTGCATCGCGATCCGAAGTCCCGCGGCGAGCCGGCCTACGTGGCGCAATTGCGCCGCCTGCTCGACGAATGAGTGCCCGAGCCACCAGCGAGATCCACATGCCCATCGCAGTCTTCCGTCATCGAGTCCTGACGCGCCCCTGGCTGGCGCTGCTCCTCGCCGTCGCGCTGGCCGGCGCCGTGCGCGCGCAGGACGCACCCCAGCCCGCCGCGGCCCCGGCGGATGCTCCCGCGCAGGAAGCGCCCGTGCCCGCGCCGGGCGAGACCCGCGCGCTCGACAGCGAGGTGCAGGATCTCAAGAAGGAGGTCGTCGACCTCAACAAGGACCTGTTCATCCTCGAGGAGGAACTGCTGTTCCCGGCCAACACCCAGGTGGCGGTGTTCGTGTCGATGGACGTGGGCGAGTTCTTCGCGCTCGATTCGCTGCAGATCAAGCTCGACGACAAGGAAGTCTCGAACTACCTCTACACGCCGCGCGAGGCCGAGGCGCTCCTGAAGGGCGGTGTGCAGCGCGTGTACGTGGGCAACCTGAAGACGGGCCCGCACGAGCTGGTCGCGTTCTTCGCGGGCAAGGGCCCCAACGCGCGCGACTACCGGCGCGGGGCAACCCTGAAGTTCGAGAAGAGCGTCGGTGCGAAGTACCTCGAACTGCGCATCAGCGACCGGCAGCGCAAGGCGCAACCGGAATTCGAGATCAAGGACTGGGAGTAGATGAGGCGCCTCGTCCTCGCATTCGTCGCGGCGATCGGCGGCGCGGCCGCAGGCGATGCCGCGGCGGCCGCGGCGCCCGATGCGTTGCCCGCGGTCCGCGTGCAGGACCTGCACTACGGGGACGTGCTCTTCCACTTCTACCAGGATGAAGATTTCGAGGCGCTCACGCGCCTGCTCGCCTACGGCCAGTGGGGCCGGCTGCCGCACCACCTGCCCGACGCGGAACTCCTCGCGGGCGGCCTGTACCTCTCCCTCGGCATGCACAACGAGGCGGGCGAGCGCTTCGCGCGCCTGCTGACCCCGGCGACCCCGGCGGGCGTGCGCAATCGCGCCTGGTTCTACCTCGGCAAGGTCTGGTATGCGCGCGGTTATGAGGACAAGGCCGAGCAGGCCCTGCGCAGCGTCACCGGTGTCCTGCCCGCGGACCTCGAGGCCGAGAAGACCCATCTGCTCGCGAACGTGCTGATGCACGCCGGGCGCTACGACGAGGCCGTGCAACTGCTCGATGCCTATCGCGGCCGGTCCGACTGGGTGGCTTACGCACGCTTCAACCTCGGCGTGGCGCTCGTGCGCAAGGGACAGCTCGCCGACGCCGACCGCTATCTCACGAGCGTCGGCGAGATGGCGGCCGACACCCCGGAGATGCTCACGTTGCGGGACAAGGCCAACCTCGCGCTCGGCTTCGCCTACCTGCAGGCGGACCAGCCCGCCAATGCCAAGGTGGTGCTCGAGCGCGTGCGGCTGAACGGCCCCCTGTCGAACAAGGCGCTGCTCGGCGCCGGCTGGGCCAATGCGGCGCTCGGCGACTTCAAGGGCGCACTCGCGCCCTGGCTCGAGTTGCGCGACCGCAACCTGCTCGACGCGGCCGTGCAGGAGGCGTTCCTCGCGGTGCCCTATGCCTACGCGAAGCTCGGCGCCAATGCGCAGGCGGCCGAGTACTACGAGACCGCGATGCGCGAGTTCGACAAGGAAGGCCTGTCGCTCGACAAGGCGATCCAGGGCCTGCGCTCCACCCGGCTGCTCGACGACCTGCTCGCGCAGGAGACGGAGGAGCGGCAGGGCTGGTTCTGGCAACTGAAGGACCTGCCGGATGCCCCGCAGTCGCGCTATCTCTACGCCGTGCTTGCAGGGCACGACTTCCAGGAAGGCCTGAAGAATTACCGCGACCTCGCCTTCATGCAGCAACGGCTGGGCGCCTGGTCGGGGAGCATGGAAGCCTTCCACGACATGGTCGATGCGCGGCAGAAGGCCTACGCCGACCGTGTGCCGCGCGCCGATACGCTGCTCGCGACCGCCGCGCCCGAGCGCATCGAGCGTGCGCGGGGCGAACTGGAGTCGCGGCTCGATGCGATCGAGCGCAACCATGACAGCGCGGCGCTCGGCACCGCCGCGGAGCGCGACCAGTGGGCGCGCATCCAGCGCATCGAACAGGCGATCGCGTCCGGCGACGCCGGGGTGGAAGGCGCCGAACTCGAGGCGATGAAGGACCGCGTGCGGCTCGTCAAGGGCGTGCTCGCCTGGCGGCTCGATGAGGCCATGCGCGCGCGCGTCTACCAGCAGCGCCGCGAGATCAAGGACCTCGACGCCGCGTTGCGCGAGGCGCAGCGTCGCTGGGTGCGGGTCGAGCGCGCCCGCAAGAGCGTGCCCACCAATACCGGCGAGTTCGAGGCGCGCATCGCGGCGCTGTCGGCGCGGCTCGAGGGCCTGCAGGCGCGCCTTGCGAAAGTGCGCGACAGCCAGAACGATTACCTCGAGGCCGCGGCGGTCCACGAACTCGAATCGCAGCAGGCGCGCCTCGCCGCCTATCGCGTGCAGGCGCGCTTCGCGCTCGCGACGATCTACGATCGCGCGGCAAACCCACCGCCTGCCGCGCCAAGGGCGGATGCGCCGCAGGCCGATGCGCCGCCGCCGGATGTGGCGCAGCCCGCCACGCCACCGCCTGGCGAGGGCGCACCATGACGCGCCTTGCCCCGGCCTGTGCCTTGGCGTTGGCGGCGGTCCTTGCGCCAACGGCGCCCGCGGCCGAGCGATCCCGCTCGAAGGCGGTCGCCGCGCCCACCATCAAGGACCTGCGCGCCCGCCCGATCGAGGTGCAGGCGGGCGCGGCCGTGCCGGCGAGTGCGCCGCGCGCCATGGAGAATTACCGTCGCTTCCTCGAGCTGCAGAACACCGATCCGCAACTGCGCGCGGAAGCATTGCGCCGCCTCGGCGACCTGAACCTCGAGGCCGGCGAGCTCGAGCGCATGCAGAGCGAGGTGACCGCGATCGACGCGGCGGGTGCCGAGGCCATCTCGCTCTATTCCACGTTGCTCAAGGCCTACCCCAACTATCCGCGCAACGACCAGGTGCTCTACCAGCTCGCGCGGGCCTACGAGACCACCGGCCAGCCGGAGCAGGCGCTCGCCACGCTGGATGAAATCGTGCGGCGCTTCCCGTCCACGCCGCAGCTCGACGAGGTCCAGTTCCGGCGCGGCGAGATGCTGTTCTCCGCCAAGCGCTACGCCGAGGCCGAGGCGGCCTACGGCGAGACCATGAAGTTCGGCGCGAAATCGGCCTACCAGGAGCAGAGCCTCTACAAGCATGGCTGGGCGCTGTTCAAGCAGTCGCGCAACGAAGAGAGCCTCGTGTCGTTCGGCGGCGTGCTCGATGCGATGCTGCTCGCGCCCGGCGGCCGCGGCGGCGAGAAGCGCTTCGACGAACTGTCGCGCGCCGACCGCGAGCTCGTCGACGACACGCTGCGCGTCATGGCGATCACCTTTTCCTACCTCGACGGCGCGGCCTCGCTCGACGGCTTCGTGGCGCAGAAGGGCACGCCGCCCTATGCACACCTGCTGTACTCGAGCCTCGGCGACCTGTACGTCGACAAGCAGCGCTACCAGGACGCGGCGACCACGTATCGCGCCTTCGTCAACCGCGATCCGAACAACGAGTACGCGCCGGGCCTGTCGATGCAGGCGATCGAAGCCTACAAGAAGGGCGGCTTCACCGACCTCGTGCTCGACGGCAAGCGTGAGTTCGTCGAGCGCTACCGATTCGGCGGCGCCTTCTGGGCGTCGCGCGATCGGGCGAAGTACCCGAAGGTCACGGCCGAACTGAAGGTGAACCTGAAGGACGTGGCGCAGTACTACCACGCGACTGCCCAGGCCTCGAAGAAGATCGAGGACTACCTGCAGGCGGCGCGCTGGTATCGCGATTACCTGCAGTCCTTCCCGGACGACCCCGACTCGGCCGCCACCAACTACCTGCTCGCCGAGACGTTGTTCGAGAGCCGGCAGTTCCTCGACGCGGCGGGCGAGTACCAGCGCACCGCCTACGACTATCCGAAGAACGCGCAGTCGGCGAAGGCCGGCTACGCCGGGCTCGTGGCGTGGCAGCGCCATGAGGAGGGCCTGCCGGCCGCGGAGAAGGCGGCCGCGCACCGGCAGGCGGTGGACGCGGGCGTGAAGTTCGCGATGACCTTCCCCGAGCATGCGGACAGCGCCGGCGTGCTGACCCGCGCGGCCGAGGACATCTTCAAGGCGGGCGACCTGCCACGCGCGATCACCGTCGCCGAGGCGCTGCTCGCGCGGCAGCCGCCCGTCGATGGCGCCAGGCAGCGCATCGGCTGGACGATCATCGGCCAGGCGAACTACGACCTGCTGTTCTTCGACAAGGCGGAGGCCGCATTCGTCAATGCGCGCGCGCTGACGGCCGCCGACGATCCGCAACGCACCGACCTCACCGAGCGGCTCGCCGCGTCCGTCTACAAGCAGGCCGAGGCGAAGCGCGCCGCGGGCGACGCGCTCGGCGCGGTGGATGCCTTCCTGCGCGTGGCGGCCGTGGCGCCGGAATCGAAGATCCGCTCGACCGCGACCTATGACGCCGCCGCGGCGCTCGTGACCCTCAAGGCCTGGGATCGGGCGATCCCCGTGCTCGAATCCTTCCGGCGCGACTTCCCGCAGGACAAGCTGCAGCCCGAGGTGACGCGCAGCCTCGCGGTGGCCTATTCGGAGACCGGGCGCGCGGGCGAGGCCGCCAGCGAATTCGAGCGCATCGCATCGTCGGCGACCGAGGACCCGGCCGTGCGCCGGGAGGCGACGATGCAGGCGGCCGACCTGTATGCGAAAGCGGGCAATGCCTCGCAGTCTGTGGCCATGCTCGAGCGATTCGTCGCCGCCTACCCGACGCCCGTTCCCGAGGCGATCGAGGTGCGCCAGCGCCTCGCCGAGGCGGCGGCGGCGGGTGGCGATACGACGAAGCAGCAGTTCTGGCAGCGCGAGATCATCCGCACGGATGCGACCGCGGGGGCGGCGCGCACCGACCGCACGCGCTTCCTCGCCGCGCGTGCGCAACTCGCGCTCGCGACGCCGACGCGGGATGCCTTTCGCGGCGTGCGCCTCACGGCCCCGCTCAAGAAGAGCCTCGCGGCGAAGCGCAGCTCGCTCGAGACCGCGCTCGCGGCCTACAAGGCGGCCGCCGCCTACAACGTCGCCGAAGTGACCACGGGTGCGACCTTCGAGATGGCCGAGCTCTATCGCACGCTCGCCCGCGACCTGATGGCGTCCGAGCGTCCGAAGAACCTCAAGGGCGATGCGCTCGAGCAGTACGACCTGCTGCTCGAGGAGCAGGCCTTCCCGTTCGAGGAGCAGGCGATCGCGGTGCACGAGGCGAACGCCGCGCGCGCCAAGGAGGGCATCTACAACGAGGGCGTCAAGGCGAGTTACGCGGCGCTCGCACAGCTCAATCCGGGCCGCTATGGCAAGACCGAGATGCCGCAGGACCTGGTCGCGGGCCTGACCGCGCTGGATCCCCGGCCGGCGCCGCCGCCAGTCGCCGATCCCTCTACGGCGGTTGCGCCTGCGCCCCAGTCCCAGCCCCAACCCCAGCCGGCAGCGCCGCCACCACCGGCGCGCGCGGTCGCCGATTTCGATCGCGCCGTGGCGCTCGCGCGTGCAGGCGACACCGCGGGCGCCGCCCTCGAGTTCGGGCAGCTGTCGGCCGCCGCGCCGCAGTACGCCGCGGTGTTCTTCAACCTCGGCGTGATGCAGATCAAGGCCAACCGCCTCGATGAAGCAGAAGCGTCGCTGCGCGCGGCGCTCGAACGCAGCCCCGCCAATGCATCGATCGCCTGCGAGCTGGGGCTCGTGCTGCGCATGGCCGGCAAGTTTGCCGAAGCACGTGCCGCCTACGGGCAGGCGCTCGCCGCCGACGACACGCTGGCTGTCGCACATCGCGACCTTGCCGTGCTGCTCGACCTGTACCTGCTCGAGCCCGCGCCTGCGCTCGCGCATTTCGAGCGTTACAAGGCACTCACGGGCGAGGACAAGCCGGTCACGGGCTGGATTGCCGAATTGCGCCGCCGCGCCGGCGCGGCCGAGCCGAGCGCGGAAGCGCCGCCACCAGGAGCCGGGTCATGAAATGCCTGCCGATGCTGATTCTCGCGGGTTTCCTGCCGCTCGCGCAGGGCCAGGAGGTCCCGAAGAACGAGTCGCTCGAGCCCGGCGTCGTGACCTCGCCGTCCGCCGTGACGCCGAAGCCCGCGCCCGCTGCCGCACCGGCTGCCGCGCCCGCGGCTCCGCGGGCCGGCGCGCCCGCCGCGAAGCCCGCGGGTACCCGCGGCGTGATGGATCGCCTCGACCTCGACGCCACCCAGATCACGGGCAACCGCGAGCTGCCGAAAGTGCTCTACATCGTGCCCTGGAAGCAGTCGGACCTCGGCGACCTGATGGGCCGGCCGGCCAACAGCCTGCTGGACGAGGTGCTCGCCCCCGTCGACCGGGAGGTCTTCCGTCGCGAAAACCGCTACTACGACGCGCTGCGGCCCGATGCCGCGCCGCAAGCCGGCAAACCTGAGAAATAGGTCGCAGCTTTTTGGGGTTATGTCATTCAGTTTGTTCACGCTTGGCCTGCCAGAATTCTTCGAGGAGTCACGTCGATGGACCTTTACAGTTCGATAGTCCGTTTCTTCCAGGGCGGGGGACACTTCATGATCCCCATCGCCATCGTGCTGGTGCTCGGGCTCGCGATCGCGGCCGAGCGCTTCATCTATCTCTGGAACGTCGGGCGGCGCAACCGCTCGCTGTGGTCCGAGATCACGCCGTACCTGCAGCGCGGTGACTTCCGCGCCGCCGTGCAGCTCACGTCGAAGTCGGACTCGGCGATCGGCCAGATCCTGAACTACGGGCTCGCGCGCGTCGCGTCGGCCCGGCGCCGCGACGACATCGAGAAGGCGATGGAAGAGAGCCTGATGGAGGTCGTGCCGAAGATCGAGCGGCGCACGCACTATCTCGCCACCTTCGCGAACCTCGCGACGCTGCTCGGCCTCCTCGGCACCGTGTTCGGCCTGATCCACGCCTTCGCGGCGGTGGCGACCGTGAACCCGGCCGAGAAGGCGAACCTGCTGTCGGCGAGCATCTCGGTCGCGATGAACTGCACGGCGTTCGGCCTGCTGACCGCGGTGCCGCTGCTGTTCATCCACGCCTGGCTGCAGGCGCGCACCACGGCGCTGATCGACAGCCTCGAGATGGCGTCGGTGAAGTTCCTCAATTCGATCACCGAGCGTCGTCCGGACGCCCCCGCCGCCGCGTAAAGCGAGGAGCGAGCGATGCGCAGGTCCTCCTTCGAGGCCCGGAAGATCGCGAGGCGCGGCCGTCGGCCGGCCGAGCTGCTGCTCGTGCCGATGATCGACATCTTCATCGTGCTCGTGACCTTCCTGCTGATGACCGCGGTGTTCTCGCGCACCGTGATCCTCGAGCTGAACCTTCCGGCACAGCTCTCGGAATTCCGGGAGCCGCCGAAGGGGCTGCAGCTCGAGGTGATCGTGCGCAAGGACGGGCTGATCGTGGCGGACCGCAACAGCGGTCCGCTCGCGCCGCTGCCGAGCACGGCCGAGGGCTACGACTTCGACGGGCTGGCGGCCTACCTGCAGCGCGTGAAGGTGAAGTTCCCCGAGATGACGGCGGCCACCATCCTGCTCGAACCCGACACGCCGTATGACACGCTGGTGCAGGTGATGGACAAGGTGCGCGTGCTCGAGGTGTCGAACGGCGGGCAGACCGCGCAGGCCGAGCTGTTCCCCGACATATCCATCGGCGATGCGCCCGCGATCGACGACGCCAAGGGAGGCAGCCCATGAGCATGTCGGGCCGCGCACGCCGCATGGCGAAGAGCCACGAGCGCCACAAGGGCGACCTCGAGCTGAACCTCATCCCGATGATCGACATCCTGACCGTGCTGGTGATGTTCCTGCTCGTCTACTCGACGGAAGTGGAAGTCATCCAGAACACCAAGGGCATCGAGATCCCGCAGTCGATCGCCGAGGCGCAGCCGAAGGACTCGGTGGTGCTGATGGTGACCACGACCGACCTTTTCGTGCAGGGCGAGCACGTGACCTCGCTCGCCGACATCCGCGCCTCGCAATCGCCGCTGATCGAGCCGCTGCGCGCGGCGCTCAAGCGGCCGCTGCTCGTCGGCCGCGCGATGACCGAGAAGGACCTCGCGGCGCGCGAGATCACCATCCTCGGCGACAAGGCGATCCCGTACGACGTACTGAAGAAGGTGATGGCCACCTGCACCGATGCCGACTACGGCCGCATCTCGCTCGCGACCCTGCAGAAGGAGAAGCCGGCGCCGGTTGGCTTCAAGCCCGCGTGACCGACAGGAGCTGCACGTGGAGTTGAGACCCTACTACCGGACCTTCGATCTGCCCTGGGACATCGACCCCGAGGAGAGCGAGCGGCTGCGCAAGTTCCTGATCGTCGCCCTCGCGACGGTGCTCGTCGCGGTGGCCGTGATTCCGTTCCTGCCCGTGCCGGCGCACAGCCCCGCGCAGGACGAAGTGCCGCAGCGGCTCGCGAAGGTGATGCTCGACTACAAGCCGCCCGAGCCGCCGCCGCCGCCGCCGAAGCCGAAGGAAGAGCCGAAGCCCGAGATCAAGGTCGCCGCCGTGAAGCCGCAGCCGGTCCCGGTCGATCGCACCGAGGAGGCGCGCAAGAAGGCGCAGAAGGCCGTCAACCAGTTCCAGGACGAGCTCGCGGACCTGCGGCAGAGCCTGCCGGAGATCCCGGTGGCCCAGACCCGCAACCTCACGGGCGAGGTCGGTGCCGACAGCCGCGCCGAGCGCTCGCTTATCACCTCCAAGGTCGGCGCCGCGAGCGGCGGCATCGCCTCGACCAGCTCGAGCCGGGGCTTCGGCGCCGGCGCCGGCAGCCTCGAGGGCCACGACACGGCCCGGATGGGGATGCCGGCGGGCGTTCCCGTGGGCGGACGGGGCGAGCGGGCCAGCCGCTCGGGCGCGAGCGGCAAGGCCTCGCGCAGCCGCGAGGAGATCGAGCTCGTGTTCGACCGCAACAAGGGGGCGATCTATGCCCTCTACAGCCGAGCCCTTCGCGACCAGCCCGACTTGCAGGGTAAGATGGTGCTCGAATTCACCATTGCCCCGTCGGGCGAGGTGACGATGTGCCGCGTGGTGTCGAGCGAGATCAAGGACGCCGAGCTCGAGCGCAAGATCGTCGCGCGCGTGCGCCTGTTCCGCTTCGAGGCCCGCGACGTGGAAACGATCACGACGACCAAGCCGATCGATTTCTTCCCGGCCTAGGCACGATGCACGCGAGGCCAGCGTGAACCTGCAATCGGAAATCCAGTACTTCACGGAGCTGCGGGTGCTCGACAAGGCGCGGCTCCTGAACTCCTTCCTGCATGAGCTGGCCGAGGAGGCGCGCAGCACCTACGGCCCGGGCAACGAGCAGGTCGCCGACGGCGCGCACCTGCGCTTCGTCAACGAGCTCGTGCACCGCGTTACCCGCGTGCTCGAGCAGATCCTCGGCGAGGACCGCAGCCGGCCGGCCGACGACGTGGTGTTGCGCATGCTGCTGTCGCCACGCTCGGACAAGCTCGCCGAGAAGCTGGTCCTCAATGCCTACCGCCGCGCGATCCACGGCTTCGAGCGCTACGACACCACGGTGCTGATGAACACCTGACGGCGAACAGCTGATGGCTGGCAGCCTCAGCCGGCCCGCTGGCTGCCCATGTGGCATATTCCCGCGGGTGATCCAGCAACCGCTCCTCCAGATACTGATCCTGCTTGCCGCCGCGGTGGTGGTGGTGACCATCGCGCGTCGCCTCGGCCTGCCAGCGATCCTCGGCTATCTCGCGGTCGGCATGGTGCTCGGCTCCCATGCGGTCGGCATATTCGTCGCCTCGGACACCACGAACCTGCTGGCCGACCTCGGCGTCGTGTTCCTGCTGTTCACGCTCGGGCTCGAGTTCTCCTGGCCGCGCATGTTCGCCATGCGACGCGAGGTGTTCGGCCTCGGCTTCCTGCAGGTGGTGCTGACGGCCGGCGCTTTCGCGCTGATCGGCCTGTCCTTCGGCATGGCCCCGGTGCTCGCCATCGTGCTGGGCGGCGCCGTCGCGATGAGTTCGACCGCCATCATCCTGCACCAGCTGACGGACCAGGCGGAGCTCAATCGCACCCACGGCCGGCTCGCGTTCGCGGTGCTGCTGTTCCAGGACATCGCCTTCGTGCCGCTGCTTGCGCTCGCGTCCGCGTTGGCGCGCGGCGCGGGCGAGTTTTCCGCCGCGGCGAGCCTGAGCGCGGCCATCGGGGGCGTGCTCGCGGTCGGCGTCGTGTGGGCGGGGGGTCGCTGGCTGCTGCGCCCGCTCTTCTACGAGATCGCCCACAGCCGCCTGCGCGAGCTCTTCACGCTGACCGTGCTGCTCGTGGTGCTCGCGTCGGCCTGGGTCTCGCACCTCGCGGGCCTCTCGATGGCGCTCGGCGCCTTCCTCGCGGGCATGATGCTCGCGGAGACCGAGTACCGGCACCAGATCGAGGCGGTCATCCGCCCCTTCCGCGACATCCTGCTCGGCCTGTTCTTCATTTCAGTGGGCACGTTGCTCGATGTCGAGCTGCTGTGGCGCGAGTTCCTGTTGGTGTCGGCCGTGCTCGGCGGGCTGCTGCTCGTCAAGTGGCTGTGTGCATCGCTCGCGACGCGCGCCTTCGAGGCGTCCACCTTCAAGGCGGTGCGCACGGGCGTCGTGCTCTCGATCGGCGGCGAGTTCGGCGTCGCGATCCTCACCATCCTGCTGCAGAGCGGGGGTGCCGACCCCGCGATCGTGCAACCCCTGCTCGTCGCGACCGTGCTGTCGATGGTGCTCAGCCCGCTGATCCTGCGCAACAACAAGCAGTTCGCGCGATTCGTGCTGCGCGAGAAGGGGCCGCGGGCCACGGCGCTCAGCCGCGAGAACGAGGCCGCCGACGCGGTCGCGAAGCGTGAGCACGTGGTGCTGTGCGGCTTCGGGCGCGTCGGCCAGAACATCGCGCGCGTGCTCGAGGGCCAGGGTTTCGAGTACATCGCGCTCGATCTCGATCCGGTGCGCATCCGCGCGGCGCGCCAGGCCGGCGACCCGGTGGTGTTCGGCGACTCGGCCGATGAAGACGTGCTCGCGAAGGTGGGCCTCGCGACGGCGAGCGCGGTCATCATCACGTTTGCGAACCCCGCCGTTTCGATCAGCATCCTGCGCTCGATCCGCCGCCTGCGCGCGGACGTGCCGGTGCTGGTGCGCACCCAGGACGACTCGCGGCTCACGGATCTCAAGGAGGCCGGCGCGACCGAAGTGGTGCCGGAGACCTTCGAGGCGAGCCTGATGCTCGTGTCGCACGTGCTGATGCAGTTGCACGTGCCGCCGGCGCGCGTGATGCGCACGGTGGGCGAGATCCGCGGCAATCGCTATGCGGCGCTGCGCAGCATCTTCCGCCGCGACGATGCTCGGCCGATCGACGAGACGCATGCCTTTCGCGAGGAGCTGAAGTCGATCGTGCTGCCGCCAGGCGCCTGGGCCGTCGGGCATACGCTCGCGGACGTGCGGGCGCGCGGCGCGGAGGTCGCCTTCACGGGCATCCGCCGGCAGGGCATCCTCGGTCGCGAGCCGGAGGACGGTGCCGTGTTGCGCGAGGGCGATATCGTCGTCGTGTACGGCCAGCCCGAGGCGATCGAGCACGCCGAGGCGCTGCTGCTCGCGGGCTAGGAACGCGCGGCGGCCGGGGGCACGCGCGCCGGCGGCTCGCGTGGCGGCAGGGCGCGGTAGCGGACCACGAGGCGCGCGACCTGGGTGCGACCCGGATCCTCGCTGCGGACATCGACGCAGACCGCTGCGGCTTCGATGCCGCCGGCGGTCGCATCCGCCACCGCGGCGAAGGCCACGTCGAGCCCACCCGGGTCATCCGCAGGCGCGTGCCGTTGCCAGGCGCCCGGATCGCCGAGGGGGCGGGAATAGAGCTCGACGCCCAGGCGTTCGGCAGCCGCAGGGACCTGGGTGCACAGGGTGATCGGGGCGGTGGCGGCGAGGCACGCCGGCGCCGGCCCGTCCACTTCGGGCGCGCTGCGCACGCAGGGCGCGAGCTGCACGAGCGCCTCGGAGGAGGCGGGCTCCACGGGCGGCTGCGCCGCGCGTTCCTCGCCGTGGACGAGGGACTGCAGTTGCGCGTCCATGGCGGCGCGCAGCCGCGCGAGTTCCTCGCGCGCGCCTTGGGCGCGGAACTCGGAGTAGGCGAAGCCGCCGGCGGCCGAGGCGATCACGAGGACGGCGAGCAGCGAAGCGCTGCGCAGCGTGCCGCGGCGGGGCTTCGTGCCGGGCGGCGTCCTTGCGCGCAGGAGATTGAATCCGGCCGCGCTCACCGTGGCCGACGCACCGATGATGGCGGCGACGATCGTTTCCGACAGGCCCAAGGCTGCCTCCAGCGAATTCGGACGCGATGAGTGTATCGGCCGTTCCCGGGCGGCGCATGGGACCGGATCGCGCGGGGCGCCGCGGCCCGGTGACGGCATCAGGATCTGTGAGGCAGGTCACGCGCCCGCCTGTCGGCGCGCGGCGACAGCTTCAGTCGCCGCCGCCGCCCAGGTAGCGGGCGGTGTGCTCGCCTTGTGCCGGCAAAGTGAAATCGACGCGGCCCGGTTCACGGGCGAACCTGATCGGCACGCCGATGTGCTCACGGCCGCGCGGATCGACGAGGCGCATGCCGCGCGCCGCCGCCTGCGGGTCGTCGAAGGCCTCCCGCAGGTCCTTCACCGGCGCGAAGCAGATGTCCCTGCCGCGAAACCACTCGACCCAGGCGGACTGCGCGCGCGTCGCGAACACGTCCTGCAGGAAGGCGATCACGGGCGCCTGGTGGGGCCCCGGCCCGCGCTCGCAAAGCGGCATCAGGTCGGGCCTGCCGAGCTCGGTGAGCAGGTTGCGGATGAATTTCGGCTCCTGCCCGCCGAGCACGACATGGCGGCCGTCCTGGGTGCGATAGATGCGGTAGAAGGCGCCGCCGCCGAAGGTCCGCTCGTGTTTCACGATCGGCGCGCGCCGATGCGCGAACACGTCGCCGGTGACATTGGCCGTCCACGCGAGCAGGGCATCGTGCATCGAGATGTCGAGGTAGTCGCCGAGGCCGGTCTTCTCGCGCCGCAGGAGCGCCATCAGCACGCCGGAGAGCGCCATCAGCGAGGCGGCCATGTCGGCCGCCGGTACGTGCGGCATCGCGGGCTCGCCGTCGTCGCCGAGGTTCAGGCTGACGACGCCCGCCATCGCCTCCACCGCGAGATCGTGGGCCGGCATGTCGCGGTAGGGGCCGGTCTGGCCGAACGCGGCGATCGAACAATAGACGATGCGCGGGTTGCGCGCGGCGACCTGCGCATAGCCCACGCCGAGCCGGTCGACCACGCCCGGGCGAAAGGCCTCAACGAACACGTCGGCGGTCGCGGCGAGCTCGAGCAGCGCGGCGCGCTGCGTGGCGTCCTTGAGGTCCGCCGTGATGCTCTTCTTGCCACGGTGGGTGTTGCGGAAATAGACGCTGGTGCCGTCTTCGCGCGCCCCGATGTGGCGGTTCGGCTCGCCTTCGCCCGGCGGCTCGACCTTGATCACCTCGGCGCCGTGGTCCGCCATCATCATCGTGAAGTGCGGTCCCGGCAGGAACAGCGACAGGTCGAGCACGCGCAGGCCATCGAGCTTCATGGGTGCCCTCAGATCACGTGCTCGCGCGCGAGCGCATCGATCTCGCCGTCGCCGTAGCCGGCCTCGCGCAGTATCGCGCGCGTGTCGGCGCCGAGCGCGGAGCCGACGCGGCCGCGCAGGCGCGCGCCGTCGAGCTTGATCGGGTTGGCGAGCGCGCGAAAGCCCGCCTTCTGCGGATGCGGGGTTTCCTGGATCATGCCGACGCGCTCGACGAACGGGTTGTCGAGCGCCTGCTCCATGTCGTGCACCGGCGCGGCAGGCAGCACGCCCTGCAGCTTCGCGAGCCACGCGCTGGTCGTGTCGCGCGCGAAGATCGCGTCGAGGTCGATCGTGAGCGCGTCGCGGTGCGCGCGTCGCCCCTGCATCGTCGCGTAGCGCGGGTCGGCCGCGAGCCCCGGCGCCCGCAGGGCCCCGAGCAGGGCGTGCCAGAACTTGTCCGTCATGCACATCACGAAAATCCATCCGTCGCGGGTGCGATAGAGCTGCACCGGCGTCGCGGACGGGTGCGAGCTGCGCGGCAGGCGATCGGTGCGATGGCGCTCGTTGATGAACCAGGTGCCCGGGTAGGAGAGCTGGTGCAGCGCGACGTCGAACAGGCTGACGTCGATGTCGCGCCCGGCGCCACCTCGCTGCACGGCCAGCAGGGCGGAGACCAGGGCGAGCGCCGTGGTGATGCCGGTCATGTAATCGATGATGGACAGGCCCATGCGCGCCGGCGGCGTGCCCGGCTCGCCGGTGAGGTGCAGGTAGCCCGCCTCGGCCTGCATCAGGTAGTCGTAGCCCGGCCAGCCCTTCCTTTCGTTGTCGCGGCCATAGGCGGAGAGGTGCGCGCAGACGATGCGCGGATTGGCGTCGCGCAGGGCCGCGTAGGTCAGGCCCAGCTTCTCCGGCTGGTCGCCGCGCAGGTTGTTGAGCACCGCATCCGCGCGCGTCGCGAGGCGCCGGAACACCGCCCGGCCGGCCGCGCTCTTCAGGTCGAGCGTGACGCTCTTCTTGTTGAGGTTGAAGGTCTGGAAGAAATGGCTGTCGTTCTCGCCGAGGAAATACGGCCCCATGCTGCGAGTGGCGTCGCCCCCCTGGGCGCGGTTCTCGATCTTGATGACTTCGGCGCCGAGGTCGGCAAGGTACATCGAACCGAACGGACCCGCGCCGAAGTTCTCGAAGGTCAGGACGCGGATGCCCGCCAGCGGCAGGCCGATGCCGGTCGTGCCGGCGCTCACGGCGGGTCCCGGTCGAGCAGCTGGCGCGCGATGATGATTCGCTGCATTTCGTTGGTGCCCTCGCCGATGCACATGAGCGGCGCGTCGCGGTAGAAGCGCTCCACGTCGAACTCGGTCGAATAGCTGTAGCCGCCGAAGATGCGCATGGCCTCGAGGCTGTTCTCGACGCCCGCCTCGGAAGCGAACAGCTTCGCCATCCCGGCCTCGAGGTCGCAGCGCTCGCCGCGGTCGTACTTCAGGGCGGCGGCTTCGACCAGCAGCTTCGCCGCCTCGACGCGCGTCGCCATGTCGGCGAGCTTGAGCTGGATCGCCTGGTGCTGGGCGATCGGCTTGCCGAAGGTCCTGCGCTGCTGCGCATAGCGCAGCGCCTCGCGCAGTGCGCCGAGCGCAATGCCCGTGCCGCGCGCGGCGACATTGATGCGGCCGAGTTCCAACCCGCCGACCGCCTGCACGAAACCCTGGCCTTCGACGCCGCCGATGAGCTGGCTCGCCGGGACGCGACAGGACTCGAACACGAGCTCGGCGCTGTCGATCGACTTGTAGCCGAGCTTGCGCAGCTTCCTGCCGACCGAGAAACCGGGGCCCTTCTCGCAGAGCAGCATGCTCATGCCCTTGTGGCGCGGCTCGGCTCCGGGGTCCGTCTTCACGAGCACGGCGAAGCAACTGCCGTATACGCCGTTCGTGATCCAGGTCTTGGTGCCATCGACCACGTAGGCATCGCCATCCCGCCGGGCCACCGTGCGGATCGCCTGCAGGTCGGTGCCCGCGTCCGGTTCCGTGAGCGCGATGCCGCCGCGCAGTTCGCCGCTCGCGAAGCGCGGCAGCCAGCGCGCCTTCTGCTCCGCGGTGCCGTAGCGCTGCACGCAGGCGGCCATGACGAGGTGCGAATTGAAGATGCCGACCGGCGCCATCCAGGCGGCGGCGATCGCCGTCACGATGCGCGCGTAAGTCGAAGCCGCGAGCCCGAGGCCGCCGTACTCCTCGCCGATCGTCGCGCCGAAGAGGCCGAGCGCCTGCATCTGCCCGACGAGTTCGTGCGGGTACTCGTCGGCGTGGTCGTAGCGCCGGGCGATCGGGCGCACCTCGCGCTCGATCCAGCGTTCGATGGCGGCGAGGACTTCCTCGTCCCCGGCGGACATCAGTAGCGGCCCGTTTCCCCGGCGCCGTCCGCGCCGCGCTTCGGGACGAGGACCGTGCGCTCGAAGCTGCAAACGGCGACCCCGTCCTGGTTCAGCCCCGTGGTGCGCACGGTGACCAGCCCGGCGGTCGGCCTCGAGCGCGACTCGCGCTTGGCGATGACTTCCGATTCCGCATAGAGGGTGTCGCCCGCATAGAGGGGCGCCGTCATGCGGATCTCGCGCCAGCCGAGGTTCGCGATCGCCTTCTGGCTGACGTCGGTCACGCTCATGCCCACCATCATCGCCACGGTCAGCGGGCTCGCGACGATGCAGCGGCCGAACTCGCTCGTCCTGGCGTACTCCTCGTCGAAGTGCAGCGGGTGGGTGTTCATCGTGAGGAGCGTGAACCAGGTGTTGTCCGCCTGGGTGATCGTGCGGCCCGGCCGGTGCTCGTAGACATCGCCGACGATGAAGTCGTCGTAGTAGCGCCCGAAGCTCTCCCGGAACCGGCCGGGGGCGACCTCGTTGGCAATCTGGGTCATAATATGCGCCGCCGGAGATACCAAATGTCCGGACAAATCTAGGCTTTCGACCCATGGCTGTCAACCAGGCACGGCCGTTGCTGGGGTAGGGAATGGCAAGAGAACAAGGCGATCACCAGCCCCGCTATCGTCAACTCGCGGATGCGCTGATGGCCGACATCGGCCGCGGCCGCATCAAGGTCGGGGAGACCATCCCGGGCGAGCTGGAGCTCGTGGCGCGCTTCAAGGTGAGCCGCCACACCGTGCGCGAGGCGTTGCGGCGACTCGACGACCTGGGGCTGATCGACCGGCAACAAGGCGTCGGCACGGTGGTGCGCGCGCGCCAGGCGTCGCCCTCCTATGTGCAGACCGTGCGCACGCCCTCCGAGCTGATGCGCTATCCGGCAGACAGCCGGCTGGTCGTGGTCGGCACGGTGAAGGTGAAGGCCAACCGCCAGCTCGCGCGGCTGCTCGAGGTGCGCACCGGCTCCGAGTGGATCAAGGTGAGCGCCGTGCGGCGGATGAAATCGACGCCCGTGCCCATCGCCTGGACCGACGTCTACCTGCTGCCCGACTACGCCGACATCGTGCCGCAGATCGGCAAGCGCAACCAGCTCGTGTACCAGATCGTCGAGGCCGCCCATGGCGAGCACGTCGAGCACATCCAGGTGCGGATCCGTGCCGGCGCTATCACCGCGGAACTCGCCGGCGCGCTCGAGGCCGAGGCCGGCATGCCGTCGCTCAACGTGATGCGCCACTACTTCGGGCGCGGCGGCCGGCCGTTCGAGATCTCGATCTCGCAGCATCCCTCCGACCGCTACATGTACTCGCTCGACCTGCAGCGCGGCTGGCAAGCGGGCGACAACTGGACGACGAAATGACTGTGGCACAGCCGGCCGGCCTGCGCAGCTACCTGTTTGCGCCGGCCCATCATGCGCGGCACAGCGCGAAGGCGTTCATTGCGGGCGCCGACGCCGTGATCCTCGATCTCGAGGACGCAGTGGCGCCGGCTGAAAAGGCGGCGGCGCGCGCGGCCGCCGCGCTCGCCATGCAGCAACCGCGCCGGCTGCGTGGCTACGTGCGCGCCAACGGCGTCGGCTCGGCCTGGTGGCGCGACGATCTGGAGGCGATCGTCGGGCCGTGGCTCGACGGGGTGGTGTTGCCGAAGGCGGAGTCGGCCGCGCAGTTGCGGGAGTTCGATGCCTGCCTCGCCGACTGCGAGCGGCGCGCCGGCATGGAGCCGGGCTCGCTCGAGCTGATGCCGATCATCGAGAGCGCCATCGGCGTCGTCGACGTCGATGCGATCGCCGCCGCCACGCCGCGCATCGGGCGCATCGCGTTCGGCGGCGGCGACTATACCCACGACCTCGATCTCGAGTGGACGGCGGAGGAAGAGGCGCTCGCCTATGCGCGGGCCCGCATCGCCCACGCTTCGCGCGCGGCGGGCCTTGAGCCGCCCGTGGACACGGTGGTGCTCGAGCTGCGCGACCAGGCGCGTTTTCGCCAGTCGGCGCGCAACGGGCGCCGGCTCGGATTCCTCGGCAAGCTGTGCATCCATCCCGACCAGGTCGGCCCCTGCCACGAAGTCTTCACGCCGGGAGCCGCCGAGATCGCGCGCGCGCGGGCGATCGTCGCGGCCTTCGAGGCCGCCGAATCGCGCGGCGTGGCTTCGATCCAGGTGGACGGCGTGTTCGTCGACTATCCGGTCGCCTACAAGGCCCGGCGCGTGCTGGCGCTCGCCGGGCGCCTGGCGGGCGATGACGCCGCCGTCAGCGACGGTCCCTGACGGCCGAGTCGAGCGCGAAGATCCCGCCCACGATCAGCGCCACGCCGAGCATCTGCCAGCGTGTCATGCGCTCGCCGAAAAACAGCCACGCGAGCACGATTGTCGTGGGTGGGCCCACCGTGCTGACGAGGGCGCCGCGCTGCGCGCCGATGCGCCGCACGCCTTCGGCCTGCAGCAGCGCGGGCACGAACATGCACAACACGGCGAGCAGGACGAGCAGTGCCCAGCCCGTGGCGTCGATCGCCGGCATGCCGAGCGCGGGGCCGCGCACGAGGCCGTGCACGGCGAGCGCGGCGGCGGCGCCCGTCATCGCGCAGAGCGTGAAGCGGCTGCTGCCGATCACGCGGATGCAGCGCTCGCCCAGCAGGAAGTAGATCGCGTAGCTGAGCGCGGCGAGCAGCACGCACAGTGCGCCGGCCAGGTTGGCGTGCAGCGCGCCGGCGTCGAAGCCGCCGACCGCCAGGAAAATGCCGGCCCAGGCGAGCAGGACCACGCCGATCACGCGCGGCGAAGGCAGTTGGCGGCGCACGGCGGCGTCGATCGCGACCACCATTGCGGGGTAGCTGAAGAGCAACACGCGCTCGATGCTCGCGTCGATCAGCGTGAGCGCGTAGAAATCGGCGAGCGCGCCGCCGTAATAACAGATGACACCGGCGCATCCGGCCGTGGCGGCGACGGCCGCGGGGGTCGCGCGCAGCGCCGCAGGTGCCTCACGCCACAGTGCGAAGGCCCAGAACAGCGGCGCGGCGAGCAGCGCCCGCACGATCACCAGCGCCTCGAAACCGACGCCATGCCGCCAGGCGAACTTCGCGAAGATGCCCTTGGCCGCGAACAGCATGGCGCCGCCCGCGGCGCACAGCAGGCCGGTGAACTGGAAGCGGGCAGAGGCGGGGGCCGTCAACGGCCGGCGCCGGCGGCCGCGCGCGCGGCGCCGCCGCCGAGTTCCGCCATGACTTCACGGGTGGTGGCAACCCGTCCCCACAGCCGGCGGAAGGTCTTGACGGTCGCAGCCTGCATTTCATCGCTGCACGTGCCGGTGGCGTCATCGACCAGCACCACGCCGTACTGGCGGTCAGCGGCTTCCATGGCGGTCATGGCGACGCAGTTGTTGGTCGACACGCCGGTGACGACGATCTCCCTGACGCCCATGCCGCGCAGGACCGCATCGATGCCGGTCGAGGCGAAGGCACCCATGGTGGTCTTGTTGAGGACGAGGTCGCCCGGCTCAGGCGCGAGCGGCGCAACGATGTCGTGCTCGGGACGGCCCACGCAGTTGCCGGTCGCCTGCAGCCACGCCTTCAGGTGCGCGGGTGCGTCGGAGAAATCGGCCTGCTGGCAGCCGTAGGTCAGGTAGATCAGGCGCGCGCCGGCGGCCCTGAAGGCCGCCGTGAGGCGCCGGATATTCGGGACCAGCAGTTGCTCGATGCGCGCGAAGCGATACTCCGCCTCGGCGAGGCGGCCCTGCGAGGCGAGCAGGCGGCCGAGGCCGTAGTCGCGATGGCCGCTGGCATTCTGCATGTCGACGACGACGAGCGCACTGCTCGCCGCGGACACGTGGACGGGGCGGGTGAATTCATCGATGTAAGCCGGTTGCATGCGCGCCTCGCTGCGGGTGTCCGCGCAGCGTACGCGTGGAAAACCCTGCTTGTCATGCCCTTTGGGCGGTGTGAAGCTCACCGGTCATCGTAGCCACACTGGAGATCCGCATGCCGGGACCCCTGCACGGCATTCGTGTCGTCGAACTGACCAGCGTCGTCCTCGGCCCCTGGGCCTGCCAGTTCCTCGGTGATATGGGCGCCGACGTCGTCAAGATCGAGGCGCCGCGCGGCGACAGCAACCGCACGCTCGGTGCGTCGCGCCATCCCGGCATGGCGGCGCTCTACCTCACCTGCAACCGCAACAAGCGCAGCCTCGTGCTCGACCTCAAGCTGCCCGGTGCGCGCGAGGCGCTGCTGAAGCTGGTCGGGACCGCGGACGTCTTCGTCCACAACAATCGCCCGCAGGTGATGACCAAGCTCGGGCTCGACTACGCCGACCTGAGGAAGGTGAATCCGCGCATCATCTATTGCGGCGCCTATGGCTACTCGAAGAAGGGTCCGTACGGCGCGAAGGGCGCGCTCGACGACTCGATCCAGGCCGTGAGCGGCATCGCGATGCTCAACAAGCTCGTGCTCGGCGAGCCGCGCTACCTGCCGACCGTGGTGGCAGACAAGACCACCGCGATGACCGTGGTCTACGCGGTGCTCGCCGCGCTGTTCCATCGCGAACGCACCGGCGAGGGCCAGGACATCGAAGTGCCGATGTACGAAACGATGGTGCACTACGTGATGGGCGAGCACCTCTGGGGCATGAGCTTCGATCCGCCGATGGGCGGGCCGGGCTACACGCGCCTGATGAGCCGCGAACGCCGGCCGTATCCGACGCAGGACGGCTACATCGCGATCCTGCCTTACCTCGACGCCCACTGGGTCACCTTCTGCAATGTGGTCGGGCGACCCGACCTGCTGACGGACCCCCGCTTCACGACGCTCGCGGACCGCGTGCGCAACATCGACGCCACCTATTCCGAAACCGCGAAGATCATGGCGACGCGCACCACGCGCGAATGGCTCGAGCTGTTCTCGAAGACGAGCGTGCCGACGATCGCCGTCAACAGCCTCGAGGACCTTGCGACGGACCCGCACCTCGAGGCGGTGGGATTCTGGAAATCGGTCGATCATCCGACCGAGGGCAAGCTCAGGCTGCCGGCGTTCCCGGTGAACTTCGGCACGACGCCGGCGTCCATCGAGCGCCATGCGCCGCGCCTCGGCGAGCACACCCGCGAAGTGCTGCGCGAGGCCGGACTCGCGGATGCCGCGATCGACGCGCTGCTCGCGAGCGGCGCCGCGATGACCGCGGAGGGCGCGGCGAAGACCGTGGCGAAGGGCGCGGACTGAAGCGTACGGGCTGAAGGCTGCGGCGGCGCAGCCGCGCCGCTCAACCCAGCGGGGTCGCCACGAACGACGGCCGCGCGAACAGCTCGGCGGCGATGCGCCCGACATGGGAATGTCGGGCGCGCCAGTCGCGCTCCGCGAAACGGAACTCGAGGTAGGCGAGGCAGCAGGCGACGGCGATGTCGGCGACCGTCAGCCCGTCGCCGACGCAGCGTGCGCGTCCTTCGACCTCGGCATCGAGGTGGGCGAGGCCGCGATGCACCTTGCCCCACTGCCAGGCAATCCATTCCGCGCCGCGCAGCGGCTCGGGGCGCAGGGACTCGAGGCGCACGAGGACCGCTGCATCGAGCACGCCGTCGGCGATCGCCTCGATCTGCCGGACTGCCTCGCGCGCCGCGGCTTCCTGCGGCAGCAGGCGTGGCGAGGGCGCGAGTCCGTCGAGGTACTCCGCGATGAGCGGCGAGTCGACCAGGCGCGAGCCGTCGTCGCGCACCAGCACCGGGACCTTGCCGAGCGGGTTGATGGCCTGCACGGGCTCGCTGTCGACCATCGGGCTCTGCACCACGAACTCGTGGGCGATGCCCTTCTCGAGCGCGACGACCCGCACCTTGCGCGTGTAGGGGCTCGTGGTCGTGCCGATGATCCGCATCAACCGCCGCCCAGGTCCGGCAGGCCGTAGACGCGCGCGGCGTTGTCGCGCAGGAACTTGCGCAGCGGCTCGGGCCGCAGGCCGAGGCCGAGCACCTCATCCATGGTGCGCTTAAAGCCGAGCACCGGGAAATCCGTGCCGAACAGCACCTTGTCCTGGCCGTAGGTGTTGATGTAGTTCACGAAGCTCTGCGGCCAGAACTTCGGGCTGTGCGCATCCGAGCCGATGTACACGTTGGCGTGCTTCCAAGCCATCGCGATCATTTCCTCTGTCCAGGGGATGCCCACGTGGATGCCGACGAGTTTCAGCTCGGGGAAGTCGCAGGCGATGCCGTCGAGCAGGATCGGCCGGCCGACGCTGCGCATCGGCTGGTCCTTCGCGTAGACCATCGATTGCCCGACCTGCATCTGGATCGGCACGCCGAGTTCGCAGCACTTGGCGTAGAACGGGTAGTACTTCGCGTGGTCTGGCGGCAGGTCGAACCAGTGCGGGTAGAGGTGCGCGCCGATGAAGCCCATGTTCCTCACGGCGTCCTCGAGGGCGCGCACGCCGTTCATGCCCTCGAAGGGATCGAGGCCCGCGAGGCCGTAGAAGCGGCCCGGGTACTTCTCGATGGCCCGCGCGACCACTTCATAGGGCAGGTGGAAGGAACCGGGCAGGCCCTTGCGTCCCGCCTTCGGCGCAAAGAGGAAGGCACGCTCGATGCCGGCGTCCGCCATCTGCGCCAGCATGTCGTCGAGCGACAGGCCCTGCATGTTGGCCTTCGATTTCATCTTGCCGGCGAAGAATTCCTCCTGCCAGCCGGGGCGGAACGACAGCGCCTCCTGGGTCCAGATGCCGGCAACGATGTCGATGGCCTTAACCGGCGCGCCGCTCACGCTCATGCCTCAAGCTCCGATCGGGTGGGAAAGCCGGCAATGCTAGCAGGCCCCGCGTGCGGCCGCCGTATCCCGCGATGGGCCCGTGCCGCTGCCATGCGGCGCGTTGTGCGTCCGCGACAGGGCCGGGCGGGGAAAGGCGCCGACCGTTGTCCGGACAATATCGCTTGCGGCTGCTGTCCGGCCGCGTGCTAGGATCGGCGTGGTCGGCGACCGATGGGGCGCATGACGCGTCCCGACAACATCGCCGGCCGGTATCAGGGGGATTCTCGACGATGTCCACGCAACGTTTGATTGCGGCCGTGGTGGCTGCAGCCATCAGCGGCGCCGCCGCCCACGCGCAGGAAGCCGCGACGCAGCGGGGGATCGAGGAGGTCGTCGTCACCACGGCCCGCCAGCGCGCCGAGGTGCTGCTCGACGTGCCGGCGACGGTCGATGCATTCACGGCCAAGGACATCAAGGCGGCGGGCATCGAGCGCCCGCAGGATTTCATCGCGATGACGCCCGGCTTGTCGCAGGTCCAGACCGCCGAGGTCGGCGACATCCAGGTCAATATCCGCGGCATCAATACCGGCCGCGACACGGAGACGAACTTCGCGCTCGTGATCGACGGCGTGTTGCAGACGAACCCGGCCGCACTCAACCAGGAACTCAATTCGGTTTCGCAGATCGAGGTGCTGAAAGGCCCGCAGGGCGCCGTGTACGGCCGCAACGCGGTCGCCGGCGCGATCATTCTCTCGACGCGCAAGCCGACCGACCAGTTCGAGCTGGATGTCGGTGCCGGCGCCGGCAGTGACGCCAGCTACAAGGCGAATTTCTGGGCGGGCGGGGCGCTGTCCGATGCCGTGAAGGGCAGCCTCTCGGGTTACTACCGCACGACCGACGGCCAGTGGGACAACAAGGTCATCGGCTGCGACGACTGCGTGGACTACTACGAAGAGACCGGTTTCCAGGGCCGGCTGATGTTCGAGGCGGGCGGCGGCCAGTTCGACCTGAAGGCGAAGTACTCGACGATCGAGGCGGGTGCAATCAACTTCAACGCCGCGCTGGCGCTCGCCGACGCCGCCGCGGGGCTCAATGCGCCGATCTTCCAGGAAGACCCGAATGGACACGTGTTCCGGTACCTGAACAACATCAAGCCCGTCAACGACCAGGAAAACATCAACCTGTCGGTCAAGGGCGAGTGGGGCATCGGCAGGAACACCCTCACCGGCTACGTCGCCTGGAACAAGCAGGAAAACAACTTCGTCACCGACGGCACGAGCGCGGCGTTCAACCTCTACAGCACCACGAGCTCGTGCCTCGCCTCGAACGACGCCCGCATGGCGGATACGCCGTTGCCGGCGCCGTTCTTCTACGCCCCGAGCGGCGGCTTCGTGACGAGCTTCCTGCCGCCCTATAGCCCGACGACCTGCGACGGCTACCAGTACCAGCAGCGCGACCAGGAAGACCTGAGCGCCGAGTTGCGGCTGTCCTCGCCGGGCGACCAGCGGCTGCGCTGGAGCGGCGGCCTGTACGCGGCCGACATCGATCGCCATGTGGTCGTCTCGCAGGGCTCCGACAACGGTGCGGGCGTGTTCCTGCATCAGGCGTTCGTGCCGACGGGCGGCCCGAACCCCACCGACCTGCTGTACGACGACGACTTCAAGAGCAAGGTGCTCGCGGGCTTCGGCCAGTTCGCCTACGACATCACCGATGGCGTCGAGGTGTCGCTCGCCGTGCGCTACGACCAGGAGAAGCGCGATGTCGGCAACAACGTGCCGACCGGCGCGGGCGCGCTCGCGCAGACGCCGGGATTCGCCGCGGCCTTCAACCCGGGCGGCCCCCCGTACATCAATCCCGCCTATACGGCCAACCCGGCGCTCGCCGCGAGCGGCATCCCGGATCGTGACAAGACCTTCAGCCGGTTCCAGCCGAAGCTGTCGGTGAACTGGCGCGTCACCGACCACTGGTCGTTGTTCGGTTCCTACGGCTACGGCTTCCGCTCCGGTGGCTTCAACTCGACCGGGAGCGCCGCCACGATCCAGCAGGCCTACGGCGGCCTGTGCCTCGGGCCGTCGTTCTCGCTCCCGGTCTGCACGCCCGCGTCGGTCCACAACGTGACCGGCATCCGCGACGACTACGACAAGGAAGTGTCGAAGGCCGCCGAGATCGGCTTCAAGGCCGAGCTCTTCGACCGGCGGCTGATGCTGAACGGCGCGCTGTTCCACACCAAGGTCGACGACATGCTGTTCTTCGACTTCCTGGCGGGCCCCTTCGGGCTGCTGCGCGTCGTTTCGAACATCGACGAGGTGACGATCAAGGGTGGCGAGTTCGACGCCCGCTGGCGCCTGAACGACTACGTGACGGTGTTCGGCGGGATCGGCGTCGTCGACGGCGAGATCGACCGCTACGACAGCCGTCCCTACACCAAGGGCAACAAGCTGCCGTACGCGCCCGAGTACACCGGCAACGCGGGCGTGGAGCTGACCGTGCCCATGGGCGGCAACGGCCTCGAGCTGCTGGCGCGCGTCGACATGAGCGCGCTCGGCGAGACCTGGTTCCACCCGGTGCAGGACAACCGCATCCCGAACCTGTTCACGGGCTTCGGCTTCGGCCAGGGCGAGTTCTCGAAGATGAAGCGCGATGCGTACCAGATCTTCAACGCCCGCCTGACGCTGCGCCAGGACCGCTGGGGCGTGACCGGCTGGGTGCGCAATCTCGCCGACGAGGACTACCTCGCCGAAGTGATCGTGGCACCGGAGTTCGGTGGCGCCTTCATCCATGACGCGCCGGGCCGTTCGTACGGCGTCGACGTGAACTACCGGTTCTGACAAGGGCTGGTGCCGGGTTCCCGGTTATCCCGAATAACCGAAAACCCGGCACCACGCTCCAGTTAGACTTGGCGGCCGTGGACCGCCACGATATCCAGTTTCCCGCCCGCCATGCGGCGTTGCGCGACGACGTGCACGCCCTGGGCGGGCTCGTCGGCGAGATCCTGCGCGAGCAGGGCGGCGACTCCCTGCTCGACCTCGTCGAGCGCGACCGCGTGCTGGCGATCCAGCACCGCGCGGGCGACGCCGCCGCCGGCGATGAACTCGAGGTGCGGGTGCGCGGTCGCCCGCCGGCGATGGCGCGCGACCTCGTGCGCGCATTCTCGACCTGGTTCCAGGCGGTCAATCTCGCGGAGAAGGTGCACCGCATCAGGCGGCGCAAGGAGTATTTCCTCGCCGACAGCGCGCGTCCGCAACCGGGCGGCGTCGAGGACGCGCTGGCTGCGCTCAAGGCGGGCGGCGCCAGCCTCGGGGACGTGCTCGCGCTGCTGGCGAAGCTGCGCATCGAGCCGGTCTTCACGGCACACCCGACCGAATCGACCCGCCGCACCATCCTGCGCAAGCAGCAGCGGGTGGCCGAGATGCTGCTCGACCGCCTCGATCCGACCCTGACGCCGCAGGAAACCCGCAGCCTGTGGGGTCGCGTGCGCACCGAGATGACGACCGGGTGGCAGACCGAGGACCACCCGCGCGACCGCCTCACCGTCGCCGACGAGCGCGAGCACGTGATGTTCTACATCGCGGAAGTGATCTACCGGGTGCTGCCGGCGTTCTACGACGAGATCGCGCTCGCGCTCGAGAAGCTCTACGGCGTATCGGCCGAGACGATCGAACTGCCGGTGCTGATCCGCTTCGGCAGCTGGGTCGGCGGCGACATGGACGGCAACCCGGATGTCAACGCCAAGACGATCCGCGAAACCATGGCCCGCCAGCACCAGGTGATCGTCAACGCCTACTTCGGCGAGTGCCAGCACCTTGCGCAGATCCTGTCGCAGAGCGCGAGCCGCATCGGCGTGAGCGCCACGCTCGGCAAGCACATCGAGCGCTACATGGCGCTGCTGCCCGGCGCGCAGGTCGCCACGCCGGCACGCCATGACCGCATGCCCTACCGGGTGTTCCTCGGGCAGATCGCCGAGCGGCTGCGCGCCACCTACGACGGCCGCGCCAACGCCTACGAGAATCCGCGCCAGTTGCTCGACGACCTCGGCCTGATCGTCGGCAGCCTCGCGGCCAACAAGGGCCGGCATGCCGGCCTCTACCTCGTGCAGCGACTGATCCGCCGGGTCGAAACCTTCGGCTTCCACTTCGCGACGCTCGACGTGCGCCAGCATGCCGACGTGCACCACCGGGTGCTGGCGCAGGGGCTCGACGACCCGCAGTGGCTCGCGCGGCCCGGCGCCGAGCGCCACGACCGCTTGGTCCTCGCCATCGAGCGAGACCTCGGCCCGCGGCGCGAGCTCGACGCGCTCGGCAAGCGCACGATCGCCGTGTTCGAGGCGATCATGCAGGCGCGCCATCGCTACGGCCGCGAGGCGATCGGCTATTACATCGTCGGCGGCTGCCGCGCGGCCGACGACGTGCTCGCGCCGCTGCTGATCGCGCGCTGGGCGGAGGCCTATGACAAGGCGAGCGGCGAGGTCGCACTCGACATCGCGCCGCTGTTCGAGAGCATCGCCACGCTTGCGGGCTGCGGCGACGTGATGCGCCAGTTGCTGGCCGACCCGCTCTATTTCCGCCATCTCGATGCGCGCGGGCGCCGCCAGTGCGTGATGGTCGGCTACTCCGACACCAACAAGGAGGGCGGGTTGTGCGCCTCGCGCGTCGCGGTGTATCGGGCCGAGCAGGTGCTTGCCGCGACGCTCACGAGTGCCGAGGAGCGGCATGTGATCTTCCACGGCCGCGGCGGCAGCGTGGCCCGCGGCGGCGGGCGCATCGATGCACTGTTGCGCGCCGCGCCGCCGGAGTCCCTGAACGGCGTGCTGCGGCTCACCGAGCAGGGCGAGATCATCAACCAGAACTACGGCCTGCGGCCGATCGCGCTGCGCACCCTCGAGCGTGCCTTCCACGCGCTCGCGCTCGGCACCGCCGCCAGCCTGCGCGGCGCGCCGGCGCGGGTCGCGCCGCAGTACCTGGCCGCGGCCGAGCGCCTCGCCGATACGAGCCGCGCGGCCTACCGGTCCCTGGTCCATGAGGATCACGGCTTCTTCGAGTATTTCTGCGCGGCGACGCCGATCGACGCGATCGAGCGCATGCAGATCGGCTCGCGCCCGGCGTGGCGCGACGACGTGCATGCCCTCGATGCCCTGCGGGCCGTCCCATGGGTGTTCGCCTGGACCCAGTCGCGCTGCATGTTGCCGGGCTGGTACGGTGCGGGCACCGGCCTCGCGGACCTCATTGCGGCCTCGGGCGCGGCCTTCCTGCGCGAGGCCTGCGAGGGCTGGTTCTTCCTGCGCAACCTGGTCGACGACGTCGAGACCATGCTCGCGCGCACCGACCTCGAGATCGCCCGCCGCTACGACGCGCTGGCCGGCGCGCAGCCCTGGTTCGCGAGGATCGAGGCCGAGCACGCTCGCGCCTGCGAGGCGGTGCTTGCCATCAAGGGCTACGGCGAGCTGCTCGACGGCGACCCGACCCTGCAGCGCTCGATCCGGCTGCGCAACCCTTACGTCGACCCCATGAACCTGATGCAGGTCGACCTGCTGGCGCGCTGGCGCGCCACGCGGCGCCAGGACCGCGACCTGTTCGAGGCCCTGCTCGCGAGCATCAGCGGCATCGCGCAGGGCCTGCAGAGCACCGGCTAGCCGCGCTCGAGGTCGAGCACCATCCGCACGAGCTGCGCGAGCGAGGCGGCGTCCATCTTTTCCATGACGCGCGCACGATGGATCTCGACGGTGCGCTGGCTCAGGCCGAGGTCGGCCGCGATCACCTTGTTCGCCTTGCCGACGACGACGAGGTCGAGCACGTCGCGCTCGCGCGGCGTCAGCGTCGCGAGGCGCTCGCGGGTGTCGCGGCGCGCGGCGAGCACGGCGCGCATCTCGCCATCGCGCGCAAGCGCGCGCTGCACGCGCGCCAGCAGGTCGTCGTCGCGGAACGGCTTCTGCAGGAAATCGTACGCGCCCGCCTGCATCGCCTCGACCGCCATCGGCACGTCGCCGTGGCCGGTGATGAACACGATCGGGATCGTGGCGCCGAGCGCATTCAGGCGCTGCTGCAGCTCGAGCCCGCTCATGCCCGGCATGCGCACGTCGAGCACGAGGCAGCCCGGACGGGCGATGTCGTAGCCCGCGAGGAAATCGTCCGCCGAAGCGTGCATCACGGCGTCGAGGCCGTAGGACTTGAACAGGAGCCGCAGCGAGCTCCGGACCGCGTCGTCATCGTCGATGACGAATACCGTGGGGGTGCCGATTTTCATGAGAGTTCCGGTGCGATGGGCAGGGTGAAGGTGAAACGCGCGCCGCGCGGCTCGTTCGCCTGGTAGCTGAGCTGGCTGCGGTGCGCCTCGAGGATGGAGCGGCTGATGGCGAGGCCGAGGCCCGTGCCCTCGGCCTTGGTCGTGAAGAATGGCTCGAAGACCCGCGGCTCGACGCCGGGCGCGAGGCCGGGGCCGTTGTCGGACACGCTCACCTCGACCTGGCCGGATTCACCGACGGCGGTCCGGACCACGATCTCTCCCGCCGCCTCGTTGCTGCTGGTGAAGGCTTCGGCGGCATTGTGCACGAGGTTGACGATGACCTGCTCGATCTGCACGCCGTCGACGAGCACCTGCGGCAGCCCGGGGGCGAGGTCGAGCCGCAGGCTGCTGTGCGAGGCGCGCGCGTCCATCTCGAGCAGCGACAGCACGTCGCGCACGAGGTCGTTCGCGGCGAGCACGGTGCGATGGGTTTCGCGGTGGCGCACCATGCCGCGCAGGCGATGGATGATCTCGCCGGCCCGCATGGCCTGCGCGGCGATCTCGCCGAGCGCGGCGCCGATTTCGGCGTGGTCGGGGCGCGGCGCGGCGAGCAGCCTTTCGCACGCCCGCGCGTAGTTGGTGATCGCCGCGAGCGGCTGGTTGAGCTCGTGCGAGATGCCCGCGGCGATCTCGCCGAGCGTCGCGAGCCGGCTCACTTCATCGAGGCGGGCTTGCGCCCGTCGCGCGGCTTCCTCGGCATCCTTGCGCTCGGTGACATCGTGAAGGGTGCCGACGGCCCGCAGGTTGCCGCCGCCGGCGCGCGACAGGCGGTAGCGCGCCTCGATGTGGCGCACCGCCCCGTCGGCGCGCACGAAGCGGTAGCTCAGGTCGAGGCGGCCGGTGCCGCGGATCGCGCGCGACCAGGCAATCAGGCAGCGATCGCGGTCCTCCGGGTGCAGGCCCGAGAAGATGCGCACGTGCGAGGGCGCCTCGGCCGGGTCGATGCCGAGCATCCGGTACACCTGCGGTGACCAGTAGTTCACGCCGTTGTCGGGCACGAAGAACTCGGTGTTGCCGAGCTGCGCGATTTCCTGGGCTTCGCGCAGCAGGTCCTGCGCATCGCCGGGAGTGGGGCTCACCCTGTCGGATCCTCGTTTGGGTTACGCTAGTGTGTCCGCCGATGCGGTACGAGGGCAACTTTTTGCGCATTTTCCGGCGGTGGCCTTGACAGTAGCCGGCCCGCCGCCGCCCGCGGCCGCGTCGGGCTTCCGGCTGCTGGCCGACGGCCTCGACGCGTTCGTCGCACGGGCCTTTGTCGCGCGCGAGGCGCGCCGCAGCCTCGACCTGCAGTATTACCTGATCAGCGCCGACGACACCGGCCGGCTGCTCGCGGCCGAGGTGCTGGCCGCCGCGGACCGGGGCGTGCAGGTGCGCATCCTGCTGGACGACCTCTATACGGCTCGGGCCGACCGGGCCATCGCGCGGTTCGACTCGCATCCGCGGATCGAAGTGCGGCTCTTCAATCCGTGGACCCGCTGGCGCGGCTCCCTCGGGCGGGGTTTCGGGTTCCTGCTCGCCCCCGGCCGCCTGAATCGCCGCATGCACAACAAGCTGTTCGCGGCCGACGGCCGGGTGGCGATCGTCGGCGGCCGCAACATCGGTGACGCGTATTTCGATCGCGAGTCGCGCATGAACTTCCGCGACCTCGACGTGCTCGCGACGGGACCCGCGGCGGCGCAGGCCGGTGCATCGTTCGAGCGGTACTGGCACAGCCGGTGGGCGGTGCCGGTCGCGAAGCTGCGGGGCCATGCATCGCCGCCCGCCGGCCTCGCTGCCCTGCGCGCGGCCCTCGCGGCACACCGGCTGTCCCTGCGGGATTCGGGATTTGTGCGTGCGCTCGAGGACTCCGCGCTCGCGCGGAAGTTTGCCGCGGGCGATCTCGCCCTCGAGCCCGGTGCCGCGCAGTTGATCGCCGACAGCCCGTCGAAAATCGAAGGCGGCGGGTCCGGCGGCGAGGGGCTGGTCGACCGCCTGCGCAGGCGCGCGCCGCTCGCGCGGCAGGAACTGCTGATCAGTTCGCCGTACTTCGTGCCGCGGGAGCGCGGCGTGCAGGAGCTGGCGGATCTCGTGCGTGCGGGCGTCACCGTGTCGGTGCTGACCAACTCGCTGGCGGCCACCGATGTCGGCATCGTGCACGGCAGCTACGCGCGCCACCGCGCGGCGCTCTTGCGGGGTGGCGTGCGCCTGCATGAGCTGCGGCCGACTTCGCCGCTTGCCAGGCGGCGCTTCGAGCGGCGCCGGTTCGGCTCGGAGAACGTGAGCCTGCACGCGAAGTACCTCGTGATCGACCGCCACACGCTGTTCATCGGTTCGCTCAACCTCGATCCCCGCTCGATCGAGCGCAATACCGAGGTGGGCCTGCTCATCGAGAGCGCGGCGCTGGCGCGGCGGGCGGCGGCGCTGTTCGAGGTCGCGAGTTCCCGGGCATTCAGCTATTCGGTTGCGCTGCGCGACGGCCCCGCGGGCCGCAGCGACGCCCTCCTGTGGGCCGGCGAGGGCACGGACGGCGAGCTGCGGTACGATCACGATCCGGGAACCACCTGGTGGCGACGCCAACTCGTGCGGTTCGCGGGCCTTTTGCCATTCGTGGAGAGTCAGGTCTGACATGAATCGTCGCAATGCACTCGTGGCCGCGGGCGTACTCGCGGTGGCCGGGACCGGGGCGCTGGTCGCGACCCGCGGATCGCGCGGGCCCAGGCGGCCGCCGGGCGTACCGGTCGGTCCGTTCGGCGCGGAATCGACGGCCGAGGAAGTGACCGCCGGGCTCGACCTGTCGGGCACGGTCGCGCTCGTGACCGGCGTCAACTCCGGGCTCGGTGCCGAAACGCTGCGGGTGCTCACGCTGCGCGGTGCGCATGTGCTCGGCACCGCGCGCAGCCTCGAGAAGGCGCGCGCCGCCTGTGCGGCCGCGGGCGATCGCGCGACGCCCTTTGCGCTCGAGCTGACCGACTTCGATTCGGTCGTCGCCTGCGCGCAAGCCGTGCGTAGCCAGGGCGTCCCGCTCGACATGCTCGTGTGCAATGCCGGCATCATGGCGCTGCCGCAGCTCGAGCAGGTCAACGGCCTCGAGAAGCATTTCGTCACCAATCACCTCGGCCATTTCCTGCTGGTGCAGCACCTGCTGGACCGCGTGGTCGCGGCACCGCAAGGGCGCGTGGTCGTGGTTTCGAGCCGCGGCTACCAGTGGGCGCCGCCCGAGGGCATCGAGTTCGACAACCTGTCGGGGGCGCGCGGCGAGTACGAGCCGAACCGCGCCTACGGCCAGAGCAAGCTCGCGAACGGACTGTTCTCGCTCGAGCTCGCGCGCCGCCTGCGCGGCACGCAGGCGACTTCCAATTCCGTGCACCCGGGCATCATCAAGACCAACCTCGGGCGGCATTTCCCGCGCTGGAAGAAAGTGCTGAGCAACGTGATCGGCTGGACCTTCATGAAGGACATTCCCGCCGGCGCCGCCACCGGGTGCTATGTCGCGACCAATCCGCGCCTCGCCGGCGTGAGCGGCTGCTACTTCGCGAATTGCAATCCGGAGATCCCTGGCGGGCGGATGCAGGACGAGGCCCTCGCGGCGAAGTTGTGGGCCGTTTCGGAGGATCTCACGCGCGCCTGGCTGCCGCGCGCGGACGGAGCCTGAAGTGGGCGAACGCGCGACAGCACCCGCGCTCATCGGCGCGCTGGGCGTGGTTTTCGGCGATATCGGCACGAGCCCGCTGTATGCGCTCAAGGTGTCGCTCGATGCCACGGGCGCGCCGGCCGGGGACGCGGCCGCGGTGCTCGGCGTGCTGTCGCTCATCAGCTGGAGCCTGCTCGCCGTCGTCACGCTCAAGTACGTGACCTTGATGCTGCGCGCGGACAACCAGGGCGAGGGCGGCATCCTCGCGCTCTTCGCGCTCGTGCAGAAGCACGTCAATCCGCTGTCGCGCCAGGCTCAATGGGTCGCGGCGCTCGCGCTCGCCGGCGCCGCGCTTTTCTATTGCGACGCCCTGATCACGCCGGCGATCACCGTGCTGAGCGCCGTCGAAGGCATGGAGTTGCTCGATCCCGGCTTTGCGCGCGCGGTCATCCCCGTCACGCTCGGCATACTGGTCGCGCTGTTTGCGATCCAGCGCGGCGGCACCGGGCGGGTCGGCCGGCTGTTCGGCCCGGTCATGCTGCTTTGGTTCGTGGTGCTCGGTGCCTCGGGGCTCGCCGCCATCCTGCGCGCGCCGTCCGTGCTCGCGGCGCTCGATCCCCGCTGGGCGATCGCGCTGCTGGTGGGGCACCCCGGCCTCGGGTTCGCGATCCTCGGCGCGGTGTTCCTCGCGCTCACCGGCGGCGAGGCGCTCTATGCGGACATGGGCCATTTCGGCAAGCGGCCGGTGCGCGTGGCGTGGTTCGCGCTCGTGTGGCCGGCGCTCATGCTCAACTACTACGGCCAGGGCGCGCAGCTGCTCGCGCAGCAGGAGTCGATCGCCCATCCGCTTTATTTTCTCGTGCCGACGCAACTGCTGCCGCTCTTCGTGCTGCTCGCGACCGCGGCGTCCGTCATCGCCTCGCAGGCGGTGATCACGGGCGCCTTCTCGGTTACCCGCCAGGCCGTGCAGCTCGACCTGCTGCCGCGCGTGCGCGTGCTGCAGACTTCGGCGCTCGAGCACGGCCAGATCTTCGTGCCCGTGGTGAACGCGCTGATGCTGCTTGCGGTGGTCGCGTTCGTGTTCGGCTTCGGATCGTCGGACGCACTGTCCGGCGCCTACGGTGCCGCCGTGGTCGGCACGATGCTCGTAACGACCGTACTCGGCGCCGCGGTCGCGCGCACCGAGTGGCGCTGGCCCATCGTTGCGATCGGTGCCGTGTTCGGCCCGCTGCTGCTCGTGGACCTCGCCTTCACCTTCGGCAACATGACCAAGCTCGACGACGGCGGCTGGGTGCCCGTGGCGCTCGCGACGCTGCTGTTCGGCGTCTTCTGGACCTGGCGCGAGGGCCGGCTGCGCCTGCGCCAGGCGCTGGCGCGCCAGGCGGTGCCGATCGCCGACCTGCCCGGGCTGCTCGCGGGCGTGACCCGCGTACCCGGCACCGCGATCTTCCTCGCGAGCAACACGGGCGTGGTGCCCTCCGCCCTGATCCGCAACCTCGAACACAACCGCGTCGCGCACGAGCAGATCGTGATCCTGAACCTCACGATCTCGCGCACGCCGCGCCAGGACCCGGCCGACCGGGTGCGCATGGAGACCTTGCAGGACGGCGTGCACGCGCTGCATGCGCGCTTCGGCTTCATGGAGACGCCCGATGTCCGGGAGGCGCTGCGCCGCTGCCGGCCGCGCGGCCTGCGCATCCATGCGGAGGAGGTGTCGTGGTTCCTCGGCCGGCACTTCGTGCGGCCGCGGCCACGCACCGGGCTCGCGGGCCTGCGCACGCGCCTGTTCGCCTGGATGCAGCGGCGCAGTACGCAGGCCTCGGAGTTCTTCAACATGCCCTCGAAGGGCGTGGTCCTGCTCGGGACCGAAGTCGAGGTCTAGGCCTGGGGCGCCGCCTGCGCCTCGAAGACCGGATAGCGCCCCATCGTGAGCAGCAATAGCGCGCCGACGCCGAATGCGACGGCGGCGGTGACGAGGATGGCGTCGTAGCTGCCGGTGCGGTCGTGCACGAAGCCGAACAGCGGCGGGGCGATGCCCGACGCGAAACCGAATACCGCGTACTGCGCGCCGTAGATGCGGCCGTAGTGTTTCAGGCCGAAGTAGCGCGCGCTCAGGTAGGCGACGAGATCGGTTTCGGCGCCGGAGGCGAAGCCGACCAGCACGGCAGCGAGGATGGCCGTCCCTGCGCCAATGCCGTGATTCATCAGCAGGAGGCAGGCGATGGCCGGCAGGACCAGCATCGGGAAGACGACGCCCGGCGCCCAGAAGCGGTCCATCATGAAGCCCGCGAACACACGCCCGACCATGATGCTGACGCCGACGGCGCCGGCGATCTTGCCGGCATCGAGTGCCGCGAAACCGCGGTCCTCGAGCAGGGGTACGAGGTTCGTGATCGTGCCGCCGATGCCGGTGGCGACCAGCAGGATCGAGAGGATCAGGACCCAGAAGCGGTAATTGCGCACGGCTTCGCCCAGCGTGACGCCGCCTTCCGCGCGCGGCCCGGGCTGCGAACCGTGCGTCGCCGCACTGGAGGAGGGCGGGTCGCGGAACCAGGCGATCGCGATCGGCAGGGCCACGGCGAGCGGCAGCAGCGAGATGCCGACGAAGGCCCAGCGCCAGCCGAATCGCTCGATCAGCCAGATCGTGAGCGTCGGCAGGAAGGCGGCGGTGATGCCCGTGCCGAGCAGCGTGATCGCGAGCGCGAGGCCGCGGTTCTCGACGAACCAGCCGTTGATCGCGCGCGTCCAGGTGACGGGGGTCGATCCGCCGCCGGCGAAGCCCGCGATGAACCACAGGACGTAGAACACCATGATCGACGCCGGCGTCAGCGAGAGCGCCGCGAAGGCGAGGCCGAAGAGCCCGAGCGTGAGCAGCGCCATGCGGCGCACACCGAAGCGGTCCGCGAGCGCGCCGACGATCGGCACCACGCAGACGACCGCCACCGTGTACCAGAGGATGGCGAGCTGGAACTCGCCGCGGCCCCAGCCGAGTTCCTCGGTGATCGGGCGCGTGAAGGGGCCGAGCGAGTTGTAGGGGATGGGCGAGGCGCCGAAGGCGACGCCGAGCGAGGAGGCGATCAGCACGGCCCAGCCGCGCCGGAATTCTGCATAGGATCGGGTCATTGCTTTCCGAGGCTGCCTTCTTGCAGCAGCATGAGGTTGATGACCGCCCGAGTGTACTGTGGGTCGAGGGCCAGTGCGCGCCGGAACTGTCTTTCAGCCTCCGTGCTGCGGCCGGCGAGCGCCAGGGCGTAGCCGAGATTGGCGGCAGCGCGCGGATTGTCCGGGGACTTCGCGGCCGCATCGCTCCAGAAGGCGGTTTCGCTGGCGTAGACGGAATTGCGCTGCGTCGTCAAGGCGCCGAGGGCGAGCAGCACGACGGCGCCCGCCGCGGCCAGGGCCGTGCGCGGCGCGCGACGCCACGTGGCGCCGGCGGCCGCGAGTCGCGCGGCGAGGCAGCCCGCGAGCCACGCCGGGCCGATGAGCGCCGCGTAGAGCTGGCGATCGTTCACGAGATCGAGGCGCGGCAGCAGCGAATTGGTCGGCGCGAGCCACAGGAAGAACCAGAAAATCCCGAAGGCGAGCGCAGGCCGGCGCCGCAGCGAGGCGGCGGCGAGCGCGAGGGCCGCCGCGTACGCGAGCGCGAGCGCCGCCGTCGAGGCGGTCCATGACGTCACGAGCGGCAGCAGCGGATCCGCGTTGAGCCGCCACGGCAGCACGAGCTGGCCGAGGAGATAGGCGACGGCATGCAGCTGCGTCAGGAGATTCACGCCGAGCGCGCGTGCCGTGAAGCTCGACTCGAGCAGCAACCAGTAACGCGGCAGGCTGGCGGCGGCGATGCCGGCTGCGATGAGCGCGATCGCGTGCGGTGCCGCCGCGGCCAGCGCTTCCCGCAGGCGCACCGGTCGCCTGGCGTCGCACAGCACGAGCAGCGCCAGCGCGAACGGCACGACGAGCACGGTTTCCTTGGTGCCGAGCCCGGCGAGGACCAGGGCGATGGAGGCGATCCACCAGCCCGCGCGGTGCGCCACCGGGGCTGCCGGATCGCGGGTCCGCTCGCAGGCGAGCAGGCTCGCGAGCGCAAATAGCGTCGCGAGGCTCGCCGAACGACCCGACAGGTAGGTCACCGCTTCGGTCTGCACCGGGTGCAGGGCGAAGATGAGCGCCGCGGCGAGCGGGGCGACCATGGCGCCGTGGTTCGCGACCGCCGTGCGCGTGCGCGCCGCGAGGCGCCCCAGCAGCGCGAATGCGAGGCAGGCGTTGGCGATGTGCACGGCGAGGTTGAAGGCATGGAAGCCCGCGAGCCCGAAGCCGCTCTGCCAGTTCGCCGCATAGCTCAGCTTCAGCAGCGGCCGGATGCCCGGCATCGAGGCCCACCACGCGGCGAGCGACTGCACGCGCGCATCCTCGACGATCACCGCCCAGTCGTCGAACTGGAACGTGCCGGCGAACGAGTTCAGGTAGGCCGCCGTGGCCGCGGTTGCGAGCAGCAGGAACGCGCGCCAGGGCGTCGAGGCGCCGCCCCCGGTCGGGACGGCAGCGATTGCGTCAGTCGCGGCGGGCGCCATGGAAGGCGTCCTCGACCAGCGCGGCCGCGGTCCACCAGCGATCGTGCGCGTCGAGCAGCACGAGCCATACGTCGATGCCGTCGCGTTGCGCGTGCACGAGGGCGCAGCGTCCGGCCTGCGCCGTATAGCCGCTCTTGAGGCCCATGGCACCCGGCAGCCGCCCGAGCAGCGCATTGGTCGTGCGCAACGCGATGCGGCGGCCAGCGCGCGTCTCGATCGTGAGTCCGGGCGTGGCGGCGAGCGCCGCGACCGAGGGGAACTTCGCGGCGAAGCGACCGAGGCGCAGCAGGTCGCTGGCGGTCGAGAGGTGTCCCGGAGCATCGAGGCCGCAGGGATTCTCGAAGTGCGTGCCGGTGAGCGCGAGGCGCTGCGCGCGCTCGTTCATCCGCTCGACGAAGCGCTCGACGCTGCCCGAGTGGTGTTCTGCGAGGGCGAGGCAGGCGTCGTTGGCCGAACGCACCAGCATGGCCGCCAGCAGGCTCCCGGCCGTCAGCTGCTCGCGGGCCGCGAGGCCCGCGCGCGCGCCGCCCGCTCCCGCGGCCCGTGGGCTCACGGTGACGAGGGCAGCCGGGTCCCAACGGGACTCGAGCAGCACCACGGCGGTCATCAGCTTGGTGAGGGAAGCGGGCGGCAGCGGCCGGTCGGCCGCCCTTGCCCACTTGACGGCATCGCCCACCGCCAGCACATAGGCCGTCGCGGCGCGCGGATAGCGATCCACGACCGGGGGCTCGGCGCCGTGGGCGGCGCCGAGCCCCGCGATCAGCAGGGCCGCGATGCTCAGAAGCCGATCAGTCCGCGCAGCGCCTTCTTGCCGGCCTTGATCGCCGAATCCTTCGGGTTGGCGGGCTCGGCTGCGGCACCGGCCGTTTCCGGCAGCGCGTTGTGGCGTGCGTAGGCGTTGCAGAAATCGACGTACTTCGGTGCCACCGGCGAGGTGTAGTTGCGCCCGGCGCATTCGCGGATCGCGAGGTCCCGCCCTTCGTCACGGCAGTTGCGGCCGAGGAAGACGAGCGACTCGCTCGCGAGCGCGTTCCGGCAGAGCCCGCTCCGCACCGCCTCGAGGCTGCCCGCACCCGTGGACGGCATGCCGCACAGCGCGGCCGCGGCGCCGAGATCGGCACGAAGCTGCGGCGGGGCCTGTGCCGAGGAGGCGCCCATGTCGGCCACCTTGTCGTAGCCGGCTTCGGTCCTGAGCGCCGCGCAGTACTGGTTCTTGTACTTCGCGTCGCACTGCATGCCGCTGGCGCCCGTGAAGGTGTAGGCGGTCATGCCATCGACCCCCGCCTTGCACGCCTGCTCGGTGTACTGCGCGCTCTGGGCCTGCGCGGCGGCGATCTGCCGCTTGACCTTGCCGGCATCGCAGGCCTTGCCGAGGCGGCGGCCGCTCAACTTCATGCGCATGGCGTCGCCGCCGACCTGCATGCGCATTTCGCCGCGATAGCTGTCCTTGCCGCTGTAGGTCATCTCGCCGGAGCCCGTGGTCGGCGGGTTGCCCTTGCAGCGCATCTTCCAGCTCATGGTGTTGCCCGAGCGCTGCACGTCGTACATGTCGCAGTCATCGGACTCGGGGACCGGCGGCTCTTCGGCCGCATTCTTCGGCGAGCAGACCTGTTGCGTGTTGGCCGGCATCGACATGCCGGAGGCCTGCATTTCGCTGGTGACCTCCCACAGTTCGCCGGGTTCCTGGGCGAGCGCGGGCAGGCTGGCGAGGGCGGCGAACAACACGGGCAGCAGGCGCCCGCGGGTGAAATTGGGCATCGACAAGTTGATCTCCTCGGCTCAGTTGGGGAAGCGCACGACGGGCGTCACGGGCTGGCCGCCCGGCGGAACGTAATCGGGCGCGGGCTGGCCCGCGGGGCCGAGCGTTCGAATGAAGTGGTAGATGCTGAGCAGGTCCGCGTCGGTCATGGCCTGCAGCGCGGGTGAGGGCATCGGCGGGCGCCCCGTTGTCGTGCGGGCGACGGCGAGCCATTGCGCGGCCGTCATGTCCTTGATGAAGAGGCGCAGGTTGATCGCGTAGGTCGTGCCCCACGGCCCGTTCCAGCCGATCGAGTCGCCCGTCAACCAGTCCTTCTCGGGGAGCTTGCCGCCGGACTGCGCGTAGCCCGCGGTGTGGCAGTCGTTGCAGCCGGTGATCTGCACGAGGTAGCGGCCCCGCTGCACCTGTGCGGCACCCGTCGCCGGCTCGGCGCCGATGGCATCCCGTTCGGCTGAAACAGCCAACATCGCGAGGGCGGCGATCGACATGAAATTGAAGGCCCGGGTCATGATTGTCCTTCTTGTGGCCGGTGGGCGGCGGCGGATTCTACGGAGGTCGGGCGCGCTGCGGAAGCACCCCGCCGAGCGCCGCGCGCCAGCGGCGCAGCTTCCCGGCCGGGCCCAGGGTGGCGTGGGCGGGGCTGGTCGAAGGCAGGGTGACGAAGCGGATGTCGGACCTGCGCTGCCCCGGGAGGGCCGGCAGGACGAGGCGGGCGAAATGCCGCTGGGCGGCCGCGCCGTTGAACGCGAGCAGGCTGATCGAGCGCTGCCGAACGAGCAGCCCACGCACGTCGTGCGCACGCGCCGTGGCGGCGTCGATGTCGGCATCGGCGCTGCCCGGCCGGGCCGCCTCCGCGAGCACGTCCCAGACACAGACGCCGGCGGCGCGGAGTGCGGCTGTCCGCGCCGCGTATGGCGCCTCGGGCGCGAAACCGCAGAGGGCCGCCATGATCGGCCAGAACTGGTTGCGCGGATGCGCGTAGTACTCGCCCGCCTGCAGCGAGGCGATCCCCGGCAGGCTGCCCAGGACCAGGATGCGCGGCCGCGCGCCGAGGATGGGCGGGAAGGCGC
The DNA here is from genome assembly GCA_963204835.1 of Pseudomonadota bacterium. Lineage (GTDB taxonomy): Bacteria > Pseudomonadota > Gammaproteobacteria > Steroidobacterales > Steroidobacteraceae > CADEFQ01. Next base: position 49,614 of record CAUJHJ010000070.1, read on the forward strand.
GGACGCGCTCAGCCCGCGATGAGCGCATCGAACCAAACCATCGCCGCAAAGCCCGTGAGCAGGCTCGCGGTGGCGCCGCCCGACATGCCGCTGCGATGGGTTTCCGGGATCACCTCGGCGCTGATGACATAAAGCATGGCCCCGGCCGCGAAGGCCAGCCCCCAGGGCAGCAAGCCCCCCGCAAAGCCGACCGCGGCCGCGCCCACGAGGCCGCCGCCCGTCTCGATGAGGCCCGTGAGCACGCCGAGCGCGAAGCTGCGCCGGCGGCCGAGCCCGCTCGAGAGCATGGCCATGGCGACGACGAGTCCCTCCGGGATGTTCTGGATCGCGATGGCCGTGGCGATCCGCGGCATGAGCGTCGGGTCCGCCGCGTCGATCGTCACGCCGACGCTGAGCCCTTCGGGGAAGTTGTGCAGGGCGATCGCGGTGACGAGCAGGAAGGGCATCGAGCGGCGGCTGTCGCGGCCGTCGTGGCCCTTGAACTGGTGCTCGTGCGGAAAATTCCGGTTGGCCCATGCTACGCACCAGGCGCCGACGCCGAGCGCGGCGAGTGTGAGCGGCGTGGCCCAGTTCCCCGGGTGCTGCTTCGCTGCCGCCACGAGCGCCGCCGGCAGCAGGGCATAGACGCTCGCCGCGAGCATCACGCCCGCGGCGAGCGCGATGAAGTGGTTGGCGAGGCGCGGGGAAAGGGAGCGCAGGGCCAGCACCGGCGCGGCGCCAAGCGTCGTCGCCACTGTGCCGGTCAGGAAGACGATCCAGAGCGTGGACCCGAAACTCATCGCGGCATTATGCGATGAAAACCCGGTACCAGGCCCCGACTCAGAACCGCACGCTCTCCGGGGTCAGGCCGCCGACGTGGTAGGCGAGCAGGCGCCGGCGGAATTCCACATCGTACAGCGCCGCGACCGCCGCGCTGGCGGCTTCGACTTGCGTCGCGCGCGACTGCGTCAGCTCGACGAGCGTTGCTGCTCCCACCTTGTAGCGCTGGTCGGTGACTTCGAGCGCGCGCACCGCGGCGGCCCGCTGCGCCTCCGCCGCCGTCAGTTGCGCCTGCGCCGACTCGAGATCGAGCAGCGCCGTGCGCACCTGCGAGCCGACTTCCTGCTCGAGGGTGTCGAGGTCGATCTGTGCGCTGTCGGCGCGGATTTCCGCGCGGCGCGTGGCGATGCGCGTCGCGTCGCGGTCGTACAGCGGCAGCGCGATGTTCAGCCCGACGGATCCGCCGCGCTCGTCGGAGAACTGGTCGCGCCACCCGGCGGGATCAGCGCTCGAGTAGGAAGATCCGTAACCGGCCGACAGCGAGACGGTCGGCCAGCGCGTCGACTTCGCGACCCGGATGTCCTGGCGCGCGGCCTCGAGCCGCGCCTCGCTCGCCTTGATGTCCGCGCGCGTGGCGAAGGCCCGCTGGATCAGGGTGTCGAGCGGCTCGTGCGCGATGGCACCGGGCTTGTCGATGTCCGGTGTGACGAACTCGTAGGTGCCGCGCGGGTCGAGCCGCAGGGTACGGATGATCTCGATGCGCGCCAGTTCCGCCGCGCGTTCGGCCTGCACGACGGCCAGCTGCGCGCTCGCGACATTGGCCTGCTGCTGGTAGAGATCGGCGATGGTGCGTGCCCCGGCCTTGACGTAGGTGTCGATCTGCGCGGCGAGTGCTGCCTGCGCCGTGAGGTTCTCGCGCTGCACGCGCAATTCTTCGCGCTGCTGCACGAGCGCGAGGAAGTCGGTCGCAACAGTGAACACCACGGTCTCGCCGGCACGTGCGAGGTCTGCCTGGTCGGCGGCACTCGCCGACTTGGCGCCGGCGAGCGTCGCGGTATTGGCGAAGCCATTGAACAGAGTGACGCCGGAGGTCAGGCCGGCGGTCGCGGTGCGCGTCGTGTCGCCGTCCTCGCGGCCGAAGGCACGCGAGGACTGCGCGCTCGCGCGCAGGTCGGGCACGAAGTCGCGGCGTGCCTGCGCCACGTCGAGCGCGCCGAGCGCTGCATTGTTGCGGGCCTGGCGCAAGTCGTCGTTCTGCGCCAGTGCGATCTCGATTGCCTGGTCGAAGCCGATCACGCGCGCCGCCGCCGCCGCGGGCGCCGGCGCCTCCTGCGCGAGCGCCCCGCCACCGGCGAGGAGCGCCGCGGACGCGAACAGCGCGGTGCAGGCACGGGCCAATCTATTCATAGCGTAACGCCTGGATCGGATCGAGCGCGGCGGCCTTGCGCGCGGGATAGAAGCCGAAGAACACGCCGACGGCGGCCGAGAACAGCACGGCGATGAGGGCGGCCTCGGGCGGCATGGCGACCGCCCAGCCGGTGGCGCGAGCGAGACCGATGCCCGCGGCATAGCCAAGCACGATGCCGATCAGGCCGCCGGCAACGCTGATCACGATACTCTCGACGAGGAACTGCGCCAGCACGTCGCCGCTCCTCGCGCCGATCGCCATGCGGATGCCGATCTCGCGGGTGCGCTCGGTGACCGACACCAGCATGATGTTCATGATGCCGATGCCGCCGACGACCAGCGAGATCGAGGCGATCGCCGCGAGCAGCATCGACATCACGCGCGTCGTGCCGCTCGCGGCCGCCGCGATGTCGTCCTGGTTCCGGATCGTGAAGTCGTCGTCCTCGCCCGGCGCGAGCTTGTGCGACTCGCGCATGATCGAGCGGATCTCCTCCTGCGCCGCCGGGATGTCGCCCGGCGAGAAGGTGCTCGCGATGATCTGGCCGATGCGGCTGTGGCCCGCGAGGTGGGCCTGCGCCGTGGTGTACGGGATGATCACCGTGTCGTCCTGGTCGTTGCCGCCCGCGGTCTGGCCCTTCGGCGTCATCACGCCGATCACCGTGAAGGGTACGTTGCGCAACTGCACCTGCTGGCCGACCGGGTCGGCGTCCGGGAAGAGCGCGTCGGCGACGGTGCTGCCGAGCACCACGACCCGGCGCACCGCGCGCAGGTCGGCTTCCGTGAAGAAGCTGCCGCTGCGCGTGGACCAGTCGCGGATCGCCTGGTAGGCGGGCGACACGCCCATGATCGAGGTGCGCCAGTTGCCGGCGCCGCCGATCAGCTGGCCGCGCGAGAAGATGACCGGCGACACGGCGGCGAGCGTGGTGCCTTCGCGCGCGAGCTTCTCGGCGTCGGGAATCGTCAGGCGATTGAAGGTACCGGCGCCCTGGCTGACGCCGCCCTGCGAGGTCGAGCCCGCCATCACCATCAGCATGTTGGTGCCGAGGCCCTTGATCTGTTGCTCGATCATGGACTGCGCGCCCTGGCCGAGCGCGACCATCACGATGACCGCGGCGACGCCGATCACGATGCCGAGCATCGTCAGCAGCGTGCGCAGCTTGTTGCGCAGGATGCTGCGCGTCGCGATGCCGAAGAGCGCGCGCTTCCTCATGCCGCCGCTCCGGCCGCCGCGAGGTCGCGCGCGGCGTCGCGGCGGTTCGCGACCGGCGTGTCGCGCACGATGCGCCCGTCACGCATCTCGACGATGCGCCGCGCATGCTCGGCGATGTCGTGCTCGTGGGTGACGAGCACGATGGTGATGCCCTGCGCGTTCAGTTCCTGGAAGAGGGCCATGATCTCGACCGAGGTGCGCGTGTCGAGGTTGCCGGTCGGCTCGTCGGCGAGGATCAGCGAGGGGCTCGTGACGAGCGCGCGCGCGATGGCGACGCGTTGCTGCTGCCCGCCCGACAGCTCGCTTGGCACGTGGTGCATGCGCTCAGCGAGTCCCACCCTGCGCAAGGCGGCCGGGGCGGGCGATTCCTTGCCGAAGAAGCGCCCGCTGCGATCGTACAGCAGCGGCAGCTCCACGTTCTCGAGGGCGGTGGTGCGCGACAGCAGGTTGAAGCCCTGGAAGACGAAGCCGAGCTTGCGGCTGCGCAGGTCCGCAAGCTCGTTGCGCGTGAGGCCGGTGACGGAAGTGCCGTCGAGCTCGTAGCGGCCGCCGGTCGGGCTGTCGAGGCAGCCGAGGATGTTCATCATGGTCGACTTGCCCGAGCCCGATGCGCCCATGATGGCGACCATCTCGCCGGCCTCGATCACGAGGTCGATGCCGGCCAGCGCCTGCACCGCGTTCTGCCCGGCGTTGTATACGCGGGTCACGGCCTCGAGGCGGATCACGGGTGGGGTGGCGGTCATGGCTGGCATCAGAAGCGGCGCGGGCCCTGCGACTGGAACGGGTTGGTCGCGGCGGGTCCCGCGGCCTGCGTCGAGCCGATGATCACCTGCAGTCCATCCTTGATCCCTTCGCCGCTGACCTCGGTGCGCTGGCCATCCGTGAGCCCGGTGTGGACGCGCGCGCGCGCGAGCTTGCCGGCCGCATCGAGGTACCACAGGGCCGCGGCGTTGGCGGGACGGGCGCCGGTCGGCCGCGCGCCGGTCGGGCGTGCCCCGCCTTCGCGCCTGGCGCCCACGGCCGCCAGCATTTCGTCGGTCGGGCGGAAGCGCAGGGCGGCGTTCGGCACGGTCAGCACGTTGCTGGCCTCACCGGTGATGAAATCGACGCTCGCCGTCATGCCGGGCAGCAGCTTGCCGTCCGGGTTCGCCACCTCGATCACGACCGTGTAATTGACGATGTTGTCGGTCGTGGTGGACTGCAGGCGCACCTTCTTCACGGTGCCGGTGAAGCTGGCGCTCGGCCAGGCCTGCACGGTGAAGCGGGCCGCCTGGCCTTCATGGATCGAGCCGATGTCGCTCTCGGCGACCGAGGCGAGGATCTGCATGCGCGAGAGGTCCTTCGCGATCAGGAAGAGCTGCGGTGCGGAGAAATTCGCCGCGACGGTCTGGCCCGCATCGACGTTTCTCTCGACCACGATGCCGTCGATCGGCGCGAAGATCTCCGTGTACGCGAGGTTCTGGCGGGCGCGATCGAGCGCGACCTGCGAGGACTTGACGTTGGCCGCGGCGACGGCGCGCGCGAACTTGGCCGTATTGAACTCGATCTCCGTGAGCACCTTGCCCTCGAACAGCCCGAGGTTGCGCCGATACTCGATGTCCGCCTGCTCGAACTGCGCGCGGCTGCGCTCGAGTCCCGCCTGCGCGTCGCGCACCGCCTGTTCGAGCAGCGTCGGGTCGATGCGGGCGATCAGCTGGCCCTTGTGCACCCGGTCATTGAAGTCGGCGAGGATCTCCACGACACGGCCCGACACCTGGGTGCCCACCTGCACGGTCGTGACGGCGCTGAGTGCGCCGGTCGCGGCGACCGAGGCGCTGACGTCGCCGCGCTCCACCGAAGCGAAGCGATAGGGCGGGGCCTCCTCGCGCGCGAACTTCGACCATGCGTAGGCACCGATTGCGGCCACCGCGAGGCTGGTGGCGAGGGCGAAGATCCACTGTTTCTTCATGGGGCGAGCATAGCGGGCACCGCGGTGCCGCGGGGACGGCCGGGACACCAACGGCACGCCGATGTCACGAGTTGCGGCGCCGGTGTCGCGGGTGCCTTTGCCGCAGGGCCTGAGCCTACCTATGCTTGAGGCCCATGAGCGCGCTTTCCCCGGCACACGAGTACTATCCGCTGCAGCGGGCGGAGTACGTCATGATCGCCCTTTTCTGGGCGTTCTTCGCGGTGCTCTGGTCGGCCAACGCGCTGCTCTCGCCGAGCGGGCGGGCGGTGCCGCTCTTTCCGAGCGCCCCGGTGCTGCTCGCACTCATTGCCGCAGTGGTCTGGGCGCTGCTCACGCCGCTGCTGTTCGTGGCCGCCGGCCGGCTCAGCATCGACAGCGGCGCGCGGATCGCGCGCATCTTCGCGCTGGTCCTGCTCGCCGTTGCGGTCGGCTTCCTCGTCGACACGTTGTTCGGCTGGTTGCGCTGGGAAGTGTTCTACGAGCCCGTGCCGGGCCGCGGTCCGCCGCCCGGCCCGCTGCAGCGGATGTCCCGGCTGTGGTTCGTCAACCAGTTCATCATCACGGCGGCGATCCTGTCGGCGGGCCTCGCGCGCCACTACTTCCGGCGCGAGGAGGCGCGGCGCGGCGAGGCGATCCGCCTGCAGGCCCAGCTCGCCGACGCGCGCCTCGCCGCGCTGCGCAGCCAGCTCGACCCGCATTTCCTCTTCAACACGCTGCACGCCGTGTCGGCGCTGGTCGAACGCGATCCGCGCGGCGTGCGGCGCATGATCGCACGGCTGTCGGAACTGCTGCGCACGACGCTCGAGGGTGGCAAGGAGCAGGAGGTGCCGCTGCGCGAGGAACTGCGCTTCCTCGACGGCTACCTGGACATCATGCGGGTGCGCTTTCAGGGGCAGCTCAGCGTCGAAATGCGCATCGCGGACGGCCTCGGCGAGGCGCTGGTGCCGAACCTCGTGCTGCAGCCGCTCGTCGAGAACGCGATCCGCCACGGTACCGCAAGGCTCGAGCAGGCGGGTGCGCTGACGATTGCCGCGCAGCGCGAAGGTGCGACGGTGGTGCTGTCGGTCGAGGACAATGGCCCGACCGCACCGGACGATCCGCCGCCCGTCGCCGAAGGCATCGGCCTTCGCAACACGCGCGAACGGCTTGCGCAACTCTACGGCGCCGCCCAGCGCCTGACGCTTGCGCCACGGGCCGAGGGTGGCATGCGCGCCGAGGTGCGCCTGCCGTTCCACACGGGCGCCGACCTGCGCACGGTGGCCATGTGAGCCGGCCGTTGCGCGTGCTGGTCGTCGACGATGAGGCACTCGCCCGCCAGCGGCTGCTCGACCTGCTGGGCGGCGAGCCCGCGGTGGAGATCGCGGGCGTCGCCGACAATGGCAATGCGGCAGTCGAAGCGATCCGCGACCTCGCGCCCGACCTCGTGTTCCTCGACATCCAGATGCCAGGCCGCACGGGCCTCGAGGTGGTGCGCGAGATCGGCGCGGCGAACATGCCGGCCACCATCTTTTGCACGGCCTACGACCAGTACGCGCTCAAGGCCTTCGACGTCGCGGCCGTCGACTACCTGGTCAAGCCTTTCGACGACGAGCGCTTCGAGACGGCCTTCGCGCGTGCCCGCCGCGCTGTCGAGCTCGAGGAGATCGGCGCGCTGTCGGCGCGCCTGAAGGCGCTGCTCGAGGGCGGCGAAACACCAGCGCCGGCGCCCGCCGCGGGCTATCTCGAGCGCATCGCGGTCGAGTCGCGCGGCCAGGTGCGGGTCGTCGGCGTCGAGGACATCGACGCCATCACCGCGAGCGGACCCTATGTCGAGCTGCATGTCGGCGAGAAGGCCTGGCTCGTGCGCGAGCGCATGCAGACGCTCGAGGAGCGGCTCGACCCGGCGCGCTTCGCGCGCGTGCACCGTTCCGCGATCGTGCGGCTCGACCGGATCGACGCGCTGCTGCGCGAGGCGGGCGGTGACTACACGCTGCGCCTGAAGAACGGTCGCCAGGTCCCGGTGAGCCGTTCCCGCGTGGAATCGCTGCAACGCTGGATGGGTGTTGCCGCGCCGTAGGGCGCGGGCGTGCGGCCGCTGGCCTCCCGTCCTGCGCTTGCGCCTAGGGCTTGGCCTTTGCCGCCGTGACGGTGATCCGGTCCATCAGCGCAAGCAGCACCCCCGAGACCACGAAGGTGAGGTGCAGGATCACGTACCAGAGGATCTTGTCGTTGGGCGTCTGCATGGCGTTCATGAATACGCGCAGCAGGTGGATCGAGGAGATCGCGACGATGGAGGCCGCGACCTTGAGCTTCAGGCCGCCGGCGTCGAGCTTGCCGAGCCAGCCGAGCGCCGCCTCGCGATTCTCCCCCTGGTTCGCGTCGATGCGCGAGACGAAATTCTCGTAGCCCGACAGCATCACCATGACGATCAGCCCGCCGACCAGCACGATGTCGATCATCGCGAGCAGCGTCAGCACGAGGTCCGCCTCGGTCGCCGTGAACACGGTCGCGAGGACATGGCCGGCTTCCTGGAAGAATTTGATGCCGAGCGCGATCAGCGCCAGCGACAGGCCGAGATAGACGGGCGCGAGCAGCCAGCGCGACGCGAACAGCAGTCGCTCGATGGTACGTTCGATCATCGGGGGAACTTTACTCCAGGGCTTGTGACAGATCGGCAATCAGGTCGTCGGGATGCTCGATGCCGACCGAGATGCGCACCATCGCGTCGGTGATGCCATAGCGGTCGCGCGTCGCCTTGGGCACGCCCGAATGCGTCGTCGAGGCGGGGTGCGAGATCAGCGTCTCGGTGCCGCCGAGGCTCACCGCGAGCTTCATCACCTGCAGCCGGTTCAGCATGCGGAAGGCGTCGGCCTCGCCGCTGCCGACCTTGAAGGCGAAGGTGGAGCCGGCGCTCGCGCACTGGCGGCGGAACACCGGCGTGCGAGGGTCGTCCGCCGCCAGCAGGCCGAGGTAGTTCACCTCGGTCACGCGCGAATGCGCGGCGAGGTACTGCGCGACGCGCGCCGCGTTGTCGCTCGCGGCGCGCATGCGCAGCGCCATCGTCTCCATCGAGCGCATGATCATCCAGGCGGAATTCGCGTCGAGCTGCGTACCGAGGGCGCTGCGCAGCAGGCGAGTCGCGCGGATGCGGGCCTTGGAGCCGACCACGCCGCCCGCGACCAGGTCGGAATGCCCGCCGACGTACTTGGTGAGCGAATAGATCACGAGGTCGGCGCCGTGCTGCAGCGGCTGCTGGTAGACCGGGCCGAGGAAGGTGTTGTCGACCGCGACGGGTGGGGCCTCGCCGCCCTGACGGCGCGCGATCTCGTCGGCCACGCGCCGCATCAGCGCCAGGTCGACGAGGCTGTTGGTCGGGTTGGCGGGCGTCTCGGTCATGATGAGCGCCACGCGCCCGCCTGTTTCCTTCGCGACGCGCAGCGCCTGGTCCATCGCTTCCGTCACCGCGCGTTCGTCGCAGCCGTCCGCGAAGCCGACTGCGCGGATGCCGAAGTTCGGCAGGTTCTTCTCGATGAGCGTCTCGGTGCCGCCATAGAGCGGCAGGCTCATCAGGATCACGTCGCCCGGGCGCACGTGGGCGAGGATGGTCGTCGAGATCGCCGCCATGCCGCTGGCGACCCCCGCGGCCGCTTCGCCGCCTTCCCAGAGCGCGAGCCGATCCTCGAGCACCTCGAGGTTCGGGTTGTTGAAGCGCGAGTAGACGAGCCCCGCACCCTGGCCAGGAGGCGCCTCGCGGCGCCCCGCCGTATAGTCGAAGAACGCCTTGCCATCCTCGGCCGACTTGAAGACGAAGGTGGAGGTGAGGAAGACGGGTGGCTTGAGCGCGCCTTCGGAAAGCTGCGGGTCGTAGCCGTAGCCCATCATCTGGGTTTCGGCATGCAACACGTGATCGCCGATGCGCCGCTTGTGATACTGGTCGTAACTCATGCGGCAATGCTAGCACTTGCCGGTATCATGGCCGCGCTGGCGGGCAAGGAGACGGGATGGCGACACGCGAGGAGGCCGAGGAAGCGGTACGGACCCTGTTGCGGTGGGCGGGCGACGATCCGGGCCGGGAGGGCCTGCTCGATACGCCGCGCCGCGTGGTCGAAGCCTACGGCGACTGGTTCTCGGGCTACGCGATCGACCCGGGCGAGTACCTGCGCCGCACCTTCGAGGAAGTCGCCGGCTATGACGAGATGATCGTACTGCGGAACATCAGCTTCGAGTCGCACTGCGAGCATCACATGGCGCCGATCATCGGCCGCGCGCATGTCGGCTACCTGCCGACCGACAAGGTGGTCGGCATCAGCAAGCTCGCGCGCGTGGTGGAGGCCTTCGCCCGCCGCTTCCAGGTGCAGGAGAAAATGACCGCCCAGATCGCGACCTGCATCGAGGACGTGCTGAAGCCGCGGGGCGTGGCCGTGGTCGTGGATGCGGCGCACGAGTGCATGACCACGCGAGGCGTGCACAAGCGCGGGGTCTCCATGGTCACGAGCCGCATGACCGGGGTGTTTCGCGACGATCCACGGACCCGGGCCGAGTTCCTGCAGTTCATCGAAATGGCCCCCTGATCCGCCCCGGGGGGGGTGGGGAGGGGGTAAACCTGCGGAATTTGGGGTTTTTCCCGCATGTGGTATGCTGGGCCCTGATCGTTGCCTGTTCGACCTGCAATGACGGCGCCATAAGAGCGTCCTGCCTGCAAGCCCGTTTCGACTGCGATCAGGGGTCAGGATCGCAAGTTCCTGCCGTGTTTGAGCTTCCAAACCTTTTGAGAGAGTTGTTTCGATGGCCAAGATTTATGTAGGAAACCTGCCGTTTACGGCCGGTGAGGACGAAGTGCGCGAGCTGTTTTCCAAGCACGGCACGGTGGAATCGGTGTCGCTGCCGACCGATCGCGAGACGGGCCGCCCGCGCGGCTTCGGTTTCGTCGAGATGTCGCAGGCGGATGCCCAGCGCGCGATTGGCGCCCTGAACGGCTACTCCATGAACGGTCGTCCGCTGCGCGTCAATGAGGCGCAGGACAAGCCGCGCACGGGTGGACCGGGCGGCGGTCGTGGCCCGCGTCCGGGCGGCGGCGGCGGCGGCTTCCGCTCCGGCGGGGGCGGCGGCGGCGGCGGGCGCTGGTAAGCAGCTACCCGACCGAACGTCTTTTTGAGACGCTACAGGGCCCGCGCAAGCGGGCCCTGTTTTTTTGCGTGGCGACCCTGGAGGACGTATGGACGTGAAGGCCGCGGTGGCGTGGGCGGCGGGCAAGCCGCTGTCGATCGAGACGGTGCAACTCGAGGGGCCCCGGGCTGGCGAGGTGCTCGTCGAAGTGAAGGCGAGCGGCGTGTGCCACACGGACGAGTTCACGCGTTCGGGCGCCGATCCCGAGGGTCTTTTCCCGGTGATCTTCGGCCATGAGGGCGCAGGCGTCGTCGTCGATGTCGGTGCGGGCGTGACCACGCTCGTGAAGGGCGACCACGTCATCCCGCTCTATACGCCCGAATGCCGGCAGTGCAAATCCTGCCTGTCGCGCAAGACGAACCTCTGCACGGCCATCCGCGCCACCCAGGGCAAGGGCGTGATGCCGGACGGCACCAGCCGCTTCTCGATCGGCGGCGAGCGGATCCATCACTACATGGGCTGCTCCACCTTCGCCAACTACACCGTGCTGCCCGAGATTGCGCTCGCGAAGATCCGCGAAGATGCGCCCTTCGAAAAAGTCTGCTACATCGGTTGCGGCGTGACGACCGGCATCGGTGCAGTGATCAACACCGCGAAGGTCGAGCCGGGCGCGAACGTCGTGGTGTTCGGCCTCGGCGGCATCGGCTTGAACGTGATCCAGGGCGCGCGCCTCGCCGGCGCGAACATGATCATCGGCGTCGACCGCAACCCGAAGCGCAAGGCGCTCGCGGAGCGCTTCGGCATGACGCATTTCGTCGACGCGCAGGAGGCGGGCGCGGACCTCGTGCCGCACCTCGTTGCGCTGACCGACGGTGGCGCCGACTACAGTTTCGAGTGCGTCGGCAACGTGGACCTCATGCGCCAGGCGCTCGAATGCTGCCATCGCGGCTGGGGCGTGTCGGTGATCATCGGCGTCGCCGGCGCGGGGCAGGAAATCCGCACGCGTCCCTTCCAGCTCGTCACGGGTCGCGTCTGGAAGGGCACGGCCTTCGGCGGCGCGCGCGGCCGCACCGACGTGCCGAAGATCGTCGACTGGTACATGCAGGGCAAGATCGAGATCGATCCGCTGATCACCCACGTGATGCCGCTTGCGAAGATCAACGAATCCTTCGAGCTGATGCACGCGGGCGAATCGATCCGCAGCGTCGTGACGTTCTGAGGGCGCGATGGAGCTCGAGACGCTCGCCGAACACGGCTGCTTCGGCGGCAAGGCCGGCTTCTACCGCCACGAATCGGCGAGCACGCGCACCCCGATGCGCTTCGCGGTGTTCACGCCGCCGCAGGCGCGCGAGCGCCCGGTGCCGGTGCTCTACTACCTCGCGGGGCTCACCTGCACAGAAGAAACCTTCATGATGAAGGCGGGCGCGCAGCGCGTCGCGGCCGAGCTCGGCCTGATGCTGGTCGCGCCCGACACGAGCCCCCGGGGCGTCGAATTGCCGGGCGACCGGGATCATTGGGACTTCGGCGTCGGCGCGGGTTTCTATCTGGACGCGACCCGCGAGCCCTGGTCGGCCCACTACCGCATGGCGGGCTACGTCGTGCACGAACTGCCGCCGCTGCTCGCGCGGCATTTCCCCGCCGACTGCGCCCGCGCCGGCATCTTCGGCCACTCGATGGGCGGCCACGGCGCGCTGACACTCGGGCTCACGCATCGCGACCGCTATCGCTCGATTTCGGCCTTCGCGCCGATCGCGGCACCGATGCAGTGTCCCTGGGGCGTGAAGGCGTTTGCCGGCTATCTCGGCGAGGATCGCGCCGCGTGGGCGCGCCACGATGCATCGGAAATCGTGCGCGCGCTTGCGGATCCGGCGCGGGGTCCGCCGATCCTGATCGACCAGGGCCTCGCGGATCCCTTCCTCGAGCGCGAGCTGAAGCCGCAGCTATTCGAGGCGGCCTGCGACGAAGCAGGCTATCCGCTGACGCTGCGGCGCCACCCCGGCTACGACCACGGCTACTACTTCATCTCGACCTTCATCGCGGACCACCTGCGACATCACGCGGCCGTGCTACTGCAATAGGCTGCGCAACATCCACGCGGTCTTCTCGTGGACCTGCAGGCGCTGGGTGAGGAGATCGGTCGTGGATTCGTCGCCGGCTTTATCCGCCGCCGGAAAGGCCTTGCGCGCCGTGCGCGCGACCGCTTCATGGCCCTTGACGAGCTGGCGCACCATCTCCATGGCCTCGGGCACGCCCGGGTGCTCCTCGATCGAGGAGAGCTGCGCGAATTCGGCATAGGTGCCGGGGGCGGGAAAGCCGAGGGCACGAATCCGCTCGGCGATGAGGTCAAGCGCGTTCCACAGCTCCGTGTACTGCCCCATGAACATCAGGTGCAGCGTATTGAACATCGGCCCCTCGACGTTCCAGTGATACGAGTGGGTCCTGAGATAGAGCGTGTAGGTATCGGCAAGCACGTGCGCGAGCGAATCGGCGATCCTTTCCCGATCGCGCGCGTTGATGCCGATGTCGATCATGGGCGCCGCGGCCGGCGCGGGCTTGCGTGCTTTCTGGGCCATCTGCACTGACTCCTGCGATCATGCGTTCCATCGCATGATCGCAGAGTGCGCAGGGGAGCGCGAGTGCGCGGCCCCCCGTCCGCGGCGGGGCGCTCAGCGCCCCACTTTCCTGCCCTGGCTCCAGCGCTGGCCATGCCCCTGCCCGCGTCCGTGACTCTGGCGTTGCCCGTGGCCGTTGCCGTGGGACGCTCCGTGGCGCTGGCCCTGTCCCTGCGGGCGCGGCCTTGCGTCCCTGCGGGGTGCGGGCTGCGCGGGCCGCGGCGGCGGCGGCGCGGAGGCCGTGATCTCGAACGGCGGCGGCGCCGCGTAGGGCACTGCGCGCTTCAGCACCTTCTCGATGTCGCGCAGCAGCCCGCCTTC
>CAUJHJ010000071.1 GCA_963204835.1 Pseudomonadota bacterium
GCGCGCGCCTCTTGCGTCAACGAGTCGATCGTCGGCTCTTCCTTCTTCCCTTCCGGCTTCTTCTCGTCAGCCATGGCTATCTCCCGCTGACCGCCGCAAGAATGTCTGCCTGCATGCTCTCCGCCATCCGGCGCGGGTCCGCGGCGTCGCGGATCGGACGCCCCACGACGATGTAGTCCGCGCCCCAGGTGAAGGCCTGCTCGACCGTCACCACCCGCTTCTGGTCATCGCTCGGGCGATTCTCCACGGGTCGGATGCCGGGCGTCACGACGATCAGGCGGTCATCGACGAACTGGCGCAGCATTTTCGCTTCGAGCCCTGATGACACGACGCCGTCGCAGCCCGCCTCGAGCGCGCGGCGGGCGCGTGACAGCACGAGCTTCTCGACGTCGCACGTGAAGCCAAGATCTTCGAGGTCGCCGCGATCGAGGCTCGTGAGCACCGTCACCGCGAGCACCTTGACGTCGCCCTTGGCCGCGGCTGCCGCTTCCATGATCGACTGGTTGCCATGCACGGTGGCGAATGTCACGCCGCGGCTGCGCAATTGACGCACAGCCGCGGCTACCGTTGCCGGCACATCGAAGAACTTCAGGTCGACGAAAATCTTCTTGCCGCGCGCGGCGAGCCAGTCGAGCAATTCGAAGTATCCGCCGCTCATGAAGAGCTCGAGCCCGATCTTGTAAAACTCGACGCTGTCGCCCAGCGTTTCGACCAGCTTTCGCGCAGCCTGCGGGTCCGCCACATCCATTGCGAATATCAGCCGCTCGCGCGGCGGTATCGTCTTCATGTTCGCTCGCCTGGGTCAAAAAGCCTGCGATGCTCGAGCATCGCGAATCGGTCGGTCATGCCGGCCACGTAGTCCGCGACGGCCCGCGCGCGCCCTGCTTTGCCGCGCTCGGCCTCGGCCGCGTGAACGTTGTCCGCATGTTCTTCCGGCAGCAGCCGTGGGTCGTCGAAGAGGGCCTCGAACAGCTGCTTTAGCACGCGCTGCGCCTTCGCGGTCATGCGCAGCACCCGGTAGTGCCGGTAGACATGTTCGCCGAGAAACTGCTTCAGCGCGCGGTGATCGGCGTGCACAGCGGCGCTCATGGCGATCAGCGGCCCGTCCGCGCCGCGCACGTCGTCGATGCTCGCCACGCCCGCGCGCGCGATCCGCTCCTCGCTCGTATCGATGACGTCGAGCACGACTTCATTGATCATCCGCCGGATCACTTCATGGATCATGCGCCGCGAGGCAAGCTCGGGGTACGCGGCGCGCACCGCGTCGTGGTGGCGCGCGAACAGGCGGATATCCCGCAGGTCTTCGACGGCGATCAGCCCGGCGCGCAGCCCATCGTCGACGTCGTGGTTGTTGTAGGCGATTTCGTCGGCCAGGTTCGCGAGCTGCGCTTCGAGCCCCGGCTGGCGGCGCTCGAGGAAGCGTTGGCCGAGCTCGCCGAGCTGCTTCGCATTGTTCGCCGAGCAATGCTTGAGGATGCCCTCCCGCGCCTCGAAGGTGAGGTTCAGCCCGGGAAAATCAGCGTAGCGTTCCTCGATTTCGTCGACCACCCGCAACGACTGCAGGTTGTGCTCGAAGCCGCCGTAATCACGCATGCACTCATTGAGCGCATCCTGGCCGGCGTGGCCGAAGGGCGTGTGGCCGAGGTCATGGGCCAGGCTGATCGCCTCCGTGAGATCTTCATCGAGCGCGAGGGCGCGCGCGATGGAGCGCGCGATCTGCGCAACCTCCATCGAATGCGTGACTCGGGTGCGGTAGAGGTCGCCCTCATGGTTCACGAACACCTGCGTCTTGTAGACGAGGCGACGGAAGGCGTTCGAGTGGATCACCCGATCGCGGTCGCGCTGGTATTCGCTGCGATGCTCCGACACGGGCTCCGGGTAACGCCGGCCGCGCGAGGTCTCGCGCCGCGCCGCATAGGCAGCGGCAGCCCGGCCCTTGCCCGGCTGCGCGCCGCTCACCCGAAGTGCCCCGCGAGCGTGGCGGCGAGCGCGTCGTCCGGGTATTCGGCCGTCACGCAGGCTTCGCCGATCTGCCTCAGGAGCACGAGCCGGATGCGCCCCGCCTGGACCTTCTTGTCGAGGCGCATCAGTTCGTGTGCCGCATCCGCCTTGATGGCGCGGGTATCGAGCGGCAGGCCCGCGCGCTTCAGCAGCCGTTCGATGCGCACCACGTCGGCACTGGCGAGCATGCCGCAGGCGCGCGACATGCTGGCTGCCACCAGCATGCCCGCGCCCACCGCCTCGCCGTGCAGCCAGCTCGCGTAGCCCGTCGCCGATTCGATCGCGTGCCCGAAGGTATGGCCGAAATTGAGCCAGGCCCGCTCGCCGCGCTCGTGTTCGTCGCGCGCGACGATCTGCGCCTTCAGCTCGCAGGAACGGCGGATCGCGTGCGCGAGCGCCGCGGCGTCGCGCGCGAGCAGCGCGTCGATGTTCCCTTCGAGCCAGTCGAAGAACGCGCGATCGCAGATGAGGCCGTACTTCACCACTTCGGCAAGCCCGGCACGCAGCTCGCGATCGGGCAGCGTATCGAGGGTCGAGGTATCCGCGATCACGGCAATCGGCTGGTGAAACGCGCCGATGAGGTTCTTGCCACCGGGGTGGTTCACGCCGGTCTTGCCGCCGACGGAGGAGTCGACCTGGGCAAGCAGCGTGGTCGGGACCTGCGCGATGGCGATGCCGCGCTGGTAGCAGGCGGCGGCGAAACCGGCCATGTCGCCGACCACTCCACCACCAAGCGCCACGACGCAGGCATCGCGGCCGAAGCGGTTGGCGACCAGCACGTCGAGGATACGGGCGACATTGGCGAGTGTCTTGTGGATCTCGCCGTCGGGCAGGATCACCTCCACGATGCGCCGCCCTGGCAGGGCTGCGCCCAGGGCCGGCGCATGAAGCGCGGCGACCGTGGTGTTGCTGACGATCAGCAGGTCACGCGCCGGAATGCGCGCGGCGATGGCCGCGCCTTCGCGAGCGAGCAGCCGCGGCCCGATCAGGATCGGATAGGCGCGGGCACCGAGGTCGACATCGAGTATGTCCACGAGGCCGCCAGTATAGTGGCCCGGCCCGCGCCTTGCGCCCGCCGATCAGCCCGCAGCCGGGGTGCCGATCGCGGCCAGGATCCGATCGACGACCTGCTGGACTTTGCGCCCGTCGGTGGCGACCGTGACATCGGCGGTGCCGCGGTACAGCGGCTCCCGCTGCACCATGAGTTCCGCCAGTTTCGTGGCCGGGTCGACGTCGCGCAGCAGTGGCCGGTGCCGCCCGTGCTGCACGCGCCCGGCCTGCTGGCGGACGGACGTCTCGAGATAGACCACGACGCCCCGCTGCGAGAGCTGCGCGCGGTTCTCGGCCAGCAGGATCGCGCCACCGCCGGTGGAGACGACCACGGGCTCCATCGCCGTCAGGATCGCAATGACTTCCCGCTCCCGCTCGCGAAAACCGGCCTCGCCCTCTTTCTCGAAGATATAGGGGATGTCGACGCCGGTGCGGACCTCGATCTCCGCATCGCTGTCGTAGAAGGGCGCGCCCAACTGCCTCGCGAGCAGCTTGCCCACCGCCGACTTGCCCGATCCCATCGGACCGATCAGGAAGATGTTTCGCTTGCCGAGCACGGCTCCCGCCCCAAAAAAACTGGCCGCCCTAAGGCGGCCAGTGAGTCTAGCAGGACGGCCGACTTGGTCGGCCGCGAAGCGCCCTCAGGGCACGTTCACGGGATACTGCAGGATCGTCTGCAGGCCGCTCGGCGCCTCGACGCTGAGTGTCAGCACGCCATCGATCGCGGTCGCCGAGGCATTGACCGTGAAGGCGTACTGCGTCGGCTCCGTGGCACAAGGCACGGTGAAGGAACTCGGTGACGCGACCGAAAGGCCGGTACCGGAGACCGTGGCCGTGATCTTCGTGCCTTGCGGCAGCGGGTTGTTGTTGAGGTCGGCGAACAGCACCGCCATGGTTGCGCCGCCCGGCAGCGCGGCGATGTTGATGATGGTGCCCGCCGCCGGCGACACGTTGTTCGGCGAGCCGCTCGACATGATGATCAGGTTCGAGGCACTGATGCCGGTCGACACGGCGTTCGCGTTGCAGCGTGCGGGATCGTTGCACAACACGCCATTGAACACGGCATCGGCAGGATCGCGGGTCGAGTTGTTGTTGAAGTCGTAGATCAGCTCGCCGTTCTCGTAGGCACCGCTCTCGTTCTCGTCGCGGAAGCGCTCGGGCATGTCCAAGAAGCTCTCACCCACGTCGAATGAACCGTTGCCGTTCGCGTCGGTGAACGACTCCTCGCCGATGGCGGTCGCGAAGACGGTCGAACGGCCTGCACGCGGATCGCCGCCGGCCGGCGTGGCGCCCGGACGCGGGTTGGCGCTGGTCCAGTTGACCGTGCAAAACCCGCTCTGCGCCTGCGTCGAGGCGGTCTGGCATTGCGACTGGATCTGGCCGCCTTCCGTATTGAAAGTCACGGCCGTGCCATCAGGCACGGGATTGTTGAATCGGTCGGCGAGGCGGGCCGTGACGGGCACCTGCACGCCGTCGCGCCCCCAGGCCTCGACGTTCGGGCATTGGACGGCGAGCGAGAAGCTGTCCTGGTCGGGAATGCCCGTGGTCACGGTCAGCTGCCCGGATTGCGTCGAGATCTGCGGCGTCACGCTGGTGACCGTCGCGGTGACGCGCACCGAGGTGGCCACGGTGCCCGACTGCACGACCGTCTGCACGCGGCCATTGGCGTCGCTCTGCGCGGTCGACGGGGAGAAGGCGATGCCGCCCACCGAAGTATTGAGTGCGAAGCTCACCGTCGCGCCGGCACGCGGGCCGCCCGACTGGTCGAGCACGCGGAAGACCACGGTCGAAGCTTCCGGACGGCCGGTGCCGCCTGTGCCGCGCAGCGCAATGTTGGTCGGGGTGGCCGACTCGAACACGATGGATCCGATGGCGGCCGGCGCCACCGTCACGGTGCCGGAGGCCGACAGCGCATTGCCGCCGATCGTCGCCGTCGCAGTGATCACGTCGCTGCCGCTGCAGCCGGAGGCCGAATAGGTTGCGCTCGCGATGCCGGTGCTCGTCTGCACCGGGCTCGTGATGGTCGCGAGGTTCTGTGCGGCGCAGGGTGAATTGAAGGTGATGCTGGCGTTCTGCGCGTAGAGCGTGCCGTCGGACTGCTGCAGCACGATCTGCAGGCTCGTGCTGCCGCCGGCCGAAACATTGGGGCTCGAAATGCCGATCATGCCCGGCTGGAATGCCCCACCGGTGCCGCTGCCCATCTGCACGGTCGTGTTGTTGCCGCCGCCCGCGACGACCTGGACATTGACGGTGGCATTCATGCCGCCCGCCGCCGCCGTCACGGTGATCGTGCGCAACGTGGGATCGCCCGCGGTCGACAGCGTGGCCGTGGCGGAGCCCGACGCGTCGGTCGTCGCCCTGGTGACCGCGACGCCGCCGGAGTTGGCGGTGAAGGTCACCGGCACGCCGGCGATCAGGTTGTTGGTCGCGTCGCGCACCAGCGCCGTGATCGTCGCGCTGTTGGAGCCGTCCGACAGGATGGTCGGCGCGCTGGTCGTGACCGTAATGGCCGCGATGGTGGGCGTGTTGCCGCCGCCTCCGGGCGTGCCCGGGGTACCGCCACCGAAAGCGTCATCGCTGCCGCCGCCGCAAGCCGTCAACAGGCCCGCAAGGAGCACCGACAGAAAAGCTGATTTGTACATCTGTTTCACCTGATTGGTTCCTGGCCGTCCCTCGCCGGTCAGTAAACGTTGACCCCTTCGCGCAAGATCTTCGGGGTCACGAAGATCAGGAGCTCATCCTTGTTGTTGGTCTTGCTCTTCTGCTTGAAGAGGATGCCGAGGCCCGGGACATCGCCCAGCCAGGGCACCTTCTTCTCGGTGTCGCGGCGCTCGGTTTCGAGGATGCCGCCCAGCACGACCGTCTGGCCGTCGTTGACCAGCACCTGCGTCGTGATCTCGCGCGTGTCGATCGAGGGCACGTTGACGCCGCCCGAACCGACGATCACGGCGCCGACGCTGTCCTTCTTGACGTTGAGGTCGAGGATGATGCGGTTGTCAGGCGTGATCTGCGGCGTGACCTTGAGCGACAGCACGGCCTTCTTGAACTGGATGGTGGTCGCGCCGCTCGAGGCCGATTCCTGGTAGGGAATCTCGACGCCCTGCTCGATGCTCGCCTCGCGCTGGTTCGCCGTGATGACGCGCGGCGAGGAGATGATCTCGCCGCGACCTTCAGCCTGCGCCGCCGACAGCTCGAGGTCGACGATGTAGTCGGAGCCGAGCAGCATGAAGGCGAGGCGCCCGGCCGGGTTCGCGACCGGCAGGTTGACGTTGTAGCGGTTGGCGGCACCCGTACCGGTCGGCACCTGCACCGGCGTCACGACGCCGCTGTTGGCGCGGTTGTCGAGCGCGGAGGACAGCCCCACGTCGGTCGCTTCACCGCTGCCGCTCACCATGCCGAGCCCCCTGCCGCCATCGTTGACGTCGATGCCGGTGAAGCCGGCGCGCACGCCGAGCTCGCGCGTGAAGTCGTCGTTGACGACGACAATGCGCGCCTCGATCAACACCTGGCGCACCGGGATGTCGAGCGTGCCGACGAGGCGGCGGATGTCGGCGAGCTTGTCGCTCGTGTCCTGCAGCAGCAGCGTGTTGGTGCGCTCATCGACCGCGACGCTGCCGCGCTCGGAGAGGAGCGAGCCGCCCTGCGACTTGATCAGCTCGGAGAGGTCGCCCGCCTTCGCGTAATTCACCTGCAGGTACTCGGAGCGCAGTGGCGCGAGCTCCTGGATGTCCTTCTTCGCGGCGAGGTCGGCCTTCTCGCGCGCGGCGAGTTCGTCGGCCGGCGCCACGATGATCACGTTGTCCTGGCGGCGCTTGTCGAGGCCCTTGGTGCGCAGCACGATGTCGAGCGCCTGGTCCCAGGGCACGTTCTGCAGGCGCAGCGTGACGCTGCCCGTCACCGAATCGCTGACGACGATGTTCTGGCCGCTCGCGTCGGCGAGCAGCTGCAGCACGGCGCGCGTCTCGATGTCCTGGAAGTTGAGCGTCAGGCGCTCGCCGGTGTAGGTCGGCTTGGCGTCGGCCTCGGCGGCCGCCTTGCGGGCCGGCTGCAGCTCGACGACGTACTGGTCATCCGACTGGTAGGCGAGCTGCTCGAAGTTGCCGGAACCGTTGATGACGATGCGCGCACCGTCGTTCGCCTTGACGACGTCGAAGCCGGTCACCGGGGTCGCGAAGTCGGAAGCGTCATAGCGGCGGACCAGGTTCTTCGGCACTTCCGTGCCGGCGAAATCGACCACGACCTGGTCGCCCTGCTGGCGCACGTTGATCGGCGTGCGCGGGTCGGTCAGCTTGACGATGAGGCGCCCGGTGCCGTCGGCACCGCGGCGGAAGTCGATGCTGCGCAGCGCACGCACCACCGGCGCGGCGACGCTGGCCGACGGCGCGGCGGCGCTGCCGCCCGCTGCGGCCACCTGCTGGCCGGCACCGATCGTCACGACGATCTCGTTGCCGGAGACGCGGGTCGTATAGGGCTGCATGTGGTCGAGGTTCACGACGAGGCGCGTGCGCCCCGAGGCCTCGGCCGCGAGCACGGTATCGACACCCGCCGAATGCACATCGACCCGGCGGGCCGGCAGCGCGAGCGCCGTGTCCGGCAGGTCGAGCGAGATGCGCGCCGGATTGTCGATGGTGAAGGCCATCGGCTCGGGAGCCGGGCCCGAGGTGCGCAACGTGAGCTGCACGACCTGTCCGGGCAGTGTCTGCACATCCACCGCCTCGAGCCGGTTCTCGGGATCGGCAGCGGATGCGACCTGACCTGCGAACGCGAGGACGCAGGCGGCCATCAGCCGCAGCCACGTGCCGCGCACGGGGTGGAACGCGATGTTACGGTTCATTCTGACTTTCTCCCTGCCGATCACTCGTTCAGGGCGAGTGAAGCGGGACGCTCCATGTACCCGCCGAGCCCGTCCGGAACGATTTCAACCAAGTCGATTTTCGAGGCCGCGATGTCGACCACCTTGCCCTCGGCCTGGCCCATGTAGTTGCCGGGCAGGACGCGGTGCACGAGGCCGTCCTTCGTCTGTACGAGGCCAAAGGTGCGGCCGCCGAGCTTCAGCGTGCCGACCATGCGCAGCGTGTCGAGCGAAAACTGCTCGAGGAATTCGCGGTTGCGCTTGATGTCCGGGCGCACGCTCGAGGCGCTCGAGCCGCCCGAGCCGCCCGGCATGAAGGGCGAACGCAAGGATTGCGCGGTGTAGGCGAAGCTCTCGTAGGGCTTCACCTCGGGAAGCGGCTCGATCCGACCGCCCGGTTCCTTCTTGGTCGCGGCGATGAACGAGTCGAGCTCGCTGTCGCGGCTCGAGCAGCCGCTCGTCGCGAGGAGCGCCACGCAGGCGAGGCCCGCGAATGCGATCGTGCGGCGGCTCATGCGCCACCTCCTGAGGACTTGCGACGACCCTTGTCGGCCTCGCGGCGCTGCGTCTCCGCGGCGGCGACTTCCTCCTCGTCGAGGTAGCGGTAGGTCTTCGCGGTGAGATCGAGCGTCAGGACGTCGTAGGCGTCCTTCGAGTCCGGCTTGATCGAGATGTCGTGCAGCGTGACGATGCGCGGCAACGCGGCAATGCCGCTGACGAACGCGCCGAACTCGTGGTAATTGCCGGTCAAGCGGATCTTGATCGGCAGCTCGGCGTAGAAGTCCTTCTTCTGCTCCGCCTGCGGCTGGAACAGCTTCTCTTCAAGGCCTGCGGCGAGGCCGGTCTGCGAGATGTCCACCAGCAGGTTCGGCACTTCGGTCTTGCCGGGCAGCTGGCGCAGCATCGCGCCGAAGGAGCGCTCGATATCGGCGAGCTGCTGCTTGTAGACCTCGAGGTTGACCGCTTTCGCGTGCTTGTCGCGGAACTCGCCGCGCAGCTTCTGCTCGTCCGCCTCGAAGCGCTGCAGCTCGGGACGCTGGTTCTGCCAGACGAACACGTAGGAGAGCACGAGGGCGAGCACCACGAACCACACGGCGACGGCGCCGATGCGGATCGGGAGCGGCCAGCGGCCCGGATCGCTCGGATCGAGGGCGCGCAGTTCTTCGATCAGGTTCACGGGCCGGCCCCTTTCTTCGCGCGCGCCTTGGGCTTGGCGGCGTCGTCGTCACCCGCGCCCGCCAGGGTGACCTGGTCGGCGAACAGGGTGAAGGTTGCGCCGAGCGACTGGTCCTTCTTGGTCTCGATCACCGAGAGCTCCGGGTTCCTGAGCCACTGCGACTTGTCGATGTTGCGCATGAAGGTCGACACGCGGGTCGAGGACTGCGCGACGCCGTCGAGCTTGAGCCGGTTGCCCGTCTGCGTGACGCCCGTCAGGAAGGTGCCGTCGGGCAGCGTGCGCACCAGTTCGTCGAACACGTGCACGATCTCCGGGCGCGAACGCTGCAGCTTCTCGATGATCTCCATGCGCGAGATGAAGCGCTGCTTCTGCGCCTCGAGGTTGTTGATCTCCTCGATCTGCTTGTCGAGGGTCGCGATCTCGGCCTTCAGCCTGTCGTTGCGCTGCTGCTGGCCCGAGATCAGCGAATTGAACATCAGGTAGATGACGAAGGTCGCAAGCAGTGCGGCCAGCGTGCCGCCGCCGAGCGCGACGAGAAACGCCAGCTTGCGTTCCTTGCGCTGTTCCGCGCGCCAGGGAAGCAGGTTTATCTGTGGCATGTCAGTCGAAGCTCCGCAGCGCGAGGCCGCAAGCCGTGAGCAGGGCGGTGGCGTCGCGCTGCACCGCCTGGGCCTTGGCGCGCGACGAAAGTTTCATCTGGCCGAGCGGGTCGCCCTTCTCGGCGGCGATGCCGACGCGGCTCGAGACCACTTCGGCGACGCCCGGGATGTTGGCGCAGCCGCCGCAGACGAGGATCTTCTCGGGCTGCTCGCGCCCGCTGCCGGAGGCGAGGTAGAACTGCAGCGAGCGGCTCACCTGCTGGGTCATGTCGTCGATGAAGGGGTCGAGCACCTCGGACTGGAAATTGCCGGGCAGGCCGCCTTCCTTCTTGGCGCGGCCGGCCTCCTCCATCGAGAGGCCGTAGGTGCGCATGATCTCTTCGGTCAACTGCTGGCCGCCGAAGGCGAAGTCGCGCGTGTAGACGACCTTGAGGTTGCGCAGCACGCTGAACGTGGTGCTGCTCGCGCCGAAATCGACCACCGCGATCGTGCGGTCGATGCCGCCGTCGGGCATCTGGTGGGTCATCAGGCGGCAGGAATTCTCGAGCGCGAAGGCCTCGACGTCGACGATCTTCGCGGTCAGGCCCGCGGCGCTCACCGCCGCCTGGCGCTGTTCGACGTTCTCGGTGCGGGTCGCGACCAGCAGCACGTCGTTGGTGTCGGTGTCCTTCTCCGAGGCGCCGAGCACTTCGTAGTCGTAGCTCACCTCGTCCATCGGGAAGGGGATGTACTGGTCCGCCTGCATCTCGACCTGCGACTCGAGGTCGCGCTCGCGCAGGTTGCGCGGCATCTGGATCACCTTGGTGATCGCGGCGTCGCCGCTGATCGCGATCGCAACCTCGCGACTCTTGGCGCCCGCACGCTTGGCGGCGCGCCGGATCGCCTCGCCCACGGCCTCCGCGTCCACGATGGCTTTCTCGTTCATCGCGTTCTGCGGGGTGGGTTCGGCGGCGTAGGACTCGACCCGGTACTGGCCGCCGGCCATCGCGAGCTCGATCAGCTTGACCGACGAAGTCGTGATGTCCAGCCCGAGCAGGGGCCGGTATTTACGGCGAAGCAGGAACACTTTTGTCTTTCCTTTTCAGCAACTTATGCCCCGAACCCGTCGCCTTTTGTAACTTATGGGGTAACTATATAACAGCGTAAAGTTAAATAGAACGTGAGTCGGCTCACGATTCGGGCGCAAAGGCCGGTCCGGTGCCTGGAACCTGTCGAGCGATCACGATCCACTGTGCGCTGCCATCTCGAAACATGTTGTCGCCGCCCCGTACTGGATGATCCCGAGCCTTGGTCGAGCGGCGGCGTGCAGAAATCGGGCGGTCGTCGACGGTGGATGGACAAGCGAGCCATCCGGCCGGCAACCCCGCTGTCATAGGCACGCGCCCTTAGACCGGAGGCTTTGCGTCCCCACCTTTCGGTGAGTTTGCCAATCGTTCGCGGGCTACTATGCATAGCCCGTGGAATGCGGGCAAGACACGAGAGTCGTTTTCTGTGAAGTGGAACTGGTTTCGGATCGGCGTCGTCGCAGCCACCTGTGTGACCGCGGTCACACTTCTCGCCGCCCTCGGCCTCGCCGGCAGCTTCGTGTTCCTCGCGCCCTCGCTGCCGTCGAGCACGGACATGCGCAACGTCGAGCTCGCGGTGCCGCTGCGCGTCTACACGCGCGGCGGCCAGCTCGTCGCGCAGATCGGCGAGCAGCGGCGCATTCCCGTCACCTACGAACAGATTCCAGAGGTCGTGCGCAACGCGTTCCTCGCCGCCGAGGACGACCGCTTCTTCAGCCACCACGGCATCGACTACGCGGGCGTGCTGCGCGCCGCCGCCGTCAATTTCTTCACCGGCAATCGCGCGCAGGGCGCGAGCACGATCACGATGCAGGTCGCGCGCAACATGTTCCTGACGCAGAAGCGCGAATGGCGCCGCAAGCTGCAGGAAGTGTTCCTCACCTGGCGCATGGAGCGCGAGTTCACCAAGGAGCAGATCCTCGCGCTCTACCTCAACGTGATCTTCTTCGGCCAGCGCTCCTACGGCGTCGCGGCGGCGGCCGAAACCTATTTCGGCAAGCCGCTCGATGCGCTCACGATCGGCGAGGCGGCGCTGCTCGCCGGCATCCCGAAGGCGCCCACCGACACCAACCCGATCGCGAATCCGCGGCGCGCGCACGAGCGACGCGGCTACGTCCTGCGGCGCATGCGCGAACTCGGCTTCATCGACGAGGCGGGGCTGGCAGCCGCCAATGCCGAGCCCGTCACCGGCAAGATGAATGCGCCGCTCAACGACGTCGATGCGCCCTATGTCGCCGAGATGGCGCGCCTCGAGCTCGTGCGCCGCTTCGGCGAGGCGGCGCAGAACGCCGGCTACCGCGTGTTCACGACGCTCGACCCGCGCCTGCAGATGGCGGCCAATCGCGCGCTGCGGCTCGGGCTGCTCGAGTACGACCGCCGTCGCGGCTGGCGCGGCGCGATGGCGCAGGTCGCCTTGCCCGCGCAGGCCGACGCCGCCGCGCTCGACGCGCTGCTCGCGAAGTTCGAGCCGATCGGCAACCTCGATCCGGCCGTGGTCGTCGCGCTCGAGGCGCGCAGCGCGCGCGTGCACCTGAAGGGCGGCGGCAACGTGACGATTCCCTGGGACGGGCTCGCCTGGGCGCGGCGTGTCACGGGCGAGGACGCGCGCGGCCCGGCGCCGAAGTCGGCCGCCGACGTGCTCGCACCCGGCGACGTGGTGTTCGTGGTCTCGGACGGCAGGAGCACCGCGCAGCTCGTGCAGTTGCCCGAAGCGCAGGGCGCGCTCGTGGCGCTCGACCCGGACGACGGCGCGATCGCCGCGCTGATCGGCGGCTTCGACTACTACACCTACAAGTACAACCGTGCGACGCAGGCGAGCCGCCAGCCCGGCTCGGGCTTCAAGCCCTTCCTGTATTCCGCCGCGCTCGACAACGGCTTCACGCCCGCCACGGTGATCCTCGACGCGCCGATCGTCATGGACGACCCCGATTCAGAGACGTCGTGGCGCCCCGAGAATTCGAGCGGCGAGTTCGGGGGGCCGACGCGCCTGCGCGAGGCGCTGGTGCGCTCGCGCAACCTCGTCTCGATCCGCATCCTGCGCGACATCGGCATCCCGACGCTGGTGGACTATGCCGCGCGCTTCGGATTCGCGCGCGCCTCGATGCCGAAGGACCTGACGCTCGCGCTCGGCACCCTGCAGGCGACACCGCTCGAGGTGGCGACGGGCTTTGCGGCCTTCGCGAACGGCGGCTACAAGGTGGAGCCGTATTTCATCGATCGCATCGAGGATGCGTCGGGCAAGGTCGTCTATCGGGCGACGCCGAAGGAAGTGTGCGAGCCGTGCGGCCTGCCCGCGACGGGCAGCGGCGAACCGGGGCTCGACGTGCCGGATGCGCTGCAACTGTCCGCCGCGGAGCGCGGCGGGCTCGCGCTGCTGCCGAAGGACCGCATCGCCGCGCGCATCGTGTCGGCGCCGAACGCCTACATCATGGACGACATCATGGCGGACGTGATCCGGCGCGGCACCGGCCGGCGCGCGAACGCGCTCGGCCGCAGCGACATTGCCGGCAAGACCGGCACCACCAACGATGCCAAGGACGCCTGGTTCAACGGCTTCAATCGCAACCTCGTCGCGACGGTCTGGGTGGGCTACGACCAGGAGCGCACGCTCGGCGCGGGCGAGGAAGGCAGCCGCACGGCCGTGCCGATCTGGGTGCACTTCATGCGCGAGGCGCTCGCCGCCGTGCCGCAGCGCCTGCGGCCGCGGCCCGAGGGCGTGATCGAGCTGCCGATCTCGCGCGAGACGGGCCAGCTCGCCACCGCGGACGATCCCGACGCGATGGAAGAGCTGTTCATGGCCGATCATCTGCCGGGTGGTGCGACCAGCATGGGCGGCGAGACGGTGCCGGGCGCCGCCCGGCCCACCCCGCCACCCGCAAGCAGCGAACCGATCTTCTGACGGGGGCCGACGCGCAATGAGCAAACACCAGCCCGCACGCGCCGAGAACCTGAGGCGCGCGATCGCGCAGGAGGCGGCGCGCATCATGGCCGAGCACGGCGTGCGCGATTTCCTGGTCGCCAAGCGCAAGGCGGCCGAGCGCTACGGGGTGGTCGACGGCGGCCTGCTGCCGAAGAACATCGAGATCGAGGAAGCCCTCGCGGGCTACCAGCGCCTTTTCGGCGGCGAATCGCACGCCGAGTCGCTGCAATCCCAGCGCAGCGCCGCGCTCGAGGCCATGCAATGGCTCGAGGAGTTCCAGCCGCGCCTCGTCGGCCCGGTGCTTGCCGGCACCGCCACCGGGCATGTCGAGGTGCAATTGCACCTGTTCGCGGATCGCGCCGAAGCGGTCTCGCTCAAGCTGATGGACCAGGGCATTGCGCACGAGGTCGGCGAGCGGCGCGTGAAACTCAATGCAGAGCGCATGCAAGCCTATCCCGCGGTGCGCTTCGAGATGGCCGGCGAACCGATCGAGGCGGTGGTCTTCCCGCGCGACGGCATCCGCCAGGCGCCGGCCAGTCCCGTGGACGGCAAGCCGATGCGGCGGGCAGATACTGCGGAAGTCGAGGCATTGCTCGGCGGCGAACAGCCAACAGCAAACCGCTTGCAGCCAGGATAAGAGGTGCTGGCCGGGCTGGCCCTCAGCGCCTGGCGATGTCGGTGTATTCGCGCCGGGCCGGACCGGTGTAAAGCTGGCGCGGGCGGCCGATCTTGTAGGACGGGTCGGAAATCATTTCCTGCCAGTGCGCCACCCAGCCGGC
>CAUJHJ010000072.1 GCA_963204835.1 Pseudomonadota bacterium
GGCGGCGTCGGCCTCCTCTACCTGTGGCTGGTTGCACCGTACCTGCTGCCGAAAGGCACCGCGGTCGTCGACACCTCGCCTCGGGTTTTCATCGCGCAGATGCGCGTCAAGGCCGGTGGCGCGGCGGACGGCGCGACCCTCGCCGAGGTCATCCGCAAGACCGGCGGAGCGATGAAGGTGAGGGCGGTGATCCGCGGCGCAGGACTTGCGATCGTGCCGCTGCCCGACATCGAGCTGGCCGCCGGGGACCAGCTGCACCTGCGCGACACGCCGGAACGGCTGATGGAATATGCACGCGTGCTGGGCGGCGACCTGTACTCCGACGACGTGCCGGTCGATGAACAGCATCCGCTCAAGGCGGGCGACCAGCAGACCGCCGAGCTTGTCGTCACGCCGGGCTCGCTGCTCGCCGGCCGCACGCTCGACGAGGTCGATTTCGACGAGCGCTACCAGCTCGTCGCGCTCGCCCGCCACCGGCCTGGCGAGGGAGACGAGTGGGGCCTGCGCGTGGCACGGCTGCAGGCGGAGCAGCTCGGCGTCGGCGACGTACTGCTCGTGCAAGGCCCGGCCGCGCAGATCGCCGCCGTGAAGCGCAGCGGCGAACTTCTCGTGCTCGACGCCACGGCTGACGTTCCCGAGACCCGCAAGGCGCCGCTCGCGCTCGCGATCATGGCGATGATCGTGCTCGCGGCCTCGCTGCGCATTGCGCCAGTCGCCATCGCAGCCCTCGTCGGCGTGCTGCTGATGGTATTCACCGGCTGCCTCAAGTGGCGCGACGCGACGCGCGCGCTCGATTCCTCGATGATCTTCCTCACGGTCGCCGCGATCGCGCTGTCGCTCGCGCTCGTGCAGACGGGCGCCGCCGCCTTCCTCGCCGGCGGCCTCGTGGCCGCGACGGCCTCGCTGCCACACCCGGCCATCCTCAGCGTCACCATGATCTGCATGGCCGTGCTCGCGAACTTCGTCTCGAACGGCGCGGCGGCCGTCATCGGCACGCCGATCGCGATCGAGCTCGCGCGCCAGCTCGGGCTCGCGCCGGAGCCCTTCGTGCTCGCCGTGCTCTTCGGGGTCAACATGGGCTACGCGACCCCGCTCGCCGACAACTGCAACCTGCTGGTGTTCAGCGCCGGCGGCTACCGCTTCAAGGACTTCGTGCGCGTCGGCGTGCCGCTCATGCTGATCATGTGGCTGACCCTGTCCTGGCTCCTGCCGCGCTACTATCCGCTATGATGGCCGCAAATTCCGGGGGGCCTGGCATGGACAAGTCACTGGTCGCACGGACCAACATCGGCTTCATCGCGGCGATCGTCGCAGTGGCGACGATCGGCGGTTTCATGTTCGGATATGACAGCGGTGTCATAAACGGCACCCAGGAGGGCCTCAACAAGGCCTTCGAGCTGAGCAAGCTCGGCACGGGCCTCAATGTCGGGGCGATCCTGATCGGCTGTGCCATCGGCGCCTATGCGGCCGGGCGCCTCGCCGACATGATGGGGCGGCGCGGCGTGATGATGGTCTCCGCAGTGTTGTTCGTCGCGAGTGCGCTCGCGGCCGGGGCGGCCGACAGCTCCGCGCAGTTCATCGTCGCGCGCATCATCGGCGGATTCGGCGTCGGGGCCGCGAGCGTGCTCTCGCCGGTCTACATCAGCGAAGTGACGCCAGCCAGCATCCGCGGGCGGCTCTCGAGCCTGCAGCAGATCATGATCATCATCGGCCTCACCGGGGCCTTCGTCGTCAACTATGCGCTCGCGCATTACGCCGGCGGTTCGACCGCCGAGTTCTGGTCGGGCTTCCCCGCCTGGCGCTGGATGTTCTGGATGCAGTTCATTCCGGCGACCGTCTACTTCCTCGCCCTGCTCTCGATCCCGGAAAGCCCGCGCTACCTCATGATGAAGGGCCGGGAGCAGGACGCCCGGCGCGTGCTCACGCGCCTGTTCGGCGCCACCGAGGCGGACAGCAAGGTGCAGGAAATCCGCGTCTCGCTCGCCGCCGACCACCACCGCCCGCAGCTCTCGGACCTGCTCGATCGCCACACGGGCCGGGTACGCGCGGTCGTCTGGGCCGGCATCGGCCTCGCCGTCTTCCAGCAGCTCGTCGGCATCAACATCGTCTTCTACTACGGCGCGGTGCTGTGGCAGTCGGTCGGCTTCAGCGAGGACGACGCGCTCAAGATCAACATCCTCTCCGGTTCGCTCTCGATCGTCGCCTGCCTCGTGACCGTGTTCGTGATCGACCGGATCGGCCGCAAGCCGATCCTGCTGATCGGCTCGGCCGGCATGGCGGTCACGCTCGCGATCGTCGCGGCGAGCTTCGCCACCGCGGACCTCGTCGACGGCGGCCTCAAGCTGTCGGACGACGCGGGCCTCGTCGCGCTCATCTCCGCCAACGCCTACGTGGTGTTCTTCAACTTCAGCTGGGGCCCGGTGATGTGGGTGATGCTCGGCGAGATGTTCCCGAACCAGATCCGCGGTTCGGCGCTCGCCGTGGCGGGCTTCGCCCAGTGGATCGCGAATTTCGCGATCAGCGTCAGCTTCCCGGCGCTCGCCGCCTCGGTCGGCCTCGTCGTCACCTACGGCTTCTATGCCGCGAGCGCCTTCGTGTCGTTTTTCTTCGTGCGCTCGCTGGTGCGCGAGACGCGCGGCCTCGAACTCGAACAGATGCGGGGCTAGCGGGCGCGGCTACTCGCGCATGCCGACGCCGCGGTTCATCAGCATTACCGCGATCGCGAACATCACGACCGCGAACGCCAGCATCAGCGTGAACGCGAGCGCGATGTTGACGTCCGAGGTG
This sequence comes from Pseudomonadota bacterium, assembly GCA_963204835.1. Classification (GTDB taxonomy): domain Bacteria; phylum Pseudomonadota; class Gammaproteobacteria; order Steroidobacterales; family Steroidobacteraceae; genus CADEFQ01. The sequence goes on from CAUJHJ010000072.1 coordinate 2,788, forward strand.
CCGAGGAAGCCGTAGCGGAACGCGTTCACCATGTGCAGGATCGGGTTCGCGTAGGAGAGCTGCTGCGCCCAGTTCGGCAGCAGCGAGATCGAGAAGAACACGCCGCCGAAGTAGGTGAGCGGCGTCAGCACGAACGACGGGATCCAGTTCACCTGCTCGAAGTTCTTGGCGAACATCGCATTGAGGAAGCCACCGAGCGAGAACACGATCGCGGTGAGCAGCACCGCGCCGACGATGATCGCGAAGTGGTGGATCGAAAGTTTCGCGAACAGCAGCGAGATCACCGTGACCACCGCGCCAACCAGCAGCCCGCGCACCACGCCACCGCCGACATAGCCGGTGACGATCACCCAGTTCGGCAGCGGCGAGACGAGCATCTCCTCGACGTGTTTGCTGAATTTCGCGCCGAAGAACGACGACACGACGTTCGCGTAGGAGTTGGTGATCACCGCCATCATGATGAGGCCGGGGGCGATGAACTGCATGTAGCCGACGCCGCCCATGCTGCCGATGCGCCGCCCGATCAGCGCGCCGAAGATCACGAAATACAGCGTCGCGGTCACGGCGGACGGCACGACCGTCTGGCCCCAGATGCGGATGATCCGGTCGAACTCGCGCACGATGATGGTCTTGAATCCGACCCAGCGGGCCTGGGCGGCATGCGGCGCGGACAGCATGGCCGGGGCGGCGGCGTCGCTCATGGGTGCCCGCCGTGGCGCTGCCGCCCGCCGTGCGCCGCTGGCGGCGCGGTGGCGGCGGCGCCTCGCCCGTCGACGAGGCGCATGAAGATCTCCTCGAGCCGGTTCACCTTGTTGCGCATCGACACGACCTCGAGCCCCTGCGCGGCCAGCTGCGCGAAGATGGCGTTCACGCCCTGCTCCTGCGAGACCTCCACTTCGATCGTGTGGTCGTCCACGCGGGTGACGCGGTAACCGTCGATGTGCGGTGCGCCGCCGAGCGAATCACGCAGGTTCAGCACGAAGACCTCGCTCTTGAGCCGCCGCAGGAGGCTGCCCATGCGGTCGCGCTCGACGATCTGGCCGCCCGCGATGATCGCGATGTTGCGGCAGAGGGTTTCGGCCTCCTCGAGGTAATGGGTCGTCAGGATGATGGTGGTGCCCTGCGCATTGATCTCGCGCAGGAAGTCCCACATCGAACGGCGGATCTCGATGTCGACGCCCGCGGTAGGCTCATCGAGGATCAGGAGGCGCGGCTCGTGCACCAGCGCGCGCGCGATCATCAGGCGCCGCTTCATGCCGCCGGAGAGGGACCGCGACACGCTGTCGCGCCGCTCCCAGAGGGAGAGCTTGCGCAGGTAGTGCTCAGCCCGCTGCTTCGCGGCGCGGCGGCCGATGCCGTAGAAACCCGCCTGGTTGACGACGATGTCGAACGGCGTTTCCCACAAGTTGAAATTGATTTCCTGGGGCACGACGCCGATGCAGGCCTTCGCCGCCTCGAGTTCGCGGTCGATATCGTGGCCAAAGACCTCGAGCCGGCCGGCCGTCTTGTTCACGAGCGAGGTCGTGATGCCTATGAGGGTGGTCTTGCCGGCGCCGTTCGGGCCGAGCAGCGCGAAGAAATCGCCCTGCTCGACGTCGAGGTCGATGCCCTTCAGGGCCTGCACTCCGTTCTTGTAGGTCTTGGCGAGGCCGTGGGCTGAAAGCGCGTACATGCGAGGCGCGAAGCGTAGCACAGGGCTGCGCCGCGGGCCGGGGCCGCCGCGACCGGCTGCCGGCTACGGCCGGCGCGCGGCTTGCCAGTACGGGGCGGCCAGCAGTTGCACGCCGCGCAGTCGGGCCAGCTCGAAGTCCGCCGGATCGGAGCTGACCGCCGCAGCGAGCAGGTGCCGCCAGACGTCGGGGCGACCGGCCCAGCGCGGGCGCAGGAAGCACGGGCTGCACTCCAGGCACTCGCCCAACTGGCGCAGGCTCAGGGCGGCGAGCCAGTCCGCCAGGTCGTCGGACAGCCCGAGGACGAGGCGGACGGCGAACCGCCTGGAACGCGCGAGATGCCATGCGTAAGTGAGCGTGAGGTAGGACAGGCGCGGCAGGGCGTCCTCCGCAAACCAGTGCGCTTCGGCATGCCGCTCGCGCACGCCCTCCACCGCAGTGCAAGCGGCGGATGCAAACTCGTCGGCACCGATGTCGACCAACAGGAACGGGCAACCGGCGAGCCGCCCGCGCTGCGCTGCGGTGAGCGAGCGCCAGAGGCCCGCGGACTCGCGCAGGATGCCCGGCAACCCGTCCGGGTCGCCGCTGGCCCGCAAGGCCATCAGTTCGAGCGCGAGATCGTTGATCTCGGCCAGCGGCGCGAGAGCGGCGGACGCCGCGACGGCAGGCTCCGGCTGCATATTTCCCCCTGTTCGCGCCCGATATTGCCCCCAAATTGGACTTCAAAGCCACCCGCAAATTTGGGATATTTGTACCAAATCGGTTCTGGCGTCACAGGGAGTGGATTGCCATGCGAGTCACCGACGACCGGTACTGCCGCGACCGCCTGCGCTTCGACCTCGCCCTGCGGCTGATCGGCCACGAAGCGCGCACCCGCACTATCCGCGCCTGGACGGGCCTCACCGAAGACCGGGTGCGCAAGCTCTACCGTACCTATGTGGCGGAACACCCCGGCCAGCCGGTCGCGCGCCGTCGCGGCAAGTCGCCGCAGCGCTGCAGCTATTTCCTGCGTTCGCCGCGCGTGCAGCAGGAAGCGGCGGTGCTGGCCGGCCTCCTTTGCATGGCGGGCATCGTGCGGCGCGAGTTGCGCCTCGATCCGCGGGCGCTATCGGTCGCGCAGGGCGAGCTGCTCTGCATCGCCTACGAAGCCTATCTCGCGCTCGTGGCGCAGCCGAGCATTTCATTCGAGCACGCGGCTTTCCTCGTCATCGCGCTCGGCCGCGGTGACGAACTGTCGCTGCGCCACTGTGGCGAGTGCGGGGCCCTCACCCTGGCCGACAGTTACGTGCTGCGCGCGGTCGCCTGTTGCGTGTGCTCCGGCACCTGCGCCGCACACCCGTCCGTCCCACCCGCCATCCGGCTCGAGCGCGGGCGGAAGCTGCCGGCCGCGGCCCGAGGCACGCCCGTCCCGGCGCAACTCACCCCGATCGACCGGCGCTGAGGCCCCACACCTTATAATGGGGCGCCTGCGGGTGCCCCGATGCCAAACCAGCCCAAATCGCTCAATCTTTTTGCCGGGCCTTACCTCGACAGGAATGCCTGGGAGCGCGAGGACGTGGCCTGGTTCGAGGCCGCCCGGCGCGACCACGGCACGCGCTACCTGCTCGCGCGCGGCACGGCCCACCTCGTCGTGCATGAGCCGTCGCCCCACGTCGTGTTCCTCGGCGGCGACGACCCGCGCATCGCGTTTGCGCAGGAGCGCCAGTCCATCCTGCTCGGCTGGTTTGAAGGGGCCCGCTGCGTGCTGGTGGAGGAGGAGACCGGAACGGGCGACGCAGGTGCCACCGCCCCCGATGGCCGCTTCGAGGAACTGCGGCCCCTCTCCGCCGAGCTGCCCGAGCGCGAGGCGGGCCTGCTCGCCTACGCACGCGCGCTCACGATCTGGCGCATGCGCCACCGCTACTGCGGCAGTTGTGGCTCGCCCACCCGCCCGACGCGCGCCGGCCACGTGCTCGCCTGCTCGAACCGCGCCTGCGGCCAGGAGATGTTCCCGCGCATCGACCCCGCGATCATCGTTCTCGTGACGGATGGCGAGCGCGCGCTGCTCGGGCGCCAGGCGAGCTGGCCCGCGGGCCGTTATTCGACCATCGCGGGTTTTGTCGAGCCCGGGGAAAGCGTCGAGGATGCGGTCGCGCGCGAGGTGGCCGAGGAGACCGGCGTCGCGGTCGGGGAGATCAGCTATCACTCCTCGCAACCATGGCCGTTTCCTTCCTCGCTGATGCTTGGGTTCCACGCACGGGCGACGCACAGCGCCATCACGCGCCACGACGGCGAACTCGAGGACGCACAATGGTTCACGCGGGCCGAGATTGCGTCGGGGCACCCGAAGGTCGGTGCGCGCAGCTCGATCTCATGGCGGCTGATCGAAGCGTGGTTCAACGCCGGCTGGCCCGCGCCACTCGCGCAGGTGCGCTGATGGACGGGGAAGCATCCGCGGCGCTGCTCTCGATCGCGCTCGGCATCGGCCTTGCGGCCGCGGTGGGCCTGCGCGTGTTCCTGCCGCTGCTGATCCTCGGCCTTGCCGGCGCGACCGGCCACATTGCGCTCGCGCCGGCGTTCGCCTGGCTCACGGAAACGCCTGCGCTCGTGATGCTGGCCGTCGCGACCGTCCTCGAAGTGCTGGCCTACCATGTGCCGGGGCTCGACAACCTGCTCGACACGATCGCCACGCCCGTCGCGATAGCCGCGGGCGCCATCGCCGCCGCTGCCGTGATGACCGACCTGCCGCCGATCGTGCGATGGACCACCGCCGTGATCGCCGGTGGCGGCGTCGCCGGCCTCACGCAAGGACTGACTACGGCATTGCGCGCGAAGTCGACGGCCCTGACGGGCGGGCTCGGCAACGGCGCGCTGGCCACCGGCGAAGCCGGCGGCGCCATCGTACTCGCGGTTCTCGCGATCGCGGCGCCGGTCCTGGCGGCCGGGGTCGTTGTCCTTGTCATCTGGCTCGCCGTCCGGCTCACCCGCCGCCTGCTGCGCGCGGCTCGCTGAGGAACACGCGATGTGCCTCGCCGTGCTCGCGTGGCGGGTCCATCCACGCTACCGGCTGATCGTTGCGGCGAACCGCGACGAGTACCACGCGCGCCCGACAACACCACTTGCCGCCTGGGGCGACCCGCCGATCCTCGCCGGACGCGACCTCGAAGCGGGCGGCACCTGGCTCGGCGTCGATCGCGGCCGGCGCTTCGGCCTCGTGACGAATTTCCGCGAGATGGCGCAGCGGCCTGCAGGTTCGCCTTCCCGGGGCGCTCTGATTCCGGACTGGCTGGCAAGCACCGGCAGTGCGGAAAACTATCTCGCGGGCCTCGCGGGCCGCGCCGGGCGATTCGCGGGCTTCAATCTGCTGATCGCCGACCGCGAAGGGCTTTTCTATGCCTCCAATCGCGGCGCGGACCTTGCGCGCACCCTTGCGCCCGGCGTGTACGGTCTCGCGAACCACGCACTCGATGCGCCCTGGCCCAAGCTGCTGCGGGTACGGCGCGGCTTCGGACGCTGGCTCGCCCTCCCGGCGTATCTGCAGTCGCTCTTCGCGCTGCTCGCCGATCGCGAGCCCGTCCCCGGCGACGACCTCCCGCAAACCGGCCTGTCTCCCGAATGGGAGCGGGCGCTGTCGGCGCCCTTCGTCGTTCACGATCGCTACGGCACCCGCTGCTCGACCGTCGTTGCGATCGGCCACGACGACAGCCTCGAGATCCTCGAGCGGTCCTTCGGCGAAGACGGCGACCCATCGGGCATGGCTTCGTTCCGGCTGCCGCCCGGTGCATGGCCGCCCGCGGAGGGCAGCGGGAACCCGCCCGCGCCCGCGCAACTCTGATTAAACTCTGCCAACCTTTTTCCGCCCGGGCGCAATGCAAGGACCATTCCGCGAGTCGCTGACCGCCGTCGCCGCACGGAGCCTGCTGCTCGTGCTGTGCCTGCTCGCCGCCGCGCCGGCCCGGGCGGACATCGACATCGAGGTGAACGGCGTCGAGGGCGACCTGCGCGACAACGTCCTCGCCTACCTCTCCTTCGAGCGCTACAAGACGCGCGACCGGCTGCGCATCGACACCATCGAGCGCCTGCACGAGCGCGTGGAGCGCGAGGTGCGTTCCGCGCTGCGCCCTTTCGGCTACTACGACCCCACCGTGCGCTCGAGCGTCGAGGCGCGCGACAACGGGGAAGATTGGCGCGTGCGCATCGACATCGAACCCGGCAAGCCGGTGCTGCTGGCCGCGGCCGACATCCGCATCACGGGGCCACGGGCCGAAGATCCGGTGTTCCGCGACCTGCTCGCGGCCTCGCCGCTGCGGCCGGGCGGGCGGCTCGATCACGCGGCGTACGAGAAACTGAAGAGCGACCTGCAACGCACGGCCGCGAGCTACGGCTATCTCGACGCGCGCTTCCTGCAGCATGAGCTGCTGGTCGATCCGCCGAACCACACGGCGACCGCCCACATCGCCTTCGAGACCGGCGAACGTTACCGCTTCGGCGCGACGGAAATTGCGCAGGACGTGATCCGGCCGGAACTCATGCGCAAGTACCTGCGCTACCGCGAAGGACAGCCCTACGACGCGACCGAACTGCTGCGCACCCAGTTCGCGCTCGACGACAGCCAGTATTTCGCCTCCGTCGAAGTGCTGCCGCAGCAGCGCGACAAGGACAAGCTCACGGTGCCGATCCGCATCAGCGCGACGGCCAACCGCCGCTCGCGCTGGTCGTTCGGCGTCGGCTACGCCACCGACACCGAGGCGCGCGGCACGATCAGCTGGGACAACCGCGTCGTCAACAGCTACGGGCATCGCTTTCGCGCCGAGTTCAAGCTGGCGCAGGTCTCGCAGAAGATCTCCGGCCGCTACATCTGGCCGATCGGCGATCCGGCGCTCGAGAAGCTCGAGTTCGAGGGAACCTGGGAGCATCAGGTGCTCGCCGACCTCGACACCTACAACACCGAAGCGCGCGCCAGCATCACGCGCGTGCCGCGCCGCTGGCAGCGCGTCTACTACACGCGCCTTGTCAACGCGATCACGGAGGACGGCAGCAGCCGCACCGAGACCTGGCTCGCAATCCCGGGCATCAGCTTCGCTTCCGTCCCGAAGGGCTACCTGGGCGAGCCGCTCTTCGGCCGCCAGCTCTACGCCGAGCTGCGCGGTTCGAGCACCGGGCTCGGCGCCGATACCGACTACCTGCAGTTGCTCGCCTCGGCCGAGCGCGTCTTCGATGTCGCGCGCGCCTGGCACCTGCTGCTGCGCGCCGAGTTCGGCACCACCTGGGCCGACGATTTCAACGGCGTGCCAGGCTCGGAGCGCTTCTTCGCCGGCGGCGACCGCAGCGTGCGCGGCTTCGGATTCAATGAGCTCTCGCCCGTCGACGGGAACGGCGAGAAAACCGGCGGCCGGCACCTTGCGGTCGGCACGGTCGAGGTGATCCGCGACTTGCCGAAGAACCTCGGCATCGCGGTGTTCGTCGACGGCGGCAATGCGTTCAACAAGTTCGGCGACAAGCTCGAGTACTCGGCGGGCGTCGGCCTGCGCTTCCGGCTGCCGATCGCCACGGTCGGCTTCGACATCGCGCAGGCGCTGTCTGTCGACGGCGCGTCCCCGCGCCTGCACGTCAACTTCTCGCCCAAGCTCTGATGGCACGCCCGCTCACCATCGTGCTCATGGTGCTGGTCGCGGTGCTCTGCTCGCTGCCGTTCGCCCTCCTCTACTACCTCGCCTTCACGCCCGAGGGCCTCGCGATGATCGCGGCGCGCGTGCCGCACCGGATTGGCCCGGTCACGATGCAGATCGGCGCGGTGCGCGGCACCATCGCCGATGGCTTCGATGTGTCGCGCTTCGAGCTGACCCACGAGCGCGTGCACCTCGTCATCGAGGAGGCGCACGCGCGGCTCGCGATTGCACCACTGCTCTGGCAGACACTCGACGTCCCGGTGGCCCGTGCGCGCAGCGTGCTGATCGAAGTGCGGCCGCGGCTGCGGCCGCCCGACGACTCCACCCCGCGCTTCCTGCCGCGGCTGCTGCGCATCGACGCAGGCGATGCGCGCGCGGGAACCTTGACGATCGTGTCGCCCCAGGGAGCGCGCGTCGATTTCGATCAGGTGCGCGCGAGTGGCGTCGTGCGCCACCGCTCGATCCGCATTTTCGACGCCGAGGGCGGTTTCCTCGGCATGCAGCTCTCGGCGAACGGCCTGCTGCGCGCAGCCGATCCGATGCAGATCGACGCGGCTGGCCGGGCCCAGTGGCAGGCGCCCGCCGCGACCCGCTGGGTGGCGAACGTCACTGGCGTCGGAGACCTCGATCGCCTCGAATTCCAGGGCGCGCTGACCGCGCCGTTTCGCGCACAGGTCACTGGCGCCGCGGAGACGCTCACGAGCCACTGGAAGATTTCCGGCGCGGCGCAGGTGAGCCAGCTCGACCTCGTCGCATTCGGTGGCGGCGGCGCTCTCGGGGAGATCGACGGAAAGGCCGAGGCCACCGTTACGGCGGAGGGCATCCGGGGAAGCGGCGTGCTGACGCCCCACGGGCTCGCGGCGGGTCCCTTCGATGTCCGCTTCGATGGCCAGTATGCCGCGAAGACACTGGCGATCCGGCGGGCCGAGTTCCGTCACCAGGGCTCCGGCACGCGCGCCCATGCCGCGGGCCTCATCCGCATCGGCGAAGGCGAGCCGTGGCTCGATCTCGCCGGCCGCTGGTACGATTTTCGCTGGCCGCTCACGGCCGCCGATCCCGCGGTGCGCAGTGCCCAGGGCAAGTATCGCCTGCGCGGCAAGTTGCCTTTCGAGATCTCCGCCAGCGGCGACCTCGTGGCTGCGGACCTCAAACCGGTGGCGGCCACGGTCGAGGGCCGGCTCGCCGCCGACCGGCTTGATGCCGGGCTCATCCGGATCGAAGGTTACGGCGGCATGGCCAGGCTGCAAGGGGGCGCCGCCTGGAAGCCCGCGGAGACCTGGCGAGTGGCGGGACATGTCACGGCGCTCGACACCGGGCAGTTCGACGCGCGCCTGCCTGGCCGCCTCGACTTCGACATTGACGCCCGCGGCGAGCGGTTCTCGCCGGATGGCCGGCTCGACCTGCGCATCGCGGGCTTGGGTGGGGTGCTGCGCGGCGAACGCGCCAGCGGCAGTGGCCAGCTCATTCGCGAAGGCGAGCGCCTCGGCTTTCGCAAGATCGACGTGCGCGCCGGCAGTGCGCGTGCGCAGCTCGACGGCAACCTCGCCCCGGACGCATGGTCGCTGCGTTTCGATGTGAGTGCCGCGGACCTCGGCCTGCTCGACACCGCAGCGCGCGGCCGGATCTCCACCAAGGGACAGCTGGGCGGCTCGCGTGCCGCGCCGGCGATCGACGCGACCCTGCGCGGCGACGGCATCGGCTACGGGGACTTCGGACTTGCGAACCTCGAGGGCCGCGTGCAGTTCGATACCCGCACCGACGCACCGCTCGCGGTGGAGCTGCACGCGAAGGGCCTCGCACACGGCGACCGCCGCATCGACACCCTTGACGCAGCGGCCCGCGGCACGAGCGGGCGCCACGAAGTACAGATCGGCGCCCGGGCGAAGCAACTGGCCCTCACCGCGCGCGGCATCGGCCAGCAGCAGCCCGGCCAGTGGCGGCTCGCCATCTCCGGCCTCGACCTCGAGAATGGCAGGGAGGCGTCGCTGCACCTCGCCGGGCCCTCCTCATTCACCCTGGGCGCAGGATTGATGGTCCTCGAGCGGACTTGCCTCGACGGTGCGACGGCACAGGTCTGCGCAGCCGGCCGGCGTGACGCGCGCGAGTGGTCCGCCACGGCATCGGCGAAGAACCTGCCGATCAGCACATTCACCGCCGGCCTCACGGCCGGCGTGACGTACGAGGGCGCGGTCGACATCGAGGCCGAGGCCGGCGCGATGGCGGCCGAGGACTGGCGCGGCAGCTTGCGGGCGGACCTGCGCGGCGCGCGCACCCGGCGCAGGCTCGTCAACGGCCGCGAGGACGTCACGGAGCTCGGCGGAGGCAGCATCGTGGGCTCCGCGACGGCCGACGCACTCACGCTCGACGCGAAACTCGATGCCGGTGCGTCGGGGGGCCTCAACGCGCACGCCGTCGCCGCGCGCAGGGGCGATGCCTGGCAGGACTGGCCGCTCGACGGCAGGCTCGACGTGCGGACCGACTCGCTCGGCTTCCTCGCGGTGCTGGTCGACACCATCGATCGTTCGGCAGGCAAGCTCACCGCCGACGTGCGCCTTTCGGGCACGCTCGGTGCTCCGCGCCTCGCGGGCTCGCTGTCCCTGCGCGATGGCGAGTTCGACTTCTACCAGGTGAACCTGCCCTTGCGCTCCGTCACGCTCGATGCGCACCTGCAGGAGAACGCGCTCGCGCTCGACGGCTCGCTGGCCGCCGGCGACGGAAAGGCGAAGGCTTCCGGCCGGCTCAGCTGGCGTGGCGGCTTGCCTTACGGCTCGATCACCCTGCAGGGGGAGAACCTGCGCGTTGCGAACGTCCCCGAGGCCCGCGTGTTCGCCTCGCCCGACCTCGTTTTCAGCATTGACGGGCGGCATATCGATGTCGCGGGCACGGTCGTCGTGCCGAACGCGCGCCTCGATCCCGCCGATCTCACCGGCGCCACTTTTTCCTCGGCCGACGAACGCATCGTGGGCGAGCGCGAAGTCGACCCCTCCCAGCGTTTCGTCGTGACGACGAAACTGAAACTCGTGCTGGGCGAGCGGGTGACGATCGACACGTACGGCCTCTCCGGCCGGCTCACCGGGTCGCTCGAGGCGCGCACCGACGAAAACGACATCGCGCGCGGCACCGGTGAGCTGAACGTCGCCGAGGGCAAGTACATCGCCTTCGGCCGGCGCCTCGACATCGAGCACGGCAAGCTGATCTTCAACAACGGGCCGCTCGCCGACCCCGGCATCGACATCCGGGCGAGCCGCGAGTTCCCCGACGTCACGGCCGGCGCGAACGTGCGCGGCACGCTGCGTGCGCCACGCCTCACGCTGTTCTCCGAGCCGCAGATCTCCCAATCGCAGATCCTGTCGCTGCTGATCGCGGGCGGCTCGCTCGAATCCGTTCAGGCACAGGACGCCAACGGCGGCACGCGCCGGAGCAACCCGTTTGCGGTGCAGGGCGGCGCGATCCTCGCCCAGCAGCTGGGCGAGTACGTGGGTCTGGAGGACGTCAGCCTCGAATCCTCGCTCAACAACGAAACCTCGCTCGTGCTCGGCAAGTACCTGACGCCGCGGCTCTACGTGAGCTACGGCGTGAGCCTCACCGAGGCAATCAACACGATCAAGATGCGCTACACGCTCGGCGACAACTGGACGGTGAAGCTCGAGTCGGGGGCGGTGCAGAGTGCGGATCTCGAGTACACGATAGAGAAGTAGCGGGCTGCGTTCCGCGTGTTGCGGGCCGCAAGTGCGGTGATTCATCCGCTCCCTCGCTGTCCGGGCGCGCCCTCCACGCTCGTCCGCGGATGAATCAGCGCGCCTCCGGCCCGCCACCCGCATCATGCAACCCGCATCACGCATCACACCCTTGACCGCGCGCGCATGTTTATGCATAATATCGTCTAATTATGCACGCCACCGCCCGCCACCATGCCATCACCCGGCTGCTCCGCAGCGGCGGCGTGCGCAAGCAGGCCGACCTCGTGCGGCTGCTCAAGGCCGAGGGGCATGCCGTCACCCAGTCCTCGGTCAGCCGCGACCTGCGCGAAATCGGCGTGCTGAAGGCCGCCGACGGCTATGTGCTGCCCGGCGAGGAGCCCGTGCACGCGGGCGGCGATTTCGGCGCGCTCGCGCAGTTCGTGCGCGACCTGCGCGTGGCCGGCCCGTCGCTCACGGTCCTGCGGACCCAGACCGGCGCCTCCCAGAGCGTCGCGCTCGCAATCGACCGCGCGAACTGGCCCGATGTCGTCGGCACCCTGTCCGGCGACGACACGATCTTCATCGCGACCGCGAGCGCCCGCGACCAGGCGGCGCTCGTCAAGCGTCTCCGCTCACTCTTCAACATCTGACCCAAGCCATGACCCAACCCATCGTCCTCGCCTATTCGGGCGGACTCGACACCTCGTTCCTCGTGCCCTGGGTGGCCGAGCACTACCAGCGCCCTGTCATCACGGTCACCGTGGACACCGGCGGCATCGACGCCGCCGCGGCGCGCACGCTCGCGGAGCGCGCCCGTGCGCTCGGCGCCATCGAGCACCACCAGGTCGACGCACGCGTCGATTATTTCGAGCAGGTGCTGCGCTTCCTCATCATGGGCAACGTCCGTCGCGGCCAGCTCTATCCGCTGTGCGTCGGCGCCGAGCGCGTGATGCAGGCGCAGACGATCGCGCACATGGCGCGCAAGCTCGGCACGAAGAGCATCGCGCACGGCTGCACCGCCGCCGGCAACGACCAGGTGCGGTTCGAGGTGGCGCTGCGCACGCTCGCGCCCGAGCTCGAGATCATCGCACCGGTGCGCGACAAGGCATTCAAGCGCCAGGAGGAGCTCGACTACCTCACGGCGCGCAAGCTGCCGGTGCCGCCGTTCGGCGCGGCGTACTCGATCAACCGCGGCCTCTGGGGCGTGACGATCGGCGGCAAGGAGACGCTTGCCTCCGAGGGCAGCATCCCGGAGGAACAATGGGTGCTGTCGAAGGACGCCTTCGCGAAGCCGCGCGCGCCGGAACGGCACTCGATCGAGTTCGCCGCGGGCCGACCCGCGGGGGTCGACGGCCGCAAGCTGTCGCCCGTCGAGGTCATCGAGGCGCTCGAGGCGATTGCGGCGCCGTTCGGCATTGGCCGCGGCATCCACCTCGGCGACACGATCATCGGCACCAAGGGCCGCGTCGCGTTCGAGGCGCCCGCCGCCGAGGCGCTGCTCGTTGCGCACCGCGAGCTCGAGAAGCTGGTGCTGACCGCACGCCAGCAGCGCATCAAGGAATCGGTGGCGCAACCCTATGGCGACCTCGTGCACGAGGGCCAGCTGCTCGATCCGGTGTGCCGCGACATCGAGGCGCTGTTGCTGTCCTCGCAGGCGCGTGTCACCGGCAGCGTCCAGCTGCTGCTGCGCCCCGGCAGCCTCTTCGTCGAGGGCGTGAGCTCGCCGTACTCGCTCATGGCGGCCTCGAAAGGCGTATACGGTGAATCGGTCGGCGAGTGGTCGGCGGCCGATGCGCTCGGCTTTTCGAAGCTTGTCGCCCTGCCGGGCGTGTTCCACACGCGCGCCGGGGAGATCGCAAGGAGCAAGGGCCCATGATGAAGTCCGACGTCGTCGACAAGATCGCCTCGGTGACGCAGGCCGTGGGGCTGTCGCACGAAGTGCGCGTTTCCACCGAGATTCCCGCCGAGGAAGGCGTGATCGTGGTCGTCGAGGTGCTGACCAACAAGTCGACCTACAACACGCTCGAACTGACGAGCGGCCGCATGGCGAAGGTCGGCAAGGGCGACATCGTGGTCGGTGCACTCGGCCATCGCAAGGCGCTGTTCGGCTACTCGGGCCACGTGCCGGAATCGCTCAAGGCGGGCGACGTCATCCAGATGCTGAATATCGGCGGCGTGCTCGGCGTGTGCGATTCGGCGAACCCCGACAAGGGCCGGCCGTTCGACTGCCGGGTGCTCGGCGTCGTGCTGCAGTTCCCCTATCTCGGCGAGCGCATCGGCGTGCCAGCCCGCGCCGGCTACCGGCGCCTCGACTTCGACGCGCCGCTCGACACCAGGGGCGTTCCGGTGGTCGCGCTCGCCGGCACCTGCATGGAAGCCGGCAAGACGGCGGCCGCCTGCTCGATCGTCTCGCGCATGCGCCATCGCGGCCTCGTCGTCGATGCCTTCAAGGCGACCGGCGTGTCGCTGCGGCGGGACATCCTCGCGATGGCCGACGCCGGTGCCCGCAACACCATGATCTTCACCGACCTCGGCGTGATCACGACCACGCCGAAGACGGGGCCGGCGCTCACCCGCACGATGCTGACCGAACTTTCCGCGACGAAGCCCGACGTGATCGTCTTCGAGCTGGGCGATGGCCTCATGGGCACGTACGGCGTCGATTCGATCCTCTCATGCGAGGACATCAGGAGGGCGCTCACGGGCGTCGTGCTCTCGGCCAACGATCCGGTGGCGGCCTGGGGTGGCGTGCGCCTGCTGCGCGAGCGGTTCGCGGTCGAGCCCTGCGTGGTCACCGGTCCCGCGACCGACAATGCGGTCGGCGTCGAGATCATCGAGCAACAGATGAACGTGCCGGCGTTCAATGCGCTGTCGTCGGGCGCCGCGCTCGGCGATTGCGTGATCGAGGCGCTCGGCCTCGGCGCAAAGGCGGCCGCGGCGCTCGCAGGATGAGTGGCGAGGCACGCATACCGGCGATCGTGCTCGGCGGCACGGGCTACGTGTCGGGCGAGCTGCTGCGCCTGCTTGCCGCGCATCCGCACTTCGACATCTCGGGAGTCCTGTCCGACAGCCAGCCCGGCGAGGCGGTCGCGAAGGCCTTCCGCCACCTGGCGCCCGTGCTCGGCGACCTGCGCTTCCAGGGCCAGCAGGAGATCGGGGCGCTCGTGGCGAACCTGCCGCGCGTTGCGATCTTCGGCGCCGCGCCCCATGGCGTGTCGGCCGCGCTGATCGATGCCCTGCTCACGCGCGCCGAAGCGGCGGGCACCGATGCGCACGTCGTCGATATCTCGGCGGACTTTCGCTACTCGAGCGCCGCCGAATACGAAGCCGTCTACAAGCATCCGCACGGCGCGCCCGCGCGCCTCGCGCAGTTCACCTGTGCCGTGCCCGAACATCTCGCCCGTGCTCCGACCCGGCATGTCGCGCACCCGGGCTGCTTCGCAACGGCGACGCTGCTCGCGAGCGTGCCGCTGCTCGCACTCGACCTCGTGACGCCGGCCCTGTTTGTCGCGGGCGTCACCGGCAGCACCGGCTCCGGGCGCAAGCCCGTCGAGGGCACGCACCACCCGCAGCGGCACAGCGATTTCTACTCGTACAACGCGCTCTCGCACCGGCACGCGCCGGAGGTTGCCGCGTGCGCGGCGGCGGCGAGCGGCGTGACGGCCGACTTCGCCTTCGTGCCGCACTCAGGCCCGTTCGCGCGCGGCATCCATGTGACGGTGCAGGCGACTCTCAAGGCGCCGCTCGACACGGCCGCGGTGCTCGCCGCGCTCACCGGCTTCTACCGCGACGCGCCGTTCACCAGCGTGTCCTCCGAGGCGCCGCACGTGAAGGATGTCGCCGCGAGCAACTATGCGCGCCTGTCGGCAGCGGCGAACGGCCGCAGTGTCGCGGTGACCTGCGTGGTCGACAATCTCGACAAGGGCGCGGCCGGCGGCGCCGTGCAATGGATGAACCGCCTGTTCGGGCTGTCCGAGGCGGCGGGCCTCACCGCGCCCGCGGCGGGCTGGACATGAGCGCGCTCGCCGCCGTTTTCGCCCAGTACCCGCTCGAGGTGGAGCACGCCGAGGGCGTTTGGCTGCATGCGCGTGGTGGCCGGCGCGTGCTCGACCTCTATGGCGGCCACGCCGTCGCCGCGCTCGGTTACGGCCATCCCGGTTGGACCCGCGCGGTGCAGGCGCAAGCCGCAACGTGCAATTTCCAGAGCAACGCGGTGCCGATGGCGGTGCGCGAGCGCGCCGCCGCGCGCCTGCTGCGCTTCGCCGGCGGCGGCTACGACAGCGTGTTCTTCGTCAACAGCGGCGCCGAGGCGAACGAGAACGCGCTCAAGATGGCGTTCCGGATGACCAGCCGCCCGCACGTCGCCGCGGTCGAGGGCAGCTTCCACGGCCGCACCGCCGCGGCGGGCACGATCACCTGGGGCGCGCGCGAGAAATGGCACGCGTTTCCCCGCACGCCCTTCGACGTGTCGTGGATGCCCCGGCGCGACATCGGCGCCATCGCCCGGCACGTCACGCAGGACACGGCCGCCGTCATCGTCGAGCCGGTCCAGGGCGTGGGCGGCGCCTTCGACATGGGCGCGGAGTTCCTGCAGGCGCTGCGGAACCGCTGCGACGAAATGGGTGCGCTGCTCATTTTCGACGAGGTCCAGTGCGGCATGGGCCGCGTGGGCCAGGCATTCGCGGCCGGCCTCTACGGCGTGCATCCCGACATGATCACGACCGCCAAGGCGCTCGGCAACGGTTTTCCCTGCGCTGCTCTGCTGATGGCGCCCCGCGTGAGCGCGGCCATCAAGCTGGAAACGCTCGGCACCACCTTCGGCGGCGGGCCGATGGCGGCCGCGGCGATCGAGGCCGTGATCGAAGCCATCGAGGGCGAGGACCTGCTGGCGAATGTCAGGCGCGTGTCGCGCTACATTCGCGAGACCTGCCGCGTCGGGCCCGTGACCGGATTCCAGGGCGAGGGCTTCCTCCTCGGACTGCGCATGAGCCGGCCCGCGAAGGAAGTCCAGGCGGCGCTGCTCGAGCGCAATATCCTCGCCGGCACGAGCGGCGACCCGCAGGTACTGCGCCTGTTGCCGCCGTTCATACTGCAGGAAGAACACGTGGACCTGCTGAAAGGGACGCTCGCCGCGCTCTGAGGCGCGCGGGCCACGCATCATGCATCGCTTCCTCGACCTCGCCGATTTCAGCCGTGAAGAGATCACCGGGCTGATCGACCTTGCGAACCGCCTCGAGCGCCACCCCGAGCCGCATGCGCTCGCCGGCCGCATCCTCGGGCTCGTGTTCTTCAACCCCTCCCTGCGCACGCTCGCCTCCTTCCAGGCCGGCATGGCGCGCCTTGGCGGCACCTCCTTCGTGATCACACCCGGCCAGGGCACCTGGCAGCTCGAGACCCGGCTCGGCGCCGTGATGAACGGCGCGGCCGCGGAGCACGTGCGCGAGGGCCTGCCGGTGCTCGCATCCTATTGCGACGCACTCGGCATCCGCGCCTTCGCGGAAGGCAGGGACCTCGCGCGCGACCTCGCGGAAACGCAGTTCGGCGCGATGGCGGGCGTGATCGACAAGCCGCTCATCAACCTCGAGTCGGCGATGAACCACCCCTGCCAGTCGCTCGCGGACTGGAAGACGCTCGACGACCTCGAGGTGCCGCGGCACGGGAAGTTCGTGCTGTCCTGGGTGCAGCATCCGCGCGCCCTGCCGCTCGCAGTCCCCGCCGCCACGGTGCACATGGCGGCGATGCGCGGCATGGAAGTCGTCGTGCTGCGTCCCGAGGGCTACAGCCTGCCGCCCGCGACCATGGACAAGGCACGGGCCGCGGCCGCCGCAGCCGGTGGTTCGGTGCGCGAGACCGCCGATCGCGACGACGCGCTCGCCGGGGCGCAGGTCCTCTACGCCAAGGAATGGGGCTCGACCGCCCACTACGGCGATGCCGAGGGCGACGCCAGCCTGCGCACGAGCCTCGGCGGCTGGTGCGTGACGCCCGAATGGTTCGATCGCGCCGCCGCCGGCTGCAAGTTCATGCACTGCCTGCCCGTGCGCCGCAATGTCGCGGTCACGGACGCGGTGCTCGACGGGCCGCGCAGCATCGTGCAGCGCGAAGCCTACAATCGCATGACCGCGCAGATGGCGGTCCTGCACCGCATGCTTTCCCACGGAGTGTAGAGACCCACATGATCAAGCACCGCGACGACCAGGCCCTCGCCGTCCGCTCGCTGCGCAGCGCCGCCCCTTACATCCGCATGTACAAGGGCAAGACATTCGTGATCAAGGCGGGCGGCGCCGTGTTCGGCGACGCGCAGGCGACCCGTGCGCTGATCGAGCAGATCGCGATCCTGCATTACTTCGGCGTGCGCGTGGTGTTCGTGCACGGCGGCGGGCCGCAGCTCACCGAGCTCACCGAGGCGCTCGGCGTGCCAACCCGCATGGTGCAGGGCCGCCGCGTCACCGACCAGAAGTCGATCGACGTGACGGCGATGGTGCTGAACGGCCTCATCAATACGCGCGTGCTCGGCATCTGCCGCGAACTCAACATCGATGCGGTGGGCGTCAGCGGCGTCGATGCGGGCCTGATCACGGCGCACAAGCGCCCGGCCGTAAGAATGAGCGACGGTGAGACCGTCGACTTCGGCTTCGTCGGCGATATCGACGCGGTCGATACCACCGTACTGCGCAAGCTCCTCGACAACGGCCTGATGCCGGTCGTCAGCCCACTGTCGGCCGACGCCAACGGTACGCTGCTCAACATCAACGCCGATACGGTCGCCTCGGCGCTGGGCGCGGCCCTCAACGCCGAGAAGCTGATCCTCTGCACCGGCGCACCGGGCATCCTCGAGAGCGTGGCGGACCCGGGCTCGGTGGTCTCGTACACCGACTTGCAGGGCTTGAAGCGCCTGCGCGACAGCGGCGCCATCACTGACGGCATGTTGCCCAAGGCCAAGGCGATCGAGGACGCGATCCGCGGCGGGGTGCGGCGGGTGCATGTCATCGCCTACAGCTCGCCCGAGAGCATCCTCGCCGAAGTGTTCACCAATGAGGGCACCGGCACGCTGATCGTCGCCGACATCAACGCGCTCAGCACGGCCGAGCAGCAGGGCGGCGGCGCGTGACACGCCTCTGGGACAAGGGCGCGCCGCTCGACGCGCGCGTCCTCGCCTACACGGCGGGCGAGGACTACGCGCTCGATGAGCGGCTCGTGCGCTACGACATCGCGGCGTCGATCGCGCATGCCGCGATGCTGCGCACACAGAAGCTCCTGTCCGACGCCGATTACAGCGCGATCGAAGGCGGCCTGCTCGCCCTCGGCGCAGCCCACGCGCGCGGCGAGTGGCACATCGAGCTCGCCGACGAAGACGGGCAGACCGCGCTCGAGAAGCGCCTTACCGCGCGAATTGGCGAGGCCGGCGGGCGGGTGCACCTCGGCCGCTCGCGCAACGACCAGGTGCTCACGGCGCTGCGCCTCTACCTGCGCGACGCCATCGAGCAGTTGCGCGCGGGCGCGACCGCGGTGGCCGACGCGCTCGATGCGCTCGCGGCGCGCGAAGGCGGGACGGTGCTGCCGGGCTACACCCACATGCAGCAGGCGATGCCGAGTTCGGTGGCGCTCTGGGCCGGCGGCTTCGCCGCGGAACTTCGCGACGACGCCGAGGGCCTGCGGCTCGCGCACCGGCGCGCGGCGAAGAGCCCGCTCGGTTCCGCGGCGGGCTACGGCACGCCCGGCCTGCCGCTCGATCGCGAGGCGACGCGCGCGGCGCTCGGCTTCGCGGCGGTGCACGAACCGGTGACGGCGGTGCAGCTCTCGCGCGGCAAGGCGGAAGCGCAGGTGCTGTTCGAGGTGGCCCTGACGATGCAGGACCTCGGGCGCCTCGCGGCCGACCTGCTGCTCTTCTACACGCAGGAATTCGCCTTCGTCGCGTTGCCCGAGGAGTTCACGACCGGCTCGTCGATCATGCCGCAGAAGCGCAATCCCGACGTCTTCGAGCTGCTGCGTGGCCGTACTGCCACCGCGCATGCGGGCCTGTTCGAGGCGCTCGGCATCTTCGCCAAGCTGCCGTCCGGCTACCAGCGCGACCTGCAACTGCTCAAGGCGCCGCTCTTTCGCGGCATCGACATCGCGCTGCAGTCGCTCGACATCATGGCGACGGCGCTCGGCGCCGTGCGCTTCCGGCCGGAGCGCATCACGCTCGATCCGGCCATCCGCGCCGCCGAGGAAGCCAATGCCCTCGCGGTCGCGGAAGGCATCCCGTTTCGCGAGGCATATCGCCGCGTCGGTGCGCGGCTCCGAAAGGAGTAGGCATGGCCATCTGGTTTGGCGCGCATCCCGCACCCGAGGCCCTGAACGCGGTGCGTACGAAGACGCTCGTCGCGCACCTCGGCATCCAGTTCATCGAGGTCGGCGACGACTACCTGCGTGCCACGATGCCGGTCGACGCGCGCACGCACCAGCCGTACGGCGTGCTGCACGGCGGTGCGTCGGTCGCGCTCGCCGAGACCATGGGAAGCACCGGCGCCATGTGCTGCGTCGACCAGGCCCGGTTCCAGTGCTTCGGCCAGGAGATCAACGCCAATCACCTGCGCTCCGTGGCGAGCGGGCTGGTCACGGGCACCGCGCGGCCCTTCCACGTCGGTGCGCGCAGCCAGGTCTGGGGCATTGAAATCCGCGACGAGCGGGGCCATCTCACCTGCGTCGCGCGGATCACGATCGCCACGGTCGAACGCCGCGTATGATGGGTGCCAGGAGGGCAAACGATGAACGAATCCACCCAGCCGTCCGCCGGCCTCGATCCCGGCCTCGTCACCTACACCCACATCATCTATGGGCTGCATGCGCTGTCGGTGCTGATCGGCGTCACCGGCCCCGCGACCGTGATCGGCAGCTTCGTGTTCGGGCTGCCCTCGATCATCGCCGTCATCATGAATTACGTGCGGCGGTCTGAAGCCCGCGGCACCTGGCTCGAGTCGCACTTCCGCTGGCAGATCCGCACGTTCTGGTTCGCGTTCCTGTGGTTCGTCGTGGCAGGCATCGTGTCGGCACCGCTGGTGCTGATGCTCGGCCTCGGCATCTTCACGTTCTTCCTCGCCGCGCTGATCGTCGCGGCCTGGATCGTCTATCGCGTTGTCCGCGGCTGGCTCGCGCTGCGCGACCGGCGGACGATGTACACGTGATGCGAGCGGCCCTGCTGGCGTCGTTCCTCGTTCTGTCCGCCTGCGGGCAGAAGGGACCGCTCTACCTGCCCGAGCCCGCTGGCAATGTGATCGTGCGGCCGACGCAGACTCCGGCGCCGCAAGACAGTGCCAAGGCGGAAGACGCCGACAAGGCGAAGGACAGGAAGCCCGCCGAGCCGCCGCCACCCTGAACGGGCGGCTGGCCGGCGCTCAGCCGACGGGCTTGCCACGCAGGACGCGCGCGGGCAGCAGGATGATCGCCTTCAGCAGCTCGAACACGCCGCCCACCGCGATGCCCACCAGCCGCAACGGCAGCAGGATCAGCCAGACGAGCGGATAGAGCACGAGCGCCAGCAGCGCGAGCGGCCAGCAGACCACGAGCAACAGCAGCCAGAGCAGGAATCCAGCCATGGGCGCGCTCCTTCGAAACGGCTGCATTGTAGCGCAGCCTTGACTCTGGACCTCGGTCCAGGGTGCATACTCGCGCCATGCAAATCGGTGAGCTTGCGAAGTCGGCCGGCGTGCCGATCGACACGGTGCGCTACTACGAGCGCAACGGCATCCTGCCTGCCCCGCGGCGGCGGCCCTCCGGCTACCGCAGCTACGGTGCCGCCGACGTGGCCCGGCTGCGCTTCATCCGCCGCGCCAAGGCACTCGGCTTCACGCTCGAGGAGATCCACGAGCTGCTCGCGCTCACGGAGCGCCGCGGCCGCCACATGGCGGGGGTGAAGACGGCGGCTACGGCGAAGCTGGCGGACGTCGAGCACAAGCTCGCCGAACTCACGCGCGTGCGCGACGGCTTGCGCAAGCTGGTGGCCGCCTGCCCCGGCCACGGCGACCTGGCGCAATGCCCGATCCTCGCCGCGCTTTCCGGGGAGGAATCATGAGCAGCTGCCAGCACCACGCCGGCCACGGCCACGCTCAGGACACGAAGACCGCGATCGATCCCGTCTGCGGCATGAAGGTCGACCCGGCCAGGACGCCGCATCACGCCACGCACGCAGGTGTCGACTATCACTTCTGCGCCGCGCGTTGCCGCGAGCGCTTCCTCGCCGACCCGGCGAAGTACCTGGCGCCGAAGCCCACGACTGCGGCCGTCGCGCCCGCCGCTGCCGTTGCTCCGGGCGCGATCTACACCTGCCCGATGCATCCCGAGGTCCGCCAGCCGGGGCCGGGCACCTGCCCGATCTGCGGCATGGCGCTCGAGCCGCAGATGCCGAGCCTCGAGGAGGAGGACAACCCCGAGCTGCGCGATTTCACGCGCCGCTTCGCGTGGACCCTGCCGCTGACGGCGATCGTGCTCGCGCTCGCCATGTTCGGACACAGGTTCGCCGGCCTCCCGGCGGCAGCGCGCACCTGGCTCGAGCTCGCGCTCGCGACGCCGGTGGTGCTGTGGGCGGGATGGCCGTTCTTCGAGCGCTGCGCGCAGTCGATCGCGAATCGCAGCCCCAACATGTGGACGCTGATCGGCGTCGGCGTGCTCGCATCCTGGGGCTACAGCGTCGTCGCCACGCTCGCACCCGGCCTCTTTCCCGCCTCCTTCCACGAGCACGGGCGCGTGGGCGTGTACTTCGAGGCGGCCGCGGTGATCGTGTCGCTGACGCTGCTCGGCCAGCTGCTCGAACTGCGCGCACGCACGAAGACCTCGGCCGCGATCCGCGCCCTGCTGGGCCTCGCGCCGAAGACGGCGCGGCGGCTGCGCGACGACGGCACCGAGGAAGACATCGAGCTGTCGCACGTTCACGTGGGCGATCGGCTGCGCGTTCGCCCAGGCGAGAAACTGCCCGTCGACGGCGTCGTCCTCGATGGCCGCTCGCACGTCGACGAATCGATGCTCACGGGCGAGCCCGTGCCGGTCGAGAAAGCGCCGGGCGCCACCGTGATCGGTGCAACGCTCAACGGCAGCGGCGGCCTCGTCATCCGCGCGGCGAAGGTCGGCTCGGAAACCGTGCTCGCGCAGATCGTGCAGCTCGTGGCGCAGGCGCAGCGCTCGCGCGCGCCGATGCAGCGCATGGCCGACCGCGTGGCCTACTGGTTCGTGCTCGCGGTGTTCGCCGTCGCCATCGGCACGTTCTTCGCCTGGGGCTTCGCGGGTCCCGAGCCCTCCTGGACCTACGCGGTGCTGAACGCCGTGTCGGTGCTCATCATCGCCTGTCCCTGCGCGCTCGGGCTCGCGACGCCCATGTCGGTGATGGTTTCGACCGGGCGCGCGGCACAAGCGGGCGTGCTCTTTCGCGATGCGGAGGCCATCGAGAACCTGCGCCGCATCGACACCCTGGTGGTCGACAAGACGGGCACCCTGACCGTCGGCAAGCCGGCGTTCCGTGCGGCGATCGCGGTCACCGGATTTGCCGAGGACGACCTGTTGCGGCTCGCGGCGAGCCTCGACCAGGCGAGCGAGCACCCCCTCGCCGCGGCCATCGTGGCCGAGGCCCGCTGGCGCGGGTTGCCGCTCGTCGAGCCCGTGGGATTCGAGTCTTCGAGCGGGATCGGCGTGCGCGGCAAAGTCGATGGTCGCGCCATCGCGATCGGCAACACGGCACTGATGAAGGAAGCCGGAATCGATGCGGCACCGCTCGCAGACCGTGCGCAGGCCCTGCGGCAGGACGGTGCGAGCGTCATGTTCGTCGCCGCGGACGGCCAGCTGGCGGGCCTCATTGCCGTGGCCGACCCGATCAAGCCGACGACCCCGGCCGCCATCGAGGCGCTACGCGCCGCGGGCCTGCGCATCGTGATGGCGACGGGCGACGGCCTCGAGACAGCACAAGCCGTGGCCGCCCGCCTCGGCATCGACGAGGTGCACGGCGAAGTGCGCCCGCAGGACAAGATCGCGCTCGTGCGGCAACTGAAGCAGGCGGGTCGGCGGGTCGCGATGGCGGGCGATGGCATCAACGACGCGCCGGCGCTCGCCGGCGCGGACGTGGGCATCGCGATGGGCACGGGCACCGATGTGGCCATGTCGAGCGCCCAGGTCACGCTGGTGCGCGGCGACCTGCGGGGCATCCTGCGCGCGCGCGCGATCTCCTCCGCGACTGTTGCCAACATGAAACAGAATCTCGGCTTCGCCTTCCTCTACAACGCACTCGGTGTGCCGATCGCGGCCGGCATCCTTTACCCGGTCACCGGACTGCTGCTGTCGCCCATGATCGCCGCGCTCGCCATGAGCCTGTCTTCGGTCTCGGTCGTCGGCAACGCATTGCGCCTGGGCAAAATTGATCCAGATCAGGGAAGCGCGGGTCGGCCTGACGGAAAATCGGGTTGACAATACTCAAGCACCCGGAGCCTCCCATGTCCGCCCGACCCGCTGGTCCGATCGCCTGCCGCTCCTGTGACCTGCACGAGGTCTGCCGCCTCTGCGGCATGATCGCCATCGGCGAAAGCGGCGGCCTGCAGCGCACCGGCGCGCTGCGCACGCTGCGCGCCGGCACCCGCCTCTTCCGCGCAGGTGAGCCCGCCCATTCGCTGTTCTCGGTGCGCCAGGGCATGTTGAAGACGGTCGATGTCGGCTCGGAGGGCGAGGAGCGCATCGTCGCGATCAGCACGCCGGGCGACGTGATCGGCACGGAGGCCTTCGGCACGCGCATCTACAAGCACGACGTGATCGCGGTGCAGCCGGTCGTCTGCTGCGAGTTGCCGCTGTCGCTGCTGAGCGACCAGTACACGCGCGTGCGGGAACTCGCTTCCGCGCTGATCAACCTGCTGAGCCGGGCATCCGCGCCGCGCACACCGCTGGCCCGCGGCTCGAGCCGGGAGCGAGTCGCCGGGTTCATCCTCGATCTCGCGCGGCGTTTCGAGAAGCGCGGCCTCGATGGCCGCCGATTCTCCCTCGGCATGACCCGCCAGGAGATCGCGAGCCTGCTCGACACGCGCATCGAGACGGTGAGCCGCATGATCCAGTCGATGCGCCGCGACAAGCAGATCGAAGTCGAGGGCCAGCAGGTCACGCTGCTGTCGCTGTCGCCCTCCGCTTGAGGATTGTCAACGCGCCGCACGGCGCGTGACGCGACCATGGGCGCATGAGCCTTGAACTCGTGTGCCCGGCCGGTACGCTGCCGGCACTGCGCGCCGCCGTCGACAACGGCGCGGACGCCGTCTACATCGGCTTTCGCGGCGCGACCAACGCGCGCAATTTCCCCGGCCTCAACTTCAGCGAGAGCGAGGCCGCAACGGGCATTGCCCATGCGCACGAACGCGGCGCGCGGGTGTTCGTCGCACTCAACGTCTACCCATCGCCCGCCACCTGGGATGCGGCAACGGCCGTGATCGACAGCGCGGCGCGCCTCGGCGCCGACGCACTGATCCTCGCCGACCCAGGGCTGATGCGCTACGCGGCCGACCGGCACCCGGGCCTGCGCCTGCACCTCAGCGTGCAGGGCTCGGCGACGAACTGGCGCGCCATCGAGTTCTACCGGCACGAATTCGGCGTGCGCCGCGCGGTGCTGCCGCGGGTGCTGTCCCTCACGCAGGTCACGCGCCTGATCGAACGCACCGCAGTCGAGATCGAGGTCTTCGGTTTCGGCAGCCTCTGCGTGATGGTCGAGGGCCGTTGCGCGCTCTCTTCCTATGCCACCGGGCACTCCCCCAACACGCAGGGCGTCTGTTCCCCGGCGCACGCGGTGCGCTGGGAGGAAACAACCGACGGGCGCCAGTCCCGGCTGAATGGCATCCTGATCGATCGCTACGCGCCGGGTGAGGCTGCCGGCTACCCGACGCTCTGCAAGGGGCGCTTCCGCGTGAACGATGCGGTATTCCACGCGCTCGAGGAGCCGACGAGCCTCAACGCCCTCGACATGCTGCCTGCGCTGATGGCGGGAGGCGTCAGGGCCATCAAGGTGGAGGGCCGGCAGCGCTCACCCGCCTACGTGGCGCAAGTCACGAGCCTGCTGCGCCGGGCACTCGACCTGTGTGCCGGCGCCGATGCGGGCGGCGGCAACATCGGCGCGCTGACCGAAGCGCTCGATGAGCTAGCCGAAGGGCGCACGCACACGCTCGGCGCCTACCACCGTCCCTGGCAATGAGTACCCGCACGATGAAACTTGCGGTCGGACCGATCCTCTACCTGTGGGAGCGTAGCGCGGCGCTCGATTTCTACGCAGCGCTCTGCGATGCGCCGGTCGACATCGTCTACGTGGGCGAAGTCGTCTGCAGCAAGCGCCGGGTGCTGCAGAAGGAAGACTGGCCGATGGTCGCCCAGGCCCTCGTGGATGCGGGCAAGGAAGTGGTGTTCTCGACGCTCGCACTCATCGAGGCCGAGTCCGAGCTTGCGACCATGGCCCGCATCGTCGACAACGCGGACGGCCGCATCGAAGCGAACGACATGGCGGCCGTCCAGTACTGCGACGGGCGGCCGTTCGTCGCCGGCCCCCATCTCAACATCTACAACGAGCCGACGCTCGCGCTGGTGGCCGCGCGCGGCGCACGGCGTTGGGTCGCGCCCGTGGAGCTGCCACTCGCCACGATCGCGACCCTCGGCGCCACGCGCCCGCCGGGCCTCGAGGTCGAGGTCTTTGCTTACGGGCGCTTGCCGCTCGCTTTCTCGGCCCGCTGCTTCACGGCGCGCTCGCAGAATCTCGCCAAGGACGACTGCGGCTTCATCTGCGGCGACTACCCCGACGGCATCACGCTCTACTCGCGTGACGACCAGCCCTTCCTCGCCCTGAACGGCATCCAGACCCAGTCCGCCGCCGTGCAGAACCTCCTGCCGCAGGTCGAGGCGCTGCGCGCCGCCGGAGTCGACATCCTGCGCCTCTCGCCGCATTCGCGGGACTTCGCGGCGGTGATCGGGGCCTTTCGCGCCGCGGTGGACGCTACGGGCGAAGCTGCCAGGTGCCCGGAGCCTTCGCTCCCGGGCGGCTACTGCGATGGCTACGTGCGCGGCGAAGCAGGGATAGGCCATGCAGGGTGAAGCCCGCGAGCGGGCCGGGCAGCACGGCGCGCAAGTGGCCGGGCAGGTCGTACTCCCAGCCATCGAGCAGGTTCTTCAGGTGCAGGCCGGTCTCCGTTTCGCCCTCGACCGCGAGGCGGCGCTGGAAGAAGAGCGTATCGGGATCCTCGCGGCGGCTGGCAAGGTCGACGAAGTCCTGCAGCGTACCGCGGATCGTCACATGGGCCGGGCGCACCGTGCGCCTGAGGCCGCCGCTGCCAATCTCGAACGCAAGCGACAGGGGAACATCGTCGACACACAGGCGGATGCGCTTGCCGGCAAGTTCGTCGAGGCGTTCCGCGAGAGGCTGGCCTCGCAGCAACTGGTTGACCGCGAGCACCAGCAGGCGCGCCTGCAGGGGCGCGGGCGCGCGGCGCAGGACGCGCCGGGCCACGGAGACGGGATCGGTCATGGGAATCTCCCAGGCAACACACGCCGGCATTCTTGCCATGGGCAGCGCTCCCGCCGCTTGCGTTCGATCAAGGCGGGGACTCGCCGGGGAGCGGACCGATGAGCCATGAGAGCCTGCGCGATTTCGTGCGGTCCCTCGAGCGCGAGGGCGACCTGAAGCGCGTGCCCTTCCCCGTCGATCCGCGCTTCGAGATGACGGACCTCTGCCAGCGCAGCCTCAAGGCGGGCGGCCCGGCCCTGCTCTTCGAGCAACCGGCCGGCTCCGGCATCCCCGTGCTCGGCAATCTCTTCGGCACGCAGCGGCGCGTGGCCGCGGCGCTCGGTTATGCCGACGTGAAGCAGTTCCGCGAGGTAGGCGAAACGCTCGCCTTCCTGCGCGAACCCCACTGGCCCGACCGGCCGCGCGAAGCGCTCGGCCGATTGCCGGCCTTCCTGCCGCTCCTGAAAGCCTCGCCGCGCACCGTGCCGCGGCCGGCCGACTATGAACTCGTGCAGGCGGGCAGCGAGGTGGACCTCACCTGCCTGCCCATCTGGACCTGCTGGCCGGAGGACGCCGGCCCGCTGATCACCTGGGGCCTCGTCGTGACGCGCGGCACGCGCAAGGCGCGCCAGAATGTCGCACCCTATCGCCAGCAGGTGATCGGCAGGAATCGGGTGATCATGCGCTGGCTCACGCATCGGGGGGGCGCGCTCGACTTCCGCGACTGGCAGCGCGACCACCCCGGCAAGCCCTTCCCGGTCGTCGTGATGATCGGCGCCGATCCCGCGCTGCTGATCGCCGCGACCACGCCCATCCCGGACAGCGTGTCCGAGTACCAGTTTGCGGGGCTGCTGCGACGCCAGCGCAGCGAAGTCTTTCGCAGCGCGGTGGGACTCGACACCTGCGCCAGTACCGAGATCGTGCTCGAGGGCCACATCGCGCCCGGCGACGAGGCGCTTGAAGGCCCATTCGGCGACCACACCGGCTACTACAACAGCCAGGCGAACTTCCCCGTCCTGACCGTCGAGCGGCTCTCGGTGCGCCGGCAGGGCTTCTACCACGGCGGGTACATGGGCCGTTCGCCCTGGGATGAACCCTCCGTGCTCGCGATGTCGCTCAACGAGATGTTCGTGCCGATGCTGCAGCGGAGCCACCCGGAAATCGTGGACTTCCATCTGCCGCCCGAGGCCTGCTCCTACCGGGTGGCGGTCGTCAGCATCCGCAAGGCCTACCCCGGGCATGCGCGGCAGATCATGCAGGCCGTGTGGTCGAGCCTGCGTCAGTTTCTCTATACTAAGTTCGTGATTGTCACCGACGACGACATCGACGTGCGCAACTGGCAGGAGGTCATCTGGGCGATCGCGACCCGGGTCGACCCCGCGCGCGACACGCTGCTCGTGCGCCGCAGCCCGATCGACTATCTCGACTTTGCGAGCCCCATCGCCGGCCTTGGCTCGAAGCTCGGGATCGACGCGACCAACAAGTGGCCCGGCGAGACGCGCCGCAGCTGGGGCCGACCACTCGCGATGAGCCCGGACGTGCTGCAGCGTACGGACACCATGTGGGCGCAACTCCTTGATCGACATCAAGGCGGTCGTGCAGGGGCCGGGCTGTAATGAATCCATGCAGATCAGCAGCGCCGCTGTGAAAACCACCCGCACCGAACGGCAACAGAGCTTCACGAGAGAGGAGCTGATCGCCTGTGGTGAAGGCAGGCTTTTCGGGCCGCGCACGCCGCGGCTACCGGTCGGGCAGATGCTCATGGTCGACCGCGTCACCCTGATCTCGGACGAGGGCGGCGCCTACGGCGCCGGCGAGATCCGGGCGGAGCTCGACATCGACCCCTCACTCTGGTTCTTTGCGTGCCATTTCATCGGCGACCCGGTGATGCCGGGTTGCCTCGGACTCGACGCGATGTGGCAGCTGATCGGGTTTCATCTGGCCTGGAGCGGCCATGAAGGCCGCGGCCGCGCGCTCGGCGTCGATGAAGTGCGCTTCTCGGGGCAGGTGCTGCCCCATGTGAAGCGCGTGGAGTACCGGATCGATATCAAGCGCGTGATCGCGCGCAAGCTCGTGATGATCGTGGGCGATGCGTCGCTCTGCGCGGATGGCGAGCCGATCTACTCGGCGAAGGGATTGCGTGTCGGCCTCTTCAACAACGAGGGAAGCTCCTGATGCGCCGTGTGGTCGTCACGGGGCTGGGCATCGTGTCCTGCCTCGGCAACGATGCCGATTCGGTTTCGGGCGCGCTCGCCGAGGGCCGCTCGGGCATCCGGGCAATGCCTGATTACCCGACCCTGGGGCTGCGCAGCCATGTCGCGGGAGTTCCGGAAATCGTCGTCGCCGATCACCTCGACCGGCGCGACCTGCGCTTCATGGGCGATGCCGCGGCGTTCGCCGCGATCGCCATGGCGCGCGCGATCGAAGCGAGCGGCCTGACCCCGGAGCAGATCAGCAACCCGCGTACCGGCCTGATCGCCGGCACGGGCGGCGGGTCACCCGCCAATATCGTCGAAGCCGCGGACACGCTTCGCACGCGCGGCCTGCGCAAGGTTGGCGCGACCCGCGTGCCACGCACGATGTGCAGCACGATCGCGGCCTGCCTCGCGACGACCTACCACGTGAAAGGCGTCAGCTATTCGCTGACTTCCGCCTGCGCGACGAGCGCGCACTGCATCGGCGCCGGAGCCGAGCAGATCCGCTGGGGCAACCAGGACGTGATGTTCTGTGGCGGCGGCGAAGAAGAGCACTGGTCGCTCACCGCACTCTTCGACGCGATGGGCGCGCTCTCCACGGCACGCAACGCGACACCCGAGCTCGCCTCGCGTGCCTACGATGTGAATCGCGACGGCTTCGTGATCGCGAGCGGCGGCGGCATGCTCGTGCTCGAATCCCTCGAGCACGCACAGGCGCGCGGCGCGCCGATCCTCGCCGAATTGCTGGGCTTTGGCGTCACGGCCGACGGCGCGGACATGGTGCAGCCGTCCGGTGAGGGCGCCGTGCGCTGCATGCGCCAGGCGCTCGCGGGTGTCAGGCA
>CAUJHJ010000073.1 GCA_963204835.1 Pseudomonadota bacterium
GCCCTGATGGAGAAGGTCACCCAGGGCGGGGCGGTCGATTGGCGGCACTACATCTTCGCCGTGGGGCAGGCGGTGGCGGTTTACTCCCGCAAGTCCTCGGGTGTGAACACGCTCTCCTATCTCCTGCGCGATGCGCTCGGCTCGGTCGATGTGATCGCGAGCAGCACCGGGGCGGTCACCGTGCGCGAGAGCTTCGGGGCGTTCGGGCAGCGAAGGGGGACGGCCTGGAGCGGGGTGCCGTCCTCAGGCGACCTATCCACCATCAACGGGCTCACCCGCCGCGGCTACACCGGCCATGAGATGCTCGACTCCACCGACCTCATCCACATGAACGGGCGGGTGTACGATCCGTTCATCGCGCGCTTCGTCAGTGCCGATCCGTTCGTCAGTCGGGCGCTGAGTTCCCAGGGATGGAACCGGTACAGTTACGTGATGGGCAACCCGCTGTCCGCTGTTGATCCGAGCGGATTCACGGACAATAAGGTCGTTAGACAACCCATCAACGGCGACAACATAGCCGATTGCTGCGTGGAAATCGTGCAAGGATTTGACGGGCGTGAAACCGCGATGGTGTATGGCCGACAGGGCTCTTACCTGTCCGATTTTTTGGAAAACCTGAGCATCATTCAGTTACTTGACGTCCCGCACCCTGGCGGAGGCAGATATCGCGAAGGAGGCGAAGGTGGCGGAGGCGGAGAGGGTGACGGAGACGATGGAGAGCTGGAAGTGGTCGAGGTGACTGCTGAGAAGCCGCAAGGTCCGAAGGACTTCGGCAAGTGCTCTGCTCTTGGCAAGACAGTTGGTTTCTCTGCGGAGGCGCAAGTGGGCGCGACGATTCTTGGTGGAACACTTTCTATTGAAGTCGGCCTAGATGTTACGCGTGGTCAGATATACATCAAGCTTTCTGGCGGTTTCGGCATTGGACTAGGTCTCGGTGCTGCTGCGGGCGTAGGAGGAGCCTTTGGTACCGGAAACGGTATGACCTATGGAGGCGGATCAAGACCGGGAAATACTGAGACAGGTTCGACGGCATTCGGTGGTGTCGTTTCGCCCGGCGGTGGCGCGTTGATCTCTGGGCAGATGGCCGATGGTGGAGGCGGCAGTGCTCCTCTGCCACCTTACCGTGGTGGTCGTGGTCATGTTTCTCTCGGCGGATATGCCGGTGCATACGCTGGGCCTTATGGAAGCATCGGAGCAGCGACTGGAACGCTGTTCTGTGACTCCGGGCAACACTAACCAGTGAGGGTGAGTCGATGGCATGGCTGTTTGTACTCTGGGTATCGAGTGGTCTATGTCTAGCGACAATTTCCGCCAGTCGGATGCGACGCTGTTGGTTGCTTTCTCCTCGGGCGGCAGAAGCGCCTATGTCTGATGCGATGAAGTTGATATGGCTCGAAAGCGCGCGTTGCCAATTGTTGGGTGTGGATGATCAACATGCCGTTCGTCTAAGGTCCGATTGTCACTTGGCTCGATTGGCATATCTGTCACTTGTTGCGTGGATGGCAAGTGGATATGCGATGTTCTGGGGCAGGTTCTGGCAATGAGGCGAATGATCGAAATGCTTAGTAGCATTCTCCATATCTTTCTCGTTGCTGCGTTCGTGACAGTTGGGATCTATTGGATGTTCATTGTATTCTCCAGCGAGGCGATTCGCGCGCGGGGTGGTCTTTGGATTCTCCCGGCTCCATTCGTTCTTGCCGTTGTTTCTCATTTCGCGATTAGATGGGTGCGCCGGAAGGCAAAAGTGGGAGATTGAGGGTGCGGTGTGGAGCCGAAAGTTAACCCTGAAAGTTGTCCTGCAAAGGCAAGCAGCTCAGCGCAAATGGTGCCAATCCGCACCGGATGACCGCGAGGTGAGGAGCATGGTCACGGGCTTGGGATCAACGGAACAGACCTCGAAAGGCCTGCCGAATCGACTTGATCGCGTGAATGCAGCCATCAACCCGCTCGCGTCGCCGCGTTTTGCATCGGCCTGCTAACCTCCTAGCTTCTCCGGACCACGCGGAGGTAGAGGATCGGGCCTTAGTCGTCCGGTAGCGGGATCGACTCGCTCTCCCCTGGCACCGGCGCAAAGCGCCCGCTCGCCCACTCGCGCTTCGCCTGCTCGATGCGCTCGCGGCTCGAGGCGACGAAATTCCACCAGATGTGGCGCGGCGTCGGGAAAGGCTCGCCGCCGAGCAGCATCACGCGAGAGTTGTGCCGGGCGCGTAGCTGTACGGTCAGCCCGCGCGTCAGCATCGCGAGCTGCGCCTCGCCGAGGACCTTTTCGTCGATCTCGAGTTCGCCCGTGGCGACATAGACGGCGCGTTCGGTGTGATCGGCAGGCAGCTCGAGCGCCGCGCCTGCGGGCATCGAGGCATCCACATACAGCGTCGGCCAGAGCACTTCGACCGGGGATCGGCGCCCGAAAGCTTCGCCCGCGATCACGCGCAGGTCGCAGCCGTCGACCACGAGATGGGGCAGCGAGGCGGCATCGTGATGCGCGAAGGCGGGCGCGATGTCTTCATGGCCGTCGGGTAGCGCGACCCAGGACTGGATGCCGTGGATGAGCGAGCCTTGCGCGCGTGCGGCGGGCGGCGTGCGTTCGGAATGCGCGATGCCGCGCCCGGCCGTCATCCAGTTCACGTCGCCGGGGTGGATTTCCTGCACCGAGCCGAGGCTGTCGCGATGGAGGAGTGCTCCCGCATAGAGATAAGTGACCGTGGCGAGCGCGATGTGCGGATGGGGGCGCACGTTGACGCCGCGGCCGGCAGCGAGCGTCTCTGGCCCGATGTGATCGAAGAAGATGAACGGACCCACCATGCGCCGCCCCGGCGCCGGCAGTACGCGCCGTATGCTGAAGCCGCCGAGATCGCGCGTGCGACCCGCGATGATCTGTTCGATAGCCATGGCTGCTACCCCTCGACGCCTTCCCCGCAGCCGTGGATCATGGCGCAAATTCGACGGGGGCAAAACCGTGCATCTGAACCGCATCGCCGGCTGGCTGGTCGTGTCTGCATTCCTGGCCTCACCCTTGCGCGCGGCCAATCCACCGCTGCCCGCCGCGCTCGAGGACTGGCGCGGCTGGGTGCTCACGGGCGAGGAGTATCGCCAGTGCCCCTGGTTCGCGACGCCCGGCGCCGCGCCGGCCGATGCCAGCGCGTGGCGCTGCGCCTGGCCTGGCCGGCTCACGCTCTCTGTGGGTGCGCGCGGGGGCGAGTTCCGGCAAACCTGGCGCGTGGAGGCCGATGGTTGGGTCACGCTGCCCGGCAACCTCGAGCGCTGGCCGCAGGACGTCTCGATCGACGGGCGGCCGGGCGCCATCGTTGCGGTGAATGGGGTACCGCAGGCGCGCCTCGGCGTGGGTGAGCACCAGATTGCCGGGCGCTTCGAGTGGGCCGCGCGACCCGAGTCGATCGCCGTGCCGCCCGACACGGGTCTCATCGATCTCACGGTCGATGGCGTGGCCGTCGGATCGCCCGCGCGCACGGGAGGCGCGCTGCTGCTCGGTGCGCGCCCGGGCGCGACGCAGGCGGCGAGTTTCGATTTCGAGGTGCATCGGCTGTTACGCGACGGTGTTCCGGCTACGCTCGTCACCCGACTCGCACTGCGCGCCACGGGTGCCAGCCGGGAAGTGTTGCTCGGTCCCGTGCTGCCCGCGCAGTTTGCGCCCATTGCGCTCGACTCGCCGCTGCCGGCCCGGGTCGATCCGGACGGTCGGCTGCGCGTGCAGCTGCGCGCCGGCACGTTCACGATCGACCTCACGGCGCGCGCGACGGGCGAGCTCGCGAAGGTTTCGCGCCCGCAGGCGGCCGAGCCGTGGCCCGCGGAAGAAATCTGGAGCTGGCAGGGAAACGATCGACTGCGCGTCGCCGCGCTCGAGGGCGCAGAGGGCATCGACCCTGCGCAGGCCGGCGTGCCCCCCGAATGGCGCGCGTTGCCTGCACTGCGCGTACTCGGCGGCTCGGCACTCGCAGTGATCGAGCGCAGCCGTGGCCTGGCGAGCGGCGAGGACAACCGCTTGAAGCTCGAGCGCGCGCTTTGGCTCGACTTCGATCATGCGGGGTTCACGGCGGTCGATCGCGTGAGCGGCAGCCTGCGCAGCGGCTGGCGCCTCGACATGGTGGCGCCCTGGGCGCTCGGCAGCGTGCGCCTGAACGATGAGCCCTTGCTCGTCACACGCGGCGGCGGTGCGGATCGCACGGGTGTCGAGTTGCGCGCGCCGGAACTGTCGCTGCAGGCTGTCGCGCGCAGTAGTTCGGCGCGCGGTGCGCTGCCCGCAACAGGCTGGGACGCGCGCTTCGAAAGCGTGAGCGGGCAGATCCACCTGCCGCCGGGGCATCGGCTCATCGCGGCCCTCGGCGTCGACTCGGCGCCCGGCGCTTGGCTCGGGAACTGGGGGTTGTGGAACCTCTTCGGCGTCGTGATCGTGGCCGTTTTCGCCGGCTGGATCGGCGGGCCGGTCGGGGGCGCGCTCGCGTTCGTCGCGCTGCTGCTGACCTACCAGGACTCGCCGCAGGTGATCTGGCTGTGGGCCAACCTGCTTGCCGCCCTCGCGCTGGTGCGTGCGGCGCCGGAGGGGAAGCTGCGCAGCTTCGCCGAGCGCTACAGCACGGTGAGTTTTGCGGTGCTCGCCCTCGCGCTGCTGCCCTTCGCGTGGCAGCAGTTGCGGCTCGCGATCCATCCACAGCTCGACAGCGACATCATGTACTTTGCCTTGCCGGAATCCCCGGCAACCCCCCGCCCTGAATCTGCGCCCATCGCGATGGCGATGGAGGCGCCGATGGCGGCGGACGCCATTCGCAAGTCGGAAGTCGAAGCCCCGCCGACGAGGGACTACGCCAGCTCGCGCGTGGAGCGCTATGCACCGGGAACCATCGTGCAGGCGGGTCCCGGCATTCCTTCGTGGCAATACCGCAGCTATGCCTATTCCTGGTCCGGGCCGGTCGAGCCGACCCAGACGGTGCGCTTCGTCATCGCGGGCCCGATGGCCATGTCCTTGTGGCGCGTCGCGGGCGTGCTGCTGCTTGCGGCGTTCTATGCCTGGCTGCTCGCAGGCACCGGGCCGCGGCTGCAGCAGTTTCTGCCGGCACGGTTGCGCGCCGGCTTCGCGCGCGGGGCGGCGCCGGGCCTTGCGATCCTGGTGGCACTCGTATCAGTGGGTGTGGCCCGGCCCGCGGCCGCGCAATTGCCCGATGCGCAGCTCCTCGGCGAGATGAAGGCGCGGCTCACGAAGCCGGCGGCCTGCCTGCCCAACTGCGCGGAGCTGCTCGCGGCGCGCGTTTCGATCGACGCCTCGCGCCTCACCCTCGAGCTCGAGGCGAGTGCGCTCGCGAGGCTGGCCGTGCCGGTGCCCGCTGCACCGGGCGCCTGGCTCGTCGACAGCGTTTCCGTCGACGGCGTGGCGAGCCCTGCGCTGCGCCGCGAAGGCGATGCGACGCTCTGGGTGCCGCTGGCAACGGGCGTGCACACCATCACGCTCTCCGGTCGCGTGGCGCCGGCCGATTCGCTGCAGCTCGTCTTTCCGTGGCCGGCGAAGCGCGTGTCCGTCAATGCGTCCGGCTGGGACGCGGCGGGTGTGGTCGACGGGAGGATGCCGGCAGGCTCGCTCGATTTCTCGCGACGCCGGTCGACCGGTGTGCTGGATGGCAAGGTGGCGACGGATGAAACTTCCGCCGAATTCCCGCCTTTCGTGCGCGTGCTGCGTCATTTCACCATCGATACGGAAAATCGCGTCGAGACGCGGGTCCTGCGCATCTCGCCCGAGCGCGCGGCGTTTTCCCTGGCGGTGCCGCTGGTCGCGGGCGAGTCGGTGCTCACTCCAGCCGTCGAGGTGCGGGACGGGCGCGCGGCACTTGCGGTGTTAGTTGCGGGCGCCGGCGCGGCTGGGTGGAGTTCCTCGCTGCCACGCGCGGACGCCCTGGCCCTCACGGCCGCGCCTGCCGATGCGAGCTATGTGGAGGTCTGGGAGTTCGCCGTCAGTCCCCAATGGCATGCGGACTTCGAGGGCCTTGCCGCGACGCTGCCGGAGAACCTGCAGGACGGCTGGGTGTTCGAGTTCCACCCGCGACCCGGCGAGCAGTTGGCTGTGCGCTTCACGCGGCCGGCCGCCGTGCCCGGGGCGGCGCTTGCGGTCGATTCGGTTACGCGCAACCTGTCGATCGGCAAGCGCGCGACCGATACCGAGCTGACCGTGCGCTATCGTGCGACGCAGGGCGGGCGGCAAGTGATAAAGCTGCCCCCGGATGCGCGAGTCTCAGAGGTGCTCATCAATGATGGGGTCGTGGCGCTGCGCCCCGAAAATGGCGAGCTGTCCATTCCGATCCTGCCGGGCGAGCACACGGTCACCGTGTCGAGCACCCAGCCGCAGGGTATCGAGACGCTCGCGCGCCCCGCGGCGCTCGATCTCGGCGCGGCGGCGAACAACATCACGACGACGCTCGCGCTGCCTGCCGATCGCTGGGCCTTGTACGCCACGGGAGCGGGGGTAGGCCCGGCGATCCTCTACTGGGGCGAGATCGTGGCGTTCCTGCTCACGGCGTGGCTGATCGGCCGCAGCGGCCGCTCACCGCTCGCGACGCACGAGTGGGTGCTGCTCGGCCTCGGCCTCTCGACGCTGTCGTGGGGTGTGCTGGCGCTCGTCGCGCTGTGGCTCTTCGTCATGAAATGGCGGGCAGGCTGGGCGGGCGAGGTATCGCGCTGGCGCTTCAACTTCATGCAGGTCCTGCTCGCGGGTCTCACGCTGGTGGCCGTCACGTCGCTGCTCTTTTCGGGCATTCGCGACGGCCTGCTGTCGACGCCCGACATGGGTGTCATGGGGCCGGGCTCCCACGGCGGCCAGTTCACTTGGTTCGTCGATCGCAGCAGCGGCGCGCTGCCCCGGCCGATGGTGCTGAGCCTGCCGCTGTGGGTGTTCAAGGCGTTGGTCTTCGCGTGGTCCGTATGGGCCGCGTTCGCCGTCCTGCGCTGGCTGCGCACCGCCTGGCACGCCTGGCGCACGAACGGCTACTGGAGGTAGCGCCTACTCGCAGAGGCTTTCCATATACCCCTGCGCGACCGGCGAGAGGCGCTTGCGCGCGAGCGCGCGCGCTTTCGGCGCATCGACCAGGTACTCAAGCGGGCCGGACACCAGCATGCGGCGTACGCCGGGGTCGCGGGTGGAGATGCGGGCCATCTTGTTGAGGACGGTGAAGCCGCGCGCGATCTTGTCGCGGGGAACACGCCGCTGCTCGATCGAACGGGCGAGGTACTGCCCGAAGCGGGCATAGAGGAAGTAGTCGTCGTCGCCGACCTGGAATCGCGCTTCGGCGAAGAAGTCGGGAAAATTCCTCTCGAGATACTGGCTGACTTTGCGGAGACGAGGCTCAGGTTCGCTATCGGCGGACACTTTGCGCTTGTTCATCTCTGGGGTTCCACACCTCCAAGGGGTCCTGACCGCCATTTCTGGGCGTCACGGGCGGTACCACACCCCGCAACGCGGCGCGGACATTACGCCGGTGCGGGCTGCGATACAACAAAGATTTCACGTGTCGGTCCCGGCGCGCCCGCGTCACCGCCGCAGGATGCGGTTCTCGAGCCATGGCGACTTGCGCACCACGGGTTCGGCGAATGGCGGCGCCGCCTTGCCAGCGGCGCCATTCGGCGCGACCCCGCTCGGTGCCACGCCGCACTGGCCACTCGTCGCGCGATAGTTCAGCGCCACGGCCAGCCGGCCCTCGTTGGCATCGCCCAGGGCATGCGCGAAGTCGTCCGCCACCGAGCAACCGGGCAGCAGGACCCCGGCCGCGCCCACCGTGTTCGCGGGTGAAAACCCGCCGGCATAGTCGCCGAACTGCTTCGCGTTGACACCGCGGAACTGGATCGAGAAATACGTCGTGCCGCAGTTGTCGGTGGGATAGAAGCCGTAGGGCTTGCCGCAGGTGGTCGAGCCGACCTGGATCACCTCGACGTCGACGCCGCGCAGGCTGTTGATGATCGACTCGCTCGCCGAGCAGGTGCCCCCGCCGGTGAGCACATACACCCGCCCGAGGTTGAGCGTGGGCAGGGCGGTGCCCTGTGCCACGCTGAAGCCCTCCGCCGTCGAATGGAAGGGCAGTGGGGCGAGCAGTTCGCCGGTGACCGGGTCGCGCGTCGGGTGCTGGTCGTTGAACTGCAGCAGCTCGAACGTGCGGCCGCTCGTGCGCGCGTTGCCTGCGACCATGTAGGCCAGCTCGCTCGCGATGTCGAGGAATCCGCCGCCGTTGTAGCGCAGGTCGAGCACGAGATCGACGACGCCCGCGTTGCGCAGGGTCGTGATCGCCTGCACGAGGCCCGCCTCGGAGGTCGCAATGTGGTCGTTGAAGAGGAGGTAGCCCACCGGGCCGCTCGTGGTCGCGATGCTGCGCGTGTTCTGGACCGGGGTCGCCGTCACGTTCGCGGAGGTCATCGACACCGAGCGCTGCGGCCCGCCGCCGATGTCCTGCACGGTGAAGGAATGCGACTGGCCGGTGCCCGAAGGGAACAGGGCATCGTTCAATCGGTCGATGTCCGCGCCGGCGGTCGAGTTGACGAGATCGATGCCATCGATCGCGAGCACCCGCGCGCCGCGAGCGAGGCCGACAGCGGCCGCGGGCGAGGTGGCGCCGGGCTCGATGTAGGCGACCCGCAGCTCGCGCGGCGGGGTGTCGGCGAGGATGGCCCATTGCAGCCCGTAGCCGGCCGAGGAGCCCAGCTGCGACTGTTGCAGCCAGGCATCGGTCGGGATCGCGAAGTGGAACCGGTCCTTCGGCTGCCCCGACGCTGTCGACTGGGGCGTCTTCAGCAGGTCGAAGTAGTCCAGCACGCTGAAGGCAGCCGGATCGCGATCGGCCACTTCCCGGTACCAGAGGTACAGCTCGTGGGTCCACGACCGCAGCCAGTTCTTCTCGTCGAGCGCCGTGCCGAGCCGGTCGGGCCAGGGGCGACCCTGCGGATCGCTGCCGCTGCGTGGCGCCGAGCAGCGCGCCTCGAAAGAGGTGGCTGCCGCGAAAACGCCGGGCGTGAAGCCCGAGCCGCCGCCGATCGGCGGGCCGCCGCCACTGCCACTACCTCCTCCCCCGCCGCAGGAGCCGAGGAGGGCGGCCATCAGGCCCGTCAGCAACACCCGACTCGAACGCATAGCAGTGATCCCTCATTGACCACGAGGGCGTGGCCGGTATGATCGAGCGCATAGCAGTTTAAGGTGTTGCACGGCGTCCCACTCGGGCTACCCCCATGGCCTCGGGTCCGAGCGGTCGGCGGTCCACGATAACCCTTTGAAAGATTTGCCGTTGCAGGTCGGTACCCTGCAGCGCGGGGGGCGGTGTGCCCAGCGCGCTTTCGACGACGCAGAGGCCATGCACATGACCGCACCCGATCGCGGGCTCTACAGGGACAGCTACGAACGCGACAGCTGCGGGTTCGGGCTGATCGCCAGTCTTGACGATCAGCCGAGCCATTGGCTGATCGAAACCGCCATTACGTCGCTCAAGCGGCTCACGCATCGCGGTGCGATCGCCGCCGACGGCAAAACGGGCGACGGCTGCGGGCTCCTCATCAAGAAGCCGGAGAAGTTCCTGCGCGCCGTCGCGAAGGATGCCGGCATCAAGCTCGCCGCGCGCTTCGCTGCGGGCAATGTCTTCCTGCATACCGAGCCCGCGAAGGCCGCGGCCGCCAGGGCCGAGTTCTCGGCGCAGCTCGATCGCGAGGGGCTCGAGGTTGCTGGCTGGCGCCTCACCCCGACCGATGCCGGCGCCTGCGGCGATGAAGCGCTCAGGACCCTGCCGCGCATCGAGCAGCTGTTCGTCAACTGCCGCATCGCCGACATCGACGAGGCGTCCTTCAACAGGAAGCTGTTCCTCGCGCGCCGCCGCACCGAGAAGGCGCTCGAAGCCGCGGACCCGGTGTTCTACGTGCCGAGCCTGTCCGCCTCGACGATCGTCTACAAGGGCATGGTCATGCCCCAGCACCTTGGCGAGTTCTATGCCGACCTCGTCGACCCGCGGCTCGAAGCCTCGGTGGTGGTATTCCACCAGCGCTTCTCCACCAACACGCTGCCGCAGTGGCGCCTCGCGCACCCCTACCGCTTCCTCGCGCACAACGGCGAGATCAACACGATCCAGGGCAACCGCAACTGGGCGGTGGCGCGCGGCCCGCTGTTCCGCTCGCCGCTGCTGCCGGACATCGCCGACATCCAGCCGCTCGTGTCGCTCACCGGCTCCGATTCGCAGAGCCTCGACAACATGCTCGAGGTGCTGCTGATGGGCGGCCTCGACGTGCTGCACGCGATGCGCATGCTCGTGCCGCCGGCCTGGCAGACGCTCGACTCGATCGATCCCGACCTGCGCGCGTTTTACGAGTACTACGCGACGCACATGGAGCCCTGGGACGGACCGGCGGGCATCGTCACGACCGACGGCCGCTATGCCGCCTGCCTGCTCGACAGGAACGGCCTGCGCCCCGCGCGCTACGTGATCACGAAGAACCGCCACCTGACCATCGCCTCGGAAACAGGCGTGTGGGACTACCGGCCGGAAGACGTGGTCACGAAGGGCAAGCTCGGGCCCGGCGACATGATTGCGCTCGACCTGCAGACCGGCAAGCTCCTCTCGACGCGCGACATCGACCAGCTGCTGAAGTCGCGCCACCCGTACAAGACCTGGCTCAAGCGCGGCGTGCGCTACCTCGAGACCGACCTCATCGACCCGCGGCTCGCGGCGGAGCCGATGGATCGCGAGACGCTCGGCACCTACCAGAAGATGTTCAACCTCACGGCCGAGGAGCGCGACGAGATCATCCGCGTGCTCGCCGCCGACGAGAGCGAGGCGGTGGGGTCGATGGGCGACGACACGCCGATGCCGGTGCTGTCGCACAGGAACCGCCCGCTCTACGACTACTTCCGCCAGCAGTTCGCGCAGGTCACCAATCCGCCGATCGACCCGATCCGCGAGGCGATCGTGATGTCGCTGCAGACTCAGATCGGCCCCGAGTGCAACATCTTCGTGCCGGCGCCCGAGCATGCGCGGCAGATCGTGCTCGGTTCGCCGATCCTCTCGCAGAGGAAGCTGCGCCAGATCCTCGGGCTCGAGGACTTCGGCGTCACGCACGCCTTCCTCGACCTGCAGTATCCGGAAGGCGAGCCGCTCGAGGCCGCCATCCTGCGCCTGTGCGACGCGGCGGAGAAGGCGGTGCGCGAAGGCACGCTGGTGCTGCTGCTGTCCGACCGCTACCTCGCGCAGGGCAAGCTGCCGATGCATGCGCTGCTCGCCACGGGGGCCGTGCATCACCGCCTCGTGAAGACCGGCCTGCGCTCGAAGTGCAACCTCCTCGTCGAGACCGGCACCGCACGCGATCCGCACCATTTCGCCTGCCTGATCGGCTACGGCGCGACGGCCGTGTACCCGTACATGGCCTACCAGACGCTCTTCGACATGATGAGCAAGGGGCGCCTCAAGCTCGAGGTAGCGGAGCGGCTCGAGATCGGCCGGCGCTATCGCGCCGGGATCAGGAAGGGCCTCTACAAGATCATGTCGAAGATGGGTATCACGACGATCGCGAGTTACCGCAGCTCGCAGTTGTTCGAGATCGTGGGACTCTCCGACAAGGTGGTGGACCTGTGCTTCGCGGGCACCGAAAGCCGCGTGCAGGGCGCCGATTTCGACGACCTCGCGGCCGACGTCGCGCAGCTGGCGGCGCGCGCGTGGAATCCGCGCGAGTCGCTCGAGCAGGGCGGCATCCACAAGTACGTGCATGGCGGCGAGTACCACATGTACAACCCCGACGTGATCGCGGCCTTGCAGGCGGCGGTCATGACGGGCGACTACGAGCGCTATCGCGAATTCGCGCGGCTCGTCAATGAACGGCCGGTCTCGGCGCTGCGCGACCTGTTGCGCCTGAAGCCGGGCGCGGCTCCCATCGCGATCGACGCGGTGGAGCCGGTGGATGCGATCATCGCGCGCTTCGACGGCGCCGCGATGTCGCTCGGCGCGCTCTCGCCCGAGGCGCACGAAGCGCTCGCGGTGGCGATGAACCGGCTCGGCGCGCGCTCGAACTCCGGCGAGGGCGGCGAGGACCCGGTGCGCTACGGCACCGAGAAGAATTCGAAGATCAAGCAGGTGGCCTCGGGCCGCTTCGGCGTCACGCCCGGCTACCTCGTCAGCGCAGAGGTGCTGCAGATCAAGGTCGCGCAGGGCGCCAAGCCCGGCGAGGGCGGGCAGCTGCCCGGCCACAAGGTGAACGACATGATCGCGCGGCTGCGCTTCGCGCGGCCGGGCGTCGGCCTGATCTCGCCGCCGCCGCACCACGACATCTATTCGATCGAGGATCTCGCGCAGCTCATCTTCGACCTGAAGCAGGTGAACCCGAAGGCGCTCGTGTCGGTGAAACTCGTCGCCGAGCCAGGCGTCGGCACGGTGGCGGCGGGCGTCGCCAAGGCCTATGCGGACCTCATCACGGTATCCGGCCACGACGGCGGCACGGGCGCGAGCCCGCTGTCCTCGATTCACTATGCCGGCACGCCTTGGGAACTGGGGCTCGCCGAGA
The DNA here is from genome assembly GCA_963204835.1 of Pseudomonadota bacterium. Taxonomy (GTDB): domain Bacteria; phylum Pseudomonadota; class Gammaproteobacteria; order Steroidobacterales; family Steroidobacteraceae; genus CADEFQ01. Next base: position 12,517 of record CAUJHJ010000073.1, read on the forward strand.
CGCACCAGACGCTGCGCCTGATGGACATGCGCCACAAGGTGCGCCTGCAGACCGATGGCGGCCTGAAGACCGGCCTCGATGTGGTGAAGGCCGCGATCATCGGCGCGGAGAGCTTCGGCTTCGGCACGGCCCCGATGGTCGCGCTCGGCTGCAAGTACCTGCGCATCTGCCACCTCAACAACTGCGCGACGGGCGTCGCGACCCAGCACAACGTGCTGCGCGCGAAGTTCTTCATCGGCCTGCCCGAGATGGTGATGCACTATTTCCGCTTCGTCGCGGAGGAAGTGCGTGAAATCCTCGCGGCGCTCGGCGTCGCGCGGCTCGCCGACCTGATCGGCCGCACCGAGCTGCTCGAGATCCTCCAGGGCGAGACGCCGAAACAGCGCAAGCTCGATCTTTCGCCGATCCTCTCGACCGCGGGACTCGCGCAGGAGCGGCCGCAGTACTGCGTCACGCCGTCGAACCCGCCCTTCGACCAGGGCGAACTCGCCGAGCGCATGGTGGCCGAGATGCTCCCGGCGATCGAGGCGCGCAGCGGTGGCGAGTGGCATTACGCGGTGAACAATTTCAACCGCTCGATCGGCGCGCGCGTCTCGGGCGAGATTGCGCGGCGCTGGGGTGACGGCGGCATGGCGGATGCGCCCGTGACCGCGCGCCTCACCGGCAACGTGGGCCAGAGCTTCGGCGTGTGGAACGCCGGCGGCCTGAACCTCTACCTCGAGGGCGACGCGAACGACTATGTCGGCAAGGGCATGGCCGGCGGGCGTATCGTGCTGCGCCACCCGCGCGCGGCGGGTTTCGTGCATCGCGAGACTGTCATCATGGGCAATACCTGCCTGTACGGCGCGACCGGCGGCGAGCTCTTTGCCGCGGGCGTCGCCGGCGAGCGCTTTGCGGTGCGCAACAGTGGCGCCGTCGCGGTCGTCGAGGGCTCGGGCGATCACTGTTGCGAATACATGACCGGCGGCGTGGTCTGCGTGCTCGGGCGCACCGGCGTCAATTTCGGCGCGGGCTTCACCGGCGGCTTTGCCTACGTGCTCGACCTCGAGCGCGACTTCGTCGACCGCTACAACCACGAGCTGATCGACATCTCGCGCCTGCAGGTCGAGGCGATGCAGTCCCACGTGCAGCACCTGCGTGCGCTCATCCAGCGCCACGCCGCGGAAACCGGCAGCGAGTGGGGCGAGGAACTGCTGAACGACTTCCGCTCCTATGTCGGCAAGTTCTGGGTGGTGAAGCCGAAGGCCGCCTCCATCGACAGCCTGATCGAAAACCTGCGGCGCGCGGCATGACCCGCGGCCGGTAGCCCAAATGTCCGACAAACACCTGAAGTTCCTGAATACCCCCCGGCGAGACCAGGAGAAGCTCCCGATCGAGGAGCGCGTGGTCCGCTTCGCCGAGATATACAAGCCGTACGACGCGGCGACGGCGGCCGACCAGGCGGCGCGCTGCCTGTCCTGCGGCAACCCGTTCTGCGAGTGGAAGTGCCCGGTGCACAACTACATCCCGAACTGGCTGAAGCTGATCGAGGAGGGCAATCTCATCGAGGCGGCGGAGCTGTCGCACAAGACCAACTCGCTGCCCGAGATCTGCGGCCGCATCTGCCCGCAGGACCGGCTGTGCGAGGGCGCGTGCACGTTGAACGACGGCCATGGCGCCGTCTCGATCGGGGCGATCGAAAAATACATTACGGACGAAGCGTTCAAGCAGGGGTGGCGGCCGGACATGTCGAACGTCGTGCCGACCGGCCGGCGCGTTGCGATCGTCGGAGCTGGCCCCGCGGGGCTCGCCTGCGCCGATGTGCTTGCGCGAAGCGGCGTGCAGCCGGTTGTCTACGACCGCTACGCGCGCATCGGCGGCCTCCTAACCTACGGCATCCCGCCCTTCAAGCTCGAGAACGCGGTCGTCGAGAAGCGCCGCGAGATCCTCGAAGGCATGGGCGTCGAGTTCCGTCTCGGCGTGGACGTGGGCCGGGACATTTCATTCGACCGCCTGCTCGCCGAGCACGATGCGGTGTTCCTCGGCATGGGTACCTACACACACGTGAAGGGCGGTTTTCCCGGCGAGGACCTGCCGGGTGTGTACGACGCGCTGCCGTACCTTGTCTCGAACATCCGCCACCTCCTCGGCGAGGCGAGCGATGCGCCGCGCATCGACCTGCACGGCCAGCGGGTCGTCGTGCTCGGCGGCGGCGACACGAGCATGGACTGCAATCGCACCGCGATCCGCCAGGGCGCCGCGTCGGTCGTGTGCACCTACCGGCGCGACGAGGCGAACATGCCGGGCTCGCGCCGCGACTACAAGAGCAGCAAGGAAGAGGGCGTCGAGTTCCTGTTCAATCGCCAGCCGATCGAGATCGTGGGTGGCGATCGCGTCGAGGGCGTCAAGGTCGTGCAGACGCGCCTCGGCCCGCCCGGTCCGCGCGGCCGCCGCACGCCCGAAACCGTGCCTGGCAGCGAGGAGATCATCCCGGCCGATGCCGTCGTGATCGCCTTCGGCTTCCAGCCGAGCCCCGCATCCTGGTTCGATGCACACGGCATCCTGCTGCACCCGAACGGCCGCGTGCGTGTCTCGGCTGGCAAGGCGACGCCATTCCGGACCACGAACCCCAAGGTGTTCGCGGGCGGGGACATGGTTCGCGGCGCAGACCTCGTCGTGACCGCGGTGTTCGAGGGGCGCGAGGCGGCCAAGGGGATCCTGGCGCAACTCGGGGTGGGTTGATTCCCGCCTTGCAGGCGCACAGCGAGGCTCATTCCTCCGTGTCGGCGGGCGGCGCGTCGAGGAGCGACTTCTGGCGTTGCCGGCCCGCAGCCAGCCGCAGGTCGTCGACCTCGGCCAGGTAGTCGGCGATATCCCGGGTCGGCACCACGCGCTGCGCCCCGAGCCGCACTTCCGGGCCGAGATCCACGCGGTTGACGTCACCGTCCCCGGCTCCGATCGCGATGGCGAGCGCAATGGCACCGATCACGGAAGTTGCGCCGCCGGCGAGCGCCAGCGCCGTGCGGCGCCCGTAGCGGGTCGCCCTTCGCAGGTGCAGGTATAGCGCGGCGAGCGCCACGGCAGCCGCGCCGGCGATAGCCGCCTCGCTGCATCCAGGCCACTGCGTGGCGAACGCCAGCAGCCCGGCGAACCACAGACCCCAGGCACACAGTGCCGCAGCAACCGAGGCGATCGCGAGGTGAGTGCGAACATCCCAGCGCCCATGGTTCAGCTTGGACACGAGCGCCCAGGCCCCGGTCCACAAGGCGACAAGCGCCAGTGCCAGCGGCGCCGCCGTCGCGATGCCGCGCAGGACCGACGGTGGCGCGCCGAGCCATTGCAGGAAGCCCCCATAGGCGATGCAAGCCGATACGCCGGCTATCGCGAGTATCGTCCGGTGCCTGCGCAGGAAGTCGCGCCGGAAGAGGCGTTCGGGCCCGATGGGTGTGTGGCGGGTGCGAACGCGAAGCCGCGTGCGGCCGACGATGATCCCGCCCTGCTCGATGACTGTGCCGGTTTCCGCCGGCACCCGTTCGCCGTCCACGCGTGTGCCGTTTCGGGAGCCGAGGTCGCGCACCCGGACCCGGCCGTCATCCAGCAACGTCAGCAGCGCATGCCGCGGGGCCGCGTACTCATCGTCGAGGACGATGTCACAGCCGAGATCGCGGCCAACGAGGCACTCGGCGCCCGCGCCCTCGAAGCGCTGCCGCAGGACCCGGTAACCCTGCGGGTCGGCCTGCTCGATCAGCATCACGGCGTCCACTGCAGGGCCTCCAGGAAGCGCTCGAGGATCCGTCTGCCGGATCCGAACCCGACCCCCTGGAGGGCGAGCCGGCTGACGAGGGCCTGTTCCGTGTCGGAAATGCCGACGACCGTCACATCGAAGTCGTAGAGGTCCGCGAACAAGCGGTACTGGCGCACGCAGGTCGAGACGCGGGCATCGAAGCCATCCAGCGAGACCAGTGCGTCGGTGCAGGAAAAGGGCGCCACGTGGGTGGGCGAGCCCGAGCGGAGCGGGCCCTCGGCCATGCGGTTCACCTGCCGCTCGAATTGCAGGCGATGCACGCCCGTCGACCGCAGGATCCGGTGTTGCACGGACAGCCCCGCAACGCTGACTCCCGTTTGCGCGGTGATGCTCGCCGGTATCCGGCAACTGACGGTCTCCACCCGCAGCCGCACGTGCGGGCTGCGCTCGTCGACCGTGCTGCACTCGGCTAGCCGGGCGATCCGCGTCGGCAATGTATAGCCGCGAATCTCTTGCGTGCCGTCCGGCCCGGGCCTTGCCTCCAGTACTTCGGCTTCGTAGGCGAGCACCTGTGCCGCTACGCGCCTGCGCAGCTGCTGCGCGCTCAGCGTCAGGTCGAGCGGCTCCTTCGCAAGCGCGAGCAGCGCGGGAATGAACCTCGCCGGCACGACGAAGCCCACGAGCTGGCGGCCGTTGACCACGGAAACATTGACTCCGTACGCCCGGCCCCGCGTGTCGAGTGCGGGTCCGCCCGACATGCCGCCGTTGATCGCACCGGTGTAATGGATGCGCTGCGCGACGCTGCTCTCGACCAGCCCGTTCGCGACCCCTTCGGTGATGGCGAGGCCCAGGTTCAGCGGAAAGCCGATCGACCAGGCGCGCTCGCCCTGCGCGGGGATCTCGCCGCGCAGTTTCAGGGGAGGAAGTTGCAGGTCATCGGCGGCGACCACCGCGAGGTCGTTGCGCACGTCGATCGCGAGGACGTGCAGGGGCCCCGTGCGACCATCGCTCGCGAGGTACTCCAGCCGGTACTGCCGCGGATACAGCACTGCCGGCGCCACGACGTGGTAGTTCGTCACGATGCGGCGCCCGTCGGCGACGGCGAAGCCGCTGCCATGAAACGCGCTCGACGCGGACCGGTCAAAGAAGCCGCGAATCTGCACCACGGAAGCGCGTGCCGCGTCGAGCCGGACCTTTGCGTCGCCCGAGAGCTCCTGGCTCGCGATGCCGGCGTCGATCGCGGCGGCATCGGCCCCGGCGGCGTCGGCCGGGCCGGCGTCCGGCGCGCCGGCTGGCGCAGAGGGGTCTTCCGCGGCACCGACAACGCCCGGCGCACAGGCGCACAGCCATAGCACGGCGAAGAGTCGGGCGGTCTTCAGGCGGGCTTGCGGCATGATGAAGGATGTTGGCCCTGGGCCCGGAAAAAAACAGCCCCGCACGAGGCGGGGCCGCAGTCGCTGATCACATTCGAGGTCGGTCGCTGTCAGCTGCCAGCGCCCACGTCTTGGAGCGTGTGCGTTGGGCGGCGTCTACACGGACTTAATCGTTTACGGCTGGAACGTTGGGGTCTTGCCCCGGCCAATTGCTTGAAGGCCCGCGTGTCATTCCACGCTCTTCGTCGCTCCCGATAGCGGCAATATTTACCGCCGTCTGGACCCGTGCCCGCGCCGACTGCCTCGACTTTTTATCGGTAAACCGTTGTGCGCTCCCCGCATCACCCGGATGCTTCGCCGCCACACCTGTTCATGAGCAAGTCTCGGACCAGTTTCCTGAACCTGCGCTGAATCCAGCACTTAGGGAAGAATCTGGACTACCTTCAGCAAGGATTGTAAACCCTGCCGACGAATTGTCTACGTCGCTTCGGCGCGACATGCGACGAACGTCACGATCGGGTGAGTTCCACCAGTTCGTACCAGGTCTGCATGTAGCCCGCGACCCCGCCCTTCAGGAACAGGAATTCCCCGTCGGCCGTGCACCAGACGTCGTAAGGCGGGTGCTCTTCGGGCAGTTCGGCATTCGCCACGAACTGGTAGTGCCATGCGTCGAACGTGCCCGCTCCGACCGTCACCTTCTCCGGCCCGACATAAACGATGTTGACGCCGATCGAGTGCAGCATCGGGCCCGTGGCGCCGCGGTGGTCGGGCGAAGACAGCAGCATCGGGTGGATGCGCTGCACGACGCCGGGCTTCGCGCGGTCGATCAGCCGCAGGTGCCAGGCGTCGCACGCGATCGCATGGTTCTGGAAGGTCACGAGCGGGGTCGCGAGCGCCATCGTCTGGCTGACGCGCCCCTCGGCGGCCGTCCAGGTCTCGCACTCGGCCTCGCTTGGTGCGAAGCGGAACCAGCCCGAGCCCGTGAACCGGTCGCCGACCGAGATGCGCACGAAGCAGTCGGTCGGCATCCAGTCGGCGTCGAGCGCGTAGGTGATGTCGCGCATCACGCTCGGGCGGTCGTCGATCTCGCAGTGCGCGGTGACGGTACGCGCGCCGCTCGCGTGCGTGTCGATGCGGAAATACTCGCGGCCGCGCTCCTGGCCGAGCCGCTCGGGCTTGCGGCTCGTGTAGAGAATGCGGCCCATCACGCTGCGATGGTCACGTTGCAGTATCGGGGTCATCGAACCTCCAGCAGGCTGCCGCGGCGCAGCCAGTCCCTGAAGATCAGGTGCTGCTGCAAGCCGCGCGCGGCATTGAAAACCGTGAATGCGAACCAGAGCCCGTGGTTGCCGAAGCCGCGCGTGGCCCACCACACGGGCAGGAACACGGCGACGACCGCCACCAGCATCACGCCGAACATCGCGCCCGGGCGTTGCGCGCCGACGAAGACCCCATCGTAGAGGAAGGCCCACGCACAGACGAGCGGCGCGAGCACCATCCACGGCAAATACCTATGCGCCGCCTCGATCACCGACGGGACGTTCGTGACGATGCGGATCGCGAGCGGCCCGGCCACCGCGTAGAGCAGCGCGATCGCGAGCGCAAGGATCAGCGTCCAGGCGAGGCATTCGCGCACGATCGCCGTGACCCGCGCCGCGTCGCGCGCGCCGAGGGCGCGGCCGGTGAGCGATTCTGCCGCGTTCGCGAATCCGTCGAGCACGTAGGCCATCAGGTACTGCAGGTTCACGAGGATGGCGTTCGCGGCGAGGATGGCGTCGGTCTGGCGCGCCCCCATCGTCGTCATGAAGGCGAACGCGAACATCAGCAACAGCGTGCGCAGGAAGAGCGCGGCATTGGCGGCGAACAGGGCGTGCAGGCTGCGCAGGTGCAGGATCTCGGCGCGCAGCCAGCGGCCGGGCCGCAGCGCGAGCTCCCGCGCGACGAGCCAGGCGCCGAGCGATGTGGCGACATATTCCGCGATGAGCGAGGCCCACGCGACGCCCCGAACCGCAAGGCCGAGCCCCGGCACGAGCAGGAGATCGAGCACGATGTTGACGGCGTTGGCCGCGACCACCATGGCGAGCGGCGCACGTGCATTGCCGAGGCCGATGAACCAGCCGATCAGCGCGAAATTGACGAGTGCCGCCGGTGCGCTCCAGATGCGGATCGCGTAGTAGTTCCACGCCGCCTCCGCGACCGCCGCGCTCGGTTCGATGAGGCGCAGTGCGAAGGCACCGAGCGGCACCTGCACGAGCAGCAACAGGGTGCCGAGGTAGAGAGCCGTGCCGCTCGCCTGCGCGAAGACGGTGCGCAGGCGGGTCCCGTCGCCAGCACCCGCCGCCTGCGCGGCAAGGCCGGTAGTTGTCATGCGCAGGAAATTGAGCGCGGTGAACGTGAAGCTCAGGATCACCGCGCCAACCGCGACGGCGCCGATGTAGTGCGCGTCGCCGAGATGGCCGACGACGGCGGTGTCGACGAGGCCGATCAGGGCCGGCGAGATGTTCGCCAGGACCATCGGGCCGGCGATCGCGAAGATCTCGCGATGGCGCCCGCCGAATGCCTCACGCCAGCGCACGCGTCAGGGCGCGAGCTGCGCCGCGTCGACGCGGGCCTTCAGGTACTTCAGTTGTTCGGCGGTGAGGTTGCCCGTGCCGATCGCGGCGGACGCCCGCTGCCCGGACGGCAAGGGGCCGCGGATCTGCACCTCGCGGCCCAGCTGCAGGATGCGGCCGTCGGCATCCACGAGCACGGGCGTGACGACGATGTCCGCGAGCGCGGCGGGCGCACGGTTCTCGACGATCACGTAGGCCTTGCCGCCGGCGTCGAACTGCACGCCCGCGGCGACGTAATTGCCCGGGTTCTGCGGCAGGTCGAGCCGCACGTACTCCGCGGCGGCCTCCTTGCCGTAGGGGCTGCTCGAACCCGCCGCAGCCTTGAAATGCTGCAGGGCGGAAGCCCGGTCGCCGCGGTCGCGCGCGATCGCGCCGAGGTAATAGGCCGATGCCGCGGTCGGCAGGAGCTTCGCGCTGCGCTCGAAGGCGGCCATGGCCGCGGACTTGTCGCCGAGCTTGTAGGAAGCAATGCCCGCACCGAGCCAGGAGCCGAAATAGTCGGGATTGAGGGCCTGTGCCTTGCCGAAGTAGCCGAGGGCGTCCTTCTGCTTGCCCTGCGCGACCGCGATGTCGCCGAGGAGCTGCTGCGCCCGGCCGTCCTTCGGCAGCAGGCGGGCCGCGTCGAGGGCGAGCGCGTGGGCCTTGTCGAGTTCCTTCCCGCGCGCGGCGGCGACGGCCTCGTCGTACTTGTCGTAGCCGGGCTTCATGGCCAGGAGCGGCTTGACCGTGGCGGCGTAGCTGTCCGCGCCGATGATCCCGCCGCGGCCCAGTTCGGCGGCGGTGGCGCGGTTGCGCTCGACGCGTTCCTGCGACGGCGGGTGCGAGGCGAACAGGCCCTCGAGCCAGCCCTGTTGCTTCGCGCCCTTGCTGCCCGCGAGGCGCACGAAGGTTTCCTGCAGCGTGACGGCGCCCCACGGATCGTAACCCGCGAGCTTCATGTACTTCATGCCGTAGTGGTCGCTCTCGAGCTCCTGCTCGCGGCCGTACCTCATCTGCACCATTTGCAGGCCGATCGAAGCGCCGCCGAGCGCGAGGTTCGCAAGCCCCGCATCCATGCCGCCGACCGCGGCGCCGATCTGCGCGGCCGCCATGCCCGCCTGCATCATCACGCCGCGCTCCTGCGCCTTCGCGCCGTGGCG
>CAUJHJ010000074.1 GCA_963204835.1 Pseudomonadota bacterium
CCGGCGACCGTGAATTCGACCGTGATCACGTTGTCCTGCTTGCCGCCGGGATAATCGCCGGGTGCGCGATGCACGGCATGCAGCTTGCTGTCGGGGCACGTTTCCACGTAGAAGCGCGCCGCCGCTTCGGCGTCCGTTTCGAACCAGAGACAGATCGTGTTCTTCGCCATGGGGGTACTCGTTCCGTGGGTGCTTGCCATTGATGAAGCCTGTACCCAGGACGATCAGCTGCTGTCGATTCCGACAAACATCGGAAGGTTGGGATCGTGAAGTGAAACATCGCCATGCCACTTCGCATAATGTATATTATGGTAATTATAATATCGGGCGAGGCATAGCCCGGTGTCGTAGCGTTGTACGACACCGGGCTTCAATACCTCGCCTCCTGCGGGATGCGTCAGTCGGCTCGCAGCGCCTCGACCTGGATCTGCAGTTCCACTTCCTGCTTGAAGCCGAAGGCCTTGCCGTAGCTCACGCCGAAATCGCTGCGGTTGAACTCCGCGGACGCGTCCGCGCCGCAGACTTCCTTCTTGGCCATTGGGTGCGGCTTGCAGAGGAATTCGTCGATCTCGAGAGTCAGGGGCTTCGTGACCCCGTGCAGGGTCAGCGTGCCGACGACCTTGCCGGGCTTGCCGTCCTCGAAGTCCTTCAGCTCACCCTCGTAGACTGCGGTCGGGTACTTCGCGACGTCGAACATGTCAGCGGACTTCGCGTGCTCGTTGAGCTTGTCGTTGCCGAAATCTATCGACCCGACGTCGATGTTCACCTTGACTGTGCCTGTCTTGGCGACCCGGTCCATCACGATCGTGCCGGAGGCCGAATTGAACTTGCCGCGCCATGTCGACAGGCCGCCCATGTGGTCGGCCTCGAAACTCGGATGAGTGTGGGTCGGGTCGATCTGGTAAGTGACCGGCTCAGCGGAAGCCGCCGCCAACCACAGCGCGAACAAACTGCCGCTGATTGCGGCCTTCTTCGATATGAAGTGCATCAAGTTTTCCTCCAGCGCCCACGAGCGCAGCCATTAGTTCCTCGACAAGTCCGACCGTCGTGCTGTCGGACAAACGCCCATCCGGGCCAAACCGGGTCGCGGCCGAGCCGACGATCACCTGCGGCCGCGTCAGGGTGCGCGCATCGAGCCCGAAGAGGACCTGTCGCAGGTGATCCTGGGCACGCACGCCGCCCAGCATACCGGGCGAGGCGCTCATGATGGCAACGGGTTTGCCGGCCAGTGGCGGCGGCGGGAGCCGGGACAGCCAGTCGAGGGCATTCTTTAGCACCCCGGGTATCGAATAGTTGTACTCGGGGGTCACGATCACTACGCCGTCCGCCTCGCGCACGCGGGCTTCCAGTTGAGCGACCGGGGCCGGGATGCCTGCGGTGCGCAGGTCCTCGTTGTACAGGGGCAGGCCATGCAGCGTCGCGATCGCGGCTTCGACACCGGCCGGCGCGAGGTGCATGGCCGCCTGCGCGAGCATCGTGTTGAGCGAGCCCTCCCGCAGGCTGCCCGAGATGGCGAGCAGCTTCATGCGAACCTGCCGGCGCTGTAGTCGTCGACCGCCTGCACGATCTGCGCGCGAGTGTTCATGACGAACGGCCCGTATTTCACCACCGGCTCATTGAGCGGCCGCCCGGCCACGAGCATGAAGCGCGCATCCGCCACCTCCGCCGCGACGACGACGCGATCGCCCTCGCCGAGCACGGCCAGGTCGCCGCGCACCGCGTCGGTGGCGCGGCCGCCGATCCGCGCCTGGCCTTCAAAAACGTAGATGAAGGCCGCATGGCTCGCCGCGAGCGCCTGCTCGAACCGTGTTCCCCTTGGCAATGTCACATCGAGGTAGAGGGGTTCGATCGCGATGCCCTGCACCGGTCCACGGGTCACGTGGCCCGATGCGTCGGCATAGTCGCCGGCAATGACGCGCACCTGCGAGCCGTCTGCGCCCTTCACCTGCGGGATGCGCTCCGGCGCAATGTCCTGGTAGCGCGGCGCCGTCATCTTGTCCTTCGCGGGCAGGTTGACCCACAGCTGGAAGCCGCGCATGCGGCCTTCTTCCTGTTCCGGCATCTCCGAGTGCACGATGCCCCGGCCCGCCGTCATCCATTGCACGCTGCCGGGCACGAGCAGGCCCTCGTTGCCCTGGTTGTCACGGTGGCGCATGCGCCCCTCAAGCATGTAGGTGACGGTCTCGAAGCCGCGATGGGGGTGGCTCGGGAAGCCACCGATGTAGTCGGCCGAGGACTCGGAGCCGAACTCGTCGAGCAGCAGGAAGGGATCGAGGTCGGCGAGCGAGCGCCCGCCGATGACCCGCGTGAGCTTCACGCCGTCGCCGTCGCTGGTGGGTTGACCGCGCACGAGCTGGCGGGCCTCGCGCGTACCGGAAAGATCCTGTCTGACGTGTTCCATGGGTGGCAATGTACGCCCCCAAACGCCTGCTTCCAGCCACCTGCCACCGAAAGTGCCGTTCGGTAGAATCGAACGATGGAGTACAAGCTGGAGGACATCGAGACCTTCCTCGCCGTGGTCGAGGCCGGTGGGGTGAGTGCCGGCGCGTTGCGCCTCAACCTCGCGAAGTCGGTGGTCAGCGAGCGGCTGAAACGGCTCGAGCGCGCGCTCGGCGCGACGCTACTGCATCGCTCCGCGCAGGGCGTAGTCCCCACCGACCGCGGGGTCGACTTCTACCAGCGCTCGCGCGCCGTGCTCGAACAGCTCGATGCCGCCGCCGAATCCGTGACCGAGGAGGAAGGCGCCCTCGCCGGCCTGCTGCGCATCGCCGCGCCAATGAGCTTCGGCGCGCGCTGGCTCGGGCCCGCCCTCTTCCCGCTGCTGCGCGAACATCCGCAACTGTCCGTCACGCTCGACCTCGACGACCGCCGGATCGACCTGCTGGCCGGCGGCTACGACCTCGGCATCCGTGCCGCGCGCGTCGTCGATGCGAGCCTCGTCGCGAAGCGGCTTGCCCGCGCGCGCGTGCTGGTTTGCGCGAGCCCGGCCTACCTCGCCCAACATGGCCCGCTCGAAGCACTCGACGAGCTGCCCCGCCACTCGACGATCGGCTACTCGCTGCTGCCGGCCGATCGGGTCTGGCAATTCGAGCCGCTGCGCAAGGACGCCGAGCCGCGCACGGTGGATGCCCGCTGCCGAATCGTGATCAACAACGGCGAGGCAATGCGCGAGGCGGCCATCGCCGGCCTCGGGCTCGCGGTGCTGCCGGGCTTCGTCGTCGCCGACGCCTTGCGCGCCGGTACGCTCGTGGATGCGGCGCCGGGCCTGCGACCGCTCGGCCAGTTCATCTGGGCGCTGTATCCGCTTTCACGCCACCCGTCACGCAAGGTGCGGGTGATCATCGAGCACCTGCGCAAGGCGTTCCGTGACGGCGAACCCTGGGAGGCAGGCCCCGGCTAGGCCGACCAGTCGAGGATCACCTTGCCCGACTGGCCGGAGCCCATGATCTCGAAGCCGTCGCGGAACCCGGCGACCGGCAGGCGATGGGTCACGACCGGGCGGATGTCGAGGCCGCTCTGCAGCATGCTCGCCATCTTGTACCAGGTTTCGAACATCTCGCGGCCGTACACGCCCTTCAGCATGAGGCCCTTGAATATCACCTGGTCCCAGTCGATGCCGGTGCCATCCGGCATGATGCCGAGCATCGCGATGCTGCCGCCGTGGTGCATGGTGCGCAGCATGTCGCGGAAGGCGGCCGGGTTGCCCGACATCTCCATGCCGACATCGAAGCCCTCCACCATGCCGAGCGACTGCATGGCCCCATCGAGCGATTCGCGCGCGACATTGACCACCCGCGAGGCCCCGAGGCGTTGCGCCAGCGCGAGGCGGTAGTCGTTGACGTCGGTGATGACGACATGGCGCGCGCCGGCGAAGCGCGCGATCGCCACCGCCATGATGCCGATCGGCCCGGCGCCCGTGATCAACACGTCCTCGCCGACGAGCCCGAACGACAAAGCCGTGTGGGTGGCGTTGCCGAAGGGGTCGAGGATCGAGGCGATGTCGTCCTCGATCGCCGGCGGCAGCTTGAACACGTTGACGGCGGGCAGCGACATGTATTCGGCGAAGCAGCCGGGCCGGTTCACGCCGACACCCACGGTGTTGCGGCAGAGATGGCGCCGCCCGGCGCGGCAGTTGCGGCAATGGCCGCAGGTCAGGTGGCCTTCGCCGGAAACCCGGTCGCCGATCTCGAAGCCGCGCACTTCGCTGCCCATCTCGACGATTTCGCCGCAGTACTCGTGGCCGACCGCCATCGGCACCTTGATGTTGCGGCGGGCCCAGTCGTCCCACTTGTAGATGTGCATGTCGGTGCCGCAGATCGCGGTCTTGCGCATGCGGATCAGCACGTCGTTGTGGCCGATCGTGGGCTCGGGAACGTCCTGCATCCAGATCCCGGGCTCGGCCTTCGCCTTCACCAGTGCTCTCATGCGATCATTATGCATGGAGTTCGTCCTGTTCGCGCTGACGCTCGCCGGCGTCGCGCTCTTCCACCGCCGCACCCTCGAAGTGGCCCTTGCCGGGCTCGCCGCCATCGTGATTTACAAGCTCGCGACGGGCGGTTTCCACGAAGGCGCCGGGTTCGCGGGGCTGGGCGCGCACTTTGCGGCCGAATGGGTCGTCCTGTCGAACCTCTTCGCGTTGCTCATGGGTTTCGCGCTCCTCGCGCGGCACTTCGAGGACAGCCGGATTCCCGAGGCGCTGCCCGCGCTGCTGCCCGACGACTGGAAAGGCGGCGTCGCCCTGCTCGCCATCGTGTTCGTTCTGTCGAGCTTCCTCGACAACATTGCCGCCGCCATCATCGGCGGCTCGATGGCGGCGAGCGTGTACCGCGAGCGCGTGCATATCGGCTATCTTGCCGCGATCGTCGCGGCGTCGAACGCGGGCGGCTCGGGCAGCGTGATCGGCGACACGACCACCACCATGATGTGGATCGAGGGCGTGCCCGCGATCCAGGTGCTGCATGCCTATGTCGCGGCCGGCGCCGCCTTCCTCGTGTTCGCCATTCCCGCGGCCCGCGTGCAGCAGCGCCATGCGCCGATCCGGCGCGATCCGCCGGCCGCGCTCACGATCGACTGGGCGCACGCGACCATTGTCGCCGTGATCCTGCTCGCGGCGGTCGCGGCCAACCTGTACATGAACCTGTGGCACGCCGGGCTCGCCGCGCGCTTTCCGTTCCTCGGCGCGGCGGTCTGGGTCGCATTGCTCGCCACCGCCGCCTGGCGGCGGCCCGCCTGGGACGTGCTGCCGGCGACCGCGAAGGGCAGCCTCTTCCTGCTGGCGCTCGTCGCCTGCGCATCGCTGATGCCGGTGGAGGAACTGCCGGCGCCCACGTGGCTGAGCGCCCTCGGCATCGGCTTCGTGTCGTCCGTGTTCGACAACATCCCGCTCACGAAGCTCGCGCTCGAACAGGGCGGCTACGATTGGGGCGTGCTCGCGTACGCGGTGGGCTTCGGCGGGTCGATGATCTGGTTCGGCTCATCGGCGGGTGTCGCGATCTCGAACCGCTTCCCCCAGGCGCGCTCCGTCGGCGCCTGGCTGCGACACGGATGGTTCGTCGCGCTCGCCTATGTCACCGGTTTCTTCGTGCTTGTAGGAGTGCTCGGATGGCGCCCGTAACCCGTGCGATCCTGATTGCCACCGCCGCGATCTACCTGCTGCAGACGGTCGCGGAGCCGGCGCTGATGCCCTTTGCGCTCTGGCCGCTCGGGCCGTATTTCGAGCCCTGGCAGGTGCTCAGCTACGCCTTCCTGCACGGCAGCCCGACGCACCTGTTCTTCAACATGTTCGCCGTCTACATGTTCGGCAGCGAGCTCGAGCGCTACTGGGGGGCGCGCAGGTTCCTGTTCCTGTACTTCTCGAGCATCGTGTTCGCCGCCATCGCGCAATTGCTCGTCGCGGGCCTGAGCGGCGGCGACTACCCGACCGTCGGCGCATCCGGCGGGGTCTTCGGGCTGCTGCTCGTATACGCGGTGCTGTTCCCGCGCCGCAAGCTGATGCTGATCTTCCCGCCGATCCCGATGCCGGCCTGGCTCTTCGTGACGCTCTACGGCGCGCTCGAGCTGACCATGGGACTGACCGGCACCCAGCCGGGGGTCGCCCACTTCGCGCACCTCGGCGGGATGCTGGGTGGCTTCATCGCCCTGCTCAGCTTCCGGGCGCGAGCGTGAGGGCGCGCCAGCGCCCCGACCGCCAGCGCGCGAGCATGACGAGGCCGAGCAGCATCGCGTAGCTCATCAGCGCGAGCCAGCCGCCGAGTGCACCGAGCCCGGCCTGCGGCAAGCCGTCGATCCAGCCCTGCCCCCGCGCGAACACCAGCGTGTGCGCGAGCGGCACGAAGAAGAACCACGACAGCAGCAGCGCGGTGATGGCGGGCACTCGCGTGTCGCCCGCGCCGCGCAGCGCGGATGCCGACCCGAAATAGAGCCCGTCGAAGGCCTGGTAAGCCGCGGCCGGCCACAGCACGAGCAGCCCGACCGCGACCGCCTCACGCGCAGCGGCATCGATCGGCGGCACGAAGACGGGCAGCAGCCAACGGCCGCCGGCCAGGATCAGCATGGCCATGCAGGCCATGAAACCGAGGCAGATCGCGATCACCGCATTGCCGACGTGGCGCGCCCACTCGCGATCGCCCGCGCCGATCGACTGCCCGACGAAGGTGGTGCCGGCCGAGGCGATGCCGATGGCCGGCAGGTAGGCGAGCGAAGTCAGCATGATCACGACCTGGGTGGCCGCGGCGGCGCTGTTGCCTGTCTGCGCAATCATCAACTGGAACAGCGCGACGCCGAGCACGTCGGCACCGTACATCACTCCCACGGGCAAGCCGATCCGGAGTTGCCTCAGGATCTGCCCGAAGTCGGGACGCCAGGTGAGGTGCGCGCGGAACTCGCGACGGTGGCCCGGCGACAGCAGCACCGCGAGGGCGAGCAGCAGGCCGGCGAGCTGCGCGGCGTTCGTTCCCCACGCCGCCCCCGCCATGCCGAGGTCGAGCCCGAACATGAAGTACTCGTTGGCGGGCACGTTCGCGATCACCGTCACGCTGGCCACGGCGAATGTCGTGCGCGTCGCGCCGACACCCGTGAAGAAGCCCGTCAGCGCCCAGGTGGCGAGGCCCAGGGGGGCACCCCACATGCGCGGCTCCCAGTACTCGAGCGCGAGCCGCTCGATCGCGGGCGTGAGGTGGAACGGCGCGAGCACGGATGGCCCGGCCCAGGCGAGCAGCAGGAAGACCGGCCAGGTCGCCAGCGCCGACCAGAGCCCGCACCAGGCGGCCTGCGAAGCCCGGGCGCGACGCCGCGAGCCGAAGGCCTGGGCGACGAATGTCTGCACCGCAAAGCCCACGCCGCCGAGCACCAGGATCGCGCAGGTCATCACCCAGTAGATGGCGCCCATCGCGGCGAGCGCGTCGGTGGACAGGCGCCCGATGAACCAGGTGTCGGTGAGGTTCAGCAGCGCCTGGATGGCGTTGGTCGCCATGAGCGGCGCCGCGAACCGTGCGATCGCGCGCCAGTCCACGTGCGGCCGGCCATGCCTGAGCCGGCATGCGGGTCGCCCGCTCGCGTCCGTCATGCGCCAGCGGTCCGCAATTCGCCGGTGAGGTAAGGCTTGCTGCCGGCGGAATCCTTGAGCGCGAACGTCGCGCCTGAGCCATCGCCGCGGCTCTCGAGGATGACCCACGCCGGCAGGTAGACCGGCATCCTGAAAATGACGTCCAGCGTGGTGGGCCCCGCCATGCCGGCCTCGCCCAGTTCCGCCGCGCAACGCGCCAGCGACCACATCCCGTGCGCGATCGCCTTGCGGAATCCGAAGGGCCGCGCGGTGAAATCGGCGAGGTGGATCGGGTTGTAGTCACCCGACACGCTGGCGTAACGGCGGCCGAGGTCCGCGGGCGCCGCGAATCCCGTCGACGCCGCTTCGCCGTTGCCGGCGAGCGCCGCGTCGCGCGCCCTGTCGATTTCCTGGCGGGAGGGCCGCCCGCGCCGGCGCGCGAGGAAGGTGCAGGTCTCGCGCCAGATCACGCGGTCCGCGACGCGGCCTTCGGTCTCGAGATCGAACTCCTGCCCGCGGTCGGTGTCGCGGTGTCCCTCGATCCAGCTTCGCAACGCCATCGGCTCCCCGCTCTGTTGCAGGCGCTCCCTCACGATGCGGTTCTGCACATGCACGAGCCCGAGGACCCGGACCGGAAATGCCACCGAGGACAACATCGCAAGGTGCATGCCGCAGGCGAGCATGTGCGGATAGGCGATCGGCACCACGTCGGTGCGCGGGCCCTCGCAAATCGAGGCATAGCGCGCAAGGTGCGCCGGATCGGGTCGGATCGGCGCGAGTGTCGCCTCGATCCGGGGCGTCGAGGCGCCAGCGCGCAGCGTTGCGGGCTTGCGCGACACGGCGATGCGCGCATAGCTGCGCCAGATGCCCGGCGATGTCGCGAAGTCGAGTGTCACGCCTGTGCCCCTGTTGCGGTCGGTCAGGGCGTCACGCGATCGATCACGATCTCCCGTGTGCCGTCCCGCCCGACATCATAGCGGACCTCACCGAACGGATCGCCGCTCGCCGCCTCGGGCCGGCCTGAACGCGCGATGCGCGCGACCACCAGCACCTGCTGGCCGGCTGCGATGGCACGGCTCGGCATCATGGCATCGGCAGCAGTCAGTTCGACTTCGACAGGGAACTTTGCGGCCAGCCGTTTCACCGCCAGCGGCGGCCCCGGCGAGGCAGGGTCGCGCACGAAGACGAAGAGCGGTGCGCCCTGGCCCACGTCTTGCGCCATCGCCCCGGCGAGCCGCACGGTGACGCGAACCGCCGCCGCGCCAGCCTTCGCCACATCGGCCTGGGCCGCGCCGGCCGGCGTCGCGCCCGATTTCGCCATGGCCTGGTCGAGTGCGGCGACCTGCTTCTCGATCAGCGGCCGAACTTCCGCGGGCGGATCGAGATCGAGCAGGGTCGCAAAGCGCTGTCGTGCGACCGGCAACTCGCCACGGCGCATGGCGGCGACCGCACCGAAGAACAGCGCCTTGCCAGCCTTCGGGTCGAGCGCGAGCGCGCGCTCGAACAGGTCGCCGGCACGGCCGGCGAGCGCGTTGTCATCCTGGAGGATCAACTGTTCGGCGATGCCGGCGAGCGCCTCGGCGCTGCGGCCGCCGGCGAGCCGGTCGGCGCGCTCGTAAGCGCGCTGCGCAAGCGGTCCCTGGCCGAGCGCCGCATAGGAGCGCCCGAGCATCAGCCAGCCGTCGAGATCGTCCGGCTGGCGCTCGAGCCGGCGGGCGAGCTGCGCCACCATGGAGACCGGGGTATCGGCCTTGGGCTCGCCCGGCCAGGTCCAGTTGCTCCAGGTGGCGTACAGGCCGAAGCTGCCGAGCAGCAGTAGGCCGGTGCAGGCGAGCGCGGCCCAGGGCGCGCGCGTTGCCCCACGCAACAGGGGCGCCGCGACGAGCGCAATGGCGAGCACGGCAAGGGTGGCCGCGAGGGTCGCAAACAGCAGCATCAGCGGTCCAGTTCGTCGCCGTTGAAGTCGGGATCGTTGGCCGCGAGCGCCGCGCGCTGGCGCACGATGCGCCAGGCGACGATCGCGCCGCCGATCAACAGCAGTCCCGGGAGCGACCACAGCCACGCCGTGCGCGCCGACATGCGCGGCCGGAACAGGATGAAATCGCCATAGCGCGCAGCCATGTACTCCCGGACGTCGTCGTCGCTGCGCCCGGCCGCCAGTTGTTCCGCCACCTCGCGCCGCAGGTCGGCGGCGAGGCTCACGGGCGAGTCGGCGATCGACTGATTCTGGCATTGCATGCAGCGCAGTTCGTGCGTCAGCGCCTCGTAGCGCGCCTGCAGCGCGGGGTTGGGCAGCTGCGTCGTGTCGATCGCGAACGCCGGCCCGGCGCACATGCCGGCGAGCGCCAGCAACACGGCGTGGCGCCTCATGACCCGTCCTTCCCGCGCGCCGCGCGCCGCAGGAAGTCACGTTCCCAGATCTCGGCGGTCAACGGGCCGATCTGCTTGTGCACGATCACCCCCGCCGGATCGATCAGGAAGGTCTCCGGCGCGCCATAGACACCGTAATCGATGGCGATGCGACCTTCCGCGTCGACGGGCACGGCTTCATATGGGTTGCCGAGTTGCGCGAGCCAGCGCCGCGCTTCGGCCTCGTCGTCGCGCCAGTTGAGGCCGACGATCGGCAGCCCGCCCGCCTGGCGCGCGGCCACCAGCACTTCGTGCTCGGCGCGGCATTCCACGCACCACGTACCCCATACATTGAGGGCATGCCATCGCCCATGCATGCGGCGCGAATCGAAAGGCGCGCCGGCGACGAGCAGGTCGGGCAAGGTGAACTGCGGCGCGGGCCGGCCGATGAGCGGCGAGGCGACGACGCCCTTGTCCTTCGAATGGCGCACACCGACGCCGAGCACGACGGCGAGCAGCGCGAAAGCTGCAAGCGGCAGCAGGTAACGGGTCACGCCGCGCTGCCCTGCCCTGTCGCGACCGGCTCCGCGGCCGGCACGCGCGACGGGCGGTAGCGGCGATCGGACGCCGCGATGAGCCCGCCGAGCGCCATCAGCGCCGCGGCGATCCACACGTAGTTCACGAGCGGGCGGATCTGGATGCGCAGGCTCCAGCGGCCCGCGCCGAGGTCATCACCGAGTGCCACGAACAGGTCGCGCCCGGCCTGCGAGGCAATCGCGGCTTCGGTCATCACCGACTGCTGCACGAGGTAGCGGCGCTTCTCGGGATGCAACGTCACGACGGGCTGACCGTCGCGCAGGACCTGCACGACACCGTGCACGCCGTCGTAGTTGGGCCCTTCGATCGCGTCGATCCCCTCGAAGCGGAAGTCGAAGCCACCCACGTGCGCGGTCTCGCCGCGCGCGAGTGCGATGTCGCGCTCGGCCGTATAGGTTTCCACGGCGGTGATGGCGATCACGAACACGCCCAGCGCGACGTGCGCGAGGGTCATGCCGACGATCGCGCGCGGCAGGGTCAGGCCGCGCCGCAACCGGTCGACCGGATCGACGAGCGAGGACAGCACCAGCCACGCCCCGAGCGCGAAGCTCACGAGCGCGAGCCCCGGACGCCCGGCGTAGTAGCCGAACACGAGCGCCGCCGACACGGCGAGCCCCGCGAGGCCGGCCACGACCACTGGCCGCTTGCGCGCCTGCAGGCGGCCGCGCTTCCAGTTGGCATGCACGCCGATCGCGACGAGCGCGATGAGCGGCAGCATCGGCAGCAGGAAAGTCGGGTTGAAATACTGCGGGCCGACCGACAGCGTGCCGAGGCCGAGCGAATCCGAGATGAGCGGCGCCAGCGTGCCGCCGAACACGGTTGCGGCCGCGATCACCAGCAGGATGTTGTTGAACAACAGGAACGACTCGCGCGAGGCGAACTCGAAGCCGGCGTCGGACTTCAGCAGCGGGGCGCGCCAGGCGTAAAGCGTGAGTGCCCCGCCGATCATGATCACGAGGAAGGCGAGGATGAACACGCCGCGGGCCGGGTCCGCGGCGAAGGAGTGCACGGAGACCAGCACGCCCGAGCGCACGAGGAAGGTGCCGAGCAGGCTGAGGGAGAATGCGACGATCGCGAGCAGCAGCGTCCAGCTCTTGAAAAGGCCGCGCTTGTCGGTGACGGACAGGGAATGGATGAGCGCGGTGCCGACGAGCCACGGCATGAACGAGGCGTTCTCGACCGGGTCCCAGAACCAGTAGCCGCCCCAGCCGAGTTCGTAGTACGCCCACCAGCTGCCGAGCGCGATGCCGAGCGTAAGGAAGGCCCAGGCCGCGAGCGTCCACGGACGGGTCCAGCGCGCCCAGGCCTGGTCGAGTCGCCCTTCGAGCATCGCGGCAATCGCAAAGGCGAACGCGACCGAGAACCCCACATAGCCGGTGTACAGCAGCGGTGGGTGCATCGCGAGGCCCGGATCCTGCAGCAGCGGGTTGAGGTCGCGCCCGTCGGGCGCGGCCGGATCGAGGCGCAGGAACGGATTGGAAGTGGCGAGCGTGAACAGCAGGAAGCCGAAGCTGACGAGCCCGAGCACGCCGAGCACGCGCGCGCCGAAGCGCACCGGCATTCGCGCGACTCCGAAGGCGACCGCGACGGTCCAGCACGCGAGCAGCACGATCCAGAGCAGCAGCGAGCCCTCGTGCGCGCCCCACACGGCGGCGATCCGGTAGACGAGCGGCAGCGCGGAGTTCGAGTTCTGCGCGACGTACGCCACCGAGAAATCGAAACGCACGAAGCTTGCGACGAGGCAGGCGAAGGCGGTCGCCACCATGACGGCCTGGCCCGCCGTTGCGGGCACGACGGCCGCCAGCCAGCGATCGCGGCCGAGGGCGGGCGCGGCGAGGCCGAAGAATGCCTGCAGTCCAGCGAGCAGCAGCGCGAGGATCAGCGCGAAATGACCGAGTTCGGGCAGCATCGGGTCAGCCCTGCGGCGCCACGGCGGGCGTCGATGGCCGCGCGGATCCCGCGGGCTGCGCGGGCGACTTCAGCGAACGCGTAACCTCCGGCGGCATGTAATTCTCATCGTGCTTCGCGAGCACCTCGTCGGCGGTGAACACGCCGTCGGCCCCGAGTTTCCCGTGCGCGACCACGCCCTGCCCCTCCCTGAAGAGATCCGGCAACACGCCCGCATAGTGCACCGGCACCGAACGCTGGAAATCCGTGACCACGAATTGCACCTCGAGCTTGCCCGGCTCGCGCACCACGCTGCCCTTCTCGACCATGCCGCCGAGACGGAACCGCTCGCCCTTCGGCGCCTCGCCCTTCGCCACCTGGGTCGGGTCGAAGAAGAACATCACGTTCTCGCGAAACGCCTGCAGCGCGAGGGTGCCGGCAATGGCGACGCCCGCGAGGATGGCGAGCACCAGCACGAGGCGGCGGCGGCGCGGCGTCATGAGGGGTCTCCGGCCGCAATGCGGCGCCGCGCTTCGGCGCGCGCCGCGGCGAAGGACCGGCGCGCGGCGACGATATTCCACGCGATGATGCCGAATGTCAGCGCCACCGCAGGCCAGACCGACGACGCATAACCACCCATCGACAGAAAACCGCTCATGCCGCGATCACCTCGGATACCCAGCGCGCCTGGCGCTCGCGGCGCAGGATCTCACCGCGCACCCGCACCAGCACCAGCGCCAGGAATAATAGTGTAAACCCGACGAACATGATGAGCAGCGGCGTCAGCATCGGCCAGCTGATCGTGGGCTTGCCGAACTTCATGACAGACGGCGCCTGGTGGATCGAGTTCCACCATTCGACCGAATAGCGGACGATCGGCACGTTCACCACGCCCACCACCGCGAGCACTGCGCTCGCCCGGTCGGCGCGCTGCGGATCCTCGATCGCCGAGCGCAGGCCGAGGTAGCCGAGGTAGAGGAACAGCAGCACGAGTTCCGCCGTCAGCCGCGGATCCCATACCCAATAGGTCCCCCACATGGGCTTGCCCCAGAGCATGCCCGTGCACAGTGCGGCGACCGTGAACCACGCACCGATCGGCGCGCAGCTCGCCGCCATCGCGTGCGCAACCTTCATGCGCCAGACGAGGCCGATCGCGGCGGCGACCGCCATCCAGGTGTAGGCCATCAGTGACAGCCACGCGCTCGGCGCGTGCACGTAGATGATGCGAAAACCATCGCCTTGCTGGTAGTCGGGCGGCGCCAGCACGAGGCCGCCGTAGAGGCCGGCGGCGATCGCGAGCGCGGCCGGCCAGGCGAACCACGGCACGAGGCGGCCGGCGAGCCCATACAGGTGCGGTGGCGAGCCGAAGCGATGAAACCAGGTCCAGTCCATTCCCTACTCCAGGCTGATGCGGACCGCCGCCGCGGCGGCGAGCGGTGCGAGCGTGACGCCGAGGACGGCAAACGCCGCAAGGAAATACAGCGGCGCGGCCATGTCGCTGCCCTCGATGGCGCGCGCGGTCGCCTGCGCGCCGAAGATCAGCAGTGGCACGGCGAGCGGCAGCGTCAGCAGCGACAGCAGTGCGCCGCCGCGCCGGATGCCGATCGTCAACGCGGCCGACACGGCGCCCAGCAGGCTCAGCGCGATCGTGCCAATCGACACCGCCGCGACGATGCCGGGCAGGGCCGCGGGCGGCACCGCGAGCGCGTAGGCTGCGATCGGGCTCATGAGCGCGAGCGGCAGGCCCGACAGCAGCCAGTGCGTGGCCGTCTTCGCGAACAACAACCAGGTCAGCGAACGGCCCGAGAGCGCGAACTGTTCGAGCGTACCGTCCTGCGCGTCCTCGCGATACAGGAATTCCACCGCGAGGAGCGAGGCGAGCAGCGCGCCGATCCACAGCACGCCGGGCGCCACGTCGCGCAATCGCGACGGTTCGGGCGAGAGTGCCAGTGGAAAGAGCGTAGCCACGATGGCAAAGAACAGCAGCGGATGCAGAAGTTGCCCCCGGTTCCTGAAAGCGAGACGCAGGTCTCGCTCGACCACCAGTCTCGCGGCCTGCCAGGTTCCGCTCATTTTGACGATAGCCCGATGCGCCGCGTTCCCGCTTCGGGCACCGGCAGCGGCGCGTGCACGGCTGCCACGACGATGCCACCCGCCGCGATCTGCCGCTCGATCAGGCGACCCACCAGTCCCTGGCCGGCCGAATCGAGGTGGGTCTGGGGTTCGTCGAGCACCCACAGCGGCACTGCGGCGAGCATCACGCCGGCAAGAGCCACGCGACGCCGTTGCCCTGCCGAGAGGGTGCGCACGGGACGATCCGCGAAGCCGTCGGCGCCCACTTCCGTGAGTGCGCCGGCAATCTCCGCGGCCGCCACCCGGCGGCGGATGCCGAGGGCGAAGCGCAGGTTCTCCGCGGGCGTGAGATCCGCCTTGAGCGGCGACTCATGGCCGAGCCAGGCGAGTTGCGCGTGGTAGGCGCGCGCATCGGCGTGAATCCCCAGCCCGTTCCAGGTCACCTGGCCGGACTCCGCGTACACGAGGCCGACGATGGTGCGCAGCAGGCTTGTCTTGCCGGCGCCATTGCTGCCCGTGACCTCGAGGTACTGGCCGCCCTCGACGTCGAACGAGAGGCCGCGCAGCACGTGGCGCTCGCCTCGAAAAACGTGCAGGGAGGATCCGGTCAGCCGATGCGCAGCCATCGGCCCAGTCTACCATCCGGGCCCACCCTGCCCCGTGTGCCGGCGGGCGCTCAGGATTCCCGCAGCGCGGCCGTCACGGGCAGGCGCGCGGCGCGCAGCGCCGGTGCAAGCCCGCCGATGAGGCCAATCGCGAGCGCCCAGCGCACGCCGGTGCCGATCAGCGCCGGCGATACATCGAAACGAAAGACCACCTGGCTGAAATTCGCGCCGAGCGTCGATACCGCGTAGTCGTGGAACAGCAGCCAGGCGATCGCGGCGCCGAGCGCCCCGCCGAGGAGGGCGAGCAGCATTGCCTCCAGGACCACCGAGACGAGCACCGGCACGGGGCCGAAGCCGATCGCCCGCAACGTGGCGACTTCGCGAGCCCGCGCGGTGACGGCCGCATACATGGTGTTCAGGGCCCCGAAGACCGCGCCCACGCCCATGATCGCCGCGATCACGAGCCCGACGATGCGGATCACCTTGCTCAACTGCTCGGACTGGGCGCCGTAGTAGTCGCGCGTGGTGCGCGCATCGACCTTGAGCCGCGGGTCGCTCTTGAGGGCCGCCTTGAAGGTGTCGAAGGACCGCGGCGCCGCGAGCCGCACGGTCACGGACTGGAAGCCGTTCCTCCGATAGGTCGATGCGACCGTCTCGGCATCGCCCTCGAGTTCCGATTCGTGCGCATCGCCCGACTGGAACACGCCGACGACCTGCCATTGCTGCGAGTTCAGTTCGATCGTCGCGCCCGGCTCGAGCCCGGCGAACTGCGCACGCGCGCCGCGTCCCACGATCAGCTCCCGCAGGCCCGGCTTGAATGCGCGACCCTCGATGATCTGCACGTTGGGCCGCACCGCCCACATCTGCGGCCCCACGCCGCGGATCTCGACATTGGCATCCGTCCCCGTCGCCTTCTTCCTGACGTTTGTCACGACGACGACCTCGGCGCTGCCGAGCGCCCTGCCATCGGCATCGCGGCCGATGCCCGGTGCCTGCAGGATGAGGCTGGCATCCTCGCGCGAGACGCCCGAATCGAGTTCCGCCGAGGCGCCACCGCGCAGCACGATCGCGGTGTCTTCGTTGCCGGTCCCGCGCAAGGTGGCGGCGAGCCCGCCGCCGAGGGCCAGCAGCGCCGTCAACACGCCGACGACGCCGGCGATGCCGATCACAATGACGGAGGAGGCGCCGAGGCGCTGCGGCAGCGTGAGGATGGCGACCCAGGCGACGGCCGCCGCCTGGCGGCCCGTCCGGGTGGCCGCCATCCAGAGGGCGATCAGCGCGGCGCAACCGAGCAGCAGCGGCGCCGGCGCGAACACCCACAGCGCGAGTGATGCGCCGATCAGCGTCCACAGCAGCAGTTGGCGCAGGACATTCGCGATCGCTGTCATCGACGGCCCCTCAGCGACCCGCGAGCGCATCGACGATGCGCAGTCGTTTCGCGCGCAGCGCGGGCAGCACGCCGACGATCGCCCCCACGGCGACCATCAGCGCGAACCCGGTGAGCCACGAGGCGAGGCCGATCGGCGGCAACTCGAGCATCCCGCCGCTGGCCGCGCTCACGATCGGCGTAAGGATCGACGCGAGCACGAGGCCGAGCGTGCCGCCGGTCACGATCAGCAGCACCGACTCGAGGAACACGAGGCCGAGCACGCCGCGGTCGGTGAAGCCGAGCGTCTTCAGGGTGGCAAGTTCCGGGATGCGTTCGCGCACGGCCTGCGCCATCGTGTTGCCGGTCAACAGCATCAGGGTGAAGAAGACCGCGCCGATGATCGCGGTCACGATGAGGCCGATGTCGCCGACCTGCTTCGCGAACGAGAGGTTGAACTCCTGCTCGGTCTGCGTCTTCGTCTCGTGGTCGGAGTTGGCCGACAGCGCATCGATGGCCTGCGCGACCTCGGCCGATCGCTGCGGGTCGGCCACCTGCACTATGATCCAGCCGACGTCGCCGCTGCCGTAGGCGTTCGCCTCGTCGAAATACTTCCAGTGCAGCAAGACCTGCTGCTCGAGCGCTCGCGACTTCGCCGAGGGAGCCGTGTAGATGCCGACGATGTCGAATTGCCAGGTGGTCTCGCCGGTCGCCTTGTTCGGGAAGATCGAACCCATCACCGGCAACTTGTCGCCGACCTTCCAGCCGAAGCGTTTCGCGAGTGACGCGCCGACCAGCACGCCGGTGCGCGTGCGTTCGAAGGCCTCGAGCATCGGCTTGCCCACGCCGTAGTCCGGATAGACATCGAAGTAACCCGGCGCGACGGCAAAGATGATCAGCTGGTTCTTCGGCTCCCGGTAATACCCTCCGAACCAGTTGGCCCAGGTAGTGCGCCGCACCCCGGGGGTGGCGCGAACCCGCGCCACGAGGCTCTCCGGCAGCGGCTGGATGATCGAGAAGCGCGATGAGACGACCATCCGGTCGACTCCGGCGAGCGTTCCCCCCGCGTTGAATGCCGCGCGGACTCCG
Organism: Pseudomonadota bacterium; assembly: GCA_963204835.1. GTDB lineage: Bacteria > Pseudomonadota > Gammaproteobacteria > Steroidobacterales > Steroidobacteraceae > CADEFQ01. The sequence goes on from CAUJHJ010000074.1 coordinate 17,510, forward strand.
TCCAGCAGGCCGAACAGCAGGAAGGCCACGAGGACGGAAAGGATCGTCAGCACCGTGCGCGTCTTGCGGCGCGCGAGCGCGGCCCAGACGAGCTGCAGGTACTTCATGCGGCCTGCTCCACGAGGTTGCCCTTCTCGAGGTGCAGAGTATGGGTGGCGTGGTCGGCAGCCTTGGGGTCGTGCGTGACCATGACGATCGTCTTGCCGTGTTCGCGGTTGAGCACCTGCAGCAGCCCGAGCACCTCTTCGGCGGACTGGCGATCGAGGTCGCCGGTCGGCTCGTCGCAGACGAGCAGCGTGGGATCCGACACGATGGCGCGCGCGATGGCGACTCGCTGCTGCTGGCCGCCCGACAACTCATTCGGCTTGTGGTGGGCGCGATCGGCCAGGTGCACGAGCGTGAGCGCAATGGCTGCATTGCGCCGGCGTTCGGCGGCGGAGAGCTTTGTCAGGAGCAGCGGCACTTCGACATTTTTCTGCGCGGACAGCATCGGCAGCAAGTTGTAGAACTGGAAAATGAAGCCGACGTTCGCGGCGCGCCACTTCGCGAGGGCCGTGCCGCCGAGCTGGTCGATGCGCTTGCCTCCCACCGAAATGTTGCCGCTCGTCGGCGAATCGAGGCCGCCGATCAGGTTGAGGAGCGTCGTCTTGCCCGAGCCCGAGGGGCCCATCAGCGCGAGGAAATCACCCTGCCGGATGTCGAGCGAGATGTGGTGCAGCACTTCGACGGACTGGCGCCCGCGAACGTAGGCCTTGCTGACGTCGCGGATTTCCACCAGTGCGGTCATTACCGGCCCTCCCTGATCCTTGCCCCGTCGCCGAGGTCGGCCGTCGGCGCGCGCACGATCCGGGCGCCCGCCGCGATGCCTTCGACCCGCGTCAGGTCGCCGAGCGCCTCGCCGACCTGCACGGCCTGCCGCCGCGCACGCTCCCCGTCGATGACGAAAACGGCGGGGCCGTCGCCGCCCCGCACGACCGCCGACGTCGGTACGAGCACGCCGGCCGGTGCTGCTGTCGTGGCATCCGGGCCTTTTTCCGCGAGGAAGGAGACGCGCACCCCCATGTCCGGCAGCACGCGCGGGTCCTTCCGGTCGAGCCCGATGCGCACCTTCACCGTGGCCTTGCCGCGGTCGGCCGTCGGGATGATCGCGATGACATGGGCCGGAATGACCCAATCCTGGTAGGCATCGAGCACGGCTTCTGCGGGCCCGCCCGGCACGACCCGGTTGATATAGGCCTCGTTGACGTCCACCTCGACTTCGAGCGAATCCATGTCGACGAGCGTGCCGATGCCCGTGCGCGTGAAGCCGCCGCCCGCGGACAGCGGCGAAACGATTTCGCCCACCTGCGCGGTCTTCGCGATGGCGACGCCGGCGAATGGCGCACGCACCGTCGTGTAGTCGAGCTGCACTTGCGCGCTGCGCAACTGCGCCTGTGCGAGCTGCACCGATCCCTGCTGCGCAGCCAGTTGCGCCGCGAGCGTATCGACCTGGGTGCGCGCCGCTTCCACCGCCTGCGCCGACACGAGCTTGCGCGCCACGAGATCCTGCTGGCGCTCGTAGTCACGCCGGGCCTGGTCGAGCTCGCTCTCGAACTGCCCGACGCGCGCCCGCGCTTCGCCCAGCTGGGCATCGGCTTGCGCACGCGCCGCCTGTTGCGCCGCGTTCTCGAGGCGCGCGAGGACCTGCCCTGCCTTGACGTGCTCGCCCTCCTCGATCAGGACTTCGGTGAGCTTGCCGGTGATCTGCGCCGAAACGGTCGCCTGGCGACGCGCGGTGACATAGCCAGTGGCCTGCAGGATGGTCGCGGCGGCCGACCCCTGTGCCGCAGGAGCCACGGCGGTGGCGACCTGCACATCGACGGCTGCATTCGCACGGTTCCACCACCATGCGCCCGCGCCAAGGATCGCGAGCGCCGCCGCGCCGGCGACGGCCCAGCGGGCGCCGGCCGGCCCGCTGTCCTCGCTGCGGTCGATGCGCAGTTGCCCGAGCAGCTTTTCCCTGTCGCTCGAATCGCTCATGAGGGGCGGCATCCTAAACTGCGGCGCTGCAGCGCGAAACTGCCTGCCAGCCGGGCATAGACATGAATCCCCATGGATTCATCGGCTTATCGGCAATTCCATCACTGCCTTCGTGCCCCGGGCCGGACTCGAACCGGCACGACCTCGCGGTCAACGGATTTTAAGTCCGTAGCGTCTACCGATTTCGCCACCAGGGCATGAGGGAATACTAGCGGACTCGGCATGGAGGCTAGGGTCGGAATCGAACCGGCGTACACGGCTTTGCAGGCCGCTGCATGACCACTCTGCCACCTAGCCGGCGGACCCGAGGAAGATTGGAGCGGGAAACGAGGCTCGAACTCGCGACCTCAACCTTGGCAAGGTTGCG